>NC_020195.1 GCF_000334405.1 Blattabacterium sp. (Blatta orientalis) str. Tarazona | reverse complement strand
AGAAAATTTTTTTTAGTAATATACTGAAAAACTGCATTTTTAATGAAGTTATTTTTTTATTTAAATTAAGCGAATATTTTCATAAAAAAATATCAATGGGTTTAGTTGACTTTATGAAGAATCTATTTACTCAAGAAATAGCCATAGATTTAGGTACTGCGAATACTCTTATCATGCATAACAATAAGGTGATTGTAGATTTACCTTCTATAATTGCCATAGATGTAAGAACTAAAAAAGTGTTAGCCGTCGGAGAAGAAGCCAAACAAATGCAAGGAAAAACGCATGATAATATTAAGATTTATAAGCCATTAAAAGATGGGGTTATTGCAGATTACCAAGTTGCAGAGTTAATGATAAGAGAGTTCATCCAAAAAGTTCCAGGTATAAATAAAAAATTGTTTACCCCATCCCTAACTATGGTTATTTGCATTCCATCCGGAATTACGGAAGTAGAAAAAAGAGCCGTAAAAGATTCAGCACAACATCTTAATGCAAAAGAAGTATATTTAATTGAAGAACCTATGGCAGCAGCTATTGGTTCTGGAATTTCGGTAACTAAAGCTGAAGGAAATATGATTATTGATATTGGTGGAGGAACTACAGAATGTGGAGTGATAGCTTTAGGTGGAATTGTTTGTCAAAAATCTATTAAAATAGCTGGAGATGTTTTTACTAATGATATAGCTTATTTTCTTCGTACTAAATATAATTTATACATAGGAGAAAGAACTGCAGAAAAAATAAAAATAGATATAGGTTCAGCTCTAGAAGCTATTGAAAACCCTCCGGAAGATATTCATATACAAGGAAGAGATCTTCCTACAGGAAAACCTAAAGAAATGAATATTTCTTATAAAGAAACTATTCCTGCATTGGATAAATCTATTTTACGCATTGAAGATGCAGTTATGGAAACACTTTCTAGAACCCCTCCAGAACTTGCTGCAGATATTTACAAAACAGGTATATATATGGCAGGTGGCGGTTCTCTTTTAAGAGGTTTAGATAAAAGAATTTCTAAAAAAACGGGTCTTTCTGTTTCTTTAGTAGAGGATCCCTTGAGAGCTGTAGTGAAAGGGACAGGCGTTGCTTTAAAAAATATTGATAAATTTACATTTTTAATGAAATAGAATAGGGGGGTTATATTATGCGTGAACTTTTGAATTTTTTTTTAAAATGGCGTTTTTTTATTTTTTTCATTTTTTTAGAATCCTCAGCTCTTTTTCTTTCTTTTTCAAAAAATAATTTTCCAATCTACACAGAATCTTCTAGCTTTCTTCTTGGAAAAATTTATGAAACTATTTATCGATTACGTGGTTATTTTTTATTAGAAATTGAGAATCAAAAACTTATAAAAGAAAATATAAAATTGCATCATGCATCTATTTCTTCAAAAATAAAAAAAATAACTAAAGATTTTAAAGAAGAAAATGTAGAATATTTACAACAGTATATTTATACTCCTGTAAAAATTATCAATAATAGTATTCATGAACAGGAAAATTATATAACTATTAATAAAGGAAGTTTAGATGGAATAAAAATAGATATGGGAATAATTTTATCTGATGGAATTGCAGGAATTATTATAAAAACTTCTCCACATTTTAGTATTGCTATTTCTCTTTTAAATCCAAAAATTAAAGTAAATGCCAGGTTAAGAAAAAACAAATATTTTGGAACTGTTAGTTGGGATGGATTGGACCATGAACATGTTGTTTTATATGATATTCCTAGACATTCCATTTTTTCTAAGGGAGATATTGTGGAAACAGATGGAAAATCAGCTACTTTTCCTGAGGGAATCCCTATAGGAAAAGTTTATTCTTATAGATTTGATGAAGAACATGCCAATTATGTTATAAAAGTTAAACTTTTTTCCAATTTTTCAACCATAGAAAATGCTTATGTGGTAAAAAATTTATTTAAGAAAGAATGGAATAATATTCAACTTTATAAAGTTGAACATAAATAATGAATTCTATCAAAAGTTTCCTTGTACACGTTTTTTACATTTTTATTCTTTGCTTAATTCAAATATCTATATTAAATCCTATATTTTTTGGATGGTCCACTTATATATATATACTTTTTATATTTATTTATTCCTATCATGGAAATAGATTTCTATTTTTATTTTTATCTTTTATAATAGGATGGATTATAGATCATTGTATGAATACAGGAGGAAATCATGCTTTTTCTACGACTCTTTCTGCTTTTTTTAGATTAAGATTTTTACAATTTTTTGACGGAAAAAATTATATTAATAAAAGTGATTTTTCTATTTATGAATTGCCATTTATTAGAAAAATTCTTTACATATTCTCATTAGTTCTAATGCATCATTTTTCTTTGTTTATATTAGAAATATTTAAATTTGTTCATTTTAATAAAATTATCTTATGGAGAACTATATTTAGCAGCATTTTTACAACTATTTTATGTATTATATATTTTTTCTTTAGAAAGATTAAACATTGAAAAAATTATACATATTTTATATTCTCCTAAGTTCTATAGGTTTAATTTTTATAATCAGGTTATTTTATATACAGATATATACTGAAAAGTATATTTTAAATGCATTTAATACTTCTATAAAACAAGAAATTATTATTCCTGAAAGAGGATCCATTTTTGATAGAAATAACAATTTATTAGTGTTCAATAAGTCTATTTATGAATTGATAGTGATTCCTATGCTTATAGATGAACATTTTAATATCATAGAATTTTGTAATCTTCTAGGAATAGAAAAAGATACTTTTTACAAAAATTTAGAAAAAGCAAAAGCTTATTCAAAGTATTTACCATCTGTTTTTCTTCCTTTTATTTCAAAAGAGAAATTTGCTACTATACAAGAAAAACTTTACAAGTATAAGGGGTTTGATTGGACAAAACGTTCTCTTAGAGATTACAAAGTAGAAAGCTCCGCAAATATTTTAGGATATATAGGAGAAGTGACCCAAAAAGATATCAAGAAGGAATCCAATTATTATCAAATGGGAGATTTTATAGGTTGGGCTGGAGTAGAAAAATCTTATGAAAAGATTTTAAGAGGAAAAAAAGGAGTTAAATATTGGATTAGAGATAGGAATGGATGCATTATAGGGAGTTATAACAACAAAAAAAATAATGTAAAAGCCATTAGTGGAAATGATATTTATTTAACGATTGATTGGAAATTGCAAGATTATGCAGAAAAACTTATGTATCAAAAAAAAGGAGGAATAGTCGCTATTAATCCTAAAAATGGAGAAATTTTATCCTTAGTTTCTAGTCCTATTAATAATCCTAATTTGTTTGTAGGAATTCATCGTTCTGAAGAATTTATAAAATTAATTAAAAATACAATAGATTTTCCATTATTAGATAGACCGACACAAGCTCGTTATCCTCCAGCTTCTCCGTTTAAATTATTGACGGAATTAGCTGGTCTTCAAATGGGAGTAGTAGATAAAAACACTACTTTTGTATGCTATAATGGATTTAGATACGGGAAAAAAAGAATTCATTGTCATTCTGGAATTCATGGATTACCTATAGGAGTAGAAACGGCTGTAGCTGTATCTTGTAATAATTATTTCGCACAAGTTTATAAACGTCTAATTGAAAAATATCCAAAAAATTTAACAAAAGGGGTAAATGAATGGAATGAGATTATTAAAAGTTTTGGATTTGGAAATTATTTATATAATGATTTAGCTACGGGAGAAAAAGGAGTGATTCCATCTGGCGATTATTACAATAAAAAATATGGATATACCAAATGGAATGCTCTTACAATTATTTCAAATAGTATTGGACAAGGAGAAATAAATGTTACTCCTATTCAATTAGCTAATATGGTTTGTGCTATAGCAAACAAAGGTTTTTTTTATACTCCACATATTGTAAAGTCTATTAATCATCAACCTATTTCCAATCCTAATTATACTATAGCCAAACATACTAAAGTAAAAAGTAAGTATTTCAATTTAATTATTAGTGGAATGGAAAAAGTTTTTATAATTGGAACCGGAAAAAGTTTTAGATCTTCGGATATTAGAATGGCTGGAAAAACTGGAACTTCACAAAATTTTCTTAAAGTTAATCAAAGGAGGGTACCTCTACCTGATCATTCTATTTTCATTTTATTTGCTCCTGTAGAAGACCCTAAAATAGCTATTTCAGTGATTATAGAAAATGGAGGATTTGGATCTCGTTGGGCAGGACCTATAGCTAGTCTTCTTGCAGAGAAATATATTAGAAATAAAGTACAAAGGAAAAGTCTTGAGAAAAGAATAATGACTTCAGGACTACAAAAGGTATACGATTCTATAGCAAAAATGAAAGGGATCTATTCCACTACTAATAATGCAAAAAATTATATTGATAAAAAGAAATAAAACATTACTAAGAAATATAGACTGGTATATCGTTATTCTTTATGTTTTCATGACATTTTTTGGATGTATGAACCTTTATTCTGTTTCTTCTGAAAAAGCAGAAAAACAGTTAATATGGATTCTATTAAGTCTTATTTTCATATTTGTAGTTTTTTTATTTAAACCTATACATTATAAATATTTTTCTCCTTATTTTTTCTTATTTACGTTAATTCTTTTAATTGGAGTCTTCTTTTTAGGAAAAAATGTGAATGGATCAAAATCATGGTATGTTTTTGGCTCCATTAGTTTTCAACCTTCTGAATTATCCAAGATATCGACATCTTTGATGATAGCTCATCTTATGAGTCAAGAAAATTTTCAAAAAAATAAAAAAATATTATTATATATATTTATAATAATATTACCTGCTGTTTTAATTCTTCTTCAACCAGACCCAGGTTCATCTATAGTTTTTTCCTCTTTTATTCTTACTTTGTATAGAGAGGGATTGTCTATTTTTTTCATACTTTATGCATTGATTTTAATTTTTTTGTTCATTCTTTCACTAAAAATATCACCTTGGATTCTAACCTCTTTATTATTTTTAATTTTATTATCAGTTCTTCTTAATAAAAAAAAAAGATCCATAAATGATTTATTTTTTTACCTTTTGTTTATTATCAGTTTTTCTATTTTTGTTTTTATTTCTCCACTTTTTTATCAAAAATTTTTAAAAAAACATCACAAGGATAGAATTAATATCCTATTTCAAAATGAATTTGATAGAAAATACAGAGAAAACGTAGGATATAATCTACTTTATTCCAAAACAGCAATTGGTTCTGGAAAATTTTTTGGAAAAGGATATCAAAAAGGAACCATTACAAAAGGAAAATTTTTGCCTGAACAACATACAGATTATATTTTTTGCACGGTAGGAGAAGAATGGGGGTTTATAGGAAGTGTAACCTTAATTATAGTTTATTTATTATTTATTAGTCGTATATACTTTTTATCTGAAAGACAAAAAGATCCTTTTGGAAGAATTTTTGGATATTCAGTAGGAAATATTCTTTTCATACACATCCTTATCAATTTAGGGATGGTCATGGGGTTATTTCCAACAATAGGGATTGTTTTACCTTTTTTCAGTTACGGTGGATCTTCTCTTTGGTCTTTCACCGTTTTATTATTTATTTTTATTCGATTAGACGTTTCAAATCAAACGAGTTTATTATAAATAGCATTTAATCATGAAATAATTTTTAATAAAATTTGTTTATCTTAGTAGCATTAATTATTAGGGGCTGATTTTGGAATAGACAGCAAGATTACTGATAAAGGAATGCATATCGTGTTACGTAAGGCGTTACACGTAAATACCGCGTTACAAATATAAATGGCGAAAAACAATACGCTTTTGCTGCTTAATGAAATCATTAGAGCTTAATCTGTAAGAAACAGAAGCAAAATATCTCTCAGAAATCCTCCTTATAGTTTCTGATATAGAGATACTCAAAATATAAGGATAAGAAAGCGGATGATTCTTAAGTTTTCCAATTAAATTTTGAATCTAGGATTAGATGAGGAATCCAAAGAACGATTCTAATCTAAAAAAAATAGACTTTGGATAAATATGTAGAACCCCTTTTTCGTACTTGTTTGGACGCGGGTTCGAATCCCGTCAGCTCCACTTTTCATCTGATCAATTTTTGAATTGTATTGTGAGTTCTGTTTTTTCACAAACAACAAAAAATACAATTTTTTTTCTGTAGTATTCTTTCAGGATTTTTATTAGGATTAGGATGGCCTACATATGGGAATCCTTTGTGTTTATTCATCGCTTTTGTTCCTCTATTATATATAGAAGAATCCTTTAGTCATTATTCTTTCAAAAAAATTTTTTTATGGTCCTTTCTTACTTTTTTTACATGGAACGCTCTTTCTACATGGTGGTTATCTTATGCAAAAAAACCTAATGGAGATTTTGCTATAATAGAGGCCTATTTGATTCCTGTTATGCTTAATGCTTTTTTTATGTCTATTGTATTTGCAATTTATTCGTATGTAAAAAAAAATGTTGAAGATCAAAATATAGGATATCTCTTCTTAGTTTGCATATGGATATCTTTTGAAAAAATGCACTTAGAATGGGAGTTTTCTTGGCCTTGGTTGAATCTAGGAAATGGTTTTTCTAATTATCCAGAATGGATTCAATGGTATGAATATACTGGAATTTTAGGAGGAACTCTATGGATATGGAGTGTCAATATAGGACTCATTAAATCGATTACTGAATATCAAAAAGATGATAATAAACTCACTTTATATAAAAATATTTTTATTAATGTAGGAAAAATATTTTTCCTTATTTTTATTTCAAATTATTTATATTTTAAATGTGAGGAATGGAAGGGGAAAGATCAGACTGCAGATGTTTTTATTTTACAACCAAATATTGATCCATATCACCAAAAATATAAAATTTCAACGAAAAAATTGATCAGAAAATTGAAAAAATTGATAGATAAAAAAATTCTTTCTGGGAATAAAAATTTTATTATAGCCCCTGAAACGGTATTGCCTGGATATGGTCGTAAAATTTCTATGGATCATCTAGCTAAAGATAGCTTAATTTCTATATTTAGAAATCATCTAAAAAAAAAATATCAAAAAACTGTATTTATTACAGGTATAGAATTATATGCTTTATACTATGAAAATAGTAGCAAAACATCCACTCCAATCTTTATGGAAAAGGAAAAAAAGATCCAATGGTTGGATATCTTCAATTCTGTAATACAAATAGGAACATCTGATGACAATATTGAGATTCATCACAAATCTAAATTGGTTCCGGCTGTAGAAACTTTTCCTTACAAAAGAATTCTTTTTCCCATATTAGGAAATATCTTGCTTAATTTTGGAGGGGCGGTCATGGAACATGGAAAACAGAAGGAGCCTATTGTGTTTATACATCCTGATTTAGGAATCAAGGTAGCTCCTATTATTTGCTATGAATCTATATTTGGAGAATATGTTTCTGAATTTTTCAAAAAAAATGCAGAATTTATGATCATCATTACTAATGATGGTTGGTGGGGTTTTTCACAAGGTCATAAGCAACACCTGTATTATGCACGTCTTAGAGCCATTGAAAATAGAAAATATATTGCTCGGTCTGCCAATACAGGAGTATCTTGTATTATTGATGAAAAAGGACAAATCCTTTCTTCCATTCCTTATGGAAGGGATGGGGTTTTATCCTCAAAAATTCGTCTGAATAGAAAAAAAACTTTTTATATAAAATATGGAGATTATTTTGCTAAAATTAGTATTATAACTTCTATAATAATTTTTATATATACAATAATATATCGTATGTATATAAGAAAATTGATTTTGAAATCTGGATAAAAACTGCATAGACTTCTTATCAGAATATTCTAATGAAAATTTTCCAATTTTTTTATCATATTTTTTACATGATTAGCGGATTTTTTTAAAAGATTTTTTTCTTGTTGGTTCAGTTTTAATTCTATAATTTTTTCTATTCCTGATTTCCCCAACATAACTGGAACTCCTAAATAAACATCTTTCAAATCATACTCTCCTTTTAAAAAAACAGAACATGATAAAATTCGTTTAGAATCCTTTATGATAGCCTCTACCATTTGTACTACGGAAGCGCTAGGTGCCATCCATGCTGAAGTTCCCAACAGATTTACAATTTGTTCTCCACCTTTTTTAGTTTTTTCAATAATTGCTTGATTTTTTTCTTTTGATATAAACTCTATAATAGGAATTCCTGATATAGATGTATATCTGTATAAAGGAACCATCGTATCTCCATGTCCACCTAATAATAAAGTTTGTATATCATGAGGAGAACAATTTAATTCTTCAGACAAAAAATAGCGATATCTAGCTGAATCTAAGATTCCAGCCATTCCAATCACACGAGAAGAATCCACTTTAGCTGTAAGATAGGTTACATAAGACATGACATCCAATGGATTAGAAACAATGATAAATTTTGCTTTCGGAGAGAAATGAATAGATTCTTTAGTTACAGAATGAATAATTTTTGCATTGGTATTTACTAAATCATCACGACTCATTCCAGGTTTTCTAGGGATTCCACAAGTAATAATAATTACTTCAGAATTTTTAGACTTTGAATAATCTTTGGTAAATCCAATGATATGAGTGTTTGAACCAATAATAGGAAACATTTGAGATATATCTAAACTCTTTCCTTCGGCAAATTTATCTCTTATATCTAATAAAACGATTTCATTCACGATATCTTTTTCAGCTAAAAGACTAGCACATGAAGCTCCAACATTTCCCGCTCCAATAATAGTAACTTTCATTTTTTAAACGATTAAATATTTATCTAACTTTGTAATGCTATAAATATAAACACAATTTCTATTTTTTATGAATGAGGATTTCATTAGGAGAAAATTCTATTTTAGACATATAGGTCCGTCTTTGGAAGAAATTCACAAAATGTTGAAAATATTAAAATGTAGCTCAATCAAAGAGTTAATCAATAAAACAATTCCAAAAGAAATACGTTTAAAAAAAAATTTAATTCTTCCGAATTCTATTTCGGAATATAAATATTTGAATCATATTTTTAGAATTAGCAAAAGAAATAAAGTTTTTCGTTCTTATATAGGATTGGGATATAAAAATACTATTACGCCAGCCGTCATTCAAAGAAATATTTTAGAAAATCCAAATTGGTATACTCCTTATACTCCCTATCAATCGGAAATATCTCAAGGGCGTTTAGAAGCCTTAATCAATTTTCAAACTATGATTTCAGATCTTACTTCCATGAAAATTAGTAACGCTTCTATGTTAGATGAAGGAACAGCAACAGCTGATGCGATGTTTATGATTTATAAAGAAAGCCTAAGAAGAAAACGGATAAAAAATGATCCTTATTTTTTCGTTTCAGATCAAATTTTCCCACAAACATTCTCCATCCTAAAGACTAGATGTTTTGGTTTAGGAATCAAATTGATTCAAGATTCTCATGGAAAATTAAAAAAATATCAAAAAAAAGATATATTCGGATTGCTCCTTCCATATCCTTCCTCTTTAGGAGAAATTTATGACTATACTGAAACAGTAAAATATGCAAAGGAAAAAGATATCTCTGTGATAGTCTCTGCAGATCTTTTATCTCTAACCTTATTAACACCTCCTGGAGAATGGAATGCGGATGTAGTAGTAGGATCAACTCAATCTTTTGGTATTCCTATGGGATATGGAGGACCTCATGCAGTCTTTTTTTCAACTCGTGAAAAGTACAAACGTTTTCTTCCAGGAAGAATTATTGGAGAATCTTTGGATAGAAAAAATAAAAAAGCATTTCGTATGGCTTTGCAAACAAGAGAACAACATATAAAAAGAGAAAGAGCCACTTCCAATATTTGTACATCACAAGTATTGCCTGCTATCATGGCTTCTATGTATGCTTTATATCATGGTCCAAAAGGGTTAAAAATAATAGCAGAAAATATTCATAAATGGACAAAAAAGTTAGAAAATGGATTGATCCACTCGGTTAATGGAATAGAGCAAATTAACTCCTTTTATTTTGACACTCTCAGAATAAAAATAAAAAAACCAGAAATTTTTTCTTTAGAAAAACTAAAAAAAGTAGCTGAACGCAGAAGAACTAATTTCCGATATGTAGATTTTAATCATATGACAATCACTTTAGACGAAACATCCTGTGAAGAGGATATCCATCATATTCTTTCTATATTTCATGAAGTTAATAATCACAAAATGGAAAGAAATACCTATAAATTATTTTTCAAAAAAAATCAAGAAGAAAAATATAAAATTCCTAATTCTTTAAGAAGAAGATCTAATTTTTTAACCCATTCAATTTTTCATAAGTTTTATTCAGAAAATGAACTTATGCGTTATATAAAAAGACTAGAAAGAAAAGACCTTTCTTTGACTCATTCTATGATTCCACTAGGATCATGTACCATGAAATTAAATGCATCTGCAGAATTATTTTCTCTTAGCCAGTACGAGTGGAGAAATATTCATCCTTTTGTTCCTAAGGATCAAACAAAAGGATACCAGTTTATTCTAAAAAATTTAGAAAAATACCTAAAAGAAATAACTGGATTTTCTGGAATATCTTTACAACCTAATTCAGGGGCTCAAGGAGAATATGCTGGACTGATGGTTATCAAAGCTTATCACCACTCTTTACAAGAATATAAAAGAAATGTAGCCCTAATTCCTTCTTCATCACATGGAACCAATCCTGCATCCGCGATGATGGCTGGAATGAAAGTTATCTTAATTTCTACTAAAAAAGATGGATCCATCGATAAAAAGGATTTGTTAAAGAAAGTAAAAGAAAACAAAGATTTTTTATCCACATTAATGATTACATATCCATCAACTCATGGAGTTTACGAATCTCATGTTAAGGAAATTATAGAAATAATTCACGAGAATGGAGGACAAGTTTATATGGATGGAGCCAATATGAATGCACAAATAGGATTAATGAAACCAGAAAAAATAGGTGTAGATGTATGTCATCTAAATCTGCATAAAACTTTTTCCATTCCTCATGGGGGAGGCGGTCCAGGAATGGGACCTATTTGTGTCGCTTCACATTTGCAACCTTTTCTTCCGGATCATCCCTTTCTTAAAAATGAAAAAAATAAAAAAACATTGACCGTTTCTTCTTCTCCATATGGATCTCCTCTAATTTTAACAATTTCTTATGCTTATATTCGTCTTTTAGGTCCAGATGGACTTAGAAAATGCACGGAAATATCTATATTGAATGCTAATTACATAAAAGAAAAATTAAAAAATGATTATAAAATATTATACGTTGGAAAAAATGATACAGTAGCACACGAACTGATTATAGATTGTAGAATTTTCAAATCAATTGGGATAGAAGTTATAGATATAGCCAAAAGAATGATGGATTATGGGTTTCATGCTCCTACTATATCTTTTCCTGTAGAAGGATGTATGATGATAGAACCTACGGAAAGTGAATCTAAAGAAGAATTAGATCGTTTTATTGAAACACTTATAAACATACGTAAAGAAATTAAGGAAATTGAAGGAGGTAAATTTTCTGAAAAAGAAAATGTCTTAAAAAATGCTCCACATAGTTTAGATTTATTAACAGACAACAAATGGATTTATCCTTATTCTAGAGAAAAAGCCGCTTATCCATTGAATTGGGTAAAGGAAAGAAAATTTTGGCCCTCTATTAGTAGAATCGATGATGGATACGGAGATAGAAATCTAATTTGTACATGTACTTAGTTTAGTCTAGAATGTTTTTAATTTAGAATATGGAGTGACATTCATGGAATCGAATATGTTTTTTTCGTATTTAAGTAGTCCAGTAATGGCTATCATAGCTCCATTATCTGTAGCATATTCCTTTTTTGGAAGAAAATTTCCCGTTTTTGTCTTTTTTGCAAAAAGAATAAAATGTCGTCTAATTTCATTATTAGCAGAAACTCCTCCTGCTAAAGCTACTCTAAAAATTCCTGTTTTTAAGGTTGCTTTTAACACTTTTTCCAAAAGGATTTCTGCTATAATATTCTGTGCGGAAGCACATAAATCGGACAAATTTTTTTTTACAAAAAAGGAATCTTTTTGTAATTTTTTGTTTATAAACTGTAATACCTGGCTTTTCAAACCACTAAAACTAAAATTTAATCCTTTTACTGATGGTTTAGAAAACCTAAATTTTTTAGAAGATCCATTTATAGAAAAATGATCTAATAAAGGACCTCCAGGATAAGAAAGTCCTAAAATTCTAGCTATTTTATCAAAAGCATCTCCTACGGAATCATCTAAGGTAGATCCTAATATTTCCATTTGAAAAAAATCATTAACTCTTACTATTAAAGTGTGTCCTCCGCTGATCATCAAACATAAAAAAGGGAATTCCGGGTAAGTATTATTCATATTAGCTTTTTTTATAAAATGCGAAAGTATATGTGCTTGTACGTGATTTACAGTTAATAAAGGAATTTTCAACCCCATTGATAGAGATTTTGCAAAAGAAGCACCTACTAATAAAGGACCTATTAGTCCTGGACCTAGCGTAAAAGATACAGCATCAATTTGATTTTTATTTATCCTTGCATAGGAGATAGCTTTATTTACAGCTATAATGAGAGATCTCTCATGCAATCTTGCAGCTATTTCTGGGACTACTCCTCCATATTGTTTATGAATTTTTTGACGAATTATAACATTGGATAATACACATCTATTCTTTATAAGAGAGACGGCCGTATCATCACACGAGGACTCTATTCCAATGACAATAAGTTTTTTTTTCATAAAAAAAATAACAATATCTTTAGAAATGAATCATGGATTTTTAAGAAAATTCTTTTTTAGAAAAAAAAATATTTATATCCTTTGTCTAGCTATTTTCTTATTAGGAGTAATTAGCACGACTTTTCATTATCGAAAAGAGATACAAGAAAAAATAACGGCATTTTTTGTGAAAAAAATGAATACCAATCTTTGTCAAAGAATTCGTGTGAAAAATGTGGCTATGAATCTTTTTAAAAAAGAATTTCATCTTTACGATGTTAGCATCATGGATCATCATAACTTTTATTTGATTCATTTATCAAAATGTAAAATCTCTGTAAAAAATTTCTTTCAATATTTTTTTATAAGTTCTAAATGTCTAAATATAGGAAATTTAATACTTGAAAATCCTAAAATTTTTGTCAAAAAGTATTTAAATGAAAAAGAAAACAGTTTCTTTACTCTTTTCAAAGAATTTATCCTAAATAAAAAAAACTCTATCCAAACTATTAGTTGTTCTAATTTTAAAATAAAAAATGCTCATTTAGTATATGAGGATTTAAACTCTAAAGAAAGTTACAAAAATAATTTTTCTACTTTCATAAAAAACATAAAAATAGATGGAGAAAAAAAAATAAAAGCAACTATTTTTTCTCTAAAATTAAATGGATATATAAAAAGAAAAAATTATCGCATAGAAAATTTTTTTTGTCATTTTACTTATTTTCCTTCGAAGTTAAAAATCCACAATCTTTTTCTAAAAACATCTAATAGCCATTTGAAAGGAAAAGTAATATTTTTTTATGACGATACTAAAAATGTGGATAAAAAGAATATGAGCATAAAAGGAGAAATCTTTGAAGGATCCAAATTAGGTTCTGATTTAATCAGTATATTTTTTTCAAACTTTTCTAAGAAAAAAAGTTTTCCACTCATGTTTTCCGTTCAAGGATTTATAAATGGAAAATTGAATGAAAAAATTTCTTTTTCAAAAATTTGTATAAAAAACATTCCTTTTAATAAAATATTTGCAGAAGAGATTAATATTTTTTATAATCTAAAAAAAGAATGGAGAGAGATTCAATTTTTAAAAACTGTTTTTCAAACTTCAGTTCATGAAATAAAAAAAATATTTCCATCTTCTTATCATTCTAAATTAAATCTTTTGAATTCTTTTCACCATATTCTCTCCTACAGAGGAGATTTAATTTTCAAAAAAAAATGGATGAAAATAAATGGGAACATCCATTACAAAACTTTTAAAACTCACATCTATGCTTGTATTAGTCGTACTAATAATCTAGATATTCAATATCTAGGAAGAATTTCAACAACAAGAAAAGAAAGTATTGATTCTTTAATCCCATTAAGAATCCCCTTGATTAGTCTTCCATCAGGTTTATGGATTTTCAATTTCAAAGGAATCTATAAGAATTCTTCTTTGAAAAAAAATATTCAAAATAGTTTGAATCACTTTTTTATTACCCTTTCTTTTCCTTATTCAGGAATAGAAATAAATTGTCATGGAAAAATACACAATAATTTTCAAAAATTCTTTCTAAGTATTAATACAAAAAATGAAAATCAATTTCTAAAAAAAATGAAAATCCTATTCATTAAAAATAAATTCAAAAAAAGTTTTTTCATAGATATATCCGATATAATTACCGGTTATATTCATGGAAATTTTATATGGAAAGATTTCTTGAAATCTATAAAAAAGGAGATTTCTTCTTTAAGAAAGAATCTTCATTTAAAAAATAATCCTATAATAAAAGAACAATATGCTTTTTTTCATTTTACAATTAAAAAAGGCTTTTGGAAATTGATGAATTTTCAAAAAAAAATAAAAATATTATCAGACATTCAATTATCAGGACTATACAAAAATGATGTAGTAAAAATGAGTTTTTTCACAAAAAAAATCCAATTCAGGGAAATATTAATTGATCGTTTTCATCTTAAAATAAATTCCTTTATAAAGAATAAAATCCAATTATATATAAACAAAATATCCTTTAATAATTTTTTATCTAAAA
The DNA here is from genome assembly GCF_000334405.1 of Blattabacterium sp. (Blatta orientalis) str. Tarazona. Lineage (NCBI taxonomy): Bacteria > Pseudomonadati > Bacteroidota > Flavobacteriia > Flavobacteriales > Blattabacteriaceae > Blattabacterium > Blattabacterium sp. (Blatta orientalis). The sequence goes on along the minus strand of NC_020195.1, from coordinate 619,679 downwards.
AAATAGATCTTTCCATTTTTGATAAAAAAAACTTTTTAATAATCAATTTAAATTTTTTTTTCAAATTCAAAAAAAAAGAATTTCAAAAACAAACACTAAATTTTCTTTTTAAAAAAATTAATTCTAATAGGAATTCTTTGATTTTTTTTATACTTCCTTCGAAATTGAATATCAATGGATATGAATGGTTTATGATCAATCAAATGAATAGGAATATAGGGAAAATAAAAATAGACTTAGAAAATAAAAAATATATCATTGATAATATGATATTTTCATCAGATAATGATAATGAAAAAATTATCATAAAATCTTATTTTCATAAAATAAATGATATTAAATTTCAAATATTATTGAAAAATATTCAATTAAAAAAAATACTTCCAAAAAAATACTTAATGGTAAATGGTTGTGCAAATGGCATTTTTGTTTTTAAAGTGCGCCTAAACAAAATTGAACCCAATAATATAAATATCAATATTAAAAATATTTCAATTGAAAAAAAGGTTATTGGAAATTTTTATATTCGTTCTAAAAATAATTCTGAAATTCATGGGATATTGAAGAATAAAGACTCTTCTGAAATTTTTTCATTATCTGGAAATATTAATAACGAATTACAAAAAAAATATAAACTCAATTGGAACGTAAGTATTAAAAATTTCAACATAAGTGATTTCCCTTTTTTCTGGAAAGAAATGGATAGTGAAGCTAGAGGTTTTATTTCAGGAAAAATACAAATTTTTGGAAAATTAGATGATCCGCATTATTTTGGAAAATTAGAACTTAAAAAATTTGGAATAAAAATAAATTCTATAAACACAGATTATGAAATGATCAGTCCAGCTTATATAAATCTTTTTTATAAATCCTGCATTTTAAACACATTTTCTTTTAGAGACGTAAAATACAATACAAAAGGATGCATAAATGGAATTTTTTTACATAAAAATTTTTTGAAATGGAATGGATATTTATCTATAGATACCCAAAAATTACTTGTTTTAAATACAAAGAAAAAACCCCATACATCTTTTTTTGGAAAGATTTTTTCTAAAGGAAAAATTCAAATAATAAAAAAAAATGATGATGTAAACATTTGCATGGAAAAAGGAAATATTTTAAGTTCTTCTCATTTATATATTAATCCAAATGGATCTTCCAAAGATCAAAAAAAAGATTTTGTTGAATTGATGGATCCTAATATTCATACAAATAAGGAAATAAAAAGAATTGAAAATAAAGAGGCCTCCCTATCTTTAAACATAAAAACAGATATAGATGAAAAAACAAAAGTATCCATATTATTAGACGATAATTTAGAAAATTTTCTGGAATTAAGAGGAAAGGGTTTTCTTCTTTTAGAAAAAAACCAAAAAAGAAGTCCAAATAAGTGGAAAATATTTCGTTACGGATGGACTCTATCATTTTTCAAATCAAGAAAAAATTCCAATTATGAAATTGGAAAAAGATTTAGAATAAAGCCAGGAGGTTTAATTACTTGGACTAATAATTTTAGTTATTCTAATATTAATTTAATAGCCTATTATACTAAATATGTATCTAACATAATAGAATATATGGACTTATCCAATTATTATCCGAACTATGAAAATCTAATATTGACAGAATTAAGAATGAATTTTCATGGAAAAATGCAGAAGCCTAATATAAGTCTGGATATTATTTTTCCGAAAATCCATGAAGAAATCAGAAAAAAATTATCAAATAAATTAAATTCTAATGAAGAAAAAACTATTCAATTTTTATCTATTTTAACCATAGGAAGATTTTTTTTAAATAATTCTATAAAAAAAGACTTTTTGCATTCCTATGCTTACAATATAATTTTAAAACAGTTAGGAAACATTTTATCAGAAATTAATCAATCATTCAACATTAATTTCGAATTTTTCAAGGATAAGAAAAATAGATCTAATAGTTTCCTTTCTTCAATATATTATGAAATTAATGATCGTTTTTTTATAAAAAGTAATTTAGGTTTTATTTTAAAAAAAATGAAACAAGAAAAAATAAGTTACCTAGGTATAGGAGATATTCAATTGGATTTAGATATCCACCGTACTAAAAATAGAAATTTAAAACTTATTCTTTTCTCTCGTCCAGAAAACTTTCTTCTTTCCAAAAAAGTTCTATTTCTCAAATTTATGGAAGCGGAATTATTTATACCATCTCTTCGGAAGATTTATTGAAAATTATCAGAGGAATATTTTATAGATAGGAAAATTTTTCTATAAAAAGAATAAAAAAATATCTTGAAAAAGAAGGAAATACATCTTAAAAAGAAAGTTTTGTATCTTGGTATTTTTAATACCTTTATCCAAAAAGAAAAAATATATAACAATGATTCTAAGATATAATACAGATGAAATAGACAATACCATTGTCAGAAAACTGAATATAAATGCTAGAACCCCGTATACTGAAATCAGTAAACAAATAAGCGAAGAAATTAAACCCTTATCCGTTGGAACTGTTCATGTAAGAGTTAAAAAATTGGAAGAAGCTGGAATCATAAAAGGAAGCACTTTGATAATAGGCTATGAATCATTAGGGTTTCATCTAATTGCTTTTGTGGGAATCTTATCAGATTCTCGCGAATCAAAATTAGTCAAAGAAGAACTAAAAAAAATTCCTAATATTGTACAATTATATATTACTTCCGGTAAATATAATCTTTTTTGTAGAATTATAGCTAGGGATCCTTCAGATGCTAGAGATGTTATTTCTAAAATTGGAGAAATAAAAGGAGTACTTAGAACAGAATCTACTATTTGTTTAGAAGAAAGCATTAATGATGAAAATAGATTACTTTCTAACATCTTACAAAGACAAAAACCCTCTTATAAGAAAAAAAAACATAATCGTAATTATACGATTAGAGACATAAAATCCAATTAATAATTAATTTGAAAATATAGAAAACTTTCTTTGTCATGTTTTAGTATTATTATGATATTTTTTCATCCTTCCAAAAAAAGGAAATGGCTAAATTCTTAAGATTTTATACACATAAAAATATCGCAGATAAGATTTTTTTTACTCTTATTGCAATCTTATCATTAACATTTTTTTTTCCAAAAAAAGAGATTTTTAAATCTGAATTTTCTAAAGGGGAAATTTGGAATCACGAAGACTTATTTTCTCCATTTCATTTTATCGTTCCAAAAAATACACGAGATATTTCTTTGGAAATAAAGAAATTAGAAGAAAATAAAAATCATTATTTTGATGAAAAACAACATGTAATTAGAAACAATAAAAAAAAATTAAAGAAAATTTACTTCATAAGAAAAAATAAATTCTTATATAAAAAATCTCGTGAGATTATAAAGACCGTATACCGATATGGATATTTAGATTCTAAACTTTTTCCTAAGAATAATCTTTTTATTTTTTACAAAAAAAACAAATATGGGATTCCCGTATCGTCTAATAATATTTACACTTCTCAAAAAGTAAATAATCTTCTTGACAAGAAAATAAAAAATAACTATCGTTTAAAAAGAACATTAAAAAAAATGATAGTTACAAATCTTTCTTATAAAAAAGACTATACGGAAAAGGTTTTTCATGAAAAAATTAAATCCATTATTAGAATAAAACGAACTATTGCCAAAGGAGAAAAAATTATTAGAAAAAATGAGGTCATCGATGGAGAAAAGTTTCAAATTTTATCCTTGTTTAGAAAGGAATATGAGACTAAAGTATGGAATAAAAAAAAGGACTATGGTTTAATTTTAGGATATTTTTTAATAATCAGTACAATATTTTCGATACTGCTTTTATATCTTTTTTATTTTCAAAATAAAATATTTCAAAATAACAGAAAAATAAATTTTTTGATAATTAATATATTATTAATATCGTCAATAACAATTATAACCTTAAAATATCATTCTAAAATATTATATCTAATTCCTTTTTGCATTCTTCCCATAAGCATTCGTGCCTTTTTTAATCTAAACTTGAGTCTTATTATCCATTTGACAACAATTTTACTATTATCCTTAATTACGCCAAATAGTTTCGAATTTATCTTTCTTCAAGTTATTACAGGCTTTTTAGTCCTGTTAACAAAAAAAAATATTTATAAAATGGCTAACCTATTTATTGCGGTAGGAAAAATAACTATTACTTATATGATCACTTTTTGTTCTTTAACTTTGATACGGAAAGGATCTTTAGAAAGTATTTCCTTGTATCCTTTTTCCTTATTTTTTTTTAGTGGGGTGTTGACTTTATTTGTTCATCCCTTGATATTTCTTTTCGAAAAATTATTCAATCTGACTTCAGATATTTCCTTATTAGAACTTTCCGATACTAATACCCCTATTTTAAGATTGCTTTCTCAAAAAGCTCCAGGAACTCTTCAACATGTTTTAACAGTAGCGAATATAGCAGAAGAAGCCGCTGTTTCTATTGGAGCTAATTCTTTATTAACAAGAATAGGAGCCATTTATCATGATATAGGAAAAATAAAAAATTCTATTTTTTTTACAGAAAATCAACATAACCTCCTACTAAATCCTCATGAAAAACTAAGTCCAAAAGAAAGCGCAAAAATTATTTTGGAACATGTTACAATTGGAATAGAATTAGCAAAAAAATATCATTTACCTGATACCATTACGGATTTTATACGCACACATCACGGAAATAGTATTATTCATTATTTTTATGAAAAGCAAAAAGAAAAATGTCCAAATATGATGGTAGATGAAAAACAATTTCAATATTCTGGACCTAAACCATTTTCTAAAGAAACAGCTATTTTGATGATATGTGATTCTATAGAAGCGGCCTCTAAAAGCATAAAAAATCCATCTAGAAAAGATCTAGAAAATTTAGTAGAAAATATTATTAATAAACAGAAAAAAGAAAATCAATTTTCTAATGCAGACATAACTTTGAAAGAAATAGAAAAAATAAAACAAGTTCTTAAAAAGAAATTGATAAATATTTATCATACTAGAATAGAATATCCTACCTAACTAAATAATCAATAAATCTATCTGGATAGATTTGTTTATTAAATGGATCTATTTTAGATTTGTAGAAAGATTTCTTGGAGAGTTGCCGGAGTGGTTAACGGAACAGTTTGCTAAACTGTCGGTATGATAAAAAAATACTGCGTGGGTTCGAATCCCACATTCTCCGCAAAAAAAACGGGGTATAGCGTAGTTTGGTTATCGCGCCTGGTTTGGGACCAGGAGATCGTAGGTTCAAATCCTGCTACCCCGACTTATGGTTTGTTTTTTGTAGATCACGTAGCTCAAATGGATAGAGCAACTGCCTTCTAAGCAGTCGGTCGCAGGTTCGAATCCTGTCGTGATCACTTTTTCTGTTCTTCAAATGTTTTTTTAGATACTTTTTCTTTTAACACTTCATCTATCATCCCGTATTCTTTAGCCTCTTCAGAAGTCATCCAGTAATCTCTATCAGAATCTTTTTCTATTTTTTCTATAGGTGATCCAGAATGAATGGCAATAATTTCATAAAGTTCTCTTTTTAATTTTAAAATTTCACGAACTGTAATTTCAATATCTGAAGCTTGTCCATGTGTCCCACCCATAGGCTGATGAATCATCACTCTAGAATGTTTTAATCCAGATCTTTTATTTTTTACTCCAGCACAAAGCAAAACAGCGGCCATGGAAGCCGCCATTCCTGTACATATAGTTGCTACATCTGGTTCAACAATTTGCATTGTATCATATATTCCCAATCCAGCATGGACATCTCCTCCTGGAGAATTAATATAGATTTGTATATCCTTCAAAGAATCTACAGATTGCAAAAACAACAATTGTGCTTGTACAATATTGGCTACTTGATCTTCTATAGGAGTTCCTAAGAAAATAACACGATCCATCATTAAACGAGAAAAAACATCCATTTGAGCTACATTTAATTTACGTTCTTCAACAATATAAGGAGTCATCAATTTAATATATTGATCAATAGTTAAACTATTGATTCTTTGATGTTTTATTGCGTATTTCTTAAATTCTTCTGAATGTTTTTTATGATAGTCCATATCTTTTATATAGGATTCCATCAAATTTACTCATAATTACTTACTATATATTCATCTCCTGGATAAAAAAATTCATACAATAAAAAAAATAAAAAATTGGACAAAAAAAAAGCAGAAATTAGAAACCGAATTTTGATAAAAAAATTGAATTTGTACAAGAAGTTAGTTATTCAAACTATAATCTATTTTATAGGATCTATTTTTCCCAAGATTATTAATTATGCTTTTTTAAAATTTTTTACGAAATCTTTAAGAAGAGAAGAATTTTCTCTTTATACGGATATGTATGCTCTATCCTTCCTAGTCATAGGATTTCTTTCTTTTGGATTAGAAAATACCTATTTCAGGTTTCTATCTAAAAAAGACCACAACAAGGAAGTCGTTTTTCAACAGGCTTTTTGTCCAATTTTTGATAACTTCTTTTTTTTAATATTTTCAGTTAATTCGATAAAATATTTAGTTTCTATTGCTGGATATAAAAATCATCCAGAATATTTTTTCATGTTTTTTTTAATTATATTTTTTGACACTATTTGTATTCTTCCTATGGCTTGGCTTCGTGCTAATGAAATGGCTTTAAAATACACTACAATAAATGTTATAAATATATTATTGCAATCCTCTATGATAATATATATGTTTTCTTTTTATCCCCAAAAAATACTTTTTTTCTTCTATTTTGAGTTAGTTAATTCTTTTACAGATAAAACAGGCTACATTTTTTTTGCAAATATGATTTCATCTCTAAGCAATTTTCTTTTAATTACGCCTATCCTTTTTAAAAAAGTTACCATAAAAAAGTTTAATAAAATTCTTGCCAAAAAGATGTTAAATTATGGAATTCCAATTATGCTTGGAACTATAGCTTTTTCTATTAATGAAAATCTTGATAAAATTCTGATTAAAAGATGGCTTTCTGATGAAATAAATGGGGCCTATTCTGCTTGTTACAAAATAGCGTCTTTTATGAGTTTATATATTCGTGCATTTCGATTAGGGATCGAACCTTTTTTTTTAAAAAATCTGAAGATGCTGATGCAAAATATTTTACGAAAAATTACCTATTTCTTTATCATATTTGGTTTAATATTTTACGTATTAATATGTGGAAATCTTTCTATTCTTATAGAATTTTTAATTGATAAAAAATATCATCTCGCCATCTCTATTATTCCAATAGTAATGATGGGAAACCTATTTCTAGGGATATATACAAATTTATCCATTTTCTACAAAATTATAGATAAACCTATTATTGGAACTTATATCTCTTTAGTAGGAGTGTTGATCACCATTTTATTTAATATAGTGTTCATCCTAATTCCTCATAGCAGTTTTATGATTCCTGCTTGGGGAACACTTGCTTCTTATGGAAGTATGGTTTTAGTTCTATATTTTTGGGGGAAAAAAAATTTTCTTAAATTTTGCATAAAAACTTGGAATATTGTCCTTCACTTATTATTTGCCCTTTTTTTAGTGGGATATATGGTTAATCATGAAAATAGGATAGAGATTAGCATTTTTTTACAATTTTTGTATGTAATTATTGTCTTCTTATTCGAAAAAAATAATTTAAAAAATAAATAGAAAAATAAATTTTGCATAAAAAAAATAATCAATACTCATACGTTTTAGAAGCGAATATTGAGAAATCCATATACATAAATTTCTTGGGAAGAAAATTAATCCCAACGGGCCTTTATGTTGAATTTTATAAACTTAAAAGAAAAAATTTTTTATTAAAAGAAAATTAATAAAGACTGTAACTATTTTTTTTATTCATTTTTCGGAAAAAAAAAAATAATCCGTAAAAAATGAATATATCTATAGAGAAATACAAATAGTTATAATAAATCTTTCTTTAAAATCAATTCTCATTAAACCTTATCAAAAAATAGCTATAATGGAAATTTATCAAAAAAATGAAATAAAGTGGAAAAAATGCTCCATTCTCAATCAAAGTATAAGAGGAGAAAATAGTTTTGGAAGTACCGGAATATAAAAAAATGGATCTTGATCTAACTTATTTCATTTGATTATGAAAATCATAATTCCTATGGCCGGAGAAGGAAGCCGTCTCCGTCCACATACTTTAAATACTCCTAAACCATTGATTCCTATTGTAGGAAAACCGATCTTGAAAAGACTAATAGAAAGTTTTTCTAGATTTATTGAAATTTTTTCGATAGAAGAAATAGTTTTCATTATAGGAGATCTAGGAAAAAAAATAGAAAAACAATTAATAAAAATTTCTAATGATATAGGACTCCCTGGTGTTATATATTATCAGGAAAAACCACTAGGAACTGCAGACGCATTACTTAAGGCAAAAAAGTCTTTAAATGGACCTATAATTATCGCTTTTTCTGATACTTTATTTCACCATGAAAAATTTCGAATAGATGCGAAAATAGATAATATCATCTGGACAAAAAGAGTTAAAAATCCTCACTTATTTGGGATTGTAAAATGCGCCCCCTCAGGTTTAATTACTCATTTTATGGAAAAACCAAAAAATAATGTATCTAATTTAGCTATTATTGGCATATATTATTTTAAAAACAGTTCTCTTTTAGAACAAGAATTACAATATCTACTAGATCATAATATTAAAAATGAAAAAGAATATCAATTAACTTCAGCCCTAGAAAATATGAGAAAGAAAGGGATTCCATTTTCTAGTAAAGAAGTTCAGGAATGGATGGATTTTTGGAAATCCAAAAAAATTATTTCTTCCAATTCTAAAATATTATCTCTTGAATCCAAAAAAGAAGAATTAATTCACAAAAAAGCAATTATAAAAAACAGTGTAATAATCAAACCTTGTTTTATAGGTGAGAATACTACTATTGAAAATAGTATCATTGGTCCTTATGTATCAATAGGAAAATTTACGAAGATAAAAAATAGTAATATTGAAAAATCAATTATTCAAGATCATACAAAAATTATATATGCGAATATTTCTAATTCTATGATTGGGAATCACACTTCTTATATAGGAAAAACAAAAAAAGTTAATTTAGGAGATTATTCTATTTTAAATTTTTAGTTCAAAAATTTCAGGTAAAATTTCTGTATAAATCTGATTAAAAATAATTTTTTTATATTTGGAATAAAATTTCCATGTCCATGGGTTTTTTTGTTATTTTTACTATACTACTTGGAACATTTGGAACCACAGAAATTGTGGTCATTGTTATTCTTGCACTTTTACTTTTCGGTGGTAAAAAAATACCAGAATTAATGAAAGGATTAGGTACAGGATTGAAAGAGTTCAGAAAGGCTTCTGAAAACGAAAATTTAGAAGAATAGAACTTTATTTCATTTTCTGTTTGTTTATTTATTAGCACTTTTTACCAACTAATAATGACAACAATAAGAAATATTATGTTTTTTCTACTCATCTTAAAAAGTCTGATTATACAATCAGCCTCAAAACCATTGGTGGAACAAAAAAGTGTAATGAATTATAAAAATGCTCCTATTAAGAAATTCGATTTAAATCACATTTATATAGAAAATCTATGGAAAAAAATTTTTTTTCCAAAAAAAAAATCTTTATCTGGAAGAAAAATTTCACATAAAAAAAATATCATTATTACCAATATAGAAACAGAGGAACTAAGATCAAGAATAAACAATCTTAATCAGAAATCTCAAATAAAAATACTCAAATATAACACCATTATACATGCTTCTGTAGAGAGTTATCTTCGAATGGGAAAATATATAGGAAAAATTCTTTCATTATCTGATTATTATTTCCCTATGTTCGAAGAAAAACTTGAAACCTATCATCTTCCTAAAGAGTTAAAATATATTGCCATTGTAGAATCCAATCTAAACTCCACTATTACATCTAAAGCTGGTGCTCAAGGCATTTGGCAATTTATGTCTGAAACAGGAAAAATCTATCATTTAGATATCAATCACATTTATGATGAAAGAAATGATCCTGTTAAATCTACAGAAGCAGCTTGTAGATATTTTAAACACTTGTATAATAAAATGGGAAACTGGGAATTAGTTTTAGCTGCCTATAATGCTGGACCAGGGACGATAGAAAAGATTATACAACGACATAAAGAAAAAAAAGACTTTTGGAGTTTATGGGAATTTCTCCCAAAAGAGACAAAAAATTATATTCCAAAATTCATTGCTATTAATTATGTGATGAATTATTACAAAGAACATAACATTCCTTCTTATTCACGTTTTCATCTTAAATATAAAGAGACAGGATTAGTCTCTATAAAAGAAAAAGTCTCTTTAAGATCCTTATCTTCTGCATTAAATGTTTCCTATCAAGATTTAAAATTTCTCAATCCACAATATCTTGTAGATATTATTCCTATTGGAGAAAAATTTTTTCTAAGATTGCCCAGAATCAAAATTTCTCTTTTTAAAGAGAGAGAAAGAGAAGGTTTTTTTCAAAAAAGAAAAATTAATTTTTGATAAAAGTGTGGAATAGTTATGTAGAATTCCGTTTATTTAATATTAAAAAATTATGAACGAAAAAAAAGAAAGATTTGAACAAAAAAAAAGGACATTGAGACTTGTTTTAGATAAAATGGATAAGATCTACGGGAAAGGAACAGTAATGCGGATGGGGGATTCTCAAAAAGAAAACTTAGAAATTATTTCTTCTGGATCTATTGGATTGGATATCGCCTTAGGTATAAAAGGATTTCCAAAAGGTCGTATTATAGAAATATTTGGACCAGAATCTTCCGGAAAAACTACTTTAGCTTTACATGCTATTACACAATCTCAGAAAATTGGAGGATTTGCAGGATTTATTGATGCAGAACATGCTTTTGATTGTGTTTATGCCCAAAAAATAGGGGTAAATATTAAAGAATTAATCATTTCTCAACCAGATAATGGAGAACAAGCACTTGAAATTGTAGATAATTTAATAAGATCTGGTGTGATTGATATGATCGTAGTGGATTCGGTAGCTGCTTTAACACCTAAAAGTGAAATTGAAGGAGAAATGGGAGATTCAAAAATTGGATTGCAAGCAAGATTAATGTCTCAAGCTTTAAGAAAGTTAACTTCTAGTATAGGAAAATCTAAGAGTATTCTTATATTTATTAATCAATTACGAGAAAAAATTGGAGTATATGGAAATCCAGAAGTTACTACCGGCGGGAATGCTTTAAAATTTTATTCTTCTATACGATTGGATATTCGAAAAGGAAATCAAATTAAAAATGGAGAAAAAATTTTAGGAAATAGAACAAAAGTAAAAGTAGTAAAAAACAAACTTTCTCCTCCTTTTAAAACGGCAGAATTCGATCTTCTATACGGGGAAGGAATTTCTAAAATAGGAGAGATTCTAGATCTAGGGGTAGATTTAGGTATTATTAAAAAAAATGGATCTTGGTTCAGTTACGGAGATCTTCAATTAGGTCAAGGACGGGATTCCGTTAAAGAATTCTTAAAAGGTAAAAAAAATATTCTCAATGAGATGCAAAAAAATATAATAAATCAGTATCTTCAATAGAATCTTCTAAAAAAATATGAAAATTACTTTTTTAGGCACGGGGACTTCACAAGGGGTTCCTCTTATTGGTTCTACACATCCAGTATGTCTTTCTAAAAATCCAAAAGATAAAAGACTTAGAAGTTCTATTCTTATCGAAAAAGGAAAAAAATTTTTTCTGATAGACTGTAGTCCAGATTTTCGTTATCAAATGTTAAGAAGTCATCATCAAAAATTAGACGCTATTTTGATTACACATGAGCATCAAGATCACATAGGGGGGTTAGATGAGATAAGATCTATTAATAGGGGAAAACCTATTCCGGTTTATGGATTGCGTCGTGTTTTAGAAAGTTTGAAGAAACGATTTTATTATATTTTTTCGGAAAATAAAAAATTAAATACTTCAAAAATTTCTATTCACGAATTGGATGATTATACGGATTTTTTCGTTGTAGAATATTTTAAAGTTTTTCCTTTATCTATATGGCATGGAACTCTTCCTATTTTAGGTTTTCGCATAGAAGATTTTGCATATATTACAGATGCTAGCCGGATTCCTTTTCATACTATACAACAATTAAAAGGATTAGATATTTTGGTTTTGAATGTATTAAGAAAAATTCCGAAACATTCATCTCATTTCACTTTGTCAGATTCATTGAAAATGATTCAAGAAATTAATCCTAAAAAAACTTACCTCACTCATATTAGTCATTTACTAGGGTTTCATGAGGAAGTACAAACCCAATTACCTAAAAATGTTTATTTAGCTTATGATGGGTTAATTATTACTAAATAGTTGCTGTTCGGAAATTTTTTTTATGTTTCTATGAAAAAAATAATAATATGCAAACGTTAAAAAATATTTTTTTTTCCACAAGAATCACTTCTATTTTGTTTCTATTATTAGCTTTCTCTATGGCTATAGCCACTTTCATAGAAAAAAAATATTCTACAGATATAGCAAAGATATTCGTTTATGAATCTGTATGGTTTGAAAGTCTTCTGTTATTATTTGTAATAAATTTAATGGGAAACATATGGAAATATAAACTATGGAAAAAGAATAAATTTCCTTTATTTATTTTTCATTTATCATTTGTATTTATTTTTATTGGAGGGATTATTTCCAGATACTATAGTTTTGAAGGAATGATGTCTATAAGAGAAGGAGAGATGAAGGGAAAAATTCTTTCTAGAAAGAATTATATCAAATTGCAAGTGCATAGAGGAAATCATACCAGGTTTTATCAAGAACCTTATATTTTTTCTTCTTTTCATCATGGATATAAAAGAAAATTTTTTTTTCAGGGAAATATTTTAAAAATAAAAATTGTCAACTATATTCCTTGTGCAAAAGTCATTCTTTCGAAAAAAATTCCAGAAGAAAAAATTCTAAAAATTGTTTCAACAAATGAAAAAGAAAGAACGGAAAATTTTCTTAAAAGTGGAGAAACAATAAAAATCAATGGAATAGTATTTTCTCTTAATAGAGAAATTCCTTTTGGAATTCAAATCTTGGAAAAAAATAATCAACTTTATGTAAAATCTTCTTTTTTTGGAAAAAGTATGAATATGAAGAATAAAAAGATTTCCTTTTTATTAAAAAATATTTATACTCCTTTAAGGATAAAACATTTATATCAAATAGAAAATAGTAATAGGAAAAAAAATGGAAAACTGCATTGGGTGATTCCTGAAGGAATTATAAAAGGGAAATTAGAATATGCAAAATCATGTGATGATGAAAATTCTAATTTTTTGGATGCTATTACGGCCAAAATATCGTTTCAAAATAAATCTAAATTAGTAACTTTTTTAGGAGGAAAAAATATCACGGATATGAGTGATCCTATCTGGTTCAATAATCACAAAATTTCTATAGGATATGGATCTATCTTATTCAATCTTCCTTTTTTTTTACGATTAAATAAGTTTCAGGTAGAAAATTACCCAGGTTCTGAATTCCCATCTTTTTTTATTAGCCATGTAACATTAATGGACAAGGAAAAAAATAAGAATTTTTTTATTTATATGAACCATGTTTTGAATTACAAAGGATACAGATTTTTTCAATCTGGATATGACCCAGACGGAAAAGGAACGCACTTTTCTGTAAATAAAGACTATTTAGGTAGTACACTCTCATATACAGGTTATTTTTTCATGAGTATAGGAATGTTTCTTACTTTATTTTGGAAAGGAACTAGATTTAGTAATCTTAAAAAAAAGTTGAAAGTATTATCTAAAATTTCTACTATATTCTTTCTGTGGATTAGTAGTAATTTCATTTTTGCTCATGAAGAATTCAAAAAAATCCCTTTAGAAAGCATATCTGAGAACATACACATTCCTAAAAAACATGGCGAAAACTTTGGACGTTTACTTGTACAAGATAACAGGGGAAGAATAAAACCAATTCATACTCTTGCAATAGAACTCCTCAGGAAGATACATAAAAAAAGTTCTATAGAAAACTTAGATGCGAATCAATGGTTGATATCTATACATCAAGATAATATTTTTTGGACAAAAATCCCTTTTATTAAAGTGGATGAAAAAGGCGGACCTAAGTTTTTGACTAAAGTAAAAGCCAATAAAGATAATTATGTGTCTATGATGGATCTATATGTGATAGATTCCAATACCTCAAAATTAAAGTTTCTTTTACAAGAAGATTATGAAAAAGCTTTCTCTAAAAATCCCATTCAAAGAAATGAATATGACAAAGCGGTTATTAATCTTAGTGAACGGATAGGTATCATTCATGGGATTTTTCAGGGAAGATATATTCGTATTTTCCCTATTCCAAATGATATGAATCATACATGGTCTAGTTGGGTTAGATTGGATTCAAACAATTTAAATTCTATTGGATTCTATATGTTCAACAATTATCTTAGATCTTTGTTTCATGCACAGAACGAAAAAAATTGGAACCTAGCAGATAATGAGATAAAAAAAATACGATTATATCAGATTAGGCATGCTAAACCTATTTTACCTTCAGAAAAAAAAATATCCATAGAAATTCTTTATAATCGATTGAATATATTTTATTTTTTACCTTTTTTTTATGCATTAGTTGGAACAATTATTCTTACAATTTCTTTTATAAGAATTTTTTTTCAAAGACAATACCTATATTGGATTTCCAAAATTTTCATTTTTATTTTATCTATTCTATTTTTTTTTGAATTTTTAGGTTTGATTTCTAGATGGTACATTTCTGGACATGCTCCATGGAGCAATGGATATGAATCGTCTATTTTCATTAGTTGGTGTTTAGTGGGGATAGGTTTTTTGTTTTATCGGAATCAATTTGTATCAGGAGTGACAGCATTAATTGCATCTATTTTGTTAATGGTAGCAGCACATGGAGATACTATGGATCCAGAAATAACAAATCTTGTTCCTGTTTTAAAATCACACTGGTTGATTATTCATGTAGCTATAATAACATCAAGCTATGGTTTTTTCTTTACAGGATCATTTCTAGGGTTTTTAGTTTTAATTTTATATATCCTAAAAGGAGTCCATCCTAGGATCACGTATAAGAAAAAAATTCAAATTCATATTGATAAATTAACTATTATTAATGAGATGAGTTTGACCATAGGACTTTTTTTGTTAACTATAGGAACTTTTTTAGGAGCTGTTTGGGCTAACAATAGCTGGGGACGTTATTGGAGTTGGGATCCAAAAGAAACTTGGTCTCTCATTAGTATTATGGTTTACGCATTTGTATTACATATGCGTTTAGTTCCAGGTATTATAGGCGGATTTTCTTTCAATCTTTCCAGTATTTTAGCAATAAGTTCCATTATCATGACTTATTTTGGAGTAAATTATTATCTATCCGGATTACATTCTTACGCTAGAGGAGAACCAGTTTCTATTCCTTTTTGGATTTACTATAGTTTACTGATTTTAGCAATCATTACAATTCTTTCGTATTATTATTCAAATAAGTTTAGTAATACGAAAAAAATAGAAAAGTTATGAATATCCTTTCATGTTAAAAGTAAAAAAAAAAGAAAACATTGAAAAAAAGGGAAGCACTCTATTCAGAGATGCGTTTGGAAATTTACATTTCATAAAACGTTTTTTAATTTTCACTTTTGGTTGTATTTCTTATAACCGTTATAATGGATTTAATCAATTACAATTAAAGGGAACAGAATACATTAAAGATCTTCCTGATAAAAGAGTTCTTTTTGTTTCTAATCATCAAACCTATTTTGCAGATGTTTTCGCCATGTTTCATGTATTTTGCAGTGTTAAAAATGGATTTATAAATACAATCAAAAATCCTATTTATCTTTTAGATCCAAAAGTTAATCTATACTACGTAGCGGCTAAAGAAACAATGAATAAGGGTTTTCTTACAAGATTGTTTACTTATTCAGGATGCGTCACTGTAAAGAGAACATGGAGAGAGGGAAATAAAAAAATAAATAGGACAGTAGATATATCTGAAATAACTCGTATGGGAACTGCTTTAGACGACGGATGGTTAATTACTTTTCCTCAAGGAACTACTAAAGCTTTTGCACCTGGACGTAGAGGAATTGTTCATGTTATAAGAAAATTTACCCCTATAGTGGTTCCTATTGTTTTAGATGGATTTCAGAAAGCTTATGATAAAAAAGGAATTAGAATAAAAAAAAAGGGAGTATTACAGAAAATGATTTTTAAAGCTCCCATAAAATGGGATTTGAAAAATGATACTACTGATATGATTATGGAAAAAATTATGGATGCTATAGAACAATCTCCAAAATATAGAAATAAAACCCAATCCATCACAATCAGTTAAACCATGAAATACGAATATATAAGAGACACTTTTCTGGATTTTTTTCAAAATAAAAAACATAAAATTATTCCCTCTTTTCCTATTTATTTAAAAGACGATCCTACACTTTTATTTATTAATGCAGGGATGAATCCTTTCAAGGAATATTTTTTAGGATATATAAAACCGGAATATACACGAATTGTAAACGTTCAAAAATGTCTTCGAGTTTCTGGAAAACACAATGATTTAGAAAATGTTGGACATGATAACTATCATCATACTATGTTTGAAATGTTAGGAAATTGGTCTTTTGGAGATTATTCTAGAAAAGAAACCATAGAATGGGCTTGGGAACTTTTGACAAAAGTATATAATATTCCAGAGAAGAATCTTTATATATCCATTTTTATTGGAGATGAAAAAGAAGGTCTATCTATGGACAAAGAAACTTTCCAACATTGGAAAACTTTTATAAATAGAGAAAATATTGTTTTTTTTGGAAAAGAAGAAAATTTTTGGGAAATGGGGGCTATAGGTCCTTGCGGTCCTTGTTCTGAAATTCATATAGATCTTCGAAATAAAGAAGAAAAAGAAAAAATTCCTGGTAAGTATCTGATTAATAAAAGAAACCCTAAAGTTATAGAAATTTGGAACCTCGTTTTTATAGAATTTTATAGAAGGTCAGATGGAACATTAGAAAAACTTTCTACAAAACATGTAGATACTGGAATGGGATTGGAAAGACTCTGTATGGTTTTGCAAGAAAAATTTTCTAGTTATGATACGGATATATTTTTTCCAATAATTAGAGACATAAAAGAATCTTTAGGAGGAATTTATAAAGAAGAATTTAACCAAGATATATCTATACGTATTGTCGCAGATCATTTAAGAGCTATTGTTTTTTCTATTTCCGATGGACAATTACCATCGAATAATGGAGCTGGCTATGTAATAAGAAGATTATTAAGAAGAGCGGTTATCTATGTTACTCGTTTTTTATATCAAAAAGAACCTTTTATTTATAAATTTGTGGATTCTTTGGTTAGGAGAATGAAAAATTCTTTTCCTGAATTGGAAAAGAAAAAAGATTACATACAAAATGTCATAAAAAAAGAAGAATCTTCTTTTTTTCAAGTCCTTGAAAAAGGTTATGAAAGGATTCAACATATAATCCTAAAAGCTAAAGAAAGAAATCAAAAAGTTCTTGATGGGGGGAGTCTATTTCAATTATATGATACTTATGGATTTCCATTAAAATTGTCTAAATTTTTTGCAGAAAAAAATAACTTATATATCGATGAAAAATCATTTGAAAAAAGATTATTAAAACAAAAAGAAAAATCTCACAAGAAAAAAAATATCATCATAAAAAATGACTGGATAAAAGTTCATAGCAATCAGTTTTTCAGTGAAAAAAATAATTTTATAGGATATGATTTTTTAGAATGTCATATTCTTATTATTCAATATAGAAAAATAGAGGATAAAATTAAGGAAAATCATTATTACGAATTAGTTTTTTCAAAAACACCTTTTTATCCTGAAGGGGGGGGGCAATTAGGAGATACTGGTTTTATAAAAAATGATCTTGAAAAAATTTTCATTGAACAAACTAAAAAAGAAAATTCTATTATTAGACATATTGTTCGAAAGCTCCCTGTAAATATTTATTCTCGTTTTCAAGCTTTTGTAAATAAAAATAGAAGAAAAAAAATTGAAAAAAATCATACCTCTACTCATTTATTACATTTTTCTATGAAAAAAGTTTTAGGAGAACATATTCAACAAAAAGGATCTTATGTAGGAGAGGATTACCTTCGTTTTGATTTTTCACATCCTAAAAAAATAACTATTGAAGAATTGTTCCAAATAGAAGAAATGGTTCAAAAATTAATTTTCTCAAATCTTCCTCTAGAAGAAAGACGATCTCTTCCTTTACAAGAAGCAATAAAAAAAGGATACAGTGGGATATTTTACGAAAAATATGAAAAAAAAGTACGTGGGATTACTTTTGGTGATTCTTCTGAATTATGCATTGGAACACATGTAAAGAATACTGGATCTATTCAAGTTTTTTCCATTGTTTCTGAGTTATCTGTATCGCATGGAATACGAAGAATAAAAGCTTTCACTTCCGAAAAAGCCATTCAATATTTAAAGTCTATTCATTTTCAAGAGAAATCTTTGAGAAAAATTCTGAATAATACAGAATCTACAATAAAAAGCATCTTTAGTTTACAAAACCAAAATAAAAAACTAAAAAAAGAACTGGAAAAATTCAAATTTCAACAAATAAAAATTTTCAAAAAAGAATATTTTTTGAAAGCTATTCAATTGCCTACTATTACATATATATGTGATATTTCTTTTGAAGAAAAGGATTTTGATCTTAATCTTTTGAAGAAAATTATTTTAGATTTACGAGACGAAATATCTAATTTATTTATGGTGGTTGGATTTATAAAAGATAAAAAACCAATAATTTTTATATCTATTTCCGATCATATCATCAAAAATAAAAATATTCATGCTAACCAAATTATACGTAAAATGTCGGATTACATTCATGGAAAATATTGGGGAAAATCTTTTTTAGCCATGGCTATAGGTAGTAATCAAAATGGATTGAGTTTAGTTTTAAATAAAACCAAAGAATATCTAAAATATTTTAGATATCTTTGATAGATTGTGTTAAATTGTTTATTAAATTAGCGAAAAATTTTGTATGGTATGAGTGATAGATATTCGTTTTTAAATGCCATCCATTTTAAAGATATAGAATCTCTCTATAAAAAATATAAAGAAAATCCTAATTCAGTAGAACCTAGCTGGTGTGCTTTTTTTTATGGATTTGATTTTAACGAAGAAAATTATCAGTATCTTCAAGAAAAAAAAACAACTTCCACTACTATTCAGATAGAAAAAAACAAAAATAATTTCCTCCCACAGCCATCCGTACATACAGAATTTTTAGTTTATAATTTGATTCAAAATTATAGGAAAAGAGGTCATTTCTTTACCAAAACAAATCCAATACGAGAAAGAAGAAAACATTATCCTTCTTTAGATTTAAAAAATTTTGG
The DNA here is from genome assembly GCF_000334405.1 of Blattabacterium sp. (Blatta orientalis) str. Tarazona. Lineage (NCBI taxonomy): Bacteria > Pseudomonadati > Bacteroidota > Flavobacteriia > Flavobacteriales > Blattabacteriaceae > Blattabacterium > Blattabacterium sp. (Blatta orientalis). The sequence goes on along the minus strand of NC_020195.1, from coordinate 600,237 downwards.
ATTGTCTGAAAAAGAGCTTGATCTTCATTTCGAAGTTGGAAAAATAATTGGGCTAGGAAAAAATTCTTTAAGGAATATCATTAATCATCTCAAAAATATTTATTGCAATTCAATAGGGATAGAATACATGCACATTTCGGATCCTAAAAAAATTGAATGGATTGAAAAATGGTTTCAAAAAGAAAAATTTGAATTTCCTGCAGAAAAGAAAAAATTTTTTCTGAGGAAATTAAATGAAGCAGTTGCATTTGAAAATTTTGTTCATACTAAATTTGTGGGTCAAAAAAGATTTTCTATTGAAGGAAATGAATCTATATTACCAGCATTGGAAGAAATGATTGAATATACTTCCAAAAGATATTTCACAGAAGATTTTGTGATAGGAATGCCTCACAGAGGACGTTTAAACCTTCTTTCTAACTTTTTTAAAAAAAACTATTCTCACATATTCAGCGAATTTCAGGGAAAAGAATATAAAGAAAAAAGCTTTTCTGGTGATGTTAAGTATCATTTAGGTTTTACAAAACTTAGAAAAACTCGTCAAGGAAGATATATAAAAATGAGTCTAGTCCCAAATCCATCTCATTTAGAATCTGTAGATGCTATTGTAGAAGGAATTACTCGTTCAAAAATAGACATTAACTATAATCAGAATAGTAATTCAGAAAAAATAATCCCCATTCTTATTCATGGAGATGCCGCTTTATCAGGTCAAGGAATTGTTTATGAAGTCATCCAATTATCTAGATTAAAAGGTTATAAAACTGGAGGAACAATTCATATCGTAATTAACAATCAAATTGGGTTCACTACTGATTATACAGAAGGTCGTTCTAGCATTTATTGTACAGATATAGCAAAAATAGTACTATCTCCCGTTTTGCATGTGAATGCAGATGATATAGAATCTGTTATTCATGCCATTCATTTTGCAGCAGATTTCAGAATGCATTATCACGAAGATGTTTTTATAGATTTATTGGGATATAGAAAATATGGACATAACGAAGGGGATGAACCTCGTTTTACTCAACCAACTTTATATAAAGCTATTTCCAAACATCCTAATTCATATAATTTGTATAAAGAAAAATTAGAAAAAGAAGGATTGATTAGGACGGGAGAAATCAAAAAGATGGAAAAAGAATATGAAGAAATTCTTAATAAAGGATATAATGAAGCAAAAAATATTAAATGGAATGTTTTAAACTCTTTTTTAGAAGAAGAATGGAAAAATTTTCCTATTGTATCTAATACAGATGAAATCTTTAAAAAAGTAAATACTCAATTTCCAATTGAAAAACTTATAAAAATTTCTGAGAAAATTTTTACTCTTCCTAAGAATAAAAAATTTTTTAGAAAAACGGAACATCTTTTCAAACAAAGATTAGAAATGGTAAAAAAAAATTTGGTAGATTGGAGTATTTCTGAATTAGTAGCCTATGGAACAATTTTATATGAAGGATTTCATATTCGTTTATCAGGAGAAGATGTAGGAAGAGGAACTTTTTCTCAACGTCATGTTATTATAAAAACAGAAGAAGAAGAAGAAGAAATTCTTCTGTTGAATAGGATTCGTGTGGGGCAAGGAAAAATGCAAGTGTATAATTCTCCGCTTTCCGAATATGGAGTTTTAGGATTTGATTATGGATACGCTATGTATTCTCCCTATACTTTAACTTTATGGGAAGCTCAATTTGGTGATTTTGGAAATGGAGGACAAATTATTATAGATCAGTATATTTCCTCTGGAGAAAATAAGTGGAAAGTTAGAAATGGAATAGTGATGTTCCTTCCTCATGGATATGAAGGACAAGGTCCAGAACATTCCTCTGCACGTGTAGAACGTTATCTACAACTTTGTGCTAATAATAATTTATTTGTGGTTAATTGTACCACTCCTGCTAATTTTTATCATCTTTTGAGACGACAAATGAAGTTAAATTTTAGAAAACCACTTATAGTTTTTACACCTAAAAGTTTGCTTCGTCATCCGAAATGTCTATCAAAAATGGAAGAACTTTCTGAAGGAGAATTTCAAGAAATTTTGGATGATCCTTCGGATATAGGAGATATTGAAAAAATCACAAAATTGATTTTATGCTCTGGAAAAATATATTATGATCTCCTAAAGAAAAAAGAATTCCTCAGAGATGAAAAAACTGCTATAATTCGTATAGAACAAATATATCCTTTAAAAAAGGATAAAATTCAAGAGTTATTTAATAAGTATAAAAACAAGAAAAGCATTTTTTGGGTCCAAGAAGAACCAGAAAATATGGGATTCTGGAGTTTTATTTTCAGAAAAATAGGAAAAGATTTTCCTTTTAAATTAATTGCTCCATCTGAAAGTTCTAGTCCATCTACAGGATCTTATCCAGATTTTTTGAAAATTCAAAATAACCTATTGGAAAAGGCTTTTTTATAATTAAAAAAAAAATAATGATAATCAAAGTAAAGGTCCCTTCTCCAGGAGAATCTATTACAGAGGTAGAGGTTGCCTCATGGTTTGTCAAAGATGGAGATTACGTATCTAAAAATCAAATAATAGCTGAAATAGATTCAGATAAGGCTACTTTAGAAATTTCTTCGGAAGAAAATGGGGTGATTTCCTTAATGGTAGAAAAAGGAAAAAGAATACAAGTTGGGGATATTTTATGTATTATAGACACTTCTAAAAAAAGAACCATTGAAAACAATGAAAATTATAAAAATCTAGATTTTCATGAAGAAAAAATTCCAAAAAAACAGGATATAATAAAAAAAATACCTTCTCCAGCATCTAAAAAAATATTATCAGAAAAAGATATTTCCATAGAATTTATTCACGGAACTGGTAAACAGGGAAGAATTACAAAAAAAGATTGTATTCTTATTACTGAATCTTCTACTCCTGAAGAAGAAGGTCTCCCTACTTATAGGTCTCGTGAAAAAAAAATCACTCCTCTTTCTTCTTTAAGAAGAAAACTATCTGAAAGATTGGTATCTGTAAAAAATCAAACGGCCATGCTGACCACTTTTAATGAGGTGGATATGCAGGAAATTTTTATTATAAGGAAAAAATATAAAAATATTTTTAAGGAAAAACATGGAGTTAATTTAGGTTTCATGTCTTTTTTTACTCTCTCTTGTGTGAGAGCATTAAAATTATATCCAGATGTTAATGCTATGATTAGTGGATCAGAAAAGATTAATTTTGAATATTATGATATTAGTGTTGCTATATCTGGACCTAAAGGACTAATGGTCCCTGTTATTAGAAATGCTGAAAATCTATCCTTTCGTGGAATAGAAAAGGAAATTCATAGATTATCTACACGTGTTCGTAATGGAAAAATTTCTATAAATGAAATGACTGGTGGAACTTTTACTATCACTAATGGTGGAGTATTTGGGTCTATGCTATCTACTCCAATAATAAATCCGCCACAAAGTGCTATTTTAGGAATTCATAAAGTAGTAGAAAGACCTGTGGTTATTAATAGGTCAATAGAAATACGTCCTGTAATGTATCTGGCTTTATCTTATGATCATAGAATCATTGATGGAAGAGAATCTGTTGGATTTTTAGTTTCTGTCAAAGAAGCAATAGAAAATCCAATAAAATTTTTAATGGAAGGAAGTGAAAATAACATTCATAGAGTATTGGAATTATAAAAGATAGGAACTTTTATTAGATAAAAATATCAGATTCTGATAAATGGATTTTGCCTATTTCCTATATTCATTTTTTTCATTTGGATTTTTATGATCTGAATCTGTTCATGTAATAAACCATGAATATCCGTTTTTTTTGCTTCCAATAATAATAATTCAGCTTTTTTTTTATTCCCTTTTGATAAAGAAGCTATGGCTATATTTAATTTAGCTATAGCTATATTTTGTTTAAATTTTAATCCAAGATCTAGAGCCTTTTGCATATAGTTTTCTGATTGATATATATCAGATTCTGAATATAGAATTCCATGAAGAAAATAGTAATAAGCTAGTTGACTTTTCACTAGTTGTAATTTTGGATTTTTTACATATTTCAAATACTTTTTTAAACCTTTCATATCTCTTTTTTTTATTTTAAAAAAGGCCAATAACAAAAATTCATTTCTGAAAAGGAAAAAAACAGGAAAAAAACTTAATAATAAAAAAATTACTCCATAGAAGTAATTTTTCTGCAAAAAAAAATAAATACTACCTATTATCATTATCAAAAATAAAACTACTTTTGTATATTTTTTCATGATCTTAATGTTTTTTAATCCAATTAATTAAATCCTGATAATTAGAATCACATAGGACATGTCCAGAATCATATTCTTTATAGTGTAAAGAAAGGATTTGACGATTCTTAAGAAAAGACAAACCTTTTTTCACCCAATGGATAGGAATAATAGTATCATATTTTCCATGAGAAATAAAAAATTTTAAATCTGCATAAGAATCTTCACATATTTCTTCTTTTGGGAAAAGATTTTCTTCGAAATAGCCACTTAAAGCTATAACCCTTTTTACCTGATTAACTTTTTTTAAAGCGATAGCATAACTTAAAATGGCTCCTTGACTAAATCCGCATAACCATACCTTATTTTTGTTTAATTTATATTCTTCAATGGCTTCATCTATAAAAAAAGATATTTTTTCAATTGTATCTTTAGCTTGTGAAATATTGATAAATTTTTTTTGATCTTGAAAATCAATGTTATACCATGAATATTTTTCTTTACTCATGGGATATAGCCCTTGAATACTGATTATAAAAAATTTTTCTGGAATATCCTTATGCAAGGAAAAAAGATCCTTTTCATTACTTCCATATCCGTGAATCATTAAAAAAAGAGTAGGATAATTTTTTTTATTTATTGGTTTTTTTATAATATGTTTAATAGAAAGTTTATTTAAAAGCATTTTTTTTATTTTTTTTACTGAATTTTATTCAGTTTTCCATTTTTTATTTTTAGTTTTTCATCTGCCATATCAGCTAATTGAAGATTATGTGTTACAATTAAAAAAGTTTGTTCTAATTCTTCTCTTAGAGAGAAAAAGAGATCGTGTAGATCTTTAGCATTTTTTAAATCTAGATTTCCGGAAGGCTCATCCGCAAAAATAACTTTAGGATCATTAATTAATGCTCTTGCTACTGATAATCTTTGTTTTTGACCTCCAGACAATTCCTCAGGTTTTGAATTTTCATATGGAGAAAGATGCAATTTTTTAATAATTTTTCGCTTTTTTTTTACATGTTCTCTATCTTTGATTTTTATAAATCTTGGTAAACAAACATTTTCTAATGCTGTAAATTCAGGAAGAAGTTGAGGAGATTGAAAAACAAAACCGATTTTTTCATTTCTAATAATGGAGAGCTTTTTTTCCGATAAGGATAGGACGTTTTCTCCATCTATTTTAAAACAGTTTTTCCTTTTTTTGAAAGTAGGTTTTTCTAGAGTTCCCAATATATGCAATAATGTACTTTTTCCAGCTCCAGATTCCCCTAATATGCATACTATATTTCCTTTTTTTACTATAATATTGATCCCTATCAAAATCTCTTTTTTTCCAAAAGATTTGTAAATGTTTTCAGCTTGAACCATAAAGTTTTTCTATAAATTTATAAATCTTCTTATTAAGAAATTGAAAAAACGTTTCAAAAATAAACGAATTTTAGTTTAAATTTACTTGTAAAAACTTTTTTAAATGAATTTACATGAATTCCAAGGAAAGGAAATATTAAGATCTTTTTCTGTTAAGATCCCTGATGGAGTTTTGGTTTCTACTCCAGAAGAGGCAGTTCAGGCTGCAAAAATAATCTTCAAAAAAACTAATAAAAATTCTTTAGTCATTAAAGCACAAATACATGCAGGTGGTCGTGGAAAAGGAGGAGGAATACAAATAGCCAAATCTTTGGAAGAGGTATATGAAAAATCAAAAAACCTTTTAGGAAAGTATTTGATTACTCCACAAACTTCTAAAAAAGGAAAATTAGTACGAAAAATACTCATCTCCGATGATGTCTATTCTACTCCTAATAGGAAGGGGAAAACAATGAAAAATTCTTTTTCTTCTCCTAAAGAATATTATTTATCGATATTAGTAAACCGTGATATAGAAAAAAATGTTATTCTCTATTCTAAAGAAGGAGGAATAGATATAGAAGATCTATCTAAGAAACGTCCAGATAAAATCTTTCTAGAAGAAATAGATCCATTTTTGGGTTTGCAGTTATTTCAAGTCAGAAAAATTGGATATAATTTAGGATTAAATGAAGAAGTTCTAAAAGATTTCATAAAATTTTTAATTTCTCTATACAATGCTTATTTATCTTGTGACGCCTTATTATTGGAAATTAATCCTTTAATTCGAACTTTTGATCATCAAATTGTGGCGGTAGACACAAAGATGGTTTTGGATGATAATGCGTTATTTCGTCAAAAAAAATATGCTAATTTTCGTGATCAAAAAGAAGAAAATCCTGTTGAAATAGAAGCTTTTGAAGCAAAATTAAATTTTTTAAAATTAGAAGGAAATGTAGGATGTATGGTAAATGGAGCTGGATTAGCTATGGCTACCATGGATATGATTCAATCTTGTGGAGGAAATCCATCTAATTTTTTAGATATAGGGGGATCTGCTGATAAAGAGCGTGTTGAAAAAGCGTTTCGAATTATCTTGAAAGATCCATCTGTAAAGGCGATATTCATAAATATTTTCGGAGGAATTGTTCGTTGTGATACAGTTGCAGAAGGAATTATTAACTCATATCGTAAAATTGATCATAAAATTAAAATCCCGGTAATTGTTCGTTTGCAAGGAACCAATGAAATGATCGCAAAAAAAAGACTTGAAAATAGTCAATTGCCTATTTATTACACATCCACTTTAAAAGAGGCAGCTTATAGAATAAAAAAAATTTTAATGATTTAGATAATATATGGATAAATGTTTTTCATACATTGTATGGAGTTTAAAGTATAGACCTGTAAGATGGGAAGAAGTTATTGGACAAATGGATGTTACAACCATTTTAAAAAATTCTATAGAAAAAAATCGTTTATCTCAAGTTTTATTATTTTTTGGACCTAGAGGAGTTGGAAAAAATACCTGTGCACGAATTTTGGCTAGTGGATTGGACTCTTTTTCAAATGTTTTCGAAATAAGTGGTTTTTTGAATCATTCAGTGGAATCTATATGTGAAACAATCCGTAAAATCCGTTTATATCCAAAAGAAGGAAAATATAAAATTCTTATTATCAATGATTTTAATTTTTTTTCTCAAGATTCTTTTAATATTATTTTGAAAACTATAGAAGAACCTCCTACACATGTATTATTTATTTTTTGTACAACAGAAAAAAATAAAATAAATTCTATTATTTCACGTTGTCAAGTCTATGAATTTAAACCTATTTCTTTAAGAGATATTTTTTTTTACTTAAAAAAAATAGCGGAAAAAGAACGTATAGAAATAGATAATGAGGCTTTGTTTCTAATTTCCAAAAATGGAAATGGTTCACTTAGTGAAGCGCTTAATACTTTCGAAAAACTTACCTTTTATGGCCAAAGAAAAATTTCTAGAGAATTAGTTATGGAAAAATTAGGAATTCTGGATACTAGTTACTATCTCAAAATAATTGATTATCTATTAGATCAAAAAATCTCTCAGATATTAATTTTATTAGATAAAATTTTTCAATTTGGAGTGAGTTCTATTAATTTCATAAGTGGATTAACTAAACATTTTAGAGATCTATTGTTATCGAAAAATCCTGAAACTTTATTCCTTTTAAAATTAAAAAAGAAAACTATACGATTTTATATACAGCAATCCATAAAAATACGTTATTCTTTTTTAATTAATGCTTTGAGGATTTGTCGTCAAATGGAAAAAGAATCTCTAATATATAAGAATTCTAGATTAACAATAGAAATATATCTGATCCAATTAGCCAATTGTCTATTTCCTATTCAGAAAAAAGATTCTGAGAAATTTCCTATTCAGAAAAAAGATTCTGAGAAATTTCCTATTCAGAAAAAAGATTCTGAGAAATTTCCTATTCAGAAAAAAGATTCTGAGAAATTTCCTATTCAGAAAAAAGATTCTGAGAAATTTCCTATTCAGAAAAAAGATTCTGAGAAATTTCCTATTCAGAAAAAAGATTCTGAAGAAAAAAAAATTCAATATTTACAAGAAAACTGGATAAAATTCATCCAAAAGTTTTCTGAAAAGATTCATCCTACTTATTTAAATTCACTAAAAAATGAAATAAGATTTCATATTTATAATAATAAAATACTTCTTGTGCTCCCCACACAATTAGAAAATTGTAATTTTTCTTTCATACAAACACATTTTATAAAATATTTCATAAATAAATTGAATAATCCACATTTAGAATTCAAAATTCTAGTAAAAGAAAAAGATTTGGAAAATTTTCCAATAGAGCAATACAATCTTTTATCCAGAAAGAATAAGTATGTAGATGAATTGATAGAAAGATTAAATTTGAAAATTTTATCCTCTATTCCAACTAAACTATACAATAAAAAAATATCCTTATCGTAAGTAAACATTGGAATTATCCGTTTATTTATTTGTACAAATGAAAGAGATCATTTATCTTCTCAGATAAACATTTTTAATGATTTTAATTTATGATTCATAATTTTTTTCTAAATGAAAAAAATATTTTTTTCTTCTACTTATTCAGATGAAGATATTGAAAATGATAGTTCAACTTCCTATGGATCTGGGGGTAGCGGAACGGGATCCAGTTATTATGGGGGAGCTTCAATACGAAGTAAAACTCCAGTATTAGATAATTTTGGAAGAGATCTAAACGCCATAGCCATTCAAGGAAAATTAGATCCCGTAGTTGGTAGAGACAAAGAAGTAGAAAGGGTCTCTCAAATACTGAGTAGAAGAAAAAAAAATAATCCTCTTCTCATAGGAGAACCAGGGGTTGGGAAATCTGCTATAGCTGAAGGATTGGCATTACGTATTGTGCAGAGAAAAGTATCTAGAGTTTTATATAATAAAAGAGTAGTTGTTTTAGATTTAGCTAGTTTAGTAGCTGGAACTAAATATAGGGGGCAATTTGAGGAAAGAATGAAAGCTATCATAAATGAATCAGAAAAAAATATAGATTTAATCCTTTTTATCGATGAAATTCATACAATGATTGGAGCTGGAGGAACTACAGGTTCATTAGATGCTTCTAATATATTCAAACCTGCTTTGGCTAGGGGGGATATTCAATGTATTGGGGCTACTACATTAAATGAATATAGACAATATATAGAAAAAGATGGAGCATTAGAACGGAGATTTCAAAAAATCATCGTACAACCCTCTTCTGAAGAAGAAACTATTGAAAATTTTAAAAAAATAAAAGGAAGATATGAAAGTCATCATAATGTAATTTATACAGAAGAAGCGATAAAGGCTAGTGTACACTTAACTGGACGATATATTGTAGATCGTTATTTTCCTGATAAAGCTATTGACGCATTAGATGAGGCAGGATCTCGTGTCCACATTAAAAATATTAAAGTCCCACAAGAAATAGTTCTTCTGGAAAAAGAATTGGAAAATATTCGTGAAGAAAAATCCCAAGTAGTTAAAAGTCAAAAATATGAAGAAGCTGCACGTCTTCGTGATACGGAAAAACGTATAGAAAAGCAATTAATACAAGCACAAAAAGCTTGGGAAGAGTCTTCCAAAGAGAACAGAGAAACTGTTTCTGAAGAAAACGTAGAAGAAGTAGTTTCTATGATGAGTGGAATTCCTGTAAATAGAATAGCTCAAGCTGAAATGAAAAAGTTGAATAAAATGATAGATCTTCTAAAAGAAAAAATAATCGGACAAGATGAAGCTGTTGAAAAAATAGTGAAAGCCGTTCAAAGAAATAGAACAGGATTAAAAGATCCTAATTGTCCTATAGGATCTTTCATTTTTTTAGGACAAACAGGTGTAGGAAAAACTTATTTAGCAAAGGTTTTTGCTAGGGAATTATTTGATTCAGAAGAGTCATTAGTCCGCATTGATATGAGTGAATATATGGAAAAATTTTCTGTTTCTAGACTAATAGGAGCACCTCCTGGCTATGTTGGTTATGAAGAAGGAGGGCAACTAACAGAAATTATACGTCGCCGACCTTATAGCGTTATTCTCTTAGATGAAATAGAAAAAGCGCATCCTGAAGTATTTAATGTTCTATTACAAATGTTGGATTATGGATGTGTGACAGATAGCATTGGAAGAAAAGTCAACTTCAAAAATACCGTAATCATTTTTACTTCAAACACAGAAATCAAAAAATTAAAAGAATTTTGCCAGGAAATTGGTTTCTATACTCAGGCTAAGAAATCGAATAATTATAAAAACACTTTAGAACATGCTTTAAAACGTACTTTTTCTCCAGAATTTTTAAATAGAATAGATGACATTATCTTTTTTAATTCTTTGAACCCAGAGGATATATCTAAAATAACTCATCTAGAATTAGAAAAAATAAATATTCATATATCTAATTTAGGATATCAATTAATACTGCTTCCTGAAGTAAAAAGTTTTATTGAAAAAAAAGGATTTGATAAAGAATACGGGGCTCGTCCATTAAAAAGAGTTATAGAAAAATTCATAAAAAATCCTATATCGGAATGTATCATTAGTGAAACTTTAAAAAAAGGAAATCAAATTACATTGAAAATGAATGAAAAAAAAGATGGTGTTCAAGTTCTCATTCAAAAACTATAGAATAGAATTTAATGTTAGAAATAGAAAAAAAAATAAAAATTATCACAGATACTTTAAATTTTATTTATCCTAATCCAATTAGTTCCTTATACTACACTAATGAATTTACTTTACTTATAGCAATCCTATTAACCTCAAGAAGTCAGGAAAAAAAAGTGAACCAAATAACAAAACTCTTGTTTAAAAAGATTCAAAAACCTCAAGATATTATTCAATTATCTGTGATAAATATTCAAAACCATATAAAACATATTGGACTTTATAACAGAAAGTCTAAAAATATTTATGATTTATCCATTACTTTAATAAAAAAATATGATGGAATTATTCCAAAAAATATTTTTGAATTAGAATCTTTACCAGGGGTAGGTCATAAAACCGCATCCGTTTTCTTGTCTCATGTATCAAAAGAACCTGTATTTCCTATAGATACTCATATTCATCGAATGATGTTTCGATGGGAACTAAGTAACGGAAAAAATGTAAGAAAACAGAAAAAGATGCCAAACGTTTTTTTTGAAAAAAAATTGGAAAAATTACACCTTCAAATCATTTCTTATGGAAAAAAATATTCTCCATCTAGGGGATGGAATCCTAAAAATGACATTATCTATCAAAAACTGGTAAACAATAATCTATTAAAAAGGTAAATCATCAAAATCCTCCGAAGATGAGGATAAAGATGGAGATATAGATGTTTTATTTTCTATAGAATGCTGAATTTCTTCAATTTTCCATCCTTGAATCGAATTAAAATATTTGATAATTCCTTCTGGATTTGTCCATTCTCTTCCACGAATATTGATAAAAACTTTTATTTTGTCCTCTTGTCTTATAGATCCTAGTAAATCCACTTTATCTTGAATAAATTCTATCAATATATTTTGAGGGTACGGTTCTTCCGTAGTAAGAACCATTTCTCTTTTTTTAAATCCACTATCAAATTTTTGAATATCAAATAATTTCTTAACTATTCCTATTATTTCCATGCAATTTTATTTATTTTTTTTACTATTTTTATTATCATTTTTCTTTTTTATAGATTCTCCAATCTGACTAGATATATTAAATGAAGTTATCATATTATTCAACATTTCACTAGCAGCTCCTGGAGAATTAGGCAATAAAATTAAATTAGCATTGGAACTTTCTCCCATAGATTGAAGGGTGTCATAATGTTGCGTAACGACAATTAAGGCAGATGCCTCTTGTGAATTGATTCCTACATTGTTTAAAACTTCTACAGATTCTAAAATACCTCTAGCTATTTCTCTGCGTTGATCTGCTGTTCCTTTTCCTTGTAATTTTTTACTTTCAGCCTCTGCTTTAGCTTTAGCCACTATTTTAATTCTTTCAGCTTCCGCTTTATATTCAGCAGCCACTTTTTCTCTTTCAGCTGTATTAATACGATTCATTGCTTGTTTCACCTGATCATCTGGATCCAAATCTGTAACTAAAGCTTTAATAATAGAATATCCATAATTTAACATGGCACCTTCTAGCTCTCCCTTTACAACGAGAGCTATATGATCTTTTCGTTCAAAAACATCATCTAAACGCATTTTTGGAACTTCAGCTCTCACAACATCAAATATATAGGAAGTAATTTGTAAATGAGAATTATCCAATTTATAAAAAGCTTCATATACTTTATTTTTAATCACTTTGAATTGAACCGATATTTTTACTTTCACAAAAACATTATCTTTAGTTTTTGTATCCACTAAAATATCTAATTGTTGAATTTTCAATGTTAATTTTCCTACTACATTATCTATGAAAGGAATCTTTAAATGTAATCCTGCTTGACGAATACTATGAAATTTTCCAAGTCTTTCAACAATAGAAGCTGTTTCTTGATGAACTATAAAAACAAAACTAGAAAAAAAGAAAGGATTAAAAGAATTAATAATCCATAAAAATAGTAAACTAAAAATGCTCATATATATATTAAAAATTTACAACATTCCAAGTTCTAAACGGGCTTCTTCACTCATAAATTCTCTACTCCAAGGAGGATCAAACGTTAAAACTACATCCACCTTTTTAATTCCCTCAATAGACTGAACTTCCTCTTTAACTTTTATAGGAAAACTATCTGCAACGGGACAATTCGATGTAGTGAGTGTCATGACTATTTTTACCTCTTTTTCATGAGAGATTTGTATATCATAAATAAGACCAAGTTCATAAATATCTACCGGTATTTCTGGATCATATATTCTTTTCAATACAGAAATAATACGATCCTCTAAGGAGGAATAATCTTCTTTCATTTTATTATACTCATTTTAACATTGTTCCAAATTTATCAAAAAAACGAATAGGATAATCAAAATTTCTCAAAATGGGTAAAATCTCATTAGCTTTTCCTATAATTAAAATTCTCCCATTTTTTACAGAAAAAAATTTTTTACATGAAGAATGTACATCTGAAATAGTTACAGATTGAACACTATTCAAATAATTTTTGTAGAATCCACTTGGAAGATTGTTTTTTAATTCACTTATAAAAAGATCACTAATTCTATTTGGATCTTCTAAATCTAGAATAAATAAACCACATATCTCTTTTTTCTTAATATTCAATTCTTCTGGGGTCACTTTATTGGTGGTAATTTCTACAATTTCTTTTAGAATATCTTTTACAGCTTGATCTGTTACTCCATTTCTTACTTGAGTATAAACAGAAAAATAACCTATATCCCTATCTGATTTTAAAACAGAATAAATTCCATATGTATAAGCTTTTTTTTCTCTAAGATTTAAAAATAAACGACTTTGAGGTCCTCCTCCAAGAATTCCATTAGCTAAAATAGAAGAGAAATAAGTAGGATCATTTTTTTGAAAATAGATAGGCCCCCCATAACAAATGGTAGATTGAGTAAGAGAAGGAATATCCACTAAATCTATTTCTATTTTTGGAGAAAAATTTGATTTTTTTAAAATCTTTTTTCCTTGAGAAAAAGATCTTTTTTTCCATTTAGATAAATAATGTTCACATAATTGTTTCGCTTCTTGTAAAGATACATCTCCTATAAAAGAAAGATAGGATATATTTGGAATGTAATATTTTCGATACAATTTTTTTAAATCTTTAAGAGTGATGTTTTTTATTGTATCGTAAGTTTCATATTCTCCATAAGGATGATCTTTTCCAAAATACAAAACATTTCGTACCCGTTGCAAAATTGCGTTTGGATCCTTTTCTGATAAGTTGATATCTATAATCTTTTGTTTTACTATTTTTTCCAATTCTTTAGAATTATCAAATTGACTATTCATCAAAATATCACTCATAATAGCAATAGACTTCTCTAAATGTTTTTTTAAAGTAGAAATAGATATTCCTGAAAAAGAAGTATACATAGTGGTTCCTATATAATCAATTATTTCATCCAATTCTTCCTTAGAAGAATTCTTTGTTCCAGAACGAAGCATTTGTCCAAAAATTTTTTTTATTCCAGCTTTATCTTTTTCCAAAAAAGGTTTATAATCCAATTCTAAACCTACTCTAACTAAAGGGAGTTTATGATTTTCTACAACTAAAACTTTTAACCCATTTTTCATTTGAAAAAATTTAGGTTTTTCAATATTGATAACAGTCTTTCTTGTTAAAGATTTAGGTGGTAAACTACGATTAACTATTTGAGAAAACATACTTGTATGAAAAAAAATGTTGACGGTTATTACAAGAAAAATAATTTCTTGATTAAAAAATTTAACTATCTGGAACATTATATAAACGGACTCTACTATTTTTATTTAAATATTTATTAGCAACTATCTTAATATCTTCTACAGATATTTCACGATATTTTTCTATATCTGTATTAATTAAATCTGCATCTTTATAGTATAAATGATAATGAGCTAAATTTTCTGCGATTCCACTCATAGAATAATTATCGAAAAGTAAATTTTTTTTCAAAAAATTCTTGTGTTTTTCTAATTCATACGGTGTTATTCCATTTTCTTTTAAATTTTCTATCTCTTGATCTATAACTTTTGTTAATTTTTCTAAAGTCACTCCAGGATTTATTAATCCGTATATAATAAAAAATCCGTAATCCTCCATTGCGTCTAAAAAAGATCCTGCATAAGAAGCTAACTGTTTTTTATTTACTACATTTTTCATTATCCGTGAACTTTCTCCAGAAGAAAGGATATGATCTATAATTTTTAATACATAAGAATCTTTATCCGTTATTTTTGGAAGTCTATACGACAAAAAAACACCGGGAACTTTAGTATTTTTATCTACATAGGTAGAAAAAATTTCCTTTCTAATAGGATCTTCTTCTATCCTCTTCATGTGAAAATCTATTTTTCCTTTTGGAATAGAAGAAAAATATGTATTAATCAAATCTCTTGCTTCTTTCACATCAAAATCACCTGCTACCACCAAAGTGGCATTATTGGGAACATAATAAGTTTCATAAAATCTTTTGTAATCTACTTCTGTAGCAGAATCTAAATCTTTTTCAAAACCAATAATAGGATACTTATAAGGATGTTTATTAAATAATAAAGAAGGAATAATTTCTGAAATAGCTTTAGCATACGGTTGATTTTCTATTTGCATTTTTTTTTCTTCTTTGACTACTTCTCTTTGAATATTAATGCTTTCTTTATCTATTTTTGCGTGAAGCATCCTTTCAGATTCCAACCATAAAGCTAAAGGAAGGCGATCTGATGGCAAAACTTCGTAATAGCAAGTCTCATCATAATTAGTATAAGCATTATTTTTTCCTCCATTGGAGGCTATATGTTTGAAAAATTCTCCTCTTTTAATATTTTTAGACCCTTCAAACATTAGATGTTCAAAAAAATGAGCAAAACCGGATTTTCCGGGAGATTCATTTTTAGTTCCTACATGATATAAAACAGAAATAGATACCAAAGGATTTGTGTTATCTTGGTGTAAAATAACATGTAGTCCATTTGACAGGGTTTCCTCAAAAAATCTAATTTTAGGTACTTGATCAGCTTTCAAAGAATTAAACATTATTATTGTTATGATGATTAAGAAAAAAATTCTATTCATATTGCATAGAATAAAAAACAAATTTAAAAATAAATTAAAGAAATTTACGAATTTTTTTTTCCCAAAAAATGGGATTTTTTTCTTTTATTCTATTATTTTATGGAATTAATGTGGAGTCTATCAGAGATAATGTATGTATTCATCAATATAACTATGAAATATTTTTTATTTTTTTCCTTTTTTTCTTTTCTTTTTTCTAAAATTGAAGCAAAAAATATAGAAGGAAATGCAGAAAAAGGAGCAGAACTTTTTAAAAAGAATTGCACGTCTTGTCATTCTATAGATTTAGAAAAGAAAATGATAGGGCCTCCTTTAGCTGGTGTAACCGAAAAAAGAAGCAGAGAATGGTTGCATAAATGGATTGTAGATAACAAATCTCTTCGAGAAAGTGGAGATAAAAATGCTATAGCTATTTACAAAGAATATGGAAATGTGGAAATGAATTTATTTCCTCAATTATCCGAACAGGAAATAGATGATATATTATCTTTTATCAAAAATCCTATCATCAAAAAAGAAAGTCACGCTGAGGAGAAAGAGGAAAAAAATACCAAGTTAAAATTGGAAGAAAATCCATTTTTAATTAAAATAATTGTTTTTGGACTTAGTATTTTATCTGCAATTTTACTTTGGATTTTGTATAAAATTCAAGTTTTAACTAAATTATTACTAAACGATGATCTTCTTTATCAGAAAAAAGATAAAAAATATTTTTGGATATATACTGCTTTATTTAAATTTTTAGGAAAAAAGAGAAAAAATTTCGCTGTTCTATCTTGTTTTATAGGATTTTTATTCATATTAGGAATATACGGAATTTGGACATTTTTAATGAAAATAGATATAAATAAAGGATACAAACCAGAACAACCCATTTATTTTTCTCATAAAATTCATTCTGGAATTAATGGAATAGATTGTCAGTATTGTCATTCTTCAGCAAAATATAGCAAAGTATCTGGAATTCCTTCTGCAAATATTTGTATGAATTGTCATATTACTATCAATGAATATAAAGGCGATTATATTGAAAATGGAAAGAGTAGAGAAGTATATAATCAGGAAATCCAAAAAATATACCATTCGGTAGGTTGGAATCCAGAAAAAAGAGAATATTCTAAAAAAATAAATCCTATTCAATGGATCCGAATACACAATATGCCTGATTTTGTTCATTTTGATCATTCTCAACATATAATAACAGGAGAAAAAATGATTAAAAAATCAAACAAAGTAGATTTAACTTGTAATGCTTGTCATGGAGATGTTAAAAATATGGATCAAGTAGAAATGTCTCAAAATTTTACCATGGAATGGTGCATTTCTTGTCATAGAAAAACAGAAATAGACATTAATAATCAATATTATCAAGAATATTTTTCCAATTTTATCCAAAAAAAGAAAGGAAAAAAAATAACCATAGATATGATTGGTGGAACGGAATGTGCTAAATGTCACTATTAAATGACTTAATCCGTCATTTATTTTTCTTAATAAATTATTTATGATGAAACCAAATAAAAAAGAAAACGCTATTTCTAAAATAGATATTCCAATTAAAAATTTTTTAAAAAATAGAACTTCTAGACGTGATTTTTTGAAATGGGTAGGTTTTAGTACAGCTTCTGTTACTTTAGCCGCATGTAAAGGTCCAGTCATAAAATCCATTCCTTATGTTGTAAAACCAGAGGTGATTACTCCTGGCCTCCCTACCTATTACGCATCTACCATGATAGATTCCTTCGATATTGGAAGTGTATTAGTTAAAACCAGAGAAGGACGTCCTATAAAAATAGAACCTAATCTAACTTCCAATTATTTCAATACCACATCAGCTAGAATTCAATCCTCTTTGTTATCTCTTTATGATGAAAAAAGATTAAAAAATCCTTTCATTAAGGGGAATAAATGCTCTTGGAATCAAATAGATAATTATGTTATTTCCCATTTAGAAAAAATATCAGAAATAAAAAAAGATATTGTGATCCTTTCGTCCTCTTATCCAAGTTTTTCGACAAAAAAATTAATCCAAGATTTTACAAGAACCTATCCAACCACAAAATGGATTACTTATGATGCTATTTCTTATTCAAAAGCTTTAGATGCTGCGGAAGAAATATTTGGATTCCGGGCTTTTCCACTTTTTGATTTATCAAAAACGGAATTAATAGTATCTTTCGATGCGGATTTTTTAGGAGATTGGAGTCCTGAAAATATGAGCAATTCCTATGCAAGGAATAAAAATCCAGAAAAATCTATGATACAACATATTCAGATAGAAAGTAATATGAGTCTATCTGGAGCAAATTCCGACATTCGTATTTCAAAAAAGCCATCAGATATAGAAAAAATATTGTTTGAAGTTTACCAAAAACTAGTTCTTAAAAAAGATACTAATAGTGAAATTGTAAAAAAAATAACTGACTTAATTCAAAAAAAAGGATCAAAAAGTGTAGTTTTTGCAGATGGAAGTAAAGAAGCATATATTTTTTCTTTTTTAATAAACCAAAAAATTCATAGTCAAGCTTTACAAAAAAATAAATTTGTTTTATCAAAAGAAAGTGATGATGATAAACTAAAGAACTTTATAAAGAATTTAGAAAAAGAAAAAGTTGGAGCTTTATTAATTCATAACACTAATCCCGTCTATAGTCTTCCTTATTCTCTTTCTCATGAAATAAAAAAATTTTTAAGAAAAATACCAATTACTATATCTTTTTCTATGAAAAAAGATGAAACCAATGAATTAATGGATGTATTAACCCCCATTCCTCATTGGCTAGAAAGTTGGGGAGATACTCATCCTGTCACAGGGATTTACACCCTCATTCAGCCTACCATTCAGTGTATATTTAATACAAGACAATTTCAAGATTCTTTAATGATTTGGGGAAGATCCCCAGAAAAAAATTATTACGAATACCTAAAAAACATTTGGGAAAAAGAAATTATCCAAAAATCCAATGTTTCCTCTTTTCAGGAAGCTTTGTTTCACGGAGTAGTGGAAAAAGAAGAAAATCTTATCCAGAAAAAAAATATTCTATCTAATAAGAAATATTATTATATAGATGAAAAAAATAAATTAGATAAAAATTTTGAACTTAGATTATACACAAAAACAAGTCTAGGAGACGGACATCAACATGACAATCCATGGCTTCAAGAACTTCCAGATCCGATTACGCGGACTACTTGGGAAAATTATTTAACTATATCATATGATGATGCGAAAAAAATAGGAATAAAAAATTGGTATACAGGAACAGGAGCTATGAATGGACATTGTGTGGATTTAATCAAAGATCATAAAATCTTGATTAAAGATCTACCTGTTTATATTCAACCTGGACAAGCTATAGGTTCTATAGGTTTATCTTTTGGGTATGGACAAAAAATAGGAAAATTTTCTAAAATAATCAAAGGAAAAAATGCTTATGTACTTTACGAAAATTTTCATTTGATACAAAAAAATATACAGATAAAAAAAGTGAATAAAATACATAAATTTGCTTGTATTCAATTACAAAATACAACTGAAGGAAGAAACTTAGTCAAAGAAACAGATTTAGAAACTTTTTTAAAAAATTCTAAAGAAATTTGGAATGAAGAAGAAAAAATTTTTACCCACAAAGGAATGCTCCCACCAGAGAATATTTCTATTTGGAATAACCCAGTTGTAAAAGAAAAAGATAAAAAAGGTCATCATTTTCATCTATCTATAGATTTGAATGCTTGTATTGGATGTGGAGCTTGTATTATTGCATGTCATTCTGAAAATAATGTTCCTATTGTTGGAAAAGAAGAGATTAGAAAATCTAGAGATATGCATTGGTTACGTGTGGATAGATATTATTCTGAAAAAGAAAATTCTAAGGGTGAATTTTTTAAAAACTCAAAAGATCCAAAGGTTTCTTTTCAACCTGTCATGTGTCAGCATTGTGAGAATGCTCCTTGTGAGACTGTATGTCCGGTTGGAGCTACATCTCATGGAGAGCAAGGTCAAAATATGATGGCATATAATCGTTGTGTAGGAACACGTTATTGTGCAAATAATTGCCCTTATAAAGTAAGACGTTTTAATTGGTTTAATTATGCTAATAACCAAAAGTTTGATTTTCACATGAATAACGATCTAGGAAGAATGGTACTTAATCCAGATATTGTTGTTAGAAGCAGAGGAGTTATGGAAAAATGCTCTTTGTGCATACAAAGAACACAATCTGTTATAGGAGCTGCAAAAAAAGAAAATCGAAAGATAAAAGATGAAGAATTTGAAACAGCTTGCAGTATTTCTTGTCCTACAAAAGCAATTACTTTTGGAGATGTTAATAACAAAAATAGTCATATTTTAGAAAAAATTCAAGATCAAAGAAATTATAAACTTCTGGAATTTCTCGGAATACGTCCGAATGTATCCTATCAATTAAAGATTAGAAATTTGAAATAGAAAGAAGGGATTATTATGTTAAAACTAAATAAAAACCATGAGCCCTCTATAAGAGAACCATTGATTATAGGAAATCAAACACTTCAAAATATCACCGAGGATATTTTGAAACCTATAAAAAATAAAGCTGGAAAGCTATGGTGGATTTCTTTATTAATCTCAATTATGGCTTTTTTGTGGGGATTAGGATGCATCTTTTATACTATAGGGACGGGAATAGGAGTATGGGGTTTAAATAGAACTATAAATTGGGCTTGGGATATTACTAATTTTGTTTGGTGGGTTGGAATTGGTCATGCTGGAACTTTGATTTCTGCTGTTCTATTATTGTTTCGTCAAAAATGGCGTTTATCTATTAACCGATCAGCTGAAGCTATGACTATTTTTGCGGTTATCCAAGCTGGATTATTTCCTATTATACACATGGGAAGGCCATGGAATGCTCATTGGGTTTTACCGATTCCAAATCAATTTGGTTCTTTGTGGCCTAATTTTAATTCTCCACTTTTATGGGACGTATTTGCTATTAGTACTTATTTTTCTGTTTCTACTGTTTTTTGGTTTATGGGATTAATTCCAGATTTTGCTATGATCAGAGATAGAGTCACAGATCCTATACAGAAAAAAATATATGGCATTCTTAGTTTTGGATGGGGAGGAACGTCTAAAGATTGGAAAAGATTTGAAGAAATTTCTTTATTGCTAGCTGGACTATGCACTCCATTAGTTTTTTCAGTACATACTATTGTTTCATTTGATTTTTCTACTTCTGTGATTAAGGGTTGGCATAGCACTATATTTCCTCCTTATTTTGTAGCTGGAGCTATATTTTCAGGTTTTGCAATGGTACAAACTCTATTAGGAGTAGCTAGAAAAGTCCTTTCTTTAGAAAGTTATATAACTAGAAATCATATTGAGTATATGAATATGATTATTTTATTAACAGGAGGAATAGTTTTATTAGCTTATATATCCGAATTTATTCTTGCATGGTATTCTAGAAGTCCTTTTGAAGAGTTCACTTATTTTTCTGTAAAAGCCGCAACAGGACCATTTTGGTGGGCTTTTTGGGCTTTAATTATTTGCAATGTATTGATTCCACAATTTTTATGGATTAGATCTGTAAGAAGGAGTTTTTTTTGGTCTTATATAATAGCAATTTTCATCAATATTGGAATGTGGTTTGAGAGGTTTGATATTATCGTTTTAAATCTAAGTCATGATTATTTGCCTTCTTCTTGGACTGGTTTTATGCCTTCATTTGTAGATGTAGGAATATTTATAGGAACTATTGGTTTTTTTTCGTTTCTTTATTTGTTATACATACGTGTATTTCCAGTTATATCACAGGCAGAACTAAAAACAATATTAACGTTGAAATGTTCCAAAAAAATGTAACAAAAAATGAATAAATTCGTATTTAATATTCAGGCATTATATGATCATGAAGATTTAATGATAAATCATTTAAAAATTCTTCGAAAAAAGAACATAAATATACATGAAGTTTATTCTCCTTTTCCCATTCATAATTTGAATAAATTACTTGAATTAAAAAAAACAAATTTGTCCTTTTTATCTTTTATCTATGGACTTATAGGATTTTTTACGGGATGTTTACTTACTTGGTATACAATGATTTACGATTGGCCGCAAAATATTGGAGGAAAACCATCTTCTTCTTGGATTCACAATCTTCCTTCTTTTATTCCTGTAATATTTGAATTGTCTATTTTTTTTCTGCACATTTTATGTGCATCACTTATCTTTTTCAATGTAAATTATTTCCAGGATCTCCTCCAAAAAAATCCGGATCCTAGAACTACTGATAATATGTTTCTAATAGAAATTTATACAGAAGAAAATGCTGAAAAATTACGGAATTTTTTAAAAGAAAATGGAGCTATGGAAGTGAATATAACTAAAATAGTTCAAACATGAAAAATCAATATCTTTATGTTTTTATCCTTGTTATGACACTGAATTCTTGTTGGTTTGATAAATCAAAACCTAATAGAGTATATATGCCTGATATGTACTATTCAGATGCATACGAGCCTTATTCAGATCCATATCCAAATTATAAAAAAACTATTAAAAAAAGTGGAATTTCTCTTTTTATAAAAGGAAAAACTTCATCTCTTTTACCTGTAAAAGGAACTATTCCAAGAAATTCTTATGGATTTAATTTTTACCAACCTGATGGGACCAAGAAAGGATATAATCTATCTAAAAAAATATTGAAATCTCCTTTACAAAAGAGTAATAAAGAAGAATTAAATAAAATTATAGAAGATGGAAAAAATATCTATAAAATTAACTGTTCCATATGTCATGGAGAAAATGGAGATGGACAAGGTCTTTTAGTAAAGAAAGAAAAAATATTAGGAATTCCCAGTTATAAAGATAGAGACATTACTATTGGAAGTATTTATCATGTGATTACTTATGGAAAAAATAACATGAGTTCCTACGCCTCTCAATTAAATGAAACAGATAGATGGAAAGTAGCAGAATATATAATGATTCTAAAGAATAAATAGTTAAAAAGAATAAAAGATGTATCAATTTTCTCAAGAAAATAAAAAAATTATTATTTTTATAATGTTCATAGGTTTTTTCTTCTTCTTTTTGATCAAATTCTTTTTTCAAAGAAAATTTTTTTCCCAAAAAAAAGAACTTTTCTTAGAAAGGAAATCCACGGAAAATGAAAAAAATGCTTTACAAAAATCCGAAAAAATAGAAAATCAACCTTGGATAGGATTATATATGTCTCTATTTTATTTTACCAGTATTTCTCTAGGATCTTTATTTTTTTTAGGGATACAATATGTATCAAAATCAGGATGGTCCATTATCATCCATCCTATCATGGAAGAAGTTTCTTCTTTTCTTCCATATGGAGGAGTGATGATTCTAATAATATTATTATTAAATGCTATGGATTACATTCATATATTTCATTGGATGGATCCCACTTTATATGATCCGACCTCTTTAGAATATGATAAAGTCATTGCAAGTAAAAAGTTATTTTTAAACATTCCCTTTTTCTTAATCAGAAGTTTTATTTATATAATTGGCTGGTGTTTTTTTATTCAAAATAAAAAAACATCTTCTATTTTAGATAAAACATGTTCTTTGAAAGATTACAAAAAACTAAACTTTTTATCTCTCATCTTTATAATATTTTTTTCTATCACATCTATTTTTATGGGATGGGACTGGATAATGTCCTTGAATCCTCATTGGTTTAGTACTTTATTTAGTTGGTATGTTTTGAGTACCTATATAGTAACAGGAATAAGCACCATTACTATAATTGCTATTTATCTAAAAAAGAAAGGATGTTTACCTTTCTTTAATGAAAATCACTTACATGATTTAAGTAAATATCTTTTTTCCACTAGTTTATTGTGGACTTATTTGTGGTTTTCACAGTTTGTCCTTTATTGGTACGGAAACATACCGGAAGAAATTTCTTTTTTTCTAAAAAGAGAAGAAGTCTACGGGTCCATTCATTTTTGGATGCTTATTTCAAATTTTTTGATTCCTTTTTTAGGTTTAATGAGCAGCAGATGTAAAACTAATCCAAGAATAGTCTTTATAATTGCTAGTATATTACTTTTTGGACATTATATAGATATATACAATTTAATAGCTCCAGATGTAAATGGAATCTTTGATCCTAAATTTGGATTATCTGAAATAGGATCTTTCCTATTGATAGGTTCTATTTTTAGCTATATTTTATTTAGAAACTTAAACAAGAAAAACTTCATTCTATTGGAAACCCTCTTTTCAAGAAAGTAAAAAATACAAATATCCTTATATATAATCTGGAATCCTCAAATATTTTTCTCTAAAAAAAAATATTTTGCTCCATAAGGACTAAAAAATATGATTCCATGATAACTGGATAGATTTTCTATTTTATGAGGAAGAAAAAAAGTTTGATAAACTTCATATCGATTTAAAAGAATATTTTTTTTGGAAAACTTTGTCATTACTCTTCTTAAGTAGATTATTTTTTCCACAAAACCAATCATAAGACTTAATCAAAAAACTTTTTGAAAAAAAGAAGGAAAATTTACAGATTTAGTGATAATAATTTTAATCATGATTTTTTTCTTTTACAAAATTCATTATGGATTTATTAGATCCAAAAAGTGTTAATATATCTCCTTTTTGCAGAATCGTATCTCCAGTCACCAATCCGATTACTTTTCTTGTGGATGAATTTCCCTTATACGACATCGGATTTTTAATATCTCGTATTACAGTGATTAAAGAAACGGAATATTTTTGTGTTAATTTCAGACTTTTCACAGACTTTCCATTAAAGGAATACGGAGAAAAAACTTCTGCAATAGAATATTTATTATCCACTCTAAAATAATCTAAAGCATAATTAAAGGATATTTGTTTAGTTAATCGGAAAGCTGCGTCTTGTTCTGGATGTACAACATCGTTAATCCCCATTGCCTCTAATATAGTATCATGTATTTTTGATAAAGATCGACTAACTATTCTAAGATGTTTATATTTTTTTAGTATCGCCGTAGTTACTATTGATGATCCTTCGTTTTCTCCAATAGCTACAATTCCTAAATCAGCTTGTTGTATCGGCAATACTTTATAAGCGGCTTCATTATTAGCATCCATACATACAACATTGGCTATATGATCTTTTAATAAGTCCACCTTTTCCATTTTATGGTCTACTCCAAAAACTTCATGACCATTATCTGTTAAATTGAGAGCTAAAGATCTTCCAAAATTTCCTAAACCGATAATTATAATTTTCATAATATCATTAATTTATGAGAATATTTCCTTGAGGAACCCGATAATAATAATGACTATTTATTCTATTTTTTAATAATCCTACCATAATATTAAAAACTCCAATTCTTCCTAATAACATTAAAATGATTAATACTAACTTACTTCCATCAGATAAATTAGAAGTAACTCCTAAAGATAATCCTACTGTTGAAAAGCGGAAAAACTTCAAAAGAAATGGATAAAATCTCTTTTTCTGGATCCAAAAAAAGAATAATAAAAATGCTTATATATATGACAATTAAAGATAATATGATAATAGCAAAAGAACGTCTAACAGACTCTGAAGAAATCTCTTTTCTTTGAATTTCTAATCGATTCTTTCCTCTAGATAAAGAAATAACATTCATTAAGGCTAATGCAAAAGTACTTGTCTTAATTCCTCCACCTGTAGAAGCGGGGGAGGCACCAATCCACATCAAAAAAATAGTAAATAATATAGTAAGAGGAGTCCATTTATTCAGGTTCAATACTTGAAATCCCGCTGTTCTAGATGTGGCAGAAGAAAAAAATGAAGCAATCCATTTTCCAGTAAAAGAAGGATGTTCGATAAGAGAGAAATGCAATTCACTGAAATAATAAAAAATGGTTCCAGAAAAAAGTAAAATAAAGGTTGTGAATACAACAATTTTTGTATTCAAAGTAACAATATGAGCAGGATATCTAAAATATTCTTCTTTAAAAACTCTGTAAAAATATTTTTTGAGTGTAATCCATATATATGTAAAAAAATTAAATAAAATATTAAAACCTATTCCTCCCAATATTAATAAACAGGCAATAATAAATTGTAATAGATAATTAAACCTAACAGATTCAGAATAAAGACCTTTACTAAGAGTAGAAAATCCACTATTACAAAAAGCAGATATGGAATGGAAAATAGAAAAAAACAAAGGACTATCAGTTTCTATGAAGTTTTTTTCCTTATTAATAGAAAAATAAATTAACAAAGTTCCTATAATTTCTACTGTTAAAGTAAACAGAACAACTTTTACGGCTAAACTAAGAACATTATTAGTAGTTTTTGTATTCAAAAAATTGCTAATGTATATTCCTTCTCTAAAAGAAAAACCATCCCTAAAAAAATAACTAAAAAAAGAAGTGATGGTTAAAATTCCTAAACCTCCGAGTTCTACTAACGTTAGAATAATCACTTTCCCTAAATAGGTAAAATCTTTTGCGGTATCTAATACTACTAGACCTGTCACACAAACGGCACTAGTAGAAGTAAACAAAGCATCTATAAACGAGATATTTTTAACTGTGGAAGTCGGAAGCATAAGCAAGACTGCTCCTAAAAAAGATAGAAATACAAAACTAGTAATAAAAATAAAAGCAGGATTATGTATTTTTACATATATTATTCGCATGAAATAAGTAATACGAATCAATATGTATAAAGTCAAACAAATTAATAAGGTGATTTGTATATCTGTTATCTTATCAGTTTTGGAAAAAAAGAATTGTCCAACAGAAAAAATAAAAGAAGTAATTAAAATAAAAAAAGATAAAAAAATCATGGATTTATATCCCTTGTAAAGACTCCTTTCGAACAAAAAACAAAAATGAAAAATACTAAGTAGGAATATTATTCCCATGAGAATCCCTATATCTAAAACAGGATTTATAGATGTTTTCCACCCTAAAGAAATAATTATATAGAAAAATGTTATTGGAGTTATAAATGGTAATATATTTCGGAATATAATTTGGATCATAATTTTCTATGCTTACTTACTACTCTTATCTATGAAATATTTTTTATTCTCATATTCTCCAATATTTCCTTGTACACACTGATATCCTATAACATTATAATTAGTTCCTATTTTTGTTTTTCTTATTTTTTGCATGCCATCTAAACTGAATAATATTCCGGTAAAATAAATAATTTTATTTTTAATGATTGCATGAGCCCCAATCCTACCTTAGCAAAGGTAGCTACTTTCCAAGAGTTATTATATAATTTTTTTAATCGAGTATTTATATTTCCTCATTAAATAATACACAATGGGATGATGAGGAGAACGATTCTTCCAAAAAATCCTTTTTATAAGACTTTCGGTAGCTATAACGGCTTCTATTTTAGAATTCAATAAAAAATTTCTAGATCCTTTATATATTAATAATAAATCGGAAAAACTTCCCCGCTTCAAATAAGCAGAAAAAACTATTTTTTCTGGAAGAAAAGTAGGAACATCTTTTAAAGAATGCACAGCCATATCAATTTTTCTAGAAAGAAGAACATCAGTTAAATTTCTAGTGAAAATACCTACTTTGAAGGATTTTTTGAACTTCTATTGCTTGAGAAATAGCTAGCGGACTATCTCTTATTCCTATTCTATTCTAATAATTCTATTCAAAAAAATCTTTATTTGTTATTATAAATAACATGGAATAAATTTTTCAATGTTATTGAATTTTTTATTACAAAATTTCACGTAGGAAAGAAAAGACATATCCATTGCAGATGGATAAATAGGAAAAATAAAACGAAAATTATCCGTAAATAACTTCTCTACTTTTGGACAAATTATATTTCCAAATAAATATACTTTTTTATTCTCTGTTATAGACTTGAAAAAATAACCACCAAACTTTTTTATAGAAATAGGACATAATCTTTTTTTATATTTATTAAATAAAGTTGTATAAAAAAGATCAGATTTTGCATGTATCATAGGAATTAAAAATCCATCTTGGACATCTATTTTTTGACTCAAAATAGTTAATGAATCTAATGATAATAAGGGAATGCCTAAAGCATAACATAAACCTTTAGCAGCCGATATTCCTATTCTTAAGGAAGTGTAGGACCCTGGACCTTGACTTACACAAATGGATTGTAAATCATTTATATTAATTTTTGAAATTTTTATAGCATATTGTATAAATGTATGTAATTTTTCTGAATGAAGATGTTTATCTGTATGTTCTTCTATGGATATTAAGCATATGCCGTTTTTTGCTATGCTCACCGAGCAATTTTTTGTAGAAGTTTCCAAATTTAGGATCAAAGTCATATTATTTTTTTTTACAATCAAAATATTTAAAATGAAAAATAATGCAAAAAAAATAGTTCACTATATTGTTCAGTGGTTAAAAAAATACATAAAAAAAACTCAATCAAATGGTTTTGTTATTGGAATATCCGGAGGTATAGATTCTTCTGTGACCTCCATGTTAGTAGCTATGACTAAATACCCAACTTTCACATTAGAAATGCCTATTTTAGAAAAACATCCAAATTTTCTATCTGAACAACATGTAAATTTTTTAAAATCTAGATTTTTAAATGTTCATCATCTAAAAAAAGATCTATCTTCTTTATTCATTTCTTTTATTCACACTATGAATGATCATATTACAGAAAAAAAAAATAAACCTTTGGCTTTAGCCAATGCAAAATCTCGTATCCGTATGTTAACTCTATATTATTACGCAAATATAGAGAATTATTTAGTGGTAGGAACTGGAAATAAAGTAGAAGATTTTGGAGTTGGATTTTTTACAAAATATGGGGACGGAGGTGTCGATATACATCCTATAGCAGATTTAACTAAAAGTGAAATCCGTTTTCTTGCTAAAGAATTAAATATTATTGATGGAATACAAAAAGCTGAACCTACAGATGGATTATGGGAAGATAAAAGGTCAGATGAAGATCAGTTAGAAGCTACTTATGAAGAATTAGAATGGGCAATGAAAATCGCAGAAAAAAGGAAAAAAATTTTCATGAAACCTTTAAAGGAAGAGAATATGATATTTTGAAAAAATATCAATATCTACACAAAAAAACGAGCACAAAATTAGACCTATTCCTATCTGTGAAATTCCTAATATTTTAAGAAATGGAAAAATAATCTCCTAATTCTTGGAAAGAAAAAGAGAAACATATCAATCCAAAAACCTTTTCGTACCTTTGTTTTTCATGGATTAAGTTAAATTATGATGGGAGAAGAGTATAAAAAATTTTTAGAAAAAGATAATAAGGATACTAATTTTTTAGAAAATCATGAAACTCCAATACGTGATGATGCTTTTCTTATAAGCGATGAAAAAAAAATTGATAAAATAGAAAAACATTTTTTCCACATTATGGAAATTTTAGGTTTGGATATGAATGATGATAGTTTACGCAGTACACCTAAACGTGTAGCAAAAATGTTTATAAAAGAAATATTTAGCGGACTAAATCCAAAAAATCATCCTCATTTATCCACTTTTGAAAATAAATATAAATATAATCAGATGTTGATAGAAAAAAACATAATAGTTTATTCTACTTGTGAGCATCATTTTCTACCTATTGTTGGAAAAGCACATGTTGGCTACATTTCCAATGGAAAGGTAGTGGGTCTTTCTAAAATCAATAGAATCGTAAATTTTTACGCAAAAAGACCACAAGTTCAAGAACGTTTGACTATGCAAATTGTTAAATCTTTACAAAAAATACTAGATACAAAAAATGTTGCTTGTGTTATAGACGCAAAACATTTATGTGTAAATTCTCGTGGAATTCGAGATATAGATACCAGAACGATCACTACTGAATTAGTAGGAGCATTTAAAAAGATTCGGAATTCGAAGAGAATTTTTCCATTATATTGGAAGATCCTAATTTTATGAATATAGAAAATTATATACGTTATATACGAGATCATATACAAATATATAATTCTTTTACCGGAAAAAAAGAATTATTTAAACCTATTCATAAGGAATATATAGGAATTTATGTTTGTGGTCCCACTGTTTATAATCATCTTCATTTGGGAAACTGTCGGACTTTTATATTATTCGATTTAGTTTTCCGTTATTTTAAACATTTAGGTTATAAAGTCCGCTATATCAGAAATATTACGGATGTAGGACATTTAGAAAATGATAGTGATGATGGAGAAGACAAAATTCATCAAAGATCTCTTTTTGAGGGAATTGAGCCTATGGAAATTGTTCAAAAATATACTTTATCTTTTCATCATATATTAAATATTTTCAATACTTTACCTCCAAGTATTGAACCAACAGCTACTGGTCATATTATAGAACAAATTGAGATGATTCAAAAATTGATTCAAAAAAATTTAGCTTACGAAAATAATGGATCTGTTTATTTTAACGTAAAAAAATATAGCCAATTATGTTCTTATGGAATATTGAGTCATAATAGAATCGATCAACTTTTTAAGAAAGAATCTAATTTTCTGGGTGAAAAACAACATTTTCAAGATTTTTCTCTTTGGAAAAGAGCTAAACACAGTCATATTATGAACTGGAACTCTCCATGGGGAAAAGGAGTGCCAGGTTGGCATATAGAATGTACAACAATGAGTACAAAATATTTAGGAGAAGTTTTTGATATTCACGGTGGAGGAATAGATCTTAAATTTCCCCATCATGAATGTGAGTTAGCACAAGCAATAGGAGTTTATAACAAGAATCATCTTGCACATTATTGGATGCATACGCACATGCTTACTTTAAATGGAAAAAAAATGAGTAAATCCACAGGAAATTACTTATCCACAAAATATTTAATCTCTAAATATCATCCAATAGTCATTCGATTCTTTATATTACAATCTCATTATCGTAGCCTTTTAAACTTTTCTCAAAAAGGACTTATAGATGCAGAGAAAGGATATCATCGTTTAATTAATGCAATAGAAAAATTAGAATTTTTTTCTAAAAGTGATAAGGAAAATATATCAAAATTTGATGTAAATAAATGGATAAAAGATTGTTATGAAGCTATTAATGATGATTTTAACACACCTTTATTAATCTCCTATCTCTTCCAAGTGACTCACATTTTGAATCATTCTATTAACTATATAGGGAGTTCTATACATTTATTAAAAAAATATATGAATCATTTTTTATTTGATATACTTGGTCTTCAAAAAATAGAAAAAAATCCCTCTGAAAAAACGTCTAAAAAATTAAAAATACTTACTGAAATATTAATAAAAATTCGAACAGAAACAAGAAAAAAAAGAAATTGGGTTCTTTCAGATTTAATTCGCGAAGAACTATCGCGTATAGGGATTTCATTACATGATGACAAACTTGTTTAGTCTTTTTAATGTTTTAAAGCTTGATCTATATCTTCAAGAAGATCTTCTTCATTCTCTATTCCAAAAGATAAACGTATAAGAGAATCTTGAATTCCTGCGTTTCTTCTAACCTCTAAAGGAGTAGATTTATGCGTCATAGTTGCCGGATGACAAATTAAACTTTTTGTTCCTCCTAAACTTTCTGCTAGTTTAAATAATTTAGTAGAGGTTACAACTTTTTTTGCCGCTTCTATAGTATCCTCTTTAAGACTAAATGACACTATTCCTCCGAAATAGAGTTGTTGTTTTACTGCTATTCTATGATTTTTATGCTGGGATAATCCAGGATAATAAACCTTATCAATACAGGTATTTTTTTCTTCCAATAAAAAAGAGGCTATCTTAAATGCATTATCAGACTGTTTTTTAATACGTAGATACAAAGTTTGACACCCTCTTATAGTTAACCAACAATCAATAGGAGATAAAATTCCTCCAGTCGCATTTTGAATGTATTTTAATTGTTCATATAAATCTGGATTTTTCACGGTCATTAGTCCAGCTAATACATCTGAATGTCCTGCTAGATATTTTGTAGCGCTGTGAATAACTATATCTGCTCCTAAACTGAGAGGATTCTGAAGAGCTGGAGTAGCAAAAGTATTGTCTACAACAACTAAAATGTTTGGGTTTACTTTTTTAGAATTTTCACTAATATACTTAATATCAGATATTTTTAAAGTAGGATTAGTAGGAGATTCTAACCAAATCATCTTAGTTTTAGGAGTAAGGATAGAAATAACATTTTCTGCATAGGTAGTATCCACGAAATGGGTTCGAATTCCTAATTTTTTATATAAATTTAATAAACGAAAAGTCCCCCCATAAATATCATCCACAGCAACTATTTCATCTCCAAACTCTAATAATTTTAAAACAGCATCCACAGATGCTAACCCAGAAGAAAAAGCTAAACTCGCATAGCCTTTTTCTAAATCTGTAATTAATTTTTCCAATATTTTTCTTGTAGGATTATTGGTTCTTGTATAATCAAAACCTTTATGAACTCCAGGAGATTCTTGAATATAAGTAGAAGTCTGGTATATGGGAGTAGAGATAGCTCCTGTTAGAGGATCTGATAAAATGTTTTGAATTAGTTTTGTTTCTTCCTTCATCGTCATTGTATTTTGCACAAATTTATATACAAATGTACTCTTTCAATTCAAAAATTCAAAAAATGAAATTTGTAAATTCTTTTTTTTAGAGAATAGAATATTTACCTTTGTTTATGGAAAAAAATCTAAATTTGTTTCCTACTTTTTTTGAATGACTTTAGCTTTAAAAAAATTAGGATTATATTACTTTTTGATTTTTATTTTTCTTACAAATCTTTTTGCTAATGAAAATGAAAATAAAAATATAGATATAGCTAAGACTATTCTTGAACATGTAAGTGATTCTCACGAATGGCATGTTGTAGGAAATCATGAAAAGGGAATTATATTTTCTTTACCAATTATTTTGTGGAATAATGGATGGGAGTTTTTTTTATCCTCTCAATTTTCTCATGGAAAAGTAGTCAAAGGAAAATATGGAAATTATAAAATGTTTCAAGAAAAAATATATAAAACAAATTCTGTTGGAATTTTATATATAGATGCAAGAGGTTTTCCTAAAAATGATAGACCTTTGGATTTTTCTGTTACAAAAAATGTAGTGTCTATTGGAATATCCTTTTTAATATTATGTTACATTTTTAGGAGAATGAGATATAGCTATAAAAATCATCAAACGAAATGGAATTTCGGAATTTTCTTAGAATTCTTAATTTTATTTATTCGTAATGAAATAGTTATTCCAAATGTTGGGGAAAAAAAATATAAAACCTATTTTCCTTTTTTGTTGACTGTTTTTTTTTTCATATTGGTTAATAATTTAATAGGTCTTTTACCAGGATTCCCAAATGTTACAGGAAATATAAGTGTTACATTGGTTTTAGCAGTAATTACTTTCATAATCATCAATATTAAAGCCAATAAAAATTATTGGAAACATATTTTTTGGATGCCAAATGTTCCCATAGGGATAAAATTTTTGTTAGCCCCCATAGAATTTATAGGGATTTTCATTCGTCCATTAACTTTATGTATTCGTTTATTTGCTAATATTACTGCTGGGCACATCATTATTTTAAGTTTTATTTGCCTTATTTTTATTTTTAAAAATTTTTTTATTGCTAGTTTTTCCATTATTTTCGGCTTTTTTATTTCCTTGTTGGAAATTATGGTGGCTTTTTTGCAAGCCTTTATTTTTACGAATTTATCTTCTTTACTTATAGGAATGGCTGTAAAGGAATATGAACATAAAACGTATTAAAATAATATTATCATTATGGATATAAATTTAATTTATTCAGGTTTAGCCGCTTTAGGTGCTGGAATTGCTGTAATAGGAGCTGGTTTAGGAATTGGGAAAATTGGAAGTTCAGCCATGGATGCTATTGCTAGACAACCTGAAGCTTCAGGAAAGATACAAAATGCCATGATTGTTGCTGCAGCTCTTATTGAAGGAGCCGCTCTGTTTGGAATAGTAACCGCTTTATTAGCTGTGTTTAAATAAGTTTTTGTAATGGATTTGGTTACTCCTTCTATCGGTTTAATTGTTTGGCAGACAATAATATTTCTGATATTGATCTCCTTTCTTTCCAAATATGCGTGGAAACCAATTATGAAATTCATTGATCAAAGAGAGGAAAAAATTAGAATTTCTATAGAAAAGGCTGATTTAGTTCAAAAGGAATTGAAAATGGTAGAAAATAAAAAAAATCAAATTTTGAAAGAAACTCGCATAAAAAGAGATAGAATTTTGGAAGAGGCCATTCAAATTAGAGAAAAAATAAAACATAAAGCTATAGAAGAAGGTGTTTGGAGAAAAAAAGCTTATAGAAGAGACAAAAAAATTATGCAGGGAGAGAGAAAAATGGCCATACAGGAATTGAAAGATCAAATAGGGGATATTTCCATAATAATTGCCGAAAAAATCTTAAAGAAAGAGTTGGATCCAAATCAAAAAACGAATAAACAAGAAAAATTGATCAAAGAATTAGTAAACAAATTATAAAAATGTTTTCGAAAAAAAAAGTGACTAGACATTATGCTAAAGTTCTTTTTGAGCATTTGATGAATAACGAGAAAAGAGATTCTACTTATCATAAAATTAAAAAAATATCCTTCCTCTTATCTAAAAACATTGAGTTGAATAAGGTTTTGTGTACCTCTTTGTTAAGTCCTGCAAGGAAAATAAAAATTTTAGAAAAAATTTTCTATCCTTTCGATCCTTTTATTTTTCATTTTATAAAAATTTTAACAGCACGAAAAAGAGAACATCTTTCCAAAAAGATTTTTTTGGAATATCAAAAAATTTATCAGGAAAAAAAAGGATTGTTAAAATGCTCCCTTATTTCTGCTTTTCCATTAAGAATGGATCTTCAAAAAATTATTATAAATAAAATCATTTCTTTAGAATCAAAAAAAAATAATAAAAAATATCAGATTATTAATAAAATAGATGAATCCATTCTTGGAGGTTTTTTGCTTCGTATAGGATACAAAGAATGGGATTTTAGTGTGAAGGGACAATTATTTAGTATTCAAAAACTATTGAAAAATTCAGTTTAAAGCATTTATTTTCATGTCCGATTTAAAATATTCTGAAATATCATCGATTCTTAAAAGACAATTATCTGATTTTCAATATGAGTCGAAATTATCTGAATCCGGGGTTATTGTTCAAGTAGGAGATGGGGTAGCTAGATCTGTTGGATTGAATTCTGTATTTTCTGGAGAAATAGTGGAATTTCATACTGGAATAAAAGGAATAGCCTTGAATTTGGAAGAAGATCATGTAAGTATCGTCTTAGTAAATTCCTCTAAAGATGTCAAAGAAGGAGACATTGTAAAGCGTACAGGGAAGGTTCTTTCTCTTCCAGTTGGAGAGGGGATGCTAGGTCGCGTAGTGGATGTATTAGGAAATCCGATTGATGGAAAAGGCCCTATAGAAGGGCAATTATTTGATATGCCCTTGGAAAGAAAAGCTCCAGGTGTTATTTATAGAGAACCTGTAAAAGAACCTCTTCAAACAGGAATTAAATTTATAGATGCTATGATTCCTATAGGAAGAGGACAAAGAGAATTAATTATTGGAGATAGACAAACAGGGAAGACTACTATAGCCATTGATACTATTCTCAATCAGAAAGAATTGTATAATACAGATAAACAAGTTTATTGTATTTATGTAGCTATAAGCCAAAAAGGATCTACCATAGCCAGAATCACGAAAACTTTAGAGGATAAAGGAGCCATGTCCTATACAGTTATAGTCGCAGCAAATGCTTCTGATCCAGCAGCTATACAAGTGTTTGCTCCGTTTTCTGGTACGGCTATTGGAGAATACTTTCGTGATACGGGTCGTTCTTCTTTGGTAATTTATGATGATCTATCCAAACAAGCTGTTTCTTATAGGGAAGTATCTTTGTTATTACGACGTCCTCCTGGCAGAGAAGCATATCCAGGAGATGTTTTCTATTTGCATTCTAGATTATTAGAACGCGCAGCTAAAATAATAAAAGATACAAAAATAGCTCAAAAAATGAACGATATTCCAGAATCTATCAAAGAATATGTAAAAGGTGGAGGTTCTTTAACCGCACTTCCTATTATTGAAACACAATCTGGAGATGTTTCTTCTTATATTCCTACCAATGTCATTTCTATAACAGATGGACAAATTTTTTTAGAAAAAGATCTATTTCATTCTGGAGTACGTCCTGCAATTAATGAAAGTATTTCTGTTTCCCGGGTAGGAGGTTCTGCTCAAATTCAATCTATGAGAAAAATATCTGGAACTTTGAAATTAGACCAGGCTCAATTTCGAGAATTAGAATCTTTTTCAAAATTTGGTTCTGAATTAGATCCTATAACTATGGAAATTATAGAGAAGGGAAGAAGAAACATAGAAATATTAAAACAACCTCCTCATTCTCCATATAATATATCCGATCAGATTGCTATTATTTATGCTGGAACTAAAAATTTTTTGAAAAAAGTACCTATTGAAAAAATATCCTCTTTTGAAAAGGAATATCTTTTTTATTTAAATGAAAAACACCAAGAATTATTGAAAGATTTGAAAGAAGGGATTTTCAACAAAAAATTAGCTGAAATTCTGGAAAGAGTCGCCATGGAACTAAGTGAAAAATATTCTTCTTAAGAGAACTTTTATGTCTAATCCAAAAGAAATCAAAAAAAGAATTTTATCTATAGATTCCGTTGTAAAAACAACGGAAGCTATGAAAATGATTTCTATCGTGAAATTACGAAAATCCAAAGAATTGCTTTTACATATAAAAAGATACTCAGAATCTATAGAGCAATTATTTCAACATTTTCTGTTATCATTCCATGATAAATTAGAAAATATTCAGGATAACAAATATTTTTTTTCTTCAGGAAAAAAGAAATTGTTTATAGTCATAACTTCTAATCGTGGATTATGTGGAGCTTTCAATTCCTTAATTTTTGATAAAATTCATAGATATATTCAAGAAAACGGTTATTTGAAAAAAGATTGTATTTTTTTTTCTATCGGAAAAAAAGGATTTGATTTTTTATCGAGAAAATATAATATGTATAAGAAAAAAAAAAAAATACCAAATAATTTTACTTATAAATATAAAGATGTAATCATTTTTGTAAAAGAATTAATTGAAGATTTTTTTTCCAAAAAATTTCATTCGATATATTTGATTTACAACCATCTAAAAAATTCATTTTTTCAAGAAATAATTATAGAACAATTTTTTCCAATTATTTTTACAAATTTTGAAAATAAATCCTCAAAAAAATCATCTAATTATTCTATTTTAGAACCATCTAAAGAAGAAATTTTGGATTATATTATTCCTAAATTTCTTAGTGTGAAACTATTTAAAAGTATATTAGAATCATCTACTTCAGAACATACTGCACGTATGATGTCTATGCATAAAGCTACAGAAAGTGCCTCTGACATTAAAAAGAATCTTATGTTGAATTATAATAAAGAAAGACAAACTTCCATTACTAAGGAAATACTTGAAATTATTAGTGGATTAGAAGCTTTAAGTGAAACTAATTAATTAATGGGAGTGAAGGACATTCCGTTTATTGATTACATTTGTTGTTAAGTAATAAGGTTTTTTATTCAACATAAAAAAAATTATGAAAAAAATATTAACAGGAATTCAAAGTACAGGAACTCCTCATTTAGGGAATATTTTGGGAGTGATAATTCCATCTATAAATATGGCTAATAATTCAAAATACTCTTCGTTTATATTTGTGGCAGATTTACATTCACTGATACAAATGAAAGATCTGGAAACTATCCGTGATAATACTTATCAAATTGCGGCAGCATGGTTATCTTTTGGTTTAAATACAGAAAAAAGCATATTTTATAGACAGTCGGATGTTTCCGAAGTAACTGAATTAGCTTGGTATTTTAATTGTTTTTTTCCTTATCAAAGACTTACATTAGCTCATTCTTTCAAAAGAAAAATCAATCTGAAAGAGAAAATTAATGTAGGTTTGTTTACATATCCTATGTTAATGGCAGCTGATATATTGCTTTACAATGCAGAAGTCATTCCCGTAGGAAAAGATCAGTTACAACATATAGAAATAACACGCTATATAGCCAGTCGTTTAAATAAAAAAATAGGTCAAAAACTATTTGTTTTACCTAAAGCTTTCATCCCAATAGAAACTGGATTAGTTCCTGGGACAGATGGAAAAAAAATGAGTAAATCAAAAAAAAATTGGATTAATATTTTTTCTTCAGATGAAATTCTAAAAAAACAAATTATGAGCATTCATACGGATAATAAATCTTTAAAAGAAAAAAAAAATCCGGATAAAGATTGTATAATGGCTTTGTATAGATTGTTAGCTCCACTTGATAGAGTAGAAGAAATGAAAAAAAAATATATAAAGGGAGGATATGGATATTTAGAGGCTAAAAAAGAATTGTATGAGTGTATTCTAAAAAGATTTTCATCTGAAAGGATGAAATTTTCTTCTCTTGTAAAGAATAAATCTTTATTAGATCGTATTTTTTATTTAGGAGCTAAAAAAGCAAGAAATATAGCTTATGAAAGATTAAATAAGATTCGAAAAACTTTCAAATTTAATTCTTTATTTTAAGATTTTACATTGTGTCATAATGACACAATTATAAAACATGGCAAATCTTTTGCTTCTAGAGCATAGAATTGTTTTCTAAATATTTTTTATGTTATGAATATCAATCAAAAAAATACTGATTCTCAGAATGAAAAGAATCCTTTAGATCTATCTGAAATGGAAAATTCTTGTCAAGAAAAAACAGAACATTCATTAAAAGAAGTAGAAATTTTTAAAGAAAAATTGGAAAAAGAAAAAGATAAATTTTTACGTCTTTTTGCAGAATTTGAAAATTATAAAAAACGTATTCAAAAAGAAAGATTTGATCTTTTTAGATCTGCTCATCAACAAATTATTATAGATTTAATCCCTATTTTAGATGATTTTGAAAGAGGACTTAAAGAGCTGAAAAAATCAAAAGACGAAGCTCTCATTCAAGGAGTATCTCTAATACAGGAAAAACTCATAAAAATTTTAAAAGAAAAAGGATTGAATAAAATAAAAATCAAAAAAGGAGATGATTTTAATACTGATTTCCATGAGGCCATTACACAAATTCCAGCTACAACAGAAAATTTAAAAGGAAAGATTATGGAAATTATAGAATCTGGATATATCCTACAGGAAAGAGTTATACGACATGCCAAAGTTATTACTGGAAAATAATTAACTTTTATCTTCATGGTGAAAAAAGATTATTACGAAGTATTAGGTGTTTCTAGAAACGCTTCTTCAGAAGAAATTAAAAAAGCTTATCGAAAATTAGCCATTAAATATCATCCAGATAAAAATCCGGATAATAAAAAGAAAGCAGAAGAAAAATTCAAAGAAGCGGCTGAAGCTTATGAAGTATTAAGCAATCCGGAAAAAAGACAACGTTATGACAAATTTGGACATGCCGGTGTTAAAGGAAGTAGTTCTGGATCTGGAATGAATATGGAAGATATTTTTGCAAATTTTGGAGATATTTTTGCGGATGCCTTTGGAGAGGGATTTTCTGGTTTTGGATTTGGAAAATCAACACGAAATAGAACTATTAAAGGAAGCGATTTGAGAATCAGAGTAAAACTTACCTTAGAAGAAATAGCTAATGGAATAGAAAAAAAAGTAAAAGTAAAAAGATTGAAAGTAGCTAGTGGCGTTCACTTTAAAAATTGCACTTCTTGCAATGGAACGGGTCAAATTACCCGTATAGCTAATACCATTTTAGGGAGAATGCAAACAACTTCTCAATGTTCCATATGTTCTGGAACTGGAAAAAGTATTGATAATATCCCTTTTGGCGCTAATAAACATGGATTAATTAAAGAAGAAGAACTAGTAAATATACAAATACCTGCAGGGCTGACAGAGGGAATTCAACTTAAAGTTTCTGGAAAGGGAAATGAAGCTCCATTTGACGGAATTTCCGGAGATTTAATTGTATTAATTGAAGAAATTCCTCATCCAAAATTAAAAAGAGAAGGCTGTAATCTTCATTATGATTTATATATTTCATTCCCAGACGCGATATTAGGAGTCTCAAAAGAGGTTCCTACCATTAGTGGAAAAGCCCGTATTAAAATAGATCCAGGAACACAATCAGGAAAAACTCTCAGATTAAAAAATAAGGGATTACCTAATATTGAAGGATATGGATATGGAAGTCTTTTTATTCACGTGAACGTTTGGACTCCAAGAAAAATCAATGAAGAACAGAGAAAATTCTTTGAAAAAATGAGAAAAAATGAAAATTTTCTCCCTCATCCTGGAAATTCAGAAAAATCTTTTTTTGATCGTGTTCGAGAAATGTTTTCTTAAATTATATTTTTTTTTCAAACCCTATGTGCTCCTTTAAACTTTACAAAAAAAATCTATTCTTTATGAAAACTCCATTTTTGTCTTTTTATTCTGATGCAAAAAAAAAGAGTAGTAGTAGGACTTTCAGGAGGAGTTGATTCTAGTGTTGCAGCATTACTTCTCAAAAAACAAGGTTATGAGGTGATCGGTTTATTTATGCATAACTGGGATGATTCTGTTTTTAATCAATGTACTTGGAAAGAAGATAGTATTGATGCTTTGTTAGTAGCTAAAGATTTAAATATTCCTTTTCAAGTAGTAGAAATGAAAAAAGAATACGAGGAATCTATTATTAATTACATGTTTGACGGATATAGATCTGGGAAAACTCCTAATCCAGACATTTTGTGTAATCGAGAAATAAAATTCAATGTTTTTTTGAAAAAATCCATTGATTTAGGGGCTGATTTTATTGCCACAGGTCATTACGTTAATAAAAAAAAATTAATAAAAAATAATAAAATCATATATCGTCTTCTTGTTGGAAAAGATTCTAATAAAGATCAATCCTATTTTTTATGTCAGTTAACACAATATCAATTGAAAAAATCTCTATTTCCATTAGGTACATTGACTAAAAATCAAGTTCGTAAAATAGCGGAAAAAAATAGATTATGTAATGCATATAAAAAAGATTCTCAAGGATTGTGTTTTGTAGGGAAAATTCAATTATCCAGATTTCTTCAAAAAAAAATATTTCCAAAAAGAGGAGAAATCGTTATGATTGATTCAAACGCTTTAATGTATCATCCAAAAAAAAAACCTTTTTGTCAAAGGAAGAAGAATGTTTTTTTATCCAAAAGAAAAAAATATCAGAAATCAGATGGAAAAGTAATTGGATATCATCATGGGTCTCAATTTTTTACAAAAGGACAACGAAAAGGGATTTCTATAGGAGGATATAAGAAAGCTCTTTTTGTGATTGAAACCGATA
Organism: Blattabacterium sp. (Blatta orientalis) str. Tarazona; assembly: GCF_000334405.1. Classification (NCBI taxonomy): domain Bacteria; kingdom Pseudomonadati; phylum Bacteroidota; class Flavobacteriia; order Flavobacteriales; family Blattabacteriaceae; genus Blattabacterium; species Blattabacterium sp. (Blatta orientalis). Next base: position 559,096 of record NC_020195.1, on the reverse strand, counting down.
TCAAAGAAAATATAGTTTATACAGGGATGGGGAAAAATCATCCAGGTTTATATAAAAAATCCTTATTTATTCAGGAAAAAGACATTCATTGGATTCGGGAGGATCTAGCTCTATTAAATGGAGAAAAAATGGAGGTTTTTTGTAGAATTCGTTACAGACAACCTTTGCAAAAAGCCTTGTTATACAAAATCAAAAACGGAATGTTTATAGAATTTGAAATTCTACAATGTGCTATTACCGAAGGACAATTCGCTGTATGGTATTTGAATGAAGAATTAATAGGATCAGGAGTTATTTCATAAATTATTATAATATTTATCAGGATAGATTTATTTTTTTAATATTGAATCTATTTTTGATATCAAAATTGAAATATTTCAATAATAAATATGTTTTTTTATTGAAATAATAAAATACTTTATACAAACGAATTCTCAATTATAAACTTTAAAATATTTTCATTAATAAATAGAAAAATCAATTATATTTTAAAAATAAATACAGGAAAAACAATTTTATATAATCGATTTTTTTCATATTTTTGCATATTATATAATTTATGATATGCATAAGTAAATTTTCTTAAAGGAATAGTATTTTTTTTAATCCCTACTTGATAATCGATTCAGTAGGGCTTTTTGATTTATAAAACATCTCATGAAAAAAAGAATTAATAATTTTAGCAGAAAAATTACGGAAGAACCTAATTTACCAGCTTCACACGCTATGCTTTATGCCACAGGGTTAAAAGAAACGGATTTTTGTAAAGCTCAAATAGGAATAGTTAGTAACTGGTATGAAGGAAATCCTTGTAATATGCATTTGAATCAACTAGGAAAAAAGATAAAATCTTCGATCATAAATAAAAATTTAATAGGGTTTCAATTTACTACTATAGGAGTGAGTGATGGAATTACTATGGGAACCTCTGGGATGAGGTATTCACTTCCTTCCAGAGAATTAATAGCGGATAGTATAGAAACCGTGGTCGATTCACATCATTATGATGGAGTCATAGCTATACCTGGATGTGATAAAAATCTTCCAGGAGTTATGATGGCTTTACTAAGATTAAATAGACCTTCTATTATTGTCTATGGAGGTAGTATCTCTTCAGGTTGTTATAATGGGAAAAAATTAGACATTGTTTCTTCTTTTGAGGCTTTAGGTAAAAAAAATACTTGTAAAATATCAGAAAAAGAATATAAAGATATTGTAAAAAATTCCTGTCCAGGACCTGGAGCTTGCGGAGGAATGTACACAGCTAATACCATGGCTTCTGCTTTAGAAGCTATGGGAATGACGTTGCCTTATTCTTCGTCTTCTCCATCCACAAGTGAAAATAAGAAAATAGAGTGTGAAGAAGTTTCGATTTTTATTAAAAAACTTCTAGAAAAAAACATAAAGCCTAAAGATATTGTCACAAAAACTTCTATAGAAAATGGAGTGAAACTAGCTATGTGTTTAGGTGGATCTACTAATTTAGTTTTACACTTTTTAGCTATTGCTAAATCCGCAAATATAAATTTTACTTTAAAGAACTTTCAAAAAATCAGTAATCAAGTCCCTCTTATTGGAAATCTAAAACCAAGTGGAGTTTTTTTAATGGAGGATATCCATATGTATATTGGAGGAATGCCCGTTATTATAAAATATTTATTAAATGAAGGAATTTTATCTGGAGATTGTATAACAGTGACGGGGAAAACTTTATCTGAAAATATGAAAAATGTCCCGAATATGACTTTTAATCAAAAAATTATTTATTCCTTAAAAAAACCAATCAAGAAAGATGGACATATCCGAATTTTATATGGAAATCTTTCTCCAGAGGGAGCCATAGCAAAAATTACTGGTAAGGAAGGAATAATTTTAGAGGAAAAGCGAATGTTTTAATTCAGAAAAGAGGCAAATCAAGCTATTTTAAATCATAAAGTTCATCATGGAGATGTCGTGGTCATTAGATATGTAGGTCCAATAGGAGGTCCAGGAATGCCTGAAATGCTTAAACCAACGTCTTATATTATGGGTTCTGGATTAGGAAAAAATGTAGCTCTTATTACGGATGGACGGTTTTCTGGGGGATCACATGGATTTGTTGTCGGGCATATTACTCCAGAAGCCCAATCTGGAGGACCAATAGCTTTGATTAAAAATGGAGATTTCATTAAAATAGATGCAGAAAATAATACTATAACTCTTGAAGTAGAAGAAGAGGAAATAAAAAGAAGAAAGAAAGTTTGGACCTCGCCTGTATTAAAAGTGAAAAGAGGGTATCTATATAAATATATAAAAACCGTTTCTACAGCTTCCGAAGGTTGTATTACAGATCAATTTTAATTGTGTATGGAAAACAAGTTATTCTCTGGTTCAGAAATAGTAATAAAAACTCTTTTATATGAAGAAGTAGAATATATTTTTGGATATCCAGGTGGAGCTATTATGCCTATATATGATTCTCTACACGATTATTTAAATATGATTTCTCATATCTTAATGCGTCATGAGCAAGGATCTATTCATGCCGCACAAGGTTATGCTAGAGCTACTGGAAAAATAGGTGTATGTTTTACGACATCCGGTCCTGGAGCTACCAATTTAATTACTGGATTAGCAGACGCCTTAATAGATAGTACTCCCATCGTGTGTATTACTGGACAAGTATCTTCTCATCTTTTAGGTACTGATGCTTTTCAGGAAACGAATATTATAGATATATCTATTCCTGTGACCAAGTGGAATACTCAAGTTTTGAGAGCGAAAGATATTTGTGAATCTATCCAAAAAGGATTTTTTATAGCTAAAAAAGGGAGACCAGGACCCGTATTAATAGATATCACCAAAGATGCTCAATTTCAAAGAACTGAATTTCTTTATAATCGTTGTAAATATGTTAAAAATTTTCATCCATATCCTTGTATAAAAGAAGAAAGAATAAAAGAAGCTGCTGATTTAATCAATTCGTCTAAAAAACCTTTAATTCTTGTAGGGCAAGGAGTGATTTTGGCTCATGCAGAAAATGAATTTAAAAAATTTATCGAAAAAACTGGAATTCCAGTTGCTAGTACCCTTTTAGGATTAGGAAGTTTAGAAAGTCATCATCGTCTACATGTAGGAATGCTAGGAATGCATGGAAATTACGCCCCTAATCTTCTAACTAATCAGTGTGATATTCTCATTGCTATAGGCATGCGTTTTGATGATCGTGTTACAGGAGATGTAAATAAATATGCGAAACAAGCTAAAATTATCCATTTAGAAATAGATCCTTCTGAAGTTAACAAAAATATATTATGCCATATCCCTATTTTAGGAGATTGCAAAATTTCCTTAAAGAAATTGACTTCTTATGTCAAAGAATCTACTCATGAAAAAATGGATAGAAAAATTCTATCAATTAAGAAAAAAGAAGAAGAATCCGTCATAAAAAAGGATCTTAATCCAATGAAAGAGGGAATGACCATGGGGGAAGTGATTAAGTGGATAAATCAATATAAACAAAAAAATGCCATACTTGTAACAGACGTAGGGCAACATCAAATGATAGCTTCTAGATATTTTGATTTTACCTATAAAAAAAGTCAGATAACTTCTGGAGGTCTAGGAACCATGGGGTTTGCTTTACCTGCTTCTATAGGAGCAAAATTAGGGGCAAAAGAAAGACAAGTCATCTGTATTGTTGGAGATGGGGGGATTCAAATGACTATACAAGAAATGGGAACTATTTTACAGAATAACATTCCTATAAAAATTATATTACTAAATAATAATTTTTTGGGAATGGTTCGTCAATGGCAACAACTTTTTTTTGATAAACGTTATTCTTGTACAGAATTAGTTAATCCAAATTTTGTAAAATTAGCCGATGCTTACAATATTGAAGCAGAAAGAGTCAATAAAAGAGATGAATTAGAAATGGCTGTTAAAAAAGCATTCTCTTTCCCTAATGCTTTTTTGTTAGAAATAGTAGTAGAACAAGAGGATAATGTTTTTCCTATGATTCCTGCAGGAGCTTCTGTAGATGAGATTCGTTTAACATAATAATAATAAATAAATAATAAAAATACTATGAAGCATCAATTCAGAATAATAATTTTAGTGGAAAATCAAATAAGATTGTTGAGTAGAATACTTGTTCTATTGAATCGTAGAAATTTAAAAATTAATCATATCAATGTCTCTCATAATGAAAATGATACCATAGATATGGATAACGTTCAATATATTCTCGATTTAGAATGTCACGAAGAACAATTGATTAAATTGACAAAATTAATTGAAAAATTAATTGGGATCATTCATGTTTACTCTTTCAAAATAAAGGAAAAAAATTCCAGAGAAAATTCCTGGAAACAAATAGATTTACCATTAGCAACATCTTAATTAAGAAAATTAAATTTTAAATAAATCATGAAAATAAAATTTGAATCCGTAGAAGAAACCATTGTAACAAGAGAAGAGTTTCCATTATCGAAAGCTAAAGAAATCTTAAATAAAGAAACTATTTCTGTCTTAGGATATGGAGTTCAAGGACCTGGTCAATCTCTTAATCTAAAGGATAATGGTTTTAGAGTCATTGTGGGACAAAGAAGGAATTCTTTATCTTGGAAAAAAGCTTTAGAAGATGGATGGATTGAAGGAAAGAATCTTTTTTCCTTAGAAGAGGCTTCTGAAAGGGGAACTATATTGATGTATTTGCTATCAGATGCTGGTCAAATTTCTTTTTGGCCTACTCTTCATAAAAATCTGACCAAAGGAAAATCTTTATACTTTTCGCATGGATTTGGATTAACATTTTGTGAAAAAACTAAAATTCATCCTCCTAAGGATATAGATGTTTTTTTAGTAGCCCCCAAAGGTTCAGGAACAAGTTTAAGGAGACTTTTTAAACAAGGAAAAGGAATTAATTCTAGTTATGCCATTTATCAGGATTATAGTGGAAAAAGTTTAAAAAAAGCTCTTTCTATAGGTATAGGAATTGGATCTGGATATTTATTTGAAACAACTTTTCAAAAAGAAGTCTATTCTGATTTAGTAGGAGAAAGAGGAACTTTAATGGGAGCCATACAGGGAATTTTTTCCGCTCAATATCAGATTTTAAGAGAAAAAGGGCATTCTCCTTCGGAATCTTTCAACGAGACAGTAGAAGAATTAACTCAAAGTCTTATGCCATTAGTATCAGAAAATGGAATGGATTGGATGTATGCTAATTGTTCTACCACTGCACAAAGAGGTGCTTTAGATTGGTGGAAAAAATTTAGAGATGCTACTTTACCTGTATTTAGAAGTTTATATCAAGAAGTTTCTTCAGGAAACGAGGCTGAAAGAATTATAGAGGAAAATAGCCTTCCAGATTATAGATTGAAATTAGAAAAAGAATTGACTTCTCTTCGAGAAAGTGAATTATGGGAAGTAGGGAAGACGATTCGTGATCTAAGACCAGAAGAAAACAAGTAAATAAAATATTTTATTGACATTTTTTTATTTTTAAAATATTGAAAAATAAATTATATTTTCCTTCTTATGAAGAAGTTGTTAAGGCAAAAAACCTATTAAAAGATATTATTTATGAAACTCCCTTGCAGAGAAATTCTATTTTGTCCGAAAAATATCAAGCTAATATTTTTTTGAAAAGAGAAGATTTGCAGATTATACGTTCTTATAAAATTAGAGGAGCATATAATAAAATAAAAAGTTTATCCCATATAGAACTAAAAAAGGGAATTGTTTGTGCTAGTGCAGGAAATCATGCACAAGGTGTAGCTTATTCTTGTAATATATTACAATTACCAGGAAAAATTTATATGCCTAGTACTACTCCTAAACAAAAAGTAGAAAGAGTTAAGATGTTTGGAAAAGAAAATGTGGAAATTGTTCTTATTGGAGATACTTTCGATGCAGTAAGTTATGAAGCAATGAAAGATTGCAAAAAGAATAAAAAAATATTCATTCATCCTTTTGATGATATTAAAATTATTGAAGGTCAGGCTACTGTAGGTTTAGAGATTTTAAAACAATCTAATTATCACTCTATTGATTACGTTTTTATTCCTATTGGAGGAGGAGGGTTGGCTTCAGGCGTAGGAAGTATTTTTAAACAATTTAGTCCAAAAACTAAAATCATAGGAGTAGAACCTCAGGGCGCTCCATCTATGAGTTATTCTTTAAAAAAAGGAAAAGTAATAGAATTAAAAACCATAGATAGATTTATTGATGGTGCTTCAGTAAAAAAAGTAGGGGAATTAAACTTTAACATATGTAATCAAATTTTATCTGAAATAAAGACAGTCCCGGAAGGAAAGGTTTGTACTACTATTTTAGATTTATATAATTTGGAAGCTATTGTAGCCGAACCAGCTGGAGCTCTTTCAATATCTGCATTAGATTTTTATTCTAAAAAAATAAAAGGAAAGACTATAGTTTGTGTATTAAGCGGTGGAAATAACGATATTACTAGAACAGAAGAGATAAGAGAAAGATCTCTTTTATATGAAGAAAAAAAACATTATTTCATTGTAAAGTTTCCACAAAGAGCAGGAGCCTTAAAAGAATTTGTTAATAATATTTTGGGGCCAAAAGATGATATTGCTTATTTCGAATACTCGAAAAAAAATTCTAAAGAAGAAGGGCCAGCTATAATAGGAATAGAATTAGCAGATAAGAATGAATTTTCTGGATTACTAGGAAGAATGAAAAAGTATAAAGTTCATTTTCAGTATCTAAATAAAGATCCGGATTTATTTCGTGTTCTTATATAAATTTTGTACCCACGACTGGATTTGAACCAGCACATCCTAATCGGATACCACCCCCTCAAGGTGGCGTGTCTACCAATTCCACCACGTGGGCGATTAATTTGTAGAAGAAATAGGGTTTTTTCCATTAAAAATAATTGTAATGCTCCTAATGTAATGCTAAACAATTTACACGAGATCCATTAGATTCAAAAGGAATCTTTTAAGAAGAACTATATACAGATAACCAAGAAAATTTTTTAGTATAAGAATAATATAGATCTTAATCTTGATCTTTTAATTTATCGAAATTTTTTTCACTAAGAAACCGGCATTATTAATAAGTATGTCTACGAACATCCATTCCCATAAAATTTTTTCTATTTTTTTATAGGAATATTTTTTAGTTAAGTCCATTTCTAATGGAATAAAAATTCCAAATGGGTGATTTTTGAATTTTAATAATTTACTTCCATCTCTGGATATAGCTAAAACATAATGCCCCATATTTAAGAATTCTTTTGCTATTTCATATCCTATTCCATTTTCGCCACCTGTAATTATTACTTTCTTTTTCATCTTTTCGTAAAGATAATTTATTTTTGCTTAATAAAATTGATTTATATTATTATTTAATTAAAAAAAAAGAAAAAGAATATGAATATAGCAATAATAGGATATGGAAAAATGGGAAAATCTGTAGAAAAAATAGCGAAAATTAGAAATCATCAAATTTCCTTTTTTTCTAACGAAAGTCCTAATTGCATTTCCTTGAAAAATACGGATGTGGCTATAGAATTTACTCAGCCAGACTCTGCTTTTAAGAATATAAAAATTTGTTTGGAAAATAACATCCCTATAGTATGTGGAACTACAGGATGGCTAGAAAAATTTCCTTTTATTAAGGATCTTTGTAAAAAAAATAACGGAACTTTTTTATATTCTTCTAATTTCAGTATAGGGATGAATATATTTTTCGAGATCAATCATCAACTATCAAAATTTTTATCTACATACGCCACAGATTATGAAGTAAAAATTGAGGAAATTCATCATAAAGAAAAAATAGATAAACCTAGTGGAACGGCTATTTCTTTAGCAAAAGATATTATTAATAATAAAATGAAAAAAGCATGGATCTTAGATAAGAAAGATACAAAAGATCAAGTATTAATCATTTCCAAAAGATTGGAAAAAATTCCGGGAACACATATAGTGACATATCAATCTAAAATAGAAGATATAGAAATAAAACACAAAGCTCATAGCAGAGAAGGATTTGCATTAGGAGCCATTATAGCTGCAGAATGGATTAGAAATAAAAAAGGTTTTTTTTCTATGAAAGATGTATTAGGATTAGGAATATAGATCTGATCCTATCATCAGATGTATCAATATCTTTTTTTTAGTGGAATTTTTTTATTTCTTGAACATATTATTCATGTTTTCGGGACATGGAGACTGTTAAAAAAAATGGGAATCAGTTATCTTCAACAAATAATTCCAATATACAATATTGTTTTTCTTTTAAAAATTTCTCATAGACCTATTTGGTGGATTTTTTCTTTTATTTATTCCATTAACAAGTATTTTTTTGCTTATAACTTTATGGATAGATTTACTTCGTTTTTTGGAAAGACAAGTAAAAAAGATATTTTTTTATTTTTTCTATCTCTAGGAGGATATATCTATTATATAAATTACTCTAAAAAACTGGAAACATCCAAAATAATCTACAAAGAGAAAAAAAATACAGGATCAAATATCCTATTTGCTATGATTCTTTCTTTTCTTACACACACTTATATAGTTCAACCATTTGCCATTCCTACTTCTTCTATGGAAGGATCTTTACTAGTAGGTGATTTTATATTAGTCAGTAAAATTCATTATGGATTGCGAATGCCTATAACTCCAATATCTATCCCTTTTACACATAACACTATAATAGGTAAATGGAAATCTTATATTTCTTTTTTTCAATGGCCTTATTTCCGTTTCTCTCCTATACAATCTATAATGAGGAATGATATTGTAGTTTTTAATTTTCCTAAAGATTTAAATCATCAAGTAATAGATAGAAAAGAAAACTATATCAAACGTTGTGTAGGTTTACCGGGAGATATAATTTCTATTAAAAATGGAATTTTATTTGTAAATAAAAAACAGGAAAAAGAAAATGGGTTTCCCTATCAGATAAAAAAACAACAAGTTTATCTTATTAAAACAAAAAATATTCCATTAAATATAGAATTTCTTAAAGAAAATATGGATATAGAAGATATTGATATAATAGGGGAAAAAAATGACGAATATTTTTATCAAATTATGTTGACTGAAAAGAAAGCAATACAGATCAGAAATTTATTTGAAAATATAATTTATATCAAAAAATACCTATTACCAAGAAATTTTTCGGAAGATTCTATATTCCCAAGCCATTTTGGTTGGAACAGAGATTTTTTTGGCCCTTTGTATATTCCTAAGAAGGGAGATATTATTAAATTAAATTCAAAAAATATTCATATCTATTATGATATTCTTGTAGATGAAGGAAATAAAATAAGAAAAGAACGTTCATGTTTCGTCATCAATAATAAAAAAAATAATCATTATAAAATACAAAAAAACTATTACTTCATGATGGGAGATAATAGACATAATTCTTCCGATTCTCGTTATTGGGGATTCGTTCCGGAAGATCATATAGTAGGAAAACCTATATTCATATGGATGAGTATAGATTGGGATCGAAAAAATCCTTTAAATTTTCTCAATTGGAAATTTCGTTGGGATCGTATTATGACTACAGTAGATGGAAAAAACTCCTATTTATCCTTTTTTCTTACATTTTTATTTATATATTTTTCTTATTTCCTCTTTTATAAAAAAAATCCTGAATGATTTCTTAAAAGCGATTTTCTTTTTTTAGAAAAAAATTTCCTATAAAATAACCAGATAATATTCCTCCGATGTGAGCAAAATGTGCGACTCCAGGCGCCAAATTAAAAATAGCCGAAATCAAACTCCCAAAAATAAAAATCAGAAGAGCTTTTCGTACAGCAATTGGAAAAGGAAATGGTAAAATAAATATTTTGTGTTCTGGAAAATATCTAGCAAAAGCTCCTACTATTCCACTTACAGCTCCAGAAGCCCCCATCATTGGAGAATACATAGAACTGTAAAGATTGATACGTTGTTCTTGATTTAAATAATCAAATGTTCTTTTTGCTTGGGAAAAATCCAATGAATGAACGAAATAATAAAGAATACTAGTATTGAACACTAATTGTAATAACGCAGCTAAAATACCTGATAAAAAATAGGTGATCAAAAATTTTTTAATTCCTAACAAAGTTTCCATTTGGCCTCCAAACATGAATAAGGCTAACATGTTGAAAAAAATGTGCAGAAAAAGACGCTTGGAATGTACAAACATATGAGTAAAAATCTGATAGAATTCAAATCTATTATCCAAAGGATGATATAAAGAAAGAATATTTTCTATTTTATATTGTGAAAAAACAAAAGTAGCTGTATATACAAGTATATTAATACTAATTAAGTGTTTTACAGCATCTGAATTAAAATTTGATATATAAAAATTCACTTACAAAATTGTTTTTTAAAAAATTGTTATTTAACACAAAAAATATAGGATCTCCTGTATACGTATAACTTGTATTTTCACAAGAAAAAAATCTCTAATTAAACATTTCATTTTATCAGAATGTAATTTTGTCCCGTATTTTATGGCAGCAGATTTAGCTATAGATTTAATAAGTATTTTTTTGTTATTTTTTTCTCCTTTAGCAAAATTATATGTTAAAATATTGTGAAAAATTTCAACCAGAATATTTTTATGTATTTTTTCCGGAATAGAATATAAGTAGGCCGATTTTTTCCAAAAGTATAAATGAAATCCCATTTCAATTAAGTCATCTTTAATGTTATTTAATGAGTTTAATTCATGCTTTAACAGTCTCACTTCAATTGGAAAAAGAACTGTTGGCTTATTAATTTTTTTTTCTTTTTGAAAAAAAAATTCAAATAATATATTTTGATGAGCTCTATGTTGATCTACCAAGATGATATTTTCCTCCTTCCATGGAAAAATTATATATTTTCCATTTATCTGAAAAGTTTTTATATCTTTTTCATTAGAAACATAGCTAGATAACTTTTTTGTAAAATGAATATCGATAAAAAAATCTGATTTTTTCATTTTATGGATCAAATTCTCTAACTGAATTACTTTTCTTTTATAAGAAAGTTCTTCAAAAAAAGAATTATAATGATTCATCAAAAAAAATGATTCTTTATAGGAATCACAAGAAAATAAAAAATCTGAATGATTTAAATCCTCCTTTTTGACCTTATATTGACAAGATATAACATTTTTTATTTCCTGTTGAATCATATTTCCAATTAGATCTTCTTCCTCCAATTTTGCTTCTTTTTTTGTAGGATGAATATTCCAATTTACTAAACTTGGATCTATATGAATAAAAATAAAATAGGAAACTGTTTTTAAATTTTTTAAAATTCCATCATAAGCGGAAAGTATTTTTCTATGCAAGAAATTATTTTTTATGCTACGTTGGTTAACAAATAGAAATTGATCTCCTTTTCGTTGTACATAAGCATCTGGTTGACTAACAAAACCTTCTATAAGAATTCTACTTTTTTTGATGATAATTGGTATTAATATTTTATTTTTTTTACTAAAAATTTCTTGGATTCTATCCTTTAAAGAAGCCTTTTTAAAAGAAAAAAGAATTTTATCATTATGATAAAAACGATAGACAATATCTCTATGTGCTAAAACGATTTTATAAAATTCATTAACAATATGTTTAAATTCTATTCGGGAAGATTTTAAAAACCGTCTCCTAGCAGGAATTTTATAGAAAATGTTTTTCACAGAGATTCTAGTCCCTTGAAGCATATTTATGGGAATTTGTTTTTTTATTTTTCCTTCTTCTATAAGGAGATGAAACCCCATAACCTCTTCTTTATTTTTAGTTTGTATTTCTAGTTCAGAAATGAAAGCAATGGAAGCTAATGCTTCTCCACGAAATCCTTTCGTTCTAATTCTAAAAAGGTCCTCATTGGTTTTTATTTTAGAAGTAGCATATCGCTGATAACTCATTCTAGCATCATTAAAACTCATTCCATATCCGTTGTCTATTAATTGAATTAAAGTTTTTCCTGAATCTCTTATAAATACATCAATCATTTTAGCCTTTGCATCTATTGAATTTTCCATAAGTTCTTTTAATACAGAAGAAGGACGTTGTATTACTTCACCCGCAGCAATTTGATTGATCACTTTTTTAGGTAATAATTGAATAGAATTGTTCATCATTCAACAGATTTACGAAAAATCGCCATAGATAAAGCTGTTTTAGCGCATTCTATGCCTTTATTTCCTTTTTTTCCACCGGATCTATCCAAAGATTGCTGTTTATTTTTGTCAGTAAGAACACAAAATATAACTGGAACATCATATTGAATATTTATATCCTTTATTCCTTGTGAAACCGCTTGAGAAAGATACTTAAAATGACAAGTTTCTCCTTGTATAAGAGATCCTATGACAATAATAGAATCAAAATTATAACAAAGAGCTATTTTTTTAGCTGAATAAATGAGTTCATAGCTTCCTGGAACTTTCCAGGTTTTGATTCTTTCTTTTAAAATTCCTGATTGAATTAAAGTTTTATATGCTCCTTTATATAGTTTATCGGTAATATCATTATTCCATTGTGCCACTATAATAGCAAATCTTAGATCATTTTTTCTTAATTTATCTATTTGATATACAGGAGTTTTTTTCATGTAAAATTTACAATTTATTTTCAATAAACATAAGATATTTCTCTACACTTTCTTTATGCAGAAAAATAGGATATTTTTTTTCAATTTTTTTAAGAAAAATTTAGAATTTTTGTATTTTTTCATAGAAAAAGTTAATAATGCCGCTTTGTAATAATAAAGTGGCGTAGTGATTTCATTTTCTCTTATATTAGCTGCTTTAACGTAATTTTTTAAAGCCTCATTTTTATTTCTAATCTGTGCAAAGGCATCTCCTATCATTCCATATTTGATAGAGGATAAAAATTCATCTTTTGCAGAAAAATTTCTCATCATTTTTATAGATTCTTTATAGTTGCCTAATTTATAAAAGCAAATTCCAGCATAAAATTTAGAAATATTACCTGCTTTAGTAAAAGGATACTTAGTAACAATTCCATAAAATCCTAGATAAGGAATTTTTAATTTTTTTTTATTTAAAGCTTCATCTATAGCTCCCTGAGAAAGATATTTTTGTGCATAGTTTAATTCTTCCAGAGCTTTTTCCTCGGATGTAGATAAAACAAATTTTTTATAAAAAAAATAGATTCCTGCTGTTATAACAATTAGACTCAAAAAAAAACCATAATTTTTTCTTTTTAAAAAAGGACAAAGACTAAAATTTATCATAATGATAACAGGATTTTTTTTTCATTTTAAAGAAAATTGACTAAATTTTTTTCTAAAATATACATAAAATCATTTAGTTTTTTTTTCGTATTACTTCTATACTCTTTATTCTTTTATGATCTATGCTTCTTATAATGAAAGAATAGTTCAAAAAATTAATTTTTTGTTTCCGTTTTGGAAATTCTTTATTTCTTTCCATAAGAAATCCTCCCAAAGTATCTGCATCTCCTTTTTTTTTTCGTAAAAATACTTCCTCTTTTATTCCCATAATACGATAAAAATTGATCAGAGAAGTTTTTCCATCAAATAAATAATTATTCTGATTTAGTTTTGAATAAGACATGTCTTCTTCATCAAATTCATCTACAATATCTCCTACTATCTCCTCAATAACATCTTCAAGAGTAATTAATCCACAAGTTCCTCCGTATTCATCTACCACAATGGCTAAATGGATCTTTCTTTTTTTAAAATCACTTAAAAGATCATCTATTTTTTTGTTTTCTGGAACAAAAAAAGGAGGATGAATCAGTTTAGTCCATTGAAATTCTTTTTCATGAATAAATGGAAGAAGATCTTTAGCAAAAAGCACTCCTTCTATATCATCAATACTGTCTTTATAAATAGGAATTCTTGAATATCCCTGATAACGAACTAATTCTAAAACTTGAGAAAAAAGAGTATTGCTGCTCAAAGCAAACATATCTATTCTTGGAGTCATGATTTGATGTATTTCTGTATTTCCAAAATTTACAATTCTTTGCAAAAAGAGACATTCTTTAACATTTTTTTGATGAGAAGATGCAATTTTTAAAGCCTTTGAAAGTTGATCCACAGATATTCTATTTTTTTTCTTTCTCATCTTTTTTTCTATAAGTTTAGAAATTATGATCATAATTTTACTAAAAGGATCTAGGAGTTTTCCAAGAAAAATCAAGGTTTTTGACATAAAGAGAGCAAAACGAAAATTATTTTTTCGAGCATATATTTTTGGAATTATTTCTCCAAATAAAAGTAAAATAAAAGTTAAAAAGACCACTTCTAAAAGAAAATTTAGAGGAATTGAAAAACTTTTTTTCCAAGATTTTGTTATTAAATATGAGCTTAATATAACAATTCCTATATTAGAAAAATTATTGGATATCAATATTGTAGCTAAAAGTTTTTTTCTATTCTTAAGAACATTTAACACTCTATCTCCTCTAGATGGATTTTTTTTTATTTCTCTATCAATAGTTTTTTTTTCAAGACAAAAAAAAGCAGTTTCTGATCCAGATATAAGTGCAGAAAATAATAGTAAGATTATTATTAACACAAAATAAATAAATATTTGAAAATATAGAGTGCTTTCTAAAAAAATGATCGTCGAAGATTCTTTTTCCAAGAGATTTAATTTTGATGATAACAAAACTAAATCATTTTTTCATGTTTTAAAAACAAGGTAATTGGACGAGGAAAAGGGTATTCAACAATTTTTTCGTATGGAATGAAAAAAAAATTATCAAAGTATTTTTCTTTTTGAACATTTTGTATGATTCTACAATTTAAAAATTGAATGGATAAAGTCTGATGAGTTAACTTATGTATTACTTGATAAATAATAGAATCAGCAATTATCCTAAACCTCGTCCAAATCTTATCTTTTATTTCGCTAATGGAAAGATTTTTTTCTGATTCTATTAACGGAAAATCATACAAACCTTTCCATATGTCTTGGTTATTTCTTTTCTGAATACAGAGATGGTTCTTTTTATCCCATATAAAAACATAATAAAAAAATCTATGCAAAACAGATTTTTTTATTATGTTTTTAACAGGAAGATCATAGACTGTTCCATTTTTCAATGAAAAACAAGAAGATTTTACTGGACAGTAGAAACATTTAGCTTTCCTTGGAGTGCATAAAGTAGAACCTAAATCCATGACAGCTTGATTGAAAATGCCTGGATCGTTATGATCCATGATTTTTAAAATGAAAAATCTAAATATATTTTTTGCTCTAAAAGATGTGATATTATGGTAAATTCCTAGATATCTAGAAAATACTCTATAAGCATTTCCATCCAAAGCAGGAATCACTTCATCGAAACATATAGAAGCTACAGCTGCCCCTGTATATGGGCCTATCCCTTTATATTTGATTAATTCTTTATATTTTTTTGGAAAAAATCCACTTTGTTTTTCTTTTACCAATTGTTTAGCAAACAAATGTAAATAGCGAGCTCTTGTATAATAACCTAATCCTTCCCATTCTTTCAACACTTCTTTTTCTTCTGCATCGGCTAATTTTTCTAGATTAGGAAATTTTTTGACAAAATCTAAATAATATTTTATAGTTTTTGATACTCTTGTTTGTTGCAACATAAATTCCGAAACTAATACATAATATGGATTTTTAGTCTCTCTCCAAGGAAGTTTTCGATAATTATTTTTATACCAGTTTATTATTTTTTTAGAAAAATTCATATCTATGTTAATTTTAGAGCAATTTTATAAAAAATTGGTATATTTAGGAAACCGAATTTTGTTATTCGATATATAATGATTAAACATGACAAAAGCAGATATAATAACAGAAATCATATCCGAAACGGGATCTGAGAGAATTGACACGCAAAAGGTGATAGAAACGTTTATGAAAAAAATAAAACAAAGCTTAACATCTGGAGAAAATGTTTATTTACGAGGATTTGGATCCTTTATTATTAAATACAGAGCGAAAAAACTTGGACGTCATATATCAAAAGATATGTCTATTGTCATTCCAGAGCATAATATACCAGCATTTAAACCTGCAAAAGAATTTACTGAGTTAGTAAAAAAAAACGTCCCTATTAAAAAATAATATGTAGGTGATACACAACGACTTAAAATTATGCCCAACGGAAAAAAAGAAAAAGACGTAAAATTTCTACCCATAAAAGAAAAAAAAGAAATAGGAAAAATAGACATAAGAAAAAAAAATAAAAATTTTTATCAAAAGTTCATCTTTTATAATTTTTAAAACTTTTTTCCTTGTTTTTGTGTATGAATAAAGAGTTAGTTATAAATGCAGAAGAACAAGAAGTAAAAATAGCCCTTTTAGAAGAAGGGAAGTTGCTGGAACTTCACCGAGAAGTTTTCAATAAAAAGTTCTCTGTAGGGGATATATATTTAGGTGTAGTAAAAAAAATTTCATATGGATTAAATGCGGCTATCATTGATATAGGATATTCCAAAGGAGCTTTTTTGCATTATAATGATCTTGGATTTCAAATAGAAAAAATGTTAAGTCTGATAACTCAAAAAAAAATTCTTTTTTCTCAAAAAGGAGATAGGAGTTCTATAGAAAAAATTTTATATCCTGGACAAAAAATTTTGGTTCAAATTTCGAAAGAACCCATTTCCAATAAAGGACCAAAATTAACTGCAAAGTTATGTATTCCTGGAAGAAATTTAGTATTAATTCCTTTTTCAGAAAAGATTTCTATTTCTAAGAAAATTAAAAACACGAAAGAAAAAAGTCGATTAATTTCTTGTATAAAGAAAATACAACCAAAAGAATTTGGAATTATTATTCGAACGGCAGCTTATTCAAAAAAAGAACAAGTTTTTAAAAAAGAACTATTTTTTTTAAGAAAAAAATGGAAAAATATATTAAGTAATTTAATCAAATTACCTCCAGTTAGGGTTTTAAGCGAAAGTAGTAAAACTTCTTGTTTATTAAGAGATACATTCAATGATGATTTTAAATCTATTTATTGTAATAATAGGTTCCTTTGCCAGGAAATTCATTCTTATTTATCTTTTATCGCCCCAGAAAAAACCAGCATTATTAAACATTATAGAGGAGATATTCCCATATTTGAAAAATATGGGATTGAAAAACAGATACAAACTTCTTTGGGGAAAAATGTTCCTCTTGCAAATGGAGCTTATCTTGTTATTGAACATACTGAAGCTTTACATGTTATAGATGTAAATAGTGGGATGATTAATCACATTAAAAAAAATTGTACAGAATCAGAAAGAATAGATACTATATTAAAAATCAATCTTTTAGCTGCAACTGAAATCGCTAGACAACTGAGATTAAGGGACATGGGAGGAATAATTGTAGTAGATTTTATAGATATGTCTGAGCCCTATCAAAGAAAAAAATTATATGAACATTTGAAAGAAAAAATGAAAAATGATAGAGCCAAACATCAAATTTTACCTCCAAATGAATTTGGTTTAGTTCAATTTACTCGTCATAGAGTAAGAGCTGAATTAAAAGCTAATCATCATGATAAAAAACATCAAGAATCTCCTATAGTTTATATTCATCATTTAGAATTTATTCTAGAAACTCTTGTAAAAGATAAATTTCATAAAGGAATACAATTACATATACATACTTTTGTGGCGGCATATCTGAAAAAAGGATTTCCTTCTATTCAACATAAATGGCTGTTTAAATATAAAAAATGGATTAAAATTATTCCTAGAGATTCTTTTAAATACACGGAATATCAAATTTTCAATAAAAATAAAGAAGTAGTTTCCTCTAAAAGAAATTAATTTCTTAAATTTATTAATGTGGGCGTGGTGGAATTGGTAGACACGTCAGACTTAGGATCTGATGCCTATCAGGCATAAGGGTTCGAATCCCTTCGTCCGCACATTTTTCCTCCATCAATAGAATTTTTTTTGATCTTTGATAGGTGTATTTTCGATCAGAAATCGATAATCTATCATACAATCATCTCATCAAATGAAATAAGGGTATAAAATCCTTTTTTTGAAAAATATTTTCTCATTCCATCTCTATAACTGATTAAAACAAAATCACCTCCCCAAGCTCCTAAACTTTTTACCAAACCTAAATAATCTGGAAAATATGTTTCTTTTATAGTAGGGATATCTAATATTTCGGATATAATCTTTTCGTGTTTAAACAAAAGTTCTTCAATTCTTTTAAAGTTTACAAAAGGAATTTTTTGTGTAATAGAAGATATGAAATCCATACTTTTACTAAAGATCTTTAGATTTTTTTTTTTTAGAAAAAATCGGATACTTTCAGAAGTATTCTGTTTTTTGTTTAGATATAAAAAAAAAAGTTTTTTTTTAAATGATGGATTAAAATCTATAGGAATAACATGAGGTCCTTCATTTTTTAATCTTCTAAAAATTATAGGTTTCGAATAATATCCACAAGCAATATCATATCCACTTCCTGGAAAATTTTTTTCTAATAATAAATGAGGTTTTACTCTGGACCATTTTGCTATATTACTGATCAAAGTAGAACTACTTCCTAATCCCCAATTTCTAGGAAATTCTAATTTCGTTTTTACATATATTCCAAATGTATTGGAAAGAAAATTTTTTCGAATTTCTCTGGATTTTAGCAATAAATTTCTTAATCGAAAAGCCGTTTTTTTTTCTGTTTCATAACAGATATCTAAAGAAGGAAGTTGAAAGATTCCCTCAAACCAAAGTTTATCTTTTTCATCAAAACTCTTCCAGAGTAAAAATTTAGAAGATAAAGTAGATAAACAGGGATAGGTAGGTTTATTTTTATAATAAAATATGGTAAATGATTGTCCTTTAATTGTGGGTAAAGCTAAACCAAAAGCTCCATGCAAAATTAAATACTCTCCTGTTAATAACAATTTTCCATGACTATAATAATAAAAAAAATGTAAATCTTGTAATTTCATATTTTTAATTATTCTTTTTTATAATCTTCTTTATTATTCCTTGTAAAACGTTTCCTGGTCCTACTTCAGTAAATGAAACTGCTCCTTTTTGTATCATATTTTCTACTGATTGTTTCCATTTAACAGGAGAAGTTAACTGTTCGATAAGATTTTTTTTTATTTCATCAGAATTACTCACTGATTTAGCGATTACATTTTGATATATTGGACATTTAGAATCTTTAAAAGTAATTCTTTCCATAAAGATTTTTAATTTTTTTTTAGCTGGTTCCATAATAGGAGAATGAAATGCTCCATGAACGGGCAGTTTTAAAATTTTTTTAGCCCCAATTTCTTCTAAAGAAGCACAAACTCTTTTCAGAGCTTTTTCTTCTCCGGAAATTACTAATTGTCCAGGACTATTATAATTAGCTGGAACAATAATCCCAGGATCTTTTTTACAAACATTCTCTATTATCTCATCTTCTAACCCAAACACGACTGCCATCCCTCCATATATAGACTCACATATTTCTTGCATCAGAGTAGCTCTTTTATCTACTAATTTTAATCCATCCTCAAAAGAAAATACTTCAATAGCAGCTAAAGCAGAAAATTCTCCAAGAGAATGTCCAGCTACCATATCCGGATAAAAATCATTTAATATTTTTGCTTGTATTACTGAATAGATATAAATAGCCAATTGTGTGTACTTAGTTTTTTTTATAACTTTCATAGTAGAACCGTCGAACATGATGTTTGTCATTTTAAATCCCAAAACGTCATCGGACAATTGATACAATTTTTTTGCTAAACTAGAAGTTTTGTATAAATCTTTTCCCATGCCTAAAAATTGGGATCCTTGACCTGGAAATATATAAGCCTTCATATTCCTAATAAATTTTTAATTTGAACAAAATTAATAACGTTTTATAATGAAAATAACGGATACTCATACTCATTTATACATGAAACATTTTGATGTAGATAGAGATTTAGTCATAAAAAAAGCGATATTTAATGGAATAAATAGGTTCTTTCTTCCATCTATAGATAGCTCAACTATTCATAAAATATTAAAATTGGAAAAAAAATATCCGAAAATATGTTTTCCAATGATCGGATTGCATCCAAGTAAGGTCCATCCAGAAAGTTTAGAAAAAGAATTAAATAATATAAAAAAATGGTTAGATCTACATTCTTTCATTTCTTTAGGGGAAATTGGGATGGATTTTCACTTAGAAAAAAAATTTATTATGGAACAAAAATATGCTTTTCAAACTCAAATAAAATGGGCAAAAATGAAAAATTTACCTATAGTTATTCATTGCAGAAAAGCTTTTGATCAAGTTTTTGAAATTCTAGAAGAAACTTTTCCTACTACAAAAGGAATTTTTCATTGTTTTTCCGGAACTTTAGAACAAGCAAAAAAAATTATTGATTTTGGATTAAAACTAGGCATTGGAGGGATTATCACTTTTAAAAAAAACGATCTCAGCCACTTTTTACATAAAATTAGTTTAAAAAATATCGTATTAGAAACAGATTCTCCATATTTATCTCCAGATCCATTTAGAGGAAAAAGAAATGAACCCATTTATCTAAAAATAATTTTAAAAAAACTTTCTCAAGTTTATTCTATTCCAGAAGAAAAAATAGCTGACATTATTAATATGAATGTACAAGAACTTTTTTTTAATTAAATCATTTTATCCGGTTTTACTAATTTATCAAATTCCTCTATGGTTAAATATCCTAACCTAATAGCTTCTTCTTTTAAAGTAGTGTTATTCACATATGCACATCTTGCAATTTTTGCAGATTTTTCGTATCCTATGCTGGTGTTAAGCGCCGTCACTAGCATTAAAGATCTCTCTAGTAGTTCTTGAATCCTTGCATGATTTGGAGTGATCCCTTGAACACAAAGATTGGAAAAAGAAATGCTAGCATCTGACAAGAGTTGTGCAGACTGTAAAAAATTATAAGCCATTAAGGGTTTAGAAACATTTAATTCATAATTTCCTGATGCTCCAGCTATTGAAATAGCCATATCGTTTCCTATTATTTGTGTACAAACCATCATAAGAGCTTCACATTGTGTCGGATTTATTTTTCCAGGCATGATAGAAGATCCAGGTTCATTTTCAGGAATAAAAATCTCTCCTATTCCTGAACGAGGTCCAGAAGCTAAAAAACGGATATCGTTTGATATCTTCATTAAAGAAACCGCCATTTGTTTTATAGAAGCATGAGATTCTACTATGGCATCATGAGAGGCGATAGATTCGAATTTGTTATCTGCCACTTTAAATGGAAGTCCAGTATATTTACAAATATAGTCAATGACTTTAAAATCATATCCTTCAGGTGAATTTAATCCAGTTCCTACAGCTGTTCCTCCAATAGCTAACTCAGAAAGATGATCTAAAGTTTTTTTGATAGAATTTAACCCGTGATTCATTTGAGAAACATAACCGGAAAATTCTTGTCCTAAAGTTATTGGTACAGCATCCATAAGATGAGTTCTTCCTATTTTAACCACATTCTTGAATGAATGGCTTTTTTTTTCTAAGGTAGAACGCAATTTTTCCAGAGAAGGAATGGTTTTTTCTACCAATTTTTTATAAGAAGCCATATGCATGACGGTAGAATAAGTATCATTAGAAGATTGAGACTTATTAACATCATCATTAGGATGTATAAAAGACTTACTTTTTCCAAGTTTCTCTCCCATTAAAACTTTAGATCTATTAGATATCACTTCATTTACATTCATATTAGAATGCGTTCCAGATCCTGTCTGCCATATAACTAAAGGAAATTGATCATCTAATTTTCCTTCTAGAATTTCTTCACAAACCAAAGAGATAAAGTCTCTTTTCTTTTTGGACAAAATACCTAATTCAAAATTAGCATGTGCAGCCGCTTTTTTTAAAAGAGCAAAAGCGTAAATAATTTCCATAGGCATAGATCCTTCCAATCCGATTTTAAAGTTATTTCTTGATCTTTCTGTTTGTGCTCCCCAATACTTATCCACAGGAACTTGAACTTCTCCCAATGTATCTCTTTCTGTTCTAAAAATCATTTTCCTATTTTTTTACGAAATTAATAAACTTTATATAAAAAAAACATGTATGATAATTAAATTTATAGGATTTTTACTCTTCCTATTCATAGCCATATCTGGATTTTGGTGTGTTATTTTTTTATCTTTTTTTAGCATATACTGGCTTATCAGTGTAGGAATGAACATCATAAAAAAATTGTAAAAAAGAATCGAAAATAGAATAGCTTTTTATGAAAAAAAAAATATTTAAGAGTAAATATTTTTGGATCAGTCTATTTTTCTTTATATGGATGTTTTTTTTTGATACAAATTCTTTAGTATTACACTGGAAATTTAAAAAAAATATAAATAAAATGATCTCAGATAGAGATTCTTTAAAGAAAAAAATTTTTTTGGAAGGAAATCATTTAAAAAAATTAAAGACAGATCCTAAATATCTGGAAAAATTAGCTAGAGAAAAATTCTACATGAAAAAAGAAGATGAGGATTTGTTTGTCATAATAAAAAAAAATTAACGCCCCATATACACTAACAAAATACTTAAATCTGAAGGAGAAACGCCGCTAATTCTTGATGCTTGTGCCAATGAAATTGGACGATGATAAGCTAATTTTTCTCTAGCCTCTAGAGAGAGAGATTGTATTTTTTCATAATTAAAATTTTCGGGAATTTTAAGATTTTCAAGTTTTAACAATTTTTTTGCATTTTCTTTCTCTCTATCAAGATATCCTCTATATTTAATCCGAATAGATACTTGCTCCAAGATTTCTTGAGAAAAATTATTTTTTTCTATTTTATTTTTTAAGGATGGAATAGAAATAATATCATGGATATCAATTTCAGAACGGGATAGAATAATATCTATTTTTTTTTCATGAAATATGATTGGAGATTTTTTTTCAATCAAAATAGGATTGATAATTTCTGGTTTTAAATTCTCCTTTTGAAAAAAAGAAAGACATTTTTCTACCTTAGATTTTTTTTTATCTACTGCTTTCATTTTTCCATCTGAAATGAGCCCAATTTTATATCCCATATAGGTTAATCTTTCGTCTGCATTATCTTGACGTAATAACATTCTATACTCAGCTCTTGAAGTAAACATTCTATAGGGTTCTTCTGTTCCTTTTGTTATCAAATCATCTATTAAAACCCCTATGTAAGCTTGACTTCTTTTAAGAATAAAAGGGTCCTTTTGATGAATTTTTAAATGAGCATTAATTCCTGCAATTATACCTTGCGCGGCAGCTTCTTCATATCCTGTTGTTCCATTAATTTGTCCAGCAAAAAAAAGATTACTAATTAATCTACTTTCTAAAGTAAGTTTTAATTGTATAGGAGGAAAATAATCATATTCAATGGCATATCCTGGTCTTAACATTTTTGCTTTTTCAAATCCTGAAATGTTTCTCAAAGCTTGAGATTGTATTTTTTCTGGTAAAGAAGTTGAAAATCCATTTATATAGACTTCTACAGTATTCCAACCTTCTGGTTCTACAAAAATATGGTGTTCTTCTTTATCTGGAAATCTATAAATCTTTTCTTCAATAGAAGGACAATATCGAGGACTTATGCCTTGAATAGATCCTGTAAAAATTGGAGAAAGTTTTAAATTTTTACGAATTAAATCATGAACTTTTTTATTGGTACATGTAATATGGCATTTACGTTGTTTCCTTAATTTTATAGTATTTGAAAAAGAGAATTTCTTAGGATTTAAATCTCCTTCTTGAGATCCCATTTTATGGTAGTTTAAAGAACGTCCATCTACTCTTGGAGATGTTCCTGTTTTCATCCTTCCATATCGAAATCCTAAACTTTTTAATTGCTCTGTAATTCCTTTAACTTCTTGTTCCGCTATTCTTCCTCCACTAACAATCTTTTTTCCAATATGAATTTTTCCATTTAAAAATGTTCCATTTGTGAGAATAACCGATTTTCCTTTAATTTTTATTCCAAAAGAAGTTATAACTCCTTTTACTTTTTCCTTTTTTACAATTAAAGAAGTAACTGTATCCTGATATAGATCTAATTTTTTATTTTTTTCCAGAAAAGATCTCCAATTATTAGAAAATAATTTTCTATCACATTGAGCTCTTGGACTCCACATTGCAGGCCCCTTAGATTTATTTAACATTCTAAATTGTATCATACTATAATCTGTAATTATTCCGGAATAACCTCCTAAAGCATCTATCTCTCTTATAATCTGCCCCTTTGCTATTCCTCCTATAGCTGGATTACAAGACATTTGACCGATGGTTTGTAAATTTGTAGTGATTAGCAAAGTTTTGGACCCCATATTAGCAGAAGCGGATGCCGCTTCTGCTCCTGCATGACCACCTCCAACTACAATCACATCATAAGTATCTGAAAATAAAAACATGATTTTTTCAAAATTGAAATAAAATTAAATAAAACTCCTCTTTTTTCTTCATGAGTTTTTCATTTATTCTATCCTCATATCCCAAGAAATGCAATATCGCATGTATCATAACTCTTTTTAATTCAACTTGAAAAAGTTGATTCCATTGTTGAGAATTCTCTAAAACACGATCTATGCTAATAAAAACATCTCCAGATATATTATTAGGAGTATGAATAGAAGAATAAGCAAAAGCAATGACATCTGTATAATAATCTTTTTGTAGATATTTTTTATTTAGATTTAAAAGATAATGATCATTACAAAAAATATAATTAATATTTCCAACCTCTTTTCCTTCATTTCTTAATATAAGGTAGATAGTTTGAATAAGAAGAGATCTATTTGTAATAGAGAAGTTAGAAATTTCGTAAAAAAAATTAATCATAAAAAAATTTTTTTATTTTTACGACCACAAATAAATAATTCATATTAAATGAAATGAAAAAAATAAGAAATGCCATTCCAAATATCTTTACTTTATTAAATCTACTTTTTGGATGCATTTCTATAACTTTTTTGCAATCAAAATGTTTTGAATATTCTGCTATTTGCACCATATTTTCATTGACCTTTGATTTTCTAGATGGATTTCTTTCTAGATTCATGAAAAATGAAAGTAAATTAGGTAAAGAATTAGACTCTTTAGCAGATATGATCTCTTTCGGTTTAGTTCCATCGATTATCGTTTTTATTCTCTTGAAAAATATAGAAGGGAACCAAAAAGTTCCATTCATTGAATGGTCAGCTTTTCTAATTGCCATATTTTCTGCATGGCGTTTAGCGGAATTTAATATACAAAACTCTTCTAGAAAAAATTTTGGGTTAACTACTCCAGTAAATGCTTTGTTTTTTACTTCTTTATCTATTCTAAAAAGTAGAAATATAGATTTTCTTGTATTATCTCCTATAAAAATGCTTTTTACGATTTTCTTTTCTTGTTACTTTCTTATATCTAAAATAACAATGCTTTCCTTGGTTTTTAAAGGTATTTCTTGGAAAAAAAATAAAATACGTTATTTATTTTTATTGATTAGTATATTTCTTTTATTAATTTTACACTTAATAGCGTTACCATGCATTATCATTTTTTACATTATAACTTCAATTTATTTTCATAGATTTAGAAAA
Organism: Blattabacterium sp. (Blatta orientalis) str. Tarazona; assembly: GCF_000334405.1. Taxonomy (NCBI): domain Bacteria; kingdom Pseudomonadati; phylum Bacteroidota; class Flavobacteriia; order Flavobacteriales; family Blattabacteriaceae; genus Blattabacterium; species Blattabacterium sp. (Blatta orientalis). The sequence continues at coordinate 533,590 of NC_020195.1, read as the reverse complement.
AATTCACATTAACACATGAAACTACGACTTTATCGTCCTATTTGCTTCTTCGATATAGAAGCTACAGGAGTCAATATTGGAAAAGATAGAATCATAGAAATATCTATATTGAAAATATTTCCAAATGGAAATCAAGAAGATAAAACCTGGCTTATTTTTCCGGAAATACCTATTCCACCAAAATCTACAGCTATTCATGGAATTAAAGATGAAGATGTCGCAGGACAATTACCATTTAAAGATGTAGCCATTCATATTTTTAGAATGATTGAAAATGCTGACTTAGCGGGATATAATTCTAATAGATTTGATATTCCTATTTTAGTGGAAGAAATGCTACGCGCTGGGATATCTTTCGATATCAAGAAACATAAAACAATAGATGTTCAAGTCATTTTTCATAAAATGGAACCTAGAACTCTTTCCGCTGCTTATAAATATTTTTGTAAAAAAAACCTGATAAAAGCTCATAGTTCTAAAGCAGATACATTTGCTACATACGAAATATTGCTGGCACAACTAGAAAAATATCAAGATCTAAAACAAGATGTAAAAAGTTTAAACCAGTTTTCCCACCAAAAAAATTTAGCGGACCTTGCTGGTTTTGTAAAGATAGATGAAGAAGGAAACGAAATATTTAATTTTGGAAAATATAAAGGAGAAAAAGTTTATGAAATTTTCGAAAAAGATCCAAATTATTATGGTTGGATACAGAATTCTGATTTTCCCTTATATACAAAAAAAATATTAACAGGTGTCAAATTACGGAAATTTAATAAATAATTATTTAGCAAGATCTTCTAATTTTTTTGAAATAAAAAGAGTTAAATTTTTACCATGCAACAAATTTTTGGATAAAAGAGTTAAATTGAAGGCCTCTTGAATAAGGATTCTTTTATTCTCTTCTTTTGGTTCCTTTAATATTTTTTTTATTAAAAGATGATTTGTGTTAACAATTAATTGATAAAATTTATTTTGATCATTTTCCACAATTTTTCTTTCTAGAGTATTCATCTCTCTCATTTCTCTCATTCTTCGTAAAAATTCTGGGATGATAATTAAAAAAGGGGAGTCCTTCTTTGACAAATTTTCCAATTTTACGGAAAATTTATATTCTTTCATTAAATGAGTGTTGATAAGATTTTTTAAATCTTCTTTCTCTTTTTCCGAAAGTTCGGAAGAATACTTTTCCTCTTTGTGAATTAATTTATCAATAGGATCTGAATCTATACGAACAAAAGAAATATCTGGATAATCCATTTCCAGTTTTTGGATCAAATGGACTGTAAGTGGACTATTCAAAACTAAAACTTCATAAGATCTATCTTCCGCATTTTTAATATAACTATATTGTCTTTCTTTATCTGAAGTATAGAGAAAAATAATTTTTCCATCTTTGTTCTTTTGAAAGTTTTTTATTTTTTCTTTGAATTCTTCCAAAGTAAAAAACATCCCATTTATAGTAGAAAAAATAAAGAATTTTTGGCTTTTCAAAAAATTTTTTGTGCTAATCATTCCATATTCTACGATAATTTTGATATATTCCCACTTCTTTTGGAAATTTCCCCTATCTGTTCTAAACATAGAATCTAGTTTATCCGATACCTTTCTTGTAATATATTTTGATATATTTTTTACAGATGTATCTGATTGCAAATGAGAACGTGATACATTAAGAGGAATGTCTGGAGAATCAATAACACCTTTTAATAAACTGAGAAAATCTGGAACCACCCCCTCTAAGTTATCCGTAATATAAACTTGATTTTGGTATAGATGTATTCTATCTCTCTGAAAATCAATTTTACTTTCTATTTTTGGAAAATATAAAATTCCTGTTAAACGAAAAGGATGATCGATATTTAAATGAATCCAAAATAAAGCATTTTCTAATTGATTTGGATATAATTCATGATAGAAATCTAGATAGTCTTTATCCCTTAAAAGGGTAGGATTTTTTTTCCAAGCAGGAGTAGTATTATTAATGGATATCTCTTCCTCTTTTTCTGTTGAAGACAGATAGATAATTATAGGCATAAATTTACAATATTTTTGAAGCAATTTTAAAATACGATCGTATTCTAAAAATTCTCTACTTTCTTCATTAAGAAAAAGAACTATTTCCGTTCCTCTATCTCTTTTTTCTATTTCCTTCATCCTGAATGTTGGAGTTCCTTCGCAAGACCAAAAGATAGAAGGTGAATCTTTTTTATAAGATTGAGTGTAAATAACTACCTTACTAGCTATCATAAAAGAAGAATAAAAACCTAATCCAAAATGTCCAATAATAGAAGATGCAGAATTTTTTTCTTGATATTTTTGAATGAATTCTTCCGCACCAGAAAAAGCTATTTGATTGATATATTTTTCTACTTCTTTTTTCGTCATTCCAATTCCATTATCGATGATATGAATGGTTTTATTTTCAATTTTTACTTTGATTTTTAAATCATCAATCCTTTCTTCTATTTTTCCTAATTTTGCTATAGTTTTTAATTTAAGAATAGCATCCGTTGCATTGGATACTAATTCTCTTAAAAAGACTTCTTGATCTGAATAAAGAAATCTTTTAATGATAGGAAAAATATTATCTGAAGTAACACTAATTTTATCCTTTTCCATAAAAATTCGAGATGTTTTATGCAAATAAAAGAAAAATCACAAAGATTATACCATTTTCAATGAAAAAAACATTATGTCAGTCCTATATTTGTATTTTTGGAATAAAAAAAGAATCAATAAACTTTTTTCCATCAAATTCTTTTAAATCTTGTATTTTTTCTCCTACTCCAATATATTGAATAGGAACTTGAAACTGATCCATGATCCCTATAACCACCCCACCTTTAGCTGTTCCTTCTAGTTTAGTTAATATTATGGAAGTAACTTTTACAAAAGAAATAAATTTTTTGACTTGTTCAAAAGCATTTTGTCCCGTAGAAGCATCCAAAACAAGCATAATTTCATGAGGAGCTTTAGGTATAACTTTTTTCATTACTCTACTTATTTTAGCAAGTTCTTCCATAAGACCAACGCGATTTTGCAATCGACCAGCTGTATCAATCAATACAATATCCACATTTCTAGATTGAGCAGATTGTAAAGTATCGTATGCTACAGACGCTGGATCTGCATACATATGTTGTTTTATTAGTGGGACATTAACTGTATTTGACCATATTTCAAGTTGATTTATAGCTGCTGCACGAAATGTATCCGCGGCACCTATAATTAAATTAAATTCCTTTTTTTTTAGAAAAAAAGCCAATTTTCCAATTGTAGTAGTTTTTCCAACTCCATTTACTCCGACCATCATAATTACGTATGGTTTTCTTTCTTCTTCTATTTTTTTTTCTAAACACTCATTTTTAATATTCTTAAATAGGAATTCAATTTCTTCTTTAAGAAATTTATATAATTCTTGAATCTCTCCCCCCCTATACTTTTCCTTTTGAATTTTTTTTTCAAGATTATTAATAATCTTTATAGTAGTTTCTGTTCCTATATCTGAAGATAACAATATTTCTTCTATATGATCAATAAAATCTGTATCTAATTTTGATTTTCGAAAAAAAAGACTCTTTATTCTAGAAAAGAAGGATTCCCTAGTTTTTTTCAATTCACGATCAAATGTTTCTTTCGTTTCCTTATTTTTTAGAAAAAACATGACATCTGTGATTTATTTCAAAATTAGTCATTTTTTTTAAAAAAATTCTTGACCTCGTTCTCAGTTAACATTTTATCTTCAAAAGCATAAGAACCAGATTTTTTTGATTTAATTATTCTAATAGCTAAAATCATTTTTTGGAAAATTTTTTTCTTTTTCTTTTCTGCAATTTTTTTAGACATATTTATTTAATTTCTTTATGAAGAGTATATTTTCTCAGTATCGAATTATATTTCTTTAATTCTATTCTGTTAGGAGTATTTTTTTTATTTTTAGTAGTCACATATCTAGAAATCCCACCAATCCCACTTTTTTTCTGTTCGGTACATTCCAAGATTATTTGAATCCGATTCCCTTTTTTTCCCATTAATATTTATATTTGAAACGTTTTAATGCTTTTTCGATTCCTATTTTATTAATAAGTTTAATAGCAGAAGTACAAATTTTTAAGGTGATCCACTTTTTTCTTTTGTTAAAAAAAACGTTTTTACATAGATTTATGTTGAAGCGACGTTTATTTTTGTTATTAGCATGAGAGACTCTATTCCCGATCATAGCTCTCTTTCCTGTAAGTTCACAAACTTTTGACATGATTATTTTTTTTGCTAACTTTAATCTCTTGATTTAGATAATGCTAATATAGATAAAATATATCTCTTTATTTCAAAAAAATCACCATCTAATTATTTTACATGTCAGGACACAGCAAATGGGCTAATATACAACATAGAAAATCTAATCAAGATTTTAGAAAATCTAAAAAGTTTTCTAAAATCATTAAAGAAATTTCTATTGCAGTTAAAGAATCAGGTTCAGATAAAACTTCGTTTCGTTTAAGAAATGCTCTACTCAATGCAAAATCCGTTAATATTCCTAAAAATACTATAGAAAGAGCTATACAAAAAGCTTCACAAGCTAATACGAATCATTTTAAAAATTTAAATTTAGAAGGAAAAATTTACGGAATTAGCATGATTGTAGAATGTATGACAGATAATAACATTAGAACTAATTCTGACATAAGAATTTTTTTTAACAAAAAAGGAGGAAGATTATGTCATAACGGGGAATTGATTCATTTATTTAATCGCATAGGATTTTTTTCAATAAGAAAAAAAAATGTACCTAACTCTATAGAAGATTTTGAACTTATGGTTATAGATTTCGGAGCAAAGGATCTTATAAAAGATGAAAAAATGGTTTATATATACACAGATTTTGAATATTTTGGAACCATGAAAAATCATTTAGAAAGATTGAATATTTTCCATCAATCTATAGTAAAACGTATAGCAAAACACCCAAAATATATTTCAGAAAAGGAAGAAGAAAGAGTATTAAATTTCATTGGAGAACTTGAAAAACATGAAGATGTAAAAAATATTTATTCCAATATAGTAAAAACATGAAAGTAAGATGTCCTATCGCATTTTTTTTGTAAAGAATGAGGAAAGTCCGGACACCATAGAGCAGTGCAATGGGTAATTCCCATCCACCGAAAGGTGAGGAATAGTGCAACAGAAAGAAAGTACAGGAAAGCTGTAGTGAAATCATGTAAACTCTGTACGGTGAAATGCCATGTATACCGGATAATTTGCTCGATTTGTATCGGGGGGTCGGCAGATAGAGATAGTGGGAAACTACCATCCTAGATAAATGATAGGTATAAAAACAGAATCCGGCTTATAGTCTTGCTTTCATGTTATGGAGAGATGGCCGAGAGGATTAAGGCGCACGTTTGGAAAGCGTGTTCACAAAAAAGTGTCAAGGGTTCGAATCCCTTTCTCTCCGCAGTAGTTTTTTATAGATCAAGAGTTCTCTATATCCCTTAATTGTTTTTCAATTAAGTTTTTTCTTACTCCCATTACAAGATCTATATCTTTGGAAGCCGCTTGTAATTTATCTTGTGCTTGATGAAGTAAAAATCCAAATTTTGTAAACTCCTTTTTTACAGTTTCTAGAATATTCCATACTTCAGAACTTCTTTTTTGAATAGCTAATGTTCGAAAACCTATTTGCAAACTATTTAACATAGCGGCTAATGTAGATGGTCCTGCGATTACTATTTTGTACTTTCTTTGCAATTCTTCTAATAAACTTGAATTTCTTACAATCTCTGCATATATGCCTTCAAAAGGCAAAAAAAGAATAGCAAAATCAGTAGTATGTGGAGGGTCTATGTATTTTTCCTTAATGTCTTTGGACATTTTTTTAAGAACAGATTCCATATTTTTTTTAGCCATTTCTAACTTTTTCTTTTCTCCGAGACTATAGGCCATTTGTATTTTTTCATAAGTTTCTTTTGGAAATTTTACATCAATTGGTAACCATATAACATTTCCATCTCCAAGTCCTGGAAGTTTAATAGCAAATTCTACTACACAATTCGTACTAGATTTAGTAATGACATTGCAGGCATATTGTTCTGGAGCCAAAATTTGTTGTAAAAGCATAGAAAGTTGCATTTCACTGAAACTTCCACAAACCTTCACATGATTTAAAGTTCTTTTTAATGCATTCACATCTTGTGCTAAAATTTTCATATCTCCCAATCCATTCTGTAAGAATAACAATTGATTTCCAATAAATTCAAAAGATTTTCCCAAATGTAAGTTCAAGGATTTTTGAAGTTTTTCATTCACAATTTCTCTAATCTCTTCTAGTTTTTTTTCTGTTATTCTAACTAATTTTTCTTGTTCTCTATGAACAACATTTAATTTATGAGATTGGTTCTCAAAAGAAAGATTCATTTTTTCCTCAATAGAATTTTGAAAATCTCTTATAGATTGTATCAGTCCCTCTTTAAAATCTTTCAAAGTATTTGCCAACTCACGTCGCTGATCTTTTGATTCCTCCCTTAAAAGAATTTCCAGTTTTCTAAAAAAAAAAGGAAAAAAACTATAGAACACAATAATAAAACTCCTAATGGATAGTAGATTACCATAAACAAAATAATCTCAAGAATTATTTTTTTGAAGAAGAAAATAAATAGCGGGAATAGGACTCGAACCTATGACCTTCGGGTTATGAGCCCGACGAGCTACCAACTGCTCCACCCCGCGAATTACATTAAGATAAATTTTTTTATTTATAAAACCAAATAATCGATAAAAATTTATCTTATCCATTCATAGATATTAGGAATTCTTCATTATTTTGAGTTCTAGCCATACGTGATCTTAAAAAATCCATAGCTTCTACAGGATTCATATCGGAAAGATGTTTTCGTAAAATCCACATCCTTTGTAAAGTATTTGGATCTAATAACAAATCATCTTTTCTAGTACTAGAAGAAACCAGATCAATAGCCGGATAAATTCGTTTGTTTGCAATTTTTCTATCTAATTGAAGTTCTTTATTTCCAGTTCCTTTAAATTCTTCAAAAATCACCTCATCCATTTTAGATCCTGTATCGATCATAGCAGTAGCAATAATAGATAAAGAACCTCCATTTTCTATATTTCTTGCTGCTCCAAAAAACCTTTTTGGTCTATGCAGAGCATTTGCGTCTACTCCTCCTGATAAAACTTTTCCAGATGCAGGAGCAACAGTGTTATAAGCTCTAGCTAAACGTGTTATAGAATCTAATAAAATGACTACATCATGAGAACATTCTACCATTCTCTTAGCTTTTTGCAACACTATATTAGCTACTTTCACATGTCTTTCTGCAGGTTCATCAAAAGTAGACGCGATCACTTCTCCTTTAACATTTCGTTGCATATCCGTTACTTCTTCTGGACGTTCATCAATAAGTAATATAATCAAATAGACTTCTGGATGATTAGCAGCAATAGCATTAGCTATTTCTTTTAATAAAGTAGTTTTTCCTGTTTTTGGAGGAGCAACGATCATCCCTCTTTGTCCTTTTCCTATAGGAGTAAAAAGATCGACTATTCTTGTAGAAAGAGTAGAATTTTTTTCAGCTAGTTTAAATTTTTCATTGGGAAATAGTGGAGTCAAATGTTCAAAAGAATCTCTTTCTCTGACAAAAGAAGGAGGCCTCCCATTTATTTCAAGAATTTTAATTAAAGGAAAATATTTTTCTCCATCTTTGGGTGGACGAACTTCTCCTCTTATGGTGTCTCCAGTTTTCATTCCAAAAAGTCTAATTTGAGATTGAGAAACGTAAATATCATCAGGAGATGATAAGTAATTAAAATCAGAAGATCTTAAAAATCCATAATTTTCTGGCATAATTTCTAATACTCCCTCACTAATTATAATGCCTTCAAATTCATATTCAGAAGTACGATATTTATTAGTGATTTTCTGTGAAAATCCACTTTCTGATCCAGTAGAAGATTCTGATCTATCATTTTTTTTCCAATTTTGAAAATATTTTTTTTGGTATTTTCCAGTTTCTTCTGAAAGTTTGGAATAATTTTTTAGATGTTCTTGATTCGTTAATTTTTTTTTCCCCTTGTCACTTTCTAAGAATGTTGTCTTGGACTCCGTATATTTTCGACCTTTAAATCCTTTTTTTAATAAAGAATTTTCTATCTTTGAATTTTTTGTAGATGTTGTATTTTTATTATTGTTACTATTGAAAATGGAAATAATTTTTTCTAGGAGTTCGTTTTTTCGTAGTTGTGTACATTTTTTTAATCCTGAAGAACGAGCAATCTCCTGTAATTCAAAAAGTTTTTTACTTTTTAATTCAGTAATATCAAACATAAAGTAATTGGGTTATATTTATGCCATTCTTGGCTTATAAGACAGTATATAATACTATAAACACAATACAATTATACAAATTAATTTGAACTTCTAGAGAATAAATTAGAAAATATTTTTTTACCTATGTTCTATCGGATACAAACTTTTTATTTATTTATATCCATATTAGTTTCTTCTATTTCTTTACATTTTTATCCCTATTCAAAAAAAAATATCAAGTCTTCTTTTTTTTTATTAGATAGATTCATTTTAATTGTTATAATAACATGTTTAATTCTATCTGTTTTAAGTTTTCTTTTTTTTAAAAAAAAGAAACTACAAATATTTATCAATGGTCTAAATATACTTCTAAATAGTACTATTTTTATACTGATTCTTATTTTTTCATGTCTTCAATCGAATAAATATTTCCTTCTTTCGAGAAAAACGAACCTTTTTCTTACATTTTTATCTATATGTTTCTTATATCTTTCTAGTAAAGCAATCAAAAAGGATATAAAATTAATCCATTCCATGGATAGAATACGATGAAAGATGAAATAAGTATTTAAATTCTTTTTTCTAAAAAAACATTGAAAAAAAATGAAGAAAATTTCATTAATTAAGAAATTTGAAATACTTGAAAAAGAATTTCATGAAATTTCCAATTCCATTATACAACCTCATATTGTATCCAATCAAAAAAAATATAAAACATTCTTAAAGAAGTATCGAAAGTTGGAAAAAGTAGTAAATATTTATGAGAAATACAAAAAAAAGTTAACATCTCTTCAAGAAGCTAACTCTATTTTAAAAAATGATTCAGATCCAGAAATGAAAGAAATAGCTTATTTGGAAAAAAATAAAATTTTGGAAGATCTGTCTGATATTGAAAAAAAATCAGATGATCTACTATTTTCTACTTCTCCTACAGAAAGAGAAAATTTAGAAGACGATCATAGAAATGCTATCGTAGAATTACGTTCTGGAACAGGAGGTGATGAGGCCTGTCTTTTTGTAGAAGATATATTGCGAATGTATATAATGTATTTCAAACAAGTAGGTTGGAAATATAAAATCATCCATGCTCAAAAAGGAGGGATCCAAGGTTACAAAGAAATAATTTTAGATGTGAGTGGAAAAAAAGGAGTTTATGGAAACTTAAAATTTGAATCTGGAGTCCACAGAGTTCAAAGGATCCCAAAAACAGAATCTCAAGGTAGAGTACACACATCTGCTATCACTGTAGCAGTACTACCTGAGATAAAAGATATAGAAATGAAAATTCATTTATCGGATATAAAAAAAGACACATTTAGATCCAGTGGATCTGGAGGACAACATGTAAATAAAACAGAATCAGCTGTACGATTAACACATATCCCAACTAAAATAACAGTAGAATGTCAAGAAGAACGTTCGCAACACAAAAATTTTGAAAAAGCTATGAACGTTTTACGATCACGTATTTATCAAAATGAAAAGGAAAAAAGATTTAAAGAACGATCTATTAAGAGAAAATCTTTAGTTTCTACAGGAGATAGATCCGTCAAAATACGCACATACAATTATCCTAAAGGAAGAGTGACGGATCATAGAATTCATAAATCCATTTATAATCTTGTAGGATTCATGAACGGGAATATTCAAGAAATGATTAATTTATTAAAACTATCTGAAAAAAATCAATAATTCTGATTTGATCCATTATCATTAAAATTGGAATCTAAATGAAGTGTATCTAAAAAATTTGTATTATAGTCTCCTTTCAAAAAGTCATTATTTTGCATAAGCTGTTTATGAAAAGGGACAGTCGTGCGAATTCCTTCTATTACAAATTCATCTAATGAACGACGCATTTTTTCAATAGTCTCTTTTCTACTTTTTGCGGTCGTGATAATTTTAGCAATCATAGAATCATAATAATGTGGGACTCTATATCCTGCATAAACATGGGTATCTACACGAACCCCTTTTCCTCCTGGTAAATGCATTTGAGTAATTTTACCAGGAACAGGACGAAAATCTTGAGAAGGTTCTTCTGCATTAACTCTACATTCCATAGAATACATTTTTGGATAATAATTTTTTCCAGAAAGTTTTTTTCCATTAGCTAAAAAAATTTGTTCTTGTATAAGATCTAAACCCGTTATTTCTTCGGTAATAGGATGTTCCACTTGAATTCTAGTATTCATTTCCATAAAATAAAAATTACGATTTTGATCTACTAAAAATTCTATAGTTCCTACTCCTTCATAACGAATAAATTCAGCAGCTTTTATGGCTACTTCTCCCATTTTCTTTCTCAAAGAAGGAGTTAAAAAAGGAGAAGGAGCCTCTTCCAACAGTTTTTGATTTCTTCGTTGAATGGAACAATCTCTTTCGGATAGATGACAAGCTTTTCCATATTGATCACTAATAATTTGTATTTCTATATGTCTTGGATTGAGAATTAATTTCTCTATATACATATCTTTCTTTCCAAAAAAGGCAAAAGATTCTTTTTTTGCTTCTTCCCAAGAACGCTTTAATCTTTCTTTATCTAAAACAGATCGTATTCCTTTTCCACCACCTCCAGAAACCGCTTTGATAATAAGAGGATACCCAATTTTTTCTGCAATTCTTTCTATTTCCTTATAAGAAGATTCCAAAAAAAAATCTGATCCAGGAAGACACGAAATTCCAGCTTTTTTCATAGTTTTTTTAGCTGAAATTTTATTTCCCATCTGAATGATATGATTTGGAAGTGGACCGATAAACTTAATTCCATGTTTTTTACACATAGATGAAAAATATGCATTTTCAGATAAAAAACCATATCCAGGATGAATAGCGTCTGCATTTGTGATTTCGGCTGCAGATATTAAATTTGGAACATTTAAATACGATTTATATGGAGAAGGAGGACCAATACAGACAGCTTCATCTGCAAAATAAACATGAAGACTATGTCTATCGGCTGTAGAATAAACAGCTACCGTTTTTATTCCCATTTCTTTAGCGGTACGTATCACTCGTAAGGCAATTTCTCCACGATTAGCAATTAATATTTTTTTAAACATAAATTTTGTATGTATACTTTTAATCATTAGGATCTAAAATAAATAAAGGTTGATCATAATCAACTGGAGTAGAGTCTTCTACAAGGATTTTCACGATTTTTCCATCTACTTCAGATTCTATATCATTAAATAGCTTCATAGCTTCTATCACACAAATTTTTGTTCCTATTTTTATCTTATCTCCTACTTTCACAAAGGGCTCTTTATCTGGATGAGGTCTACGATAGAAAGTTCCAATTATAGGAGATTTAATAGTAATGTACTGACTTTTATCAGGTTTTTTTTCCATTTCTAATTTAGAAAACCTATCGGAAAAATCAGGAACAGGAGAATAAATTCTTCTGTTCTTGGATAAAATTGGATTCAATAACTTTTTTCTTTTTTTTCTAAAAATGTTATTCTTAATATGAATTTGAGTTTCTCCTATTTTCACTCTTACTTCACGAATATTAGATTTAGAAATCAATTGAATCAGTGATTTAATATTTTTAAAATCCATAAATTTTACCGCCTACCTATTATTACATGGATGGATTATCTTTTTTCAATACCATTTTCCCTCTATAATATAGTTTCCCTTCATGCCAATAAGCATGGTGATATAAATGTTTTTGGTGATTTAAAGGACATTTAACTAATAAAGGTTCCTGTATTTTTAGATGAGTTCTTCTTTTATTTCTCCTAGATTTAGATTGCCTTCTTTTAGGATGTGCCATGATAATGTACTCTTTTAATAAATCACTAATTTAGAAAGAAAATCAAATGTTCTATAATAAAAATAATTTTTTTATATTTAATGATCATATCCTAATAAATTTTTCTTGATTTTTTTTATGCATCAATTAACTAAACGTAGTGTGGATTATTCCAAATGGTATAATGAAATTATCATTAAATCTGGTTTAGCAGAATTTTCCGGAATTCGTGGTTTTATGATTATAAAGCCATATGGTTTTTCTATATGGGAAATTATAAAAAACACATTAGACAAAATGTTTAAAGAAACGGGACATAAAAATGTTTATTTTCCTATGCTTATTCCTAAATCTTCTTTCTCAAAAGAAAAAAAACATATTGAAAATTTTTCTAGAGAATGCGCTATAGTCACACATTGTAAGTTGAAAAAAAATACAGATCAAGAAGAATTAACTGTAGATCCAAAATCTAAACTACAAGAAGAATTAGTTATTCGACCTACTTCTGAAAGTATCATATGGAAAACTTTTCGACATTGGATTCATTCTTATAGAGATCTTCCTCTTCTTTTGAATCAATGGGGAAACGCTATTAGATGGGAAATGCGAACCCGTTTATTTTTAAGAACCTCTGAGTTTTTATGGCAAGAAGGTCATACTGCTCATTCTACTGAAAAAGAAGCCATAGAAGAAACTAAAAAAATATTAAATATTTATACGGATTTCTCTGAAAAAGTTATGGCGATCCCTGTAGTACAAGGAATTAAACCATACATGGATAAATTTTCTGGTTCTGAAACCACATTTAGTCTAGAGGCCATGATGCAAGATGGAAAAGCTTTACAAATTGGAACTTCACATTTTCTTGGACAAAATTTTTCGAAAGCTTTCGATGTGAAATTCACTAATAAAAATGGAAAAAAAGAATATGTCTGGTCTACATCTTGGGGAGTTTCGACTAGATTAATAGGTGGAATAGTTATGTTACACTCAGATGATCACGGACTGATATTACCTCCTAAAATAGCTCCTATACAAATAGTTATCATTCCTATATACAAAAACCAGAAAGAATTAAGTAAAATAAATGAAATAGCTGAAAGAATCCAAAAAATTATAAAAGAAAAAGGATTTACTGTGAAATATGATAATAGAGAGATTTTTACTCCTGGATGGAAATTTCATGAATACGAAATGAAGGGAATCCCCATACGAATTAACATTGGATTGGATGAAATCCTAAAAGAAAAAGCAGAAGTTTTTAGAAGAGATACTTACGAAAAAGTAGATGTTTCTTGGAATCAGATTATCACTTTTATTCCAAAACTTCTTGATAAAATACAAAAGAATCTCTATCAAAGAGCTTTAAATAGAACCAAAAAATTGACCATGATTTCAGATCATTATGAGGATTTTAAAAAAAAAATAAAACGGTGTAGGAGGTTTTATTCTTGCTCATTGGGATGGAACAAAAAGTACAGGAAAAAAATTCAAGAAGAAACGGAAGCTACTATACGTTGTATTCCAATTTCTACTAAAAAAAAAGGAGGGAAGTGTATTTATTCTGGAAACCATTCTTCTCAAAGAGTTGTTTTTGCAAAATCTTATTAATTTAAGAAGATTAAAAAACGTTTAATTTTCCTATAAATTTATTTATAGATGGAAATTTTTTTTTTTGCAGAAGATCAACTAACTCTTTTCTCAATCTATCAAAAACAGAAACCCCTTCTTTTATAAATTGTGTTCCGATTTGAACCGCTGAGGCCCCACACAATATGTGTTCAAAAATATCTTTTCCGGAACAAATTCCACCACAACCTATTATAGGAATCTCTTTGCGTAGATAAGTATAAAATTGACGAATATTTGCTAATGCAAATGGTTTTATAGTTTTTCCTCCTATCCCTCCAAAACCCATTTTTGGTTGAATCACCACAGTTTCTTTATTGAGATCAATGAAAAGACCATTAGGCAAACTATTAATACAGGTAACAAAGAAAATAGGATATTTATTTAATATAAAAGCCATTTTTTTAATATGCCTATTTTCAAAATAAGGAGGTAACTTAACTCCTAAAGGTTTTTTATAAAATTTAAATATATTTTCGAGGAAATTCGGAATATTATTAAAATCATAACCTAATACTTGATCTTTTCCAAGAATATTTGGACAAGACAAATTTAATTCTACTGCACTGATACGGGAAGAAAGATTGGCTTTATGAAGAAGAAGATAATTTTCCTCTATAGAAAGTCCTGATATAGATAAAAAAAAAGGTTTTTTAGGATTTATTTTTTCTAAAAAATCTAAATAAAAATCTATTCCAAGATTGGGGAGGCCCATAGAATTAATGCTTCCAATATTCCATCCAAAATATCTAGGTTCTAAATTTCCTTTTCTTGGTTTTAAGGTACAACTTTTTGTCACAATAGCTCCGGAAGAACTAATAATCAACTTTTTAAGTTCTTTTTCTGTAGTACAGAGTACTCCTGAAGCATTCATAATACAAGAAGAAAGTTTAATCCCATTTATATCAGAAGATATATCTATTTTCTTTTTTTTCATGATCATAAAAATTGTGTAAGTAATATAATACAAAACCCACCAAGGAGAAAATTTTTAACTTTAACCAAAAAAGGTTTTTTATGGAAGAAAAAGAACAGTTTTTTTTAAAAATTTATAATTTAGGCATTATAAAATTTGGTCATTTTACCTTGAAAAGTGGAATGACTTCTCCTATATATATAGACTTTCGTCCAATAGCTTCTAGACCAGATTTATTAATAAAACTTTCTGATTTGCTTCTTAGTGAAGTTCCATATCATACGTTTGAACTTATTTGTGGAGTCCCCTATGCTGCTTTACCGATAGCTACTACTTTATCCTTAAGGTCAAATATTCCTTTGATTATTAAGAGAAAAGAAAATAAAGGTTATGGAACCAAACGAATGATAGAAGGGATTTACAAAAAAGGACAAAATTGTCTTCTTGTAGAAGATGTAATAACAAGTGGAGATAGTTTATTACAAACCGTGATAGATCTTGAAAAAGAGGGATTGATTATTAAAAATATTCTATCTATTCTTGATCGTGAACAAGGAGGAATAGATAATATAAAAAAAAGAGGATTTAATATACGGACTTTATTTCGTATAGGAGAAGTTTTAAAGATGTTAGAAAAAAAAGATCTTTTAAAGAAAAAAGAAATACATATAATTCAACTTTTTTTCAAAAAAAGAATAAAAAAATTTCAGGAAAAACGTCTTTCCTATGAAGAAAAAAAAGAAAAAATTTCTCATCCCATTGGAAAAAAACTTCTTGATATAACGTTGAAAAAAAAAACAAATTTGATTGTTTCTGCCGACTTAATATACTCTGAAAAAATTTTAGAACTAGTGAATTTGACAGGAGATTCCATTTGTGGATTGAAACTTCATGCAGATATTATTAGTGATTTTTCATCTTCATTCATTGCATCTCTTAAAAAAATTTCTGTAGAAAAGAAATTTTTATTATTTGAAGATAGAAAATTATGTGATGTGGGACCTATAAATTATCTACAATTACATCATGGGATACACAAAATTTCTTCTTGGGCAGATATTTTAACGGTACATCTACTTGCAGGAAGTATCAGTATACAAAACTTGAATATTCCTTCAAATATGGGATTAATTACTGTGTCTGAAATGTCTTCTTCTGGAAGATTATCTGATGATAATTATATAAGAAAAGCTTTAAACATCTCTTTGAAAAATCCAAAAGTAATTGGAACCGTAGCACAAAGAAGAGTAGACAATAGATTATTATTATTTACTCCTGGAATACATTTTTCTCAATCAAAAGAAAATTCTATGGGAAATACGTACATTCATCCTAATCTAGCTTTTCAAAAAAACAAAAGTGATTTTATCATAGTTGGAAAAGCTATTTATCAATCTAAAAATCCAAAATTTTTGGCAGAAAAATATAGAGAGATAGGATGGAAAGCTTATGAAAATGGACTTTAGAAATTATACTTAATACAACAAAACTTAAAATAAAAACATGAATAGATTAAGTTTTTTTTCAAAAAAATTAATGGGACTGATTATATTTTTGTTTAATTTGTGATAGATTAAGAGGAGGATAATAGAATAAAATCGTAGATATTATTAATGATATTTTATCATTTTTTATCCTCAAAAAAACTTTAGTTCGAAACTTAAAAATTTTTGAATAAATTTTGAATATGGAATGGATAAATTCATTAATCAGTTGTTTCATGATCCTTTTTAGCATTATAGATATACTAGGAAATGCTCCCATAATTATGGGTTTTAAATCTAAAGGAAATATTATAGAGACAAAAAAAGTGATAGTGACTTCTCTTATTATCTTTTTATCTTTTTTGTTTTTAGGACAACCTATGCTAAAAATTATTGGTGTAGATGTCCACTCTTTTTCCGTTGCAGGATCTATCGTTTTGTTTTTAATTGGATTAGAAATGATTTTAGGCATAGATCTTCATAAAGTAACAGAAAATGCCCAAACTTCTATCGTTCCAATTGCTTTTCCACTTATAGCTGGACCTGGATCCTTGACTACTCTAATTTCTCTAAGAACTACTTATGATGTAAATATTATTCTTATTTCTTTAATACTCAATATGATAGTAGTTTATTTCGTTATAGATAGATGTGATTTTATAGCTGAAAAAATAGGATCTAATGGTTTAGATATACTAAAAAAGATATTCGGGATCGTTTTATTGGCTTTTGCAGTAAAAATTTTTGGAGCTAACGCAGGTCAATTATTTCAATAAAGATGAGGTTTCAATATCTCTTATTATATTAAATATTTTTTTAATAGAGGGATTAATATCCTGAAATTTTGGTAAAAATTTTCCTATATAAATAAATACAATATGATAACTACAACTAGTTCTCTCTATTTTTTCTTCTAAAATAAATTTATTTAATAAAAAAGAGGCCCGCAATAAACGTTTTATTCTATTTCTATGTACGGCTTTTTTGAAATTTTTTTTTACCAAAGTTCCAATTAGCTCTGTCCATCTCGTTTTCTTTTCCTTATTTGGATACAATAAGAAAAAACTATAAATAGGGAATACAGGTAATAATTTTCCGTATTTGATTGTATTATAAATAATATTTTTTTTTCTTTTTACTTGAAAGCCCATACCTTATCTTATTATTTTTTCTCATTATTCATAAATTCCTCCAACTTAGAAACCATCCCTATAGATCCACAAATGAATGGAGTCCTTTGATGTAATTTGAAAGGTTCTATATCTAGAATTCTTTTTTTTCCATCAGAAGCTTTTCCACCAGCTTGTTCTGTTAAAAAGGCCATCGGATTACATTCATAAAGTAACCTCAATTTTCCATTTGGAGAAAGCGCTGTTTTGGGGTAAATATATATACCTCCTTGTATCAGATTTCTATGAAAATCTCCCACTAAAGATCCAATATATCGTGCCGTATAAGGGCGATTATCTTTTTCTTCTTGACAGTATCTTATAAATTTTTTGATACCATTAGGGAATCTAACATAATTCCCATCGTTGATAGAATAAATTTTTTCTACTTCTGGAAAATGAAGTTTAGGATGAGATAAATAAAAAGTTCCTACAGAAGGATCCAAAGTAAATCCATGTACTCCATTTCCTGTAGTATAGACCAATATAGTGGAGGATCCATAAATAATATATCCTGCAAGAATTTGTTTATTTCCTTTTTGCAAAAAATCTTCTATTCTTAAATCCATTTGAATAGGAGTCTTCTTGATATATACTGAAAATATAGTCCCAATAGACACATTGACATCTATATTGGAAGAACCATCTAGTGGATCTATTAAAACAATGTATTTCTTTTGAAAAGGATTTTCTTTTTCTCCCTTTATCACTATAAAATCTTTGCTTTCTTCCGAAGCAATTCCACAAACTACATTTCTGCTTTTAAATGATTCAATAAAAATTCTGTGTGCAAACTCATCTAGTTTCTGTTGATTTTCTCCTTGTATATTAGTTATTCCGGAACTTCCAATTTTTTCTGTTAAACCGGCTTTATTCACCTCCTTATTAATAGCTTTAGCTGCTAATTTAATAGAACTAAATAACCGTAATAAATCTTCTGTGGAATATAAAAAACGATCCCTATTTTCTATGATAAATTCTCCTAAGGTATACATGACGTATTTGGAAAATATATAAATATCAGATTTTTTTCTTTTCCAAAAACAACGAAGATTTTTAAAGAAAAAAAATATTCTATTTTGTATACAAATTTATAGTTAATATCATTTGAAAAAATAATGGAATATAAATTGTAAAAATTCAAATTTTAATCTTTAAAAAAAAAGTTATAAATTTTTTATTTTTAACCACAAAAAAAAAGAAGGAATAAATACATTATAAATAACTTTCATTCGTTTTTGAGTAATTTTATTAGTTCATGAAAATTCTTCAAATTTCATTTATATTATTATGGCGTGCCTGGTTTTTTCTAATCAATATCTTTTTAGTGCCATTATGGGCAGGAGCTTCTATTCCATTTCTTTTTAAAGATAAATATTATCATATTGCATATTGGTTTCACCAAATGTGGGCGAGAAGCAATCTTTTTCTCATGGGTTTTTGGTATGTCTTAGAAAAAGAGAAAGAAGAAACATTAGATAAGAATAAACAATATGTGATAATCAGTAATCATAGTTCTATTATGGACATAATGTTGATTTACTCTTTAATGAGAAACCATCCCTTAGTTTTTGTAGGAAAAGCTGAGCTAGCTAAACTTCCTTTTTTTGGTTTTGTTTATAGAAGAAGCAACATATTAATAGACAGGAAAAATTTATCTAGTTGCATGCAAGTATTTAAACAAATACAGGAAAAAGTAGATTCTGGAAAAAGTGTCTGTCTTTTCCCAGAAGGAGGAGTTCCTAATCCTTCTATTTTTTTAGATCATTTTAAAAGTGGGGCCTTTTCTATCGCTATAATAAAAAAAATACCTATTGTTCCATTTACCATAGCTGATATAAAAACAAAGTTTCCAAGTTTTCCTATTATAAAGGGAGGACCTGGAAAAATACGAATAAAACAACATCACTCCATTTCAACAAAAAACTTATCCTTAAAAGACAAAAATTTCCTAAAAGAAAAATGTTTTAATTTAATTAAATATCAATTAGAAAAATTTGAACGTGAAAAAATAAAAAATGATAATTAACTCGTGAACAAAAAAATTCATATTTACACAGATGGTTCTTCCAAAGGAAATCCTGGACCTGGGGGATATGCTATTTTTATAGAAGTAGTAGGAACTACTTATAGAAAAGTCCTTTCCGAAGGTTTTCGTTATACCACTAATAATCGAATGGAACTATTAGCCGTCATAGTTGGATTAGAAAAATTACAAAAAAAACAGAATATTGTGGTGTTTACCGATTCTAAATATGTGGTAAATACTATTCAAAAAAATTGGATAGATCAATGGAAAAAAAGAATTTTTATAAAAAAAAACGTAGATCTATGGATCCGATTTTTAGATATATTTAATCAACATTTTATTGTTTTTCAATGGATAAAAGGACATGATTTTCATTATATTAATGATTATTGTGATCGACTATCGGTAGAAGCTTCCAAAAGAAAGAATTTAAAAATAGATCATGTCTATGAAAAGAAAAAAAATATTCATTAATTATAATTTCTTTGTCTAAGGACTTCATATATGATTATAGACATAGCATTACTTACATTTAGAGAATCCATATCTCCAAACATAGGAATGGTTACTATTTTGTGAGCGATATTTAACCAAATAGGCGATACCCCCTTGCTTTCTGAACCTAAAACGATAGCTAAACGTGAAGAAAATTTAGTTCTATATAATTGTATAGACTTTTCATGAAATCCTGTTACTACAATTTCCATTTTTTTCTTTTGCAACCAGGAAATAATGGTTTTTTTTTCCTCAATGAGAATTTTGTTTGTAAAAACACTTCCTAGACTACATCTAATTATATTAGGATTGTAAATATAGGTTTTTATATTACATAATATAATGAAATGAACCCCGACCGCATCAGCTATTCTTAGCATAGATCCTAAATTTCCAGGTTTTTCTATCCCATCCAATATAAGAATAAAAGGATTTTTATAGATTTTTATATTTTCTAGTCTTTCAAGATTTTTTCTTTTAAATAAGGCAATGATCCCCCCGGAATTTTCTCTATAGGCTAATTTTTTGAAGGTTTTTATGCTAATAAAAAAAACAATGTGATTAAACGATTTGATAAGATTATATTTGTGAAATATTTTTTTGCATATGAAAATTTCTATGGGAAAAAAATTCCCTTTTATTGCCATTTCAAATTCTTTAATTCCTTCTACAAAAAATATTTTCCTGGAACTTTTTTTATAAATTTTTATTAAATTCTTAATTTTATGACAACGTGTCCCATATATGTTTTCCATGATTATGAAATTTCTAAAAAATATGATAGAACTTACATGAGTCTAGCTATAGAATGGTCAAAATTATCTTAGAATGAATTATGAAATTTCTAAAAAATATGATAGAACTTACATGAGTCTAGCTATAGAATGGTCAAAATTATCTTATTAGTAAAAAAAAAAGTAGGAGCTATTATAGTCAAAAATAATCGGATCATATCTGATGGATACAACGGGACTCCAAGTGGATTTGATAATATATGTGAAGATAAAAATGGAGAAACAAAATGGTATGTTTTACATGCAGAAGCGAATGCTATTTTAAAAATGTCTACTTCTTCGTATTCTTGTAAAGGCGCTTTTTTATACATTACACATTTTCCATGCAAAGAATGTAGCAAATTGATTTATCAATCTAAAATTAAAAGAGTAGTATATTTATATGATCATAAATATTCCATAAAAAATGATGGATTAAATTTTTTTAGAAAATCTAAAATCATAGTAGATCCTATTTTTATTTTTTTAAATGATCACGAAACCCAGATGGCGGAATAGGTAGACGCGTTGGACTCAAAATCCAATGATTTTACATCATGCGGGTTCGAATCCCGCTCTGGGTACTACTTTTATCACATATTCTTTAGAATAAGAAATATCGTTGAGAAAGCGGTAAAAAATCCGATGGGTTGGATGTTATTTTTTTCCCTTCTATATAAACGCTATAGTTTTTTGGATCTACCTCCAAATTTGGAGTTTCTCCATTTAATATCATGTCTTTTTTGGATAAAGAACGACATCCTTTGACTATCTTAATTTTCTTTTTTATTTCATTTTTTTCTAAAAAACCATCGTTGATAGCATGTGATGAAACAAAAATACTGCTCAATTTTGGTTCAAAATAACCAAACATTTTACGATACATAAATGGTTGTGGGGTAGGAATAGTGGCATTAGGATCTCCCATACTAGCGTACGCGACCATGCCACTTTTTATAACTAATTCAGGTTTCACTCCAAAAAAAGATGGCTTCCATAAGACCAAATCTGCCATTTTTCCAGTAGAAATGGATCCAACATATTCTGAAATTCCATGAGTGATAGCAGGATTTATGGTATATTTAGAAATATATCTCTTGACTCTAAAATTATCATTTTTATGAGAATCATTCTTTAGAGGTCCTCGTTCTTTTTTCATTTTATCTGCCGTTTGCCAAGTACGTTTTACGACTTCTCCAATTCTTCCCATAGCTTGAGAATCTGAACTAGTCATACTGATAGCTCCTATGTCATGTAATACTCCTTCTGCACTAATTGTTTCAGATCTAATACGTGATTTAGCAAAAGCGATGTCTTCCGGAAGATTGGAATCTAAATGATGACATATCATTAACATATCTAGATGTTCATCAAGAGTATTGTTAGTATAAGGCATAGTAGGACTTGTAGATGACGGTAAAATATTTGTATGAGATATCACTTTTAATAAATCAGGAGAATGGCCCCCTCCTGCTCCTTCTGTATGATAGGTATGAATAGTTCTATTTTTAAATGTTTTTAAAGTATCTTCTATATAACCAGATTCATTTAAGGAATCTGTATGAATATTTACTTGTACATCCATTTTTTCCGAGACATTTAAACATTGATCTATCACATATGGAGTACTTCCCCAATCCTCATGAATTTTTAATCCACCGGCACCAGCATTTATCTGTTCGATTAAAGCTTCAGGATGAGAACTATTTCCACTCGCAAGAAAGATAAAATTTATCGGAACGTGATCTGTACTTTTTAACATTCTTTGAATATTCCAAACTCCAGAAGTACAATTAGTAGCTATAGTTCCTGTAGTAGGACCTGATCCTCCACCAATAATGGTTGTCGTCCCATTTTCTAATGCGACTTCAAATAATTGAGGACAAATATAATGAACATGACTATCTACACTACCAGCCGTAACAATCAGGTTTTCTGAAGAAATAACTTCAGTTCCCGCGCCAATATACATATTTGAAGTCACCCCATCCATAAAATATGGATTCCCAGCTTTTCCTATCCCAACAATGATTCCATTCTTGATTCCAAGATCTGCTTTTATAACTCCCCAATGATCAATGATAATAGCATTGGTTAAAACTAAATCCAGAACTCCTTCGTTTCTAGTAGCAAATGGATGTTGCCCCATTCCATCTCGAATAACTTTACCTCCTCCGAAAACACACTCATCTCCATAAATAGTGTAATCTTTCTCAATTTCAATCCATAAAGAGGTATCTCCCAAACGGACTTTATCCCCTTTAGTCGGACCATACATACTTGCATAAGATTCTCTATCTAACTTTTTTATATTCATATTTTTGTATTCTCTTTTCCGGAAAAACCATAAATTTTTTGACTCCCACCTATTTTTACCAAAAAAACTTCTTTTGTTTCACCTGGCTCAAAACGAATAGACCTTCCAGAAGGAATATCTAGTCTATATCCTTTAGTTCCATTTCTATCAAAATGAAGAGCGGCATTTGTTTCATAAAAATGAAAATGAGACCCTATTTGTATGGGCCGATTTCCAACATTCGATACTACTCTTTCTATACGAGGTCTACCAGGTAATAAAGAAATCTCTTCTTTGAGAAGATCATATTGTCCTGGGATCATCATATTGTTATTGGAGGAATTTTTCTTAATGCTTTTTTTAATAGGATGGTGGATGGTTACCAGTTTTGTTCCATCAGGAAAAGTTGCTTCTACTTGAACATTATTAAGCATTTCATATACTCCATCCATCACTTGATCATAATGTAGGAGGCTTCCTGCTTCAAACATAAGTTCTTTCACTGTTTTTCCATCACGTGCGCCTTCCATAACATAATGAGTAATTAAAGCCACAGACTCAGGATAATTTAATTTCAATCCTCTTTCTAAACGCTTTTTTGCCAGTTCTCCAGCCATGTGAAGAAGAATTTTTTCCTTTTCATAAAAAGTTAAATGCATAAGAGTTATTTTTCAATTATCGTTGCAATAACAGTTCCAAATTTAAATATATTATTATCGAAAAAAAAATTAAACATTGTTCATCACATTGATGTTTTTTTCGTGTAACCTTTTGATAAAAAAAACACAAAAGGATTCGTATCTTTGAAAAGAAACCTGAAAGCTTTATTTCCCAAATAAATAAAAACTTTTCAAATTCACAGAAAATTATTCAAGAAAACTTTTTATGAAGAAACGATAGAAAAAATAATCTTCTGTAGAAATTTTTTAAACCTGAAAAAGACACTCCTCAGCAAATTATCATTATTTTTGTCTTCATAATAACAGGGGAAAATTGTTTTAATAAATAATTCATTAAAAAATGCAAGTTTTAAAATTTGGGGGAAGTTCCGTGGCTCATTCTGATTCCATAAAACGTATTTGTTCTTTATTAGAAAAGAAACCAAAAGGAAGATATGCTATTGTGGTATCTGCATTAGGAAATATTACCGATCAGTTAATTCAATGTGGAAAATTAGCTTCTGAAAGAAAAAATATTTATAAAAATATTTTAGAAGAAATAGAAATTCGTCATCTTAATATTATTAGAGAGTTATTTCCAATTACTTATCAAAGTCATTTAATTAGTTGGATAAAAAAGAATATCAATGATTTAGAAAGTTTATGTGACGGGGTTTTTCAGGTAGAAGAACTCTCAAAACGTTCTTTAGATAAAATCATGAGTTTTGGAGAACTAAGTTCTTCTTTTCTCATTGCGGAAAAACTAAAACAATCTGGTTTAGATGCTGTTTGCAAAGACAGTAGAGAGTTGATTATCACAGATTCTCAATTCGGATGTGCACAAGTAGATTTTATCACAAGCAATCACCATATTATTCAGTTTTTTAGGGAGAAAACATCCGAATATATTGTTTTACCAGGTTTTATAGGATCTACTTTAGAAAATGAAACCACCACTCTTGGGAGAGGAGGTTCTGATTATACGGCAGCTATTTTAGCAGCGGCCATATCTGCAAGTTTGCTTGAAATATGGACGGATGTGAGTGGAATGATGACGGCAAATCCAAAAATTGTGAATCAAGCCTTTCCTATTAAAGAGATTTCTTATGAAGAGGCTATGGAATTATCGCATTTTGGAGCAAAAGTTATTTATCCTCCTACGATACAACCAGCTATGAAAAAACATATTCCTATACAAATTAAAAATACTTTTTCTCCTGTAGATCCAGGAACTTTGATTTACATTAGCAAATGTACTAATATTAGTCAACCAGTTACCGGAATTTCTGGAATTCAGAATTTGGCTTTGCTGACTCTTGAAGGAAGTGGGATGGTAGGTATTCCAGGTTATTCAAAACGCTTATTTGAAGCTTTGTCACGTGAAAAAATAAATGTTATTTTTATTACCCAAAGTTCTTCAGAACATTCTATAACTACCGGGATCCATGAAATGGATGTCATCAAAGCAAAGGCTGCAATAGATAGCGAATTTGCTCAAGAGATCCATCAAAGACGTATTGATCCATTAACGATAGAAAAAGATCTTTGTATCATTGCCGTAGTGGGAGACAATATGAAAAATCTTCATGGAACTAGTGGGAAAATGTTTTCTTCCTTAGGGAGAAACAGTATTAATGTTAGAGCAATTGCACAAGGATCTACTGAAAAAAATATATCTGCTGTTATTCGAAAAACTGATTTTAAAAAAGCTTTGAATACCTTGCATGAAGCTTTTTTCGAAAGCCCTCCAAAACAAATTAATCTATTCATTTGTGGAGTAGGTAAAGTTGGAAGTAAATTACTTGAACAAATTGATCAACAACAAAATTACTTGCTTGAAGAGTTAAAGCTACAAGTAAGAGTAATTGGATTATCTAATAGCAAAAAAATGTATTTTGATGATAATGGGATAAATTTATTTCAATGGAAAAATCATCTGAATAAAAAAGGTCAGAAGATGAATATCTATTCTTTCATGGAAGAAGTCTGGAAATTTAATCTAAGAAATAGTTTATTTGTAGATAATACTGCTAGTGAAGAAATGGCTATGACTTATGAAAAATTTTTGCAGAATGGAATTGGAGTAATCACTTGTAACAAAATAGCTTGTTCTTCTGATTATGATCATTATAAAAGATTAAAAACTCTTTCTAGGCATTTTAAAGCTCCCTTTTTATTCGAAACCAATGTAGGAGCTAGTCTTCCAGTGATTAGTACTCTGAACGATCTTATAAATAGTGGAGATAAAATCAAAAAAATAGAATCTGTATTATCTGGAAGTTTAAATTTCATTTTTAATCATTTCGTAGGAGAAAAATCCTTTTTAGAAGTTGTAAAAGAAGCTCAATTAAAAGGATATACGGAACCAGATCCTCGCATTGATCTTAGTGGATTAGATGTCATGCGAAAAATACTTATTTTAGCAAGAGAATGTGGAGCGCCATTGGAACTTAGTGATATCCATCAAAAATCTTTTCTCCCTGAAAGTTGTTCGAAAGTTATTTCTATTGAAAATTTTTATCAAGAATTACATCAATATAGAGATTACTTTTTTAAAATTAGAAAAGAAGCAGAAAAAGAAAAAAAACGTCTACGTTTTATTGCTCGTTATGAAAATGGTCGAGCTTCTGTAGGTTTAGAATCTGTCAAACAAAGCCATCCTTTTTATCAGCTAGAAGGAAAAGATAATATGGTTTTATATAATACATCTCGTTATGCTGAACAACCTTTGATTATAAGGGGCGCAGGAGCTGGAGCAGAAGTAACTGCTTCTGGAGTATTTTCGGATATTATTAAAGCTACTAAATAAAAATCATGAATAGGATTAAAATATTGTCACCAGCTACTGTAGCTAATTTAGCTTGCGGTTTTGATGTTATTGGATTATCTTTAGATATTCCAGTAGATGAAATTCTTTTATACAAGTCAAATAATCCTGGAATACGTATTAATCGAATAGATGGAACCACATTACCTAATGATCCAAAAAAAAATGTAGCTTTTGTGGCTTTACAAGCTTTGTTAAAAAAATATCAGAAAAAACAAAGATTTTATAAAGAGAAAAAAATAGGTTTTGAAATAGAATTAATTAAAAATATACATCCAGGAAGTGGGATAGGCTCTAGTGCTGCTAGTGCTGCTGGGGTTGTATATGGAGCTAATATATTACTAGGAAACCCGTTTAATAGGATGCAACTGATACGTTTTGCTATGGAAGGAGAACGTATAGCCAGTGGAACTGCTCATGCGGATAATGTAGCTCCTGCTATTATGGGAGGAGTCACCTTAGTAAGAAGTTATCAACCTTTAGACATTACGAAATTGCATTCTCCAAATGAATTATGGGTAAGCATAATTCATCCACAAATTGAAATAAAAACTTCTGACGCTAGAGAAATACTAAAACAAAAAATCTTAATGACAGATGCTATCCGACAATGGGGAAATATAGGTGCATTAGTAGCAGGATTATATCAAGAAAATTATGAACTCATTAGTAGATCTCTAGAAGATTTTATTGTTGAACCCATACGTGCTATGCTGATTCCTGCATTTTACGAATTAAAAATAAGATGTAAAGAAATAGGAGCTTTAGGTGGAGGGATATCTGGATCAGGTCCTTCTGTATTTATGTTAAGTAAAGGAAATGATATCGCAAAAAAAGTTACTGAAGTGATGAATCGTGTTTATTCTCCATTAAAAGTAGATTATAAAACTTATACTTCTCCTATTAATCAACAAGGAGTAAAGGTTTCTGAAATCCTTTAAGAATCCAATCCGTTCAAAAAAAAATTTTTCTTTTATGTTATATTACAGTTTAGAAGATCATAAAAAACTAGTTTCTTTTGATAAGGCAGTTTTAAGAGGTTTAGCAATAGATGGAGGGCTATATTTTCCGGAATATATTCCTATTCTAAAACGTAAGTTCCTGGAAAATCTCCAAAAATATGATATATACACTATTGCTATGGAGGTTATTCAACCATATATAGGAAAATCTATTTCTGAAGAATCTATCTTACGTATTATTCAGAAAACTTTGAATTTCCCTTTTCCATTACAAAGAATTCACGACAATATATACGCGTTAGAGCTTTTTCATGGGCCGACTTTAGCCTTTAAAGACGTAGGGGCTAAATTTATGGCCGGATGTTTAAGTCATTTTTACAAAAAAATAGGGAAATTAGTTACTGTTTTAGTAGCCACTTCTGGAGATACTGGAGGGGCGGTTGCCAAAGGATTTCATAATGTTTCTGGAATAGAGGTTATCATATTATATCCCTATAAAGGGGTAAGCTTATTGCAGGAAAAGCAAATGACTTGTTTAGGGGGGAATATTCTAGCTATAGAAATAAAGGGAAATTTTGATGATTGCCAATCCATGGTTAAAAAAGCTTTCTTAGACAATAAAATACGAGATAAATATCTACTAACTTCTGCTAATTCTATTAACATAGCAAGATGGCTTCCTCAAATGTTTTATTATTTTTTAGCTTATAGAAAAATAATAGAAGAAAATAGAAAATTGATTTTTTCAGTTCCAAGTGGAAATTTTGGGAATATTTGTGCGGGAATGATGGCTGAAAAAATGGGATTGCCTATTAAGTATTTTATAGCATCCACAAATATTAATGACACCATTCCTAGATTTTTAAAAACGGAAAAATATCATCCTCTTCCAGTAAAAAAAACGATATCAAATGCCATGGACATATCCCATCCGAGTAATTTTTCTCGGATATGGCATTTATATAAAGAAAGCATAGTGCAATTACGAAAAAAATTGTCCTCTTATCAATTTACAGATGAAGAAACTTTAGCCATTATAGAAATGGTATGGAAAGAACATAAATATATGCTAGATCCCCATGGAGCTATTGGTTATTTAGGACTTATACAATACCTACAAGAGATTAAAGATCCTTTAGCTACAGCTGTTTTTTTAGAAACAGCTCATCCTATTAAATTTTTAGATCATATGCCATATTCTTTGCGAGAAGAAATTCTTATTCCTAAAAAATTAGAAGTTCTTTTGAATTCAGAAAAAAGTGAAAAAAAAATATCGATGTCCAACAATTACGATATGTTTCAAAATTGGTTAATTAATAGATAGGACTAATTATAAAGTTATAAATTAAACAGCTATGTCTCCTTTTATATGGGGATGAGGATTGTAATTGATTAATTTAAAATCTTCGAAAGAAAAATCAAATACATTTTTTACAGAGGGATTTAAAAGAATTTTTGGTAAGGGTTTAGGGGAACGTTGTATTTGAAGTTTCACTTGTTCTGTATGGTTATTATATATATGAGCATCCCCTATAGTATGAATGAGTTCTTTGGCTATAAAATTGAGTGTTTTAGCTACCATAGTAAGTAATAAAGCATAAGAAGCAATATTAAAAGGTAATCCAAGAAAAATATCTGCACTTCTTTGATATAATTGTAAAGACAATTGTTTTTTTTCGGAAACATAAAATTGAAAAAGTAAATGGCAGGGAGGTAATCTCATTTCTTGAATCATTCCTACATTCCAAGAAGAAACAATCAAACGTCGTGAATGAGGATTTGATTTTATTTCTTTTATAAGATTAGTGATTTGATCAATAAAATGACCATCATAAGCAGGCCATTTACGCCATTGTAATCCATATATTGGACCTAGATCTCCGTTTTCATTAGCCCATTCATTCCATATAGATACTTTATTTTCTTTTAGATACTGGATATTTGTATATCCTTTCAAAAACCATAATAACTCATAAATAATAGAACGGATGCTTAATTTCTTGGTAGTTAAAAGAGGAAATCCTTTTTTTAAATCAAATCTCATTTGATATCCAAATAAACTTTTTGTTCCTATCCCAGTACGATCCATTTTTTTTATTCCATTTTTTAAAACATTTTTTAAGAGATCCAAATATTGTTCCATAACTAAAGTTATTTCTTGAGTATTTTTGCATAAAAAAAACATAATATATGAATCAAAAGGTACTCTTTTTTCTACAAGAAGTGGATTAAAATTATCAGAGAATATAGCTTATCATTATGGAAATTTTTTAGGAAAAGTCCGTTTTTTGGAATTTAGTGATGGAGAATATTCCCCTTTTTTTGAACAGTCTGTTCGTGGATCACGAGTATTTTTGATTGGATCAACTTTTCCTCCAGTGGATAATTTGATGGAATTACTTTTAATGTGTGATGCAGCACGAAGGGCATCCGCTCATAACATTACACTTGTTATTCCATACTTTGGATGGGGGAGACAAGATCATAAGGATAAACCAAGGACTCCTATTGCCGCAAAACTTATAGCTAATTTAATGGTAGCATCAGGAGCTAATAGAGTAATGACCATGGATTTACATGCAGATCAGATTCAGGGTTTTTTTGATATTCCTGTAGATCATTTATATGCATCTAGAATATTTATTGATTATATAAAAAAATTGAAACTGGATCAACTAACCATAGCTTCTCCAGATATGGGAGGAGCAAAAAGAGCTAGAAGCTATGCAGGATATTTAGGAACAGATGTGGTGATCTGCTATAAAGAAAGAAAGAAGGCAAATGAAATAGAATTTATGAATCTTATTGGAAATGTCAAAGAAAAAAATATCATTCTCCTAGATGATATGGTAGATACAGCAGGAACTTTAACAGAAGCAGCTAGTCTAATTAAAAAACAAGGAGCTAAAAGTGTACGTGCTATAGCTACTCATCCCGTTTTGTCAGGAAATTCATATGAAAGAATCATAAAATCCTCTCTTGAAGAATTAGTTGTTACGGATACCATTCCTCTCAAAAAAAATAATGAAAAAATAAAAGTATTATCTTGCGCTCCTCTTTTTGCAGAAGTGATGCAATCGATCCATA
Source organism: Blattabacterium sp. (Blatta orientalis) str. Tarazona (assembly GCF_000334405.1). Lineage (NCBI taxonomy): Bacteria > Pseudomonadati > Bacteroidota > Flavobacteriia > Flavobacteriales > Blattabacteriaceae > Blattabacterium > Blattabacterium sp. (Blatta orientalis). The sequence continues at coordinate 503,181 of NC_020195.1, read as the reverse complement.
ATGATGAATCCATTAGTAATAAATTTATAATTTAATTTTTATGCAATATGTAAATATATCCGGAAAAAAAAGAAATATAGGGAAAAAGTTTATTGAAACCATTCGACTTTCCGGAGAAGTCCCTTGCATTTTATATGGAAAGGATATCAATATTCCATTTTCTACTTCCTTAGAAACTTTTAAAAAGTTGGTATATACACAAGAATTTTATGGGGTTTCTATTCAAATAGAAGGAGAAGATAAAAATATCAAAGCAGTTAAAAAAGAGATTCAATTTGATCCTATTAGTGAAAAAATTTTGCATGCTGATTTTTGCAAAATAGAAGATTATAAACCGATGATATTGGAAATTCCTATAAAAACTTTTGGAAGACCTATTGGAGTTTCCAAAGGGGGAGAATATTATTCTCCGATTAGAAAATTAAAAGTAAAAGCTTTTCCTTCTTCTTTTCCAAAATATATCAAATTGGATGTTCAATCTTTAGACATTGGAGATAGAATAACGGTAAAAGATCTACTGAAAAAGGAATATAATATTTTACATCCTTTAAATACTCTGGTAGCCAGAGTAAAAACTTCTCGTATTATTATTTCTACTGATGAGGTTGTGAAAAGCTCTCAAGACGAAAAAAAGACCTTAAATCTAAAGAAGATAAAAAAATTAAGAAATAAAATAATCAAGTGAATGATCGTTATTTTATGAAAATAGCCCTAGAAGAGGCTTTAATAGCTTTTCATAAAGATGAAGTCCCTATAGGAGCTGCAATAACATATGAAAATGTAATTATAGCTAGGGCACATAATTTAACTGAAACTTTAAGTGATATTACTGCACATGCAGAAATGTTAGTCATAAACTTAGCTTCTGATTATCTAGGAAAGAAATATATACAAGAATGTACTTTATATGTGACTATGGAACCTTGTATTATGTGTGCTGGAGCTTTGTTTTTTTCTCAAATAGGAAGAGTAGTATGTGGAACGCTAAATTATAAAAGAGGTTTTTTATATACGGGAATTAAATTGCATCCTAAAACAAAATTTTTATCTGGCATAATGAAAAATCAATGTAAGAATCTTCTACAGGAATTCTTCTTTTTCAAAAGAAAAAGGGGGATATAGGAGGGGGGGGGAGATAATGGAAATAGAACCCTTCCTTTGTATCTCCCCTCTAAAAAAGCCATGTTCAATGGCTTTCAGGGCTTCCCTTCCCCCTCCCCCGGATCCCCTTTCCGACTTCTCCGAATGAATTTATAAATTTAGATGAGAACTTTTTCTTTTTGCTTATTCGAAGTTTCAGAAGGACAGGGAATGTGGTCATTAAAACAATGAGTAAAACAATCCATTCCAAGTGGTTTTTAAGTTCTGGGAACCTTTTGTCTAGATAGTGTCCAGCTAACATGATAGAAAAAGTCCAAGCTAGTGCTCCTATAATATTATAGATCATAAATTTTTTAAAATCAACACGAATTGCCCCGGCAACAATGGGAGCAAAAGTTCGAAGCATTGGAAGAAAACGGCTTATAATAAGTGCTGTTGTTTTATATTTATTATAAAACAATTTGGCTATAAGAAGATGTTTTTTCTTAAAAAGAAAGGTATCTTTTTTTTTATATAATAAATTTCCGGATTTATACCCCAACCAATACCCTTGCATATTTCCAAGAATAGCTACTACTGCTACAATTAAAATAATTACAAAAAATGGAACATTATAAAAATTTTTGCATAAATCTTTTCCGAAAATTCCGGCAGTAAATAATAAAGAATCTCCTGGTAAAAAAAAACCAATAAAAAAACCAGTCTCTGCAAAAACAATTGCCAAAAGAATAAATAAAGCGGTATTTTCAAAATAGAAAAAAATCCATCTAGGATTGAAAAAATGCTGAAAAAAATCCCAAATATCTGACATTTTCAATAACGAATATGATTTTATTTCAAGAAAAACAAAGTTAAATATTTCCGTTTTTTATTAGGAATATTCTCAAAATATAGATCTAAAATATTTATTTTTACAGATATCAATTGAATTTTTATGGAGTATTTGTTCAAATTTATTAATATTTTAGGATGGGGACCAAATATATTTTTCATAATAGTTTTTTTCCTCTTTTTAATTTTTTGGTTATCCAAAATATTTTATTTTATTGATTAATTTGGTTAAATAAAAAAACACACGTATGTTGTCTGATAAGAGAAAAATTCTTTATTTTAATGAGGAAGGCTATATGATATTGGAAAATTATCTACTTAATCAGGTAGAATCCATAAGAAATACATTTATTTTAGTAGATCATTCTACCAATATTTATTGTCTTCCTTTCCTTCTTTCTCATGCAAAATTTTTAGAAAAATCTAAGATAATTCAAATTAAACCAGGAGAAAAGGAAAAAAATATTTATACCTGCATTCAAATATGGAAAAATCTAGAGAATTTTAAAGCTAATAGAAATAGTTTAATTATTAATTTAGGAGGAGGAGTAATTACAGATATAGGTGGATTTGTAGCATCTGTATTTAAAAGAGGAGTTCGTTTTATTAATATCCCTACCACGTTATTAGGAATGGTTGATGCATCTATAGGATATAAAACAGGAGTTAATTTAGAATCCATTAAAAATGAAATAGGTTCTTTTTATTCTCCAGAATTTTTAATTATTGATCCTCATTTTTTAAAAACTCTTCCTGAAAATGAATTTATTTCAGGAAAAGCTGAAATGTTTAAACATGGATTGATTGCAGATGAAAAATTTTGGATTGATATGAAAACCTCTACCATGGATGATCATAGAAAATCTTATTCTCAATGGGGGGATTTAATCCATAAATCCATATTAATAAAAAATAAAATCGTGGAGAAAGACCCTAAAGAAAAAGGATTAAGAAAAATTCTGAATTTTGGACACACTATTGGTCATGCTTTGGAAAGCTATTTTATGAATTATAAAAAAGGAAAACTTATACATGGTGTAGCTATAGCTATGGGAATGGTCTCTGAATCATGGTTATCATATAAAGTAAATGGATTGTCTATGAATAGTTATCAAGAAATAAAATCCATTCTTTCTGAATTATATCCTATAAAAAATATATCAGATTTAGAAATGAATAAAATATTTTCCATCATGGAGCATGATAAAAAAAACGATAGAAATAAAATTCAATTTTCCTTATTAAAAAAATAGGAACTTGTTCGTATAATTGTCAGGTCCCTTATTCCTTAATCAAAGAAAGTTTTTTACAAATCTAAGAAAAATATGTACTTTATCCTGATAAATACCATAATGTTTATAAAATGAATGAAGGAGAAAAATTAATTCCTATTAATATTGAAGATGAAATGAAATCATCTTACATAGATTACTCTATGTCTGTTATTGTATCCAGAGCTCTTCCTGATGCTAGAGATGGGTTAAAACCTGTACATAGGAGAGTATTATATGGAATGTACCAATTAGGAATTTTTTCTAATAATCCTTATAAAAAATCGGCTCGTATTGTTGGAGAAGTATTGGGAAAGTATCATCCACATGGAGACATTTCTGTTTATGAGACAATGGTTCGTATGGCGCAAAAATGGACTCTTCGTTATCCATTGATAGATGGACAAGGAAATTTTGGTTCATTAGATGCAGATCCACCTGCTGCAATGCGTTATACAGAAGTGAGAATGAAAAAAATGTCTGAAGAGATGTTATTGGACATCAAAAAAGAAACAGTGGATATGCAACTAAATTTTGATGATTCTATAGAAGAACCTACAGTTTTACCTACAAGAATTCCGAATCTTTTGATTAATGGATCTTCTGGAATTGCTGTGGGGATGGCTACCAACATTCCTCCTCATAATTTAAAAGAAACTATAAAAGCTATTTGCGCTTATATTGAGAACGATCAAATATCTATAGAACAGATAATGGAATCTATTAAAGCTCCGGATTTTCCTACGGGTGGAATTATTTATGGATATGAGGGAGTGAAGAAAGCTTTTTATACTGGAAGAGGACGTATCGTCTTACGTGCCAAAGTTCATTTGGAAGAAATTCAGGGAAGACAATGTATTATTGTGGACGAAATTCCCTATCAAGTAAATAAAGCCGAAATGATCACTAGGACTGTAGAATTAATGAGAGAAGGTAAAATGGAGGGGATTTATCAGATTCGGGATGAATCTGATAGAAAGGGGTTACGTATAGTATATCTGCTTAAACAGAATACGAATCCTCATATATTGTTGAATAATTTATTCAAATATACCTCTTTGCAAACTTATTTTAATGTAAATAACATTGCCTTAGTTAAAGGAAAACCTGTTCAACTAAATATTAAAGATCTTATCCAACATTTTGTGGACCATCGACAGGATGTTATTATTCGTCGGACTAAGTACGAATTGAAAAAATGTCAAGATCGTGTTCATACTTTGACAGGTTTTCTAACTATATTAGATCATTTAGATCAAATGATTGAATTAATCAAAGAATCCAAAGATCATCATGATGCTTGTAATAGACTCATCAAAATGTTTAAGATATCTGAAAATCAATCTAGATCTATTTTAGATATGCGTTTACAAAATTTGACTTCTTTAGAGTTAAAGAAAATAAAAAAAGAATATGAAGAATTAGTCAAAAAAATAGCATACTTAAAAAATGTGTTAATACAACATTCTATACGAATGCAAATTATCAAAAAAGAACTTTTAGATATTCAAGATAAATATCAAGATAAACGAAGAACGCAAATAGATTACTTGGGAAATGAAGTGCACATAGAAGATCTTATTGAAGATGAACAGGTAGTTCTTACTATTTCTCATGCAGGATATATTAAAAGAACTTCTTTATCCGAATACAAGCGTCAAGGAAGGGGAGGGATAGGAAATCGGGGGGCTTCTGCTAGAGAGTCTGATTTTTTCAAACATCTTCTCATAGCTACCAATCATCAATATTTGCTTTTTTTTACAGAAAAAGGGAAATGTTTTTGGTTAAGAGTTTATGAAATTCCAGAGGGATCAAAAATATCTAAAGGCAGGGCAATCCAAAATATGATTCACTTGCAACCAGATGATAAAGTAAATGCTTACATATTAACTGGAGATTTGACAAATAAAAAATATGTACAAAATCATTACGTGATGATGGTTACTCAAAAAGGAATTATTAAAAAAACTTCTTTAGAAAACTATTCACGCCCTAGAAAAGATGGAATTAATGCTATTGTGATTCGTAAAGGAGATTCTTTATTAGAAGCTATCTTAACTAAGGGAAATAGTCATGTTTTTATTGCTGTAAAAAGTGGAAAAATAATTCGTTTTTCAGAAAAAAAAGTTCGTGTTACTGGAAGAAATTCTTCTGGAGTAAGAGGAATTAATTTATCCATTTCAGAGGATACTGTAATTGGAATGATATGTGTAGAAGGACAGGAAAAAGGATATTTATTAGTTGTTTCGGAAAAAGGATTTGGGAAAAGAACTAATCTAAAAGATTATCGGATAACCAATCGTGGAGGAAAAGGAATCAAAACAATAAATATCACTCAAAAAACAGGTCGTTTAATTTCTATAAAACATGTCACGAATCAAGATGATCTAATGATCATTAAAAAATCCGGAATAATTATTCGTATTTCTGTATCGGATATCCGAGTGATGGGAAGAGATACCCAAGGGGTAAGGTTAATTAACCTCAAAGAAAAAGACGAAATCGCAGATGTTGAAAAAGTTAGTCAGACAATAATGGATTTTCATTAAAATCTCGTAAAATATTTACACATTCTTCTATATGAAAATCCTTCAACAAATTTTTTTTCCATTCTTGGTCAAATTTTGAGATAATTTGGTAAGAAGGAGGAAAAGATCGTAATTCATATACATTCAAGTAATTCTTTAAGGCTTGAAAATTTGCATTTATTTTTTGCATTTTTAAATTTTCATCCCAAAAATCTTTCCAATTTAGAGGAATATATTTCTTATTCAAAAAATTTTTTTCTAATAATTGTATGGTTTGATATATGGTCATCATATCCTGATATTTTTTCAAACGATTAATACTTTTCAACTTTATTTTTTCCAAATCTATTTTTCCTTTCCATAGTTGGTAAGAAATAGAATCAGTCCGATCCCACATCATAGAATTTGGTTGATCTTTTTCCATACCTCTAACTAAAAAAATATTATTTGGAATAACTATATCTGGATTGACACCCTTTAATTGAGTAGAATTTCCATTGACACGATAAAATTTATTCATAGTGAATTTTAAGGCTCCCAATTCTTTTTTATTAGAAAAAATAAATCTATTTAAGGGATAAAAGGTTTGAACGGTCCCCTTTCCATATGTTTGATAGCTCCCAACAATAATTCCTCTTTTATAATCTGCTATAGACGCAGCAAGAATTTCTGAAGCGGATGCTGATAGTTCATTAACTAAAATAACAAGGGGTCCTTTCCAAAGCAGTTCATTATTTTTATTTTTTAGTATTTTCTTTCTTCCAGAAGAAAGACCTACTTGTACTATAGGGACTTTTCCCAAAAAGAAACCAGCAATTTCTATAACAGTTTCTAATGAGCCTCCTCCATTATTTCTGATATCTATAATCAAACCTTTTATTTTTTCCTTTTTTAGCTCTTGAATAATCTTTTTCATATCTTGAGCCGCATTTCTTCCGTTTTTATTTTCAGGATTAAAATAAAATTCTGGTAATAGTATCAACCCATACTTATTCTCATTATCCAATATTGTGACACTTCTTGCAAAAATTTCTTTTTTTTCAATAACATCCCGAATGAGGATGACTTCTTTTATAGAACCATCTTTTTTTTGAATTGTTAATTTGACTTTACTTCCTTTTTTTCCTCTTATAAGACGAATGGAATTTTCCAATAACATTCCAATAATATTTTTGGATTCTGAATTTATATCTTTTGCTACTCTAATAATTTTATCTCCTACTTCTATTTTTTTACTTTTCCATGCTGGTCCACCAACAAGAAGTTTTACAATGGTCGCATAACCTTTATGATCTTGCAATTCAGCTCCAATTCCTTCTGTTTTTCCAGATATATTTAAATCAAAATTTTCCTTTTCTTTAGGAGAAAAATAGTTAGTATGAGGATCATATTGCGAGGTAATAGTATTTACGTACATGGAAAACCAGTCTGTTTTTTTTTCTATTTTTAATTTTCTAAATATTCTTGCATATATTCCTCTACCTTTTTCTTGCTTTTTTTCCTGGTTCATCCATCTGATATTTTTTTTGATGGATTTCCAAATATTTCCTTGTGGATTTTCTGGAGAAACGATTTCCATCAAAGTCAAATATTTTAGATATTTTCTCCATTCTTCTATCCATTCCTTTTTATTTTTAGGATAAGAAATTTTCTGTTCTCCAGGAATATAGACTTCTCTTTTATGAAAGTTGAAAGGTTTTTTTAAAATCTTAGAACAGATATTCTCTACTTCTTTTATTCTTTGATAAAAATATTTCATTGTAATGTTAAAAAAAGTGGGATCTCCATGAATCCAAGATTCGTCTAGTTTTTCTCGATAAAAAGAAATATCTTCTAAGTCTTTTTGTAAGAAAAAACGTTTTTGTAAATCTAAATTTGAAAAATATTGCTTATATACTTTTTGTGAAAATTCATTATTAATTTTAATAGGATTAGGATGTAAAAAATAGAGTGTTTTATATATAGTCTTTAATATGACACGATGTGTTTCTTCTTCTCCTTGTGGAGAACAGAAACTTAATAAAAAAGTAAAAATAAAACCAATTATTATATACTTAAAATTTTTAATTGAATTTACGATCATACTAATACAATAAATAACAAAATTACAAATATCTAGATCCTTTATGAAAAAATGAAAAACAAGCCAATTATTTTAGTAACAAACGATGATGGGATTATAGCTCCTGGAATTCGAACTCTTGTTCATACGATGAATTCTTTAGGAGATGTATATGTGGTAGCTCCAAATAAACCTAAATCTGGAATAGGACATGCTATAACTATGGATACAGTTGTATATTGTGATTCGGTAAAGATTGACAATGGGATCCAAAAGGAATGGGAATGTTCAGGAACTCCTGTAGACTGTGTTAAATTAGCAATCAATCACATTCTTCCAAGAAAACCTGATATTTGTGTATCTGGAATTAATCATGGATCCAATTCTTCCATAAACATCATGTATTCCGGAACAATTTCCGCGGTGATAGAAGCTGGAATAGAAGGAATTCCATCTGTTGGGTTTTCTCTTTTAGATTTTGATTGGAATGCAGATTTTGATCCATCCAAAAAATATGTATGGAAAATTGTAAAAAAAATTCTTCAAAATCCTATGGAAAGAGGAATCCTGAGTCTCAATGTGAATATTCCAAAATTGAGAAAAGAAGAAATTAGAGGAATTAAAATATGCAGACAGGCAGAAGCTAAATGGAAAGAAAGTTTTGATAAACGTTATAATCCAAAAGGAAGAGCTTATTATTGGTTAGTAGGAGATTTTGTTAATTTTGATAAAAAATCAGATACGGATGAATGGGCTTTAAAAAATGGATATGTTTCTGTCGTTCCTATTAAATTCGATTTTACAGATTACTCAACTTTAAATATTTTAAGATCTTGGAATTTCATATTATTCATTTTTTTTTGGGAATCTTCCTTATTTTAAAAAAAACTTTATAAATCGTGTCATCTATTGTAGAAGGAACTTTGAATCCAAAAAAATTTAAAGATTTTGTTGGACAACAGGATATCTTAGATAATTTAAAAATTTTTATTCAAGCTGCTAAAAAAAGAAAAGAGTCTTTGGATCATATCCTATTTCATGGACCTCCAGGATTAGGAAAAACTACGCTATCTCATATAGTCGCCAATGAGTTAGGTGTTAAAATCACTGTCACTTCAGGATCCGTTTTAGATAAACCAGGGGATTTAGCAGGATTACTCATTCATTTAAATTCAAATGATGTTCTGTTTATTGATGAAATTCATCGGCTATCACCTATAGTGGAAGAATATTTATATTCTGCCATGGAAAATTATAAAATAGATATTATAATTGATTCTGGATCTAATGCCAGATCAGTTCAAATTGATTTATCTCCTTTTACTTTAATAGGAGCCACTACAAGATCTGGATTATTAACAGCTCCTATGCGTTCTAGATTTGGGATCAATGGTCGGTTAACCTATTACAGAAAAGAATTATTAAAAAACATTGTAACTCGAAGAGCAAAAACATTAAACATTCCAATAACCGAAGAAGCCTCTTATGAAATTGCTAATCGAAGTAGAGGAACTCCACGCATAGCTAACGCTCTACTTCGTAGAGTTCGTGATTTTGCTCAAATAAAAGGAAACGGAACCATAGATATTCATATTTGTGATTTAGGATTACAAGCACTTAATGTGGATAAACATGGATTAGACGAAATGGATAATAGAATCATTGCGTCTATTATAGATCATTTTAAAGGAGGTCCTGTGGGAATAAACACGATAGCAACAGCTGTCAATGAAAATCCTGATACTATAGAAGAAGTTTATGAACCTTTTCTCATTCAAGAAGGATATTTAGTAAGAACCCCTAGAGGAAGAAAAGCAACATTATTAGCATATAAACATCTTAAACGAGATTTTGAAAAAAGATAGTTGAAATATTTGTGTTTTTATCTATTTATTTATAATAAATAAAAATTAACTTTGCCAAAAGTATCAAATTATAAAAATATCATGCCTTCAAATGTTCTTGTTGGTCTCCAATGGGGTGACGAGGGAAAAGGAAAAATTACAGATCTTCTTGCCAAAAATTCAAATTATGTAATTCGTTATCAAGGAGGAAATAACTCAGGTCATTCTATTCACATTAATAATCGTTATTTTATTCTTCATTTAATTCCTTCTGGAGTAGTTTATCCTTCTGTTAAATGCATTATAGGCCCTGGAGTAGTTATTGATCCTAAATCTTTAATTCTAGAAATACAAGATATAGAATCAATAGGAATCAATACCTCTCAAGTTTTTTTAGCAAAAAGAGCACATCTCACTATGCCATATCATCGTCTCTTAGATAAATACAAGGAAGAATCATTAGGAAATAAGTCTATTGGAACTACACATCGTGGAATTGGTCCTACTTATGAAGATAAAATAGCCCGTATGGGGATACGGGTTTTAGATTTTTTAAATCAAAAAATTTTTTATAGAAAATTAAAGGAAAACATTGATTATAAAAATCAGATTATAACAAAAATATATAAAAGAAAACCTGTTTCTTTTAAAGAAATATACGAAGAGTATATGGAGTATGCTAAAGAACTTTATCCACGTGTTATCGATGCTGTACATGAAATTCATAGAGCTTTTCATGAAGAAAAAAAAATTCTTTTTGAGGGAGCTCAAGCTATGCTACTAGACATAAATTATGGAACCTATCCATATGTAACTACTTCTTCAACTTCTACAGGAGGAGTTTGTGTAGGGGCTGGGGTACCTCCTACTTTCTTGAAAAATTTTATCGGAATAGCAAAAGCTTATTGTACGCGTGTAGGATATGGTCCTTTTCCTACAGAAATTAAGAATAAAGAAATGAGTCATTTTATCCGAGAAAAAGGAAAAGAATATGGAGCCACTACAAAAAGACCAAGAAGGTGTGGCTGGTTAGATTTGTTCTCTCTAAAATATTCTTGTATGATAAACGGAATTAATTACTTAATCATTACAAAATTAGATGTTTTAAGTCAATTAGAAACTATAAAAATCTGTGTAGAATACCGTATTCATGGAAAATCTATTCCAAATTTTCCAGCAAATATAGATTTTTTTGAAGAAAAAGTAGAAGCTATTTATATGGATTTTCCTGGTTGGAAACAAAATATTTCTCAAATTTATGAGTATGATGAACTACCAAAAAATTGCAAAAAATATATTAATTTTATTGAAAGTTATCTAAATTTGAATATCCTATTAATTTCTGTAGGATCTGAAAGAAGTCAAAATATTATCAAAGATAAATCTTCCTTTTTTAAAATATTTTCTTAGCTAGAAAGAAACCAATTAATTTAATTTTTTAAAAAATATTTTTGTGAAAGAATATAAAAATCCTTTGGTAGAACGATACAGTAGTCAAGAAATGTTGTATAATTTTTCTCCAAAAAAAAAATTTACTCACCTGGAGAAAACTTTGGTTAGCTTTAGCAGAAAGCCAAAAAAATTAGGTTTAAACATTAGTGAAGAACAAATAAATGACTTAAAAAATCATTTAGATGATATTGATTGGAATAGAGTTTCTTTTTATGAAAAAAAATTCCGTCATGATGTTATGGCTCATTTATATGCTTTTGGAGAAAAAGCAATTCTAGCTAAACCTATTATTCATTTAGGAGCCACAAGTGCTTTTTTAGGAGACAACACGGATCTTATTCTCATCCGTGATGGATTAGAGATTCTTCTTAAGAAATTAGTTAATGTTCTCTTTAGACTTAGGAATTTTACCTTAGAATATCATGACACTCCTACTTTAGCTTTTACCCATTATCAACCCGCTCAACTAACTACTGTAGGAAAACGTTCCTCTTTGTGGATGCAAAGTTTATTATTGGACGTAGAAGAATTAGAATTTAGATTACAAAATCTTAATTTCAGAGGAGTAAAAGGCACTGTAGGGACAGCAGCTAGTTTCAAAGAATTATTTGATGGAGATCTACAAAAAGTAAAAGATTTGGAAAAAGAAATCTCCAATAAATTTGGATTTGAAAAAGTTTTTCCTGTGACAGGTCAAACTTATGATAGAAAAATAGATGCACAAGTATTAAATTTATTATCTAATATTTCTCAATCTTCTCATAAGTTTAGCAATGATTTACGTTTACTACAAAACTTAAAAGAAATGGAAGAACCATTTGAAACAGAGCAGATTGGATCAAGCGCTATGGCATATAAACGAAATCCAGTGCGTAGTGAGCGTATAGCCTCTTTAGCAAAATATGTGATTTCTCTATCAAATAGTTCAGCTATGGTTGCAGCTACTCAGTGGTTGGAACGGACATTAGATGATTCAGCTAATAGAAGATTGGTAATAGCTCAATCATTCTTAGCTACAGATGCTATTTTAACAATTTGGAATAATATATTAGAAAATATAGTGGTCTATCCTAAAATGATTGAAAAACATATAGATCAAGAACTTCCATTTTTAATGACGGAATCTATTATTGTAGAGAGTGTAAAAAATGGAGCAGATAGACAAGAAATTCATGAAAGAATTAGAATTCATTCTATGAATACAAATTATAAAATAAAGTTAGAAGGAAAAAAAAATGATTTTTTACAACGTATTTTAGATGATAAAAAAATACCTATTAACGAAAAAAAAATAAATCAAATGCTTACCCCTAAGAATTTTATAGGATTTTCGTCGGATCAATCTATAGAATTTGTTGAGAAAAAGGTAAATCCTCTCTTAGATCGATTTTATCATTTTATTGATTCCAATATGGATTTAAAAGTTTAGAAAATTTCTATGTTCCATTTGATTCACAAATTTTAATGAATTTCAGAATTTATATACAAAAAAAAGTTCCTTTTGATATTGATTCTAGAAAATTATATCAGGAATTTAAAAATATGGAGATTTCATTATCTCAAGTGATTATTTATCATATATATGATTTTTTTCGTATAAAAAAAGAAGTTTTTATAGATAGTCTATATAAAATTTTTGTGGATCCTGTCACGGATATTTTACATAAAGAAATACATTTAAAAAATCCATATTTTTCTAGAGAATATTTACCAGGAAAATATGATCCGCGTGCAGACGCGGCTATGCAATGTATAAAAATTATAGATCCTCTATCTACAGTTTTTATAAAAACGGGTCAATTAATTGAATTGATAGGGATGAAGAATAAAAAAGAGGATCTTCATAAGATTAAAAAACATTGCATGAATCCACATATTTGGAAAGAAAAGAATCTTCATGAAATGAATTTCCCTTTTTTTGAGAAATCCAAAAAAAGAATAGGCAAAGATCATTATAGAATGGTAAATGGATTTATTCATTTTAATCATGAAAAAATGCAAAATCTTCATGAGAGGTTGGGTTTTTCTATAAAATTAAAGGATTTGTTTTTTATACAGCAATACTTTACTAAAGAAAATCGTGATCCTACAGAAGCAGAACTTAGGATTTTAGATACCTATTGGTCGGATCATTGTCGTCATACTACTTTTTTGACTACATTAGTGGACATAACATTTGATGGAATATTTAAAGAGACATATCAGAATATTTTTAATGAGTATTTAAGGGATAGGAGATCAATAGGAAGATCAGAACTTCCTATAAATTTGATGGATTTATCTAATCTCCCTTCTAAAGTTCTTTTTAAGAAAGGAAAATTAAAAAACTATGTATTCTCTCACGAACATAATGCTTGTATAATCATGGTCGATGTAGATATTCTAGGTAGTAAAAAGAAAGAAAAATGGTATCTATTATTTAAAAATGAAACTCATAATCATCCTACGGAAATTGATCCTTTTAGTGGAGCTTCTACTTGTATCGGTGGAGCGATTCGGGATTCTTTATCTTGTAGAGGATTTGTTTATCAAGCGATTAGATTAAGTGGATCTTCAAATCCTCTTGATCAAAAAACATTGAATGGAAAAATTCCGCAATACAAAATATGCTATGAATCCGCTTATGGTTATAGTTCTTATGGAAATCAAGTTGGGGTCGCTACTTCTCACATTCAAGAAATCTATCATGAAGGTTATCGAGCTAAAAGAATGGAGGTCGGAATGGTAGTTGGAGCCGTTCCAGTTGATGCCGTTAAACAAGAAAAGCCCAAAAAGGGAGACATTATTTTGTTGATTGGCGGGTTAACAGGAAGGGATGGAATGGGAGGTGCTACGGAATCTTCTAAAGAATCTGAATTAAAAAATTCATTTGAAAATATTCAGGTACAAAAAGGAAACCCAATAATAGAAAGAAAAATTCAAAGATTTTTTCGAAAAAAAGAAGTTATATCTTTGATTAAAAAGTGCAATGATTTTGGAGCAGGAGGAGCTTCCGTTGCTATTGGAGAATTGAGCAATAGTTTGGTTCTTCATTTAGATAAAATCCCTATTAGAAAACATGCGGATTTAGAAGCTATAGAAATTGCTCTTTCAGAATCTCAAGAACGGATGGCCGTTGTATTAGATCCATCAGATGTAAAAAAATTTATGAAATTAGCTCATGAAGAAAATATACTTTCCGTTCCCATTGCTATAGTAACTGATAATAAAAGGATAATATTCTCTCATAAACGAAAAGAACTTTTGAACTTGAAAAGTTCTTTTCTAAATACAGGTGGGGTTAATAAAAAACAGGTGGTTCATGTGAATTCTCCAACTACCATTTCTCCTTTTCAAAAATCAAAAAATATTCCTTTCAGCAAAGAAAACTTCTTAAAAACTCTTTCTCAATTAAATATTGCATCTCAAAAAAGTTTAGTAGAAATGTTCGATAGTACTGTAGGAGGGACTACGATATTGATGCCTTTTGGAGGGAAGTATCAAATGACTCCATCTGAAGGAAGTGTACATAAAATACCTGTTTTACAAAAAGATACAAATACTGTCAGTTTAGCTTCTTGGGGTTTTCATCCTGAAATTTCTACTTGGAGCCCTCTTCATGGAGGAGCTTATGCGGTGGTGGAATGTATTTCTAAAATTGTTTCTATGGGAGGCTCTTACAAAAATATCTATTTCAGTTTTCAAGAATATTACAAAAAATTAGGAAATAATCCAGAAGATTGGGGTCCACCATTTTCTTCTTTATTAGGAGCTTATCATGCTCAAATGTCATTTAATTTAGCATCTATTGGAGGAAAAGATAGCATGTCTGGAACATATAAAAATATACACGTTCCGCCAACATTAATAGCTTTTGGAGTGACCACCGAAGACTTTTCAAATATTGTATCTCCAGAATTTAAAAATATAGGAAATAAAATATATTTGTATCATCACAAACCATTGAAAAACGAAATGCCAGATTTTTATTCTTTGAAAAATGCATATGATAAAGTTTATGAAGGCATTCATTCAGGATCTATTGTATCAGTAAAAACGGTGAAAGACGGAGGAATTTCTGTATCTATAGCTAAAATGGCTTTTGGAAATCGTTTAGGAGTTTTTATCCGTTCTGTAAATCCTTTATTTGAGATCAGCATAGGTTCATTAATTATAGAATCTACTTCTTCTCTTTCAGAAGATTTCATTTTGATAGGAGAAATTGACTCTTCTAAGAGCTTAAATTTTAATGGAATATCTATTGATATAAATGAGGCTGTAGAAAATTGGGAAAAAACTTTGACTCCTATTTTTTCTAATAATAAGATCATTCATCGAAAAAAATTTCATAGAATCAATCTACATGAAAATATAAAAGAAGATATTTTTCCATTAGTATGGAAATCCAAAAAAAAAGTAACACCACGTGTATTTATTCCAATATTTCCTGGAACAAATTGTGAATGGGAATCTATTCACGCTTTTAAAAAAGAAGGAGCCATTATCAAAACTTTTGTATTTAAGAATTTAAAAAATAAAGATATTGGAGAATCCATAGAAAAAATGGAAAAATATATAAGGACTGTACAAATATTTATGCTTTGTGGTGGTTTTAGTGCTGGAGATGAACCTGATGGGGCTGCAAAGTTTATTACGTCTATTTTACATAATCCATACGTAAAAGATGCTGTTCAATACTTTCTTGATCAAGATGGATTGATTTTAGGTATTTGTAACGGGTTTCAAGCTCTCATAAAATCTGGATTGTTACCTTATGGAAAAATAGGCTTACGGAATTCACATTCTCCTACACTTACCTATAATGAAATAGGAAAGCATGTATCTCAATGTGTTCATATAAAAGTAATTACTGACAAGTCTCCCTGGTTAAATGGGATGAAAAATAAAATATATACGATTCCAATATCTCATAGTGAAGGAAGATTTTATGCTAGTGAAAAAATAACTAAAATTTTATTCAAAAAAAATCAAATAGCAACGCAATATGTAGATTTTAAAGGGACTCAAACATTAGAAAGGTTTTATAATCCTAATGGATCCGTTGGAGCTGTAGAAGGTCTATTAAGTGAAAATGGAAAAATTTATGGAAGAATGACTCATCCAGAGCGTTATAATCATGGATTGTTAAAAAATATCCCGAATATTCATGAACATTCCATTTTTAAAAATGCGGTACAATATTTTCTATAAAAATTATAAATATGAAAGTGGCTATATTTTGTGGAAGTATATCCGACAAATCGACTATGAAAATAGCGGAAGAAGTATTAAATAAATTCAATATAAATAATAAAACTTATGTGATATCTGCACATCGTATACCCGATATACTATCAAATACAATAAAAAAAATTGAATCTACAAAGGGAATGGAATTAATTATTGCTGGAGCTGGTTTGTCTGCTCATTTACCAGGAGTAATTTCTTCAAAAACTATTTTACCTGTTATCGGAGTTCCAATTCATTCCAAAAATGGATTGTTAGGAGGGCTAGACGCTCTTTTTTCCATGGTACAAATGCCTAAGGATGTTCCCGTCGCTACAGTTGGGATCAATAATGCCTATAATGCTGCTTTATTAGCCATTCATATATTAGCTATAAAATATAACGAAATCAAAAAATTATTACTAAAATTCAGAATGGAAATGAGAGAAAAATTAGTTACTGAAATAGAGAAATATTTATGATTATGAGCAGTATAACTAAAAAAAAGCTTTTATTAGAAGGAAAAACAAAAAAAATATATGCGACAGAGAATCCGCAGGAGGTCATTATTCATTATAAAGATAGCATAACGGCTTTGGATGGATTAAAGAAAGATTTTTTACAAGATAAAGGAATTTTGAATAATGAAATCACCACATTTATCTTTAAGTTTCTTAATTCTTGTGGAATAAAAACTCATTTTATTCGTAGAATAAATAATAGGGAACAATTGTGCCATAAAGTAGATATCATTCCATTAGAATTTGTTGTTCGTAATATTCTTGCTGGAAGTATTTCAAAACGTTTAGGAGTTAAAGAAGGATCCACTCCATTGAATACTATTTTTGAAATTTTTTATAAAAATGATAAACTAAAAGATCCATTGATTAATGATCACCATGCAGTTTTTTTAGGTTTAATTTCTTATGAAGAATTAAATATCATTTATCGCATAACTTCAAACATTAACAATATTCTAAAAAAATTTTTTTTAGATAAAAATATTATATTGGTAGATTTTAAAATAGAATTTGGAAAGAATTTAAAAAATCAAATTTTTCTTTCTGATGAAATCAGTCCTGATACTTGTCGTTTTTGGGATAAAAAAACAAGGGAAAAGCTTGATAAAGATATATTTAGAAGTGGGGTTTCTGAAAAGGTCTTTGATGCCTATATAGAAATATTAAAGAGGCTTAATGTAGGTTAATCCATTCACGGGACAAAGATCTTCTTTAAAGAAGAAAGATGATATCTAAATTATTCCCTATTTTCAATCAAAAAAAATCTTCTGATAAATTTCATGAGGAGTGCGGGATTTTTGGGATTTATTCTCCTCAAAAAGTTGATACATTTTCTTTAATTCAGTTTGGGTTATTTGCCTTGCAACACAGAGGTCAAGAGGCATGTGGTTTTTCCGTTTTACGAGATGGTTTTATTTTGTCCCATAAAAGTGAAGGTCTTGTTTTAGATTCTTTTCGAAAAATTTCGAATTCTGAATATTTTCATGGAAATGCGGCTATTGGACATACACGTTATTCTACAGAAGGAGGACAGAGCAAAAAAAACATTCAACCCTTTTTTGGAGAAGATTCCTATGGAAAAAGTACTATTTCCATAGTTCATAATGGAAATTTAATAAATGCTCAAAAAATTCGTAAAGATTTAGAATCAAAAGGGGTTACTTTTATATCCGAGTATTCGGATTCAGAAGTGATCTTACGTTTGATACAAAAATATTTGTCGGAATATGATAATAACTTAGAAATAGCTATTCAAAAAACTACTATAGATATTCAAGGAGCTTATTCTGTAATAGTCCTTATGGATAATAAAATAGCGGCATTTAGAGATCCAAATGGAATCCGTCCTTTATGTTATGGAATGCTTAATGAAAAAACTTATATATTCAGTTCTGAAACTTGCGGAATAGATTCTGTAGGAGGGTATTACATAAGAGATTTGTTTCCAGGAGAAATGGCTATTGTCGATAAAAAATCCATTCGATTCTCTCTTTTGAAAAAAGAGAAATATACAAAACGTAGAATTTGTTCCTTTGAGTATATTTATTTTTCACGCCCTGATTCTTTAATTGAGAATATAAATGTTTATGAAATCAGGGAAAAAAGTGGAGAAAAACTTTATGAGCAACATCCAGTAGAAGCAGATGTGGTTATTGGAGTTCCAGATTCTGGAGTTCCAGCATCTATTGGATACTCTAAAGCATCTGGAATCCCTTTCAAACCAATTTTAGTGAAAAATAAATATATTGGTAGATCTTTTATTATCCCCAAACAAGAGATGCGTGAAAAAATGGTAAATCTAAAACTTAATTCTATCTTAAATGAAATCAGAGGGAAACGTATTGTCATTATTGATGATTCCATAGTTCGTGGAACTACTAGTCGCAGATTAGTTTATATTTTAAGAAAAGCAGGAGCTAAAGAAATTCATTTTAGAAGTGCTTCTCCGCCTATTATAGCTCCATGTTATTTAGGAGTAGATACTCCAAGTAGAAAGGATCTCATTTCATATAATATTGATAAAGAGAAAATTGCTAAAATTTTAAATGTAGATAGTTTAGAATTTTTAAGCATGAGAAATTTAATTGATATTCTTGGAGGTAAAAATTACTGTTTCGGGTGTTTTACTGGAAACTATCCTATTCATATAAAGAAAAATGATTGTATATTATAAATTCTTGTAATAAATTCATCATGAAAGAAAGTCATCGGACCATACGTAAAATTTGTCCAATTTTAGAAAAAACTTATACCAAAAAGGTTCTAAGCAACTTGGATTATTTTTCGGCACTATATCAACTATCTTTATGCAGTTACAAAGAACCTGTTTTAGTATCTGGCGCAGATGGAATAGGAACTAAATTACGTTTAGCTATTGATTATAAAAAATATGATCTCATTGGAGCAGATTGTTTTGCTATGTGCGTGAATGATGTCTTATGTCATGGGGCAAAACCTTTGTTTTTTTTAGATTATTTAGCTTGTGGAAAATTGGATTCTAATATTGTAGAAAAAATAATACAGGGAATAGCTGACTCTTGTAAAAAAACTAATACATGTCTTATTGGGGGAGAAACTGCGGAGATGCCTGGAATTTATCAAGAAAAAGACTATGATATAGCTGGATTTTGTGTAGGAATAGTAGATAAGGAAAATATTATAGATGGAAAAAAAACTATACAGGAAGGAGATATTTTAATTGGACTTCCTTCTTCTGGAGTCCACAGCAATGGTTTTTCTTTAATTAGAAAGATTTTTTCTAAAGAAGATTTTTTGATGCATAGAATTAAAGAAAAACCATTTTATGAGATTCTTTTAATTCCAACTAAAATTTATCATGATCCTATTCATCTTTTGCTAAAAGAGTTTTTAATACATGGATTAGCTCATGTGACAGGAGGAGGAATCTCAGATAATTTATTTCGGATCCTTCCAGATAATTTGTCAGCTATAGTTGAAAAGAAAAAAATACCTGTTCAACCCGTTTTTAATCATATTCAGGAAAAAGGTTTTTTATCTGATCAGGAGATGTGGGAGACTTTTAATATGGGAGTAGGAATGATTGTAATAGTATCCGTTAAAGATAAATGCTCTCTCTTACAGAGATTATGTTCTTTAGGAGAAAATCCTTTTGTTTTTGGTCATCTAGTTAAAGGAAATAAAAGAGTATTTTTGAAATAAAAAATATTTTCATACATATGAAAAAACTTGCTTTTTTAGTTTCTGGAAGAGGAACTAATATGCTGCATATTATACAATCTATTTCTAATGGAGAGCTTTCTAATTTTAAAGTAAGTTTAGTAATTTCTGATAGATCTTGTAGAGCTATTCAATATGCCTACAAAGAAAATATTCAAACTTATTCTTTAAGAAGGACTAAGACTCTCTCTAAAGAGATAGACCATCTTATGAGGAAAGATCTTCCAGATTTTATAATTCTTTCTGGTTTTCTTTCTATTCTGGATGCAGAATTTTGTGAAAAATGGGCTGGAAAAATCATTAATATTCATCCTTCTCTTTTGCCTAAATATGGAGGGAAGGGAATGTACGGAATGAGAGTCCATCAAAAAGTTATCAATAATAAAGAAAAGATATCAGGAGCTACAGTTCATTATGTGACAAAAGATATAGATTCAGGAAACATAATTTTAAAAAAATCATGTAAAATTTCTTTCCAAGAGACTCCCATATCTTTATCCAAAAAAATATCTCTCATAGAAAAAGAGATTCTCATTCAATCTTTAAAGAATCTGTAGCCTATTGTTTATTTATTATTGGATAGTATACAAAATTGATTTATTATTATGAAAAGAGCTTTAATTAGTGTTTATGAAAAAAATGAAGAATTATTTGATTTTATCAGTTTTTTAGATAAAAAGGAATATCAAATTATTTCTACGGGAGGGACTTTTCAATATTTAAAAAAACATGGAATATCTAATCTTTTAGAAATATCGGATCTAATCTCCTTTCCAGAGATGTTAGATGGAAGAATAAAAACCATTCATCCTAATATTTATGCAGGAATTTTAGCAAATCGCTCCATGGAAAAACATATGAAATTTATCCGTTTTCACAAAATTTTTCCCATTGATATTGTCTTAGTAAATTTTTATCCATTTTTTGAAAAATTGTATCAAAAATCCTTCACAATCAATAGAAAAAATAATAATAATTCATTAATGGAATTTATAGATATAGGAGGCCCATCTATGCTACGCGCAGCAGCAAAAAATTTTTTTCATGTAACCCCTATTACAGATAAACATGATTACTTTCTAGTAAAAAAGGAAATTGAAAAATATGGATTTCCTTCATTAAAGTTGAGAAAAAAATTAGCTGGAAAAGTTTTTAATCTCACTTCTTCTTATGATTCTGCTATTTCTAAATATCTTCTCACGGAAGAAAATTTCCCCACTTATTTACATTGTTCTTATGAAAAAAAAATGAATCTCCGTTATGGAGAAAATCCCCATCAAAAAGCGGCTTATTATATCAGTACTATTGATCAAGGATCCATGCGGAATTTTCATCAATTACACGGAAAAGAGCTTTCTTTTAATAATTTAAGAGACATGGATATAGCTTGGAAAGTAATCTCTCAATTTTCTGAACCAGCTTGTTGTACCGTGAAGCATTCCACTCCTTGTGGAGTAGCATTAGGAAAAAATATTATGGAGGCTTTTCAAAAAACTTATTCTTCTGATCCTATTTCTTCTTTTGGAGGAATTCTTGCTGTTAATATTCCCATTACGAAAGAATTAGCGAAGAAAATAAACAGTCTTTTTTTAGAAGTAATTTTGTCTCCAAGCTATGAACAAGAGGGATTAAATATTCTAAAAATGAAAAAAAATCTTAGAATAATTAATATACATGAACCTATTTCTGATAGACTAGAATATGTAAAAATAGATGGAGGGATCTTAGTGCAAGAAGCAGATCATCTTTTTTATTCCGATTATAAAATTGTCACTAAAAATAAATTTTCCGATCAGGAAATAAGATCCTTATTTTTTGCTCAAAAAGTAGTAAAATATGTAAAATCTAATGCAATTGTTGTTGCTAGAGGAACACAAACTGTAGGAATTTCTGGAGGTCAAACCAACCGAATTTGGGCAGCTCGTCAAGCGATAGAAAGAGCTTTAGAAAAAACAAAGAAAAAAAAATTTAGTACTCGTTTCTGATGCTTTTTTCCTTTTCGTGATATAGTAGATGAAGCAGCTCGTTCTGGGGTTATAAAAGCTATTCTTCAACCAGGAGGTTCTATACGTGATGAAGAATCTGTAAAAGCTTGTGATGAATATGGAATAGCTATGGCTTTTACGGGAAAAAGACATTTTAAACATTAAAAATTATGAAAATTTTAATTCTTGGAAGTGGGGGTCGTGAACATGCTATTGGTAAAAAAATCTTAAAAGATTTTTCTCCCATGGAAATTTATTTTTATCCTGGAAATGGAGGAACCAGTCAAATAGGAAAAAATATAGAAAATTTTCATTCTACATCAGAGTTATGTTCTTTTGCTAAAAAAAATGCTATCGATATTACTATTGCTGGTTCTGAAACTTTTCTATGGGATGGAATTGTAGACGTATTTCAAAGTGATGGATTGAAAATAATTGGACCGCCTCATTTTTCCGCTAGACTAGAAGGAGATAGGGTTTTTTCTAAATCATTTATGAAAAAATATGGAGTACGTACTCCTAAATACAAAGTTTTTTCTTCTTATCAAGAAGCTATGGATTTTTTAGATAAAACCACTTATTCCGTGGCTATTAAAACTAGAGGATTATCCGAAGGAAAAGGAGTCTTATTAACACATAATAAAACAGAAGCGGAAAAAGCTTTGAATTCTATTTTGATAGAGAAGAAATTTGGAAAGTCTGGAAATCAAGTTATCATAGAAGAACTTCTACAAGGAAAAGAATCCTCTATATTGTCCATATTTAATGGAAAAGATATTATTCCTTTTTTATCCGTTAAAGATTACAAAAAAATTGGAGAAAAAGAAACAGGAAAGAATACAGGAGGAATGGGGAGTATTGCTCCTAATCCATATATGACAAGTGATGTTTGGATAGATTTCAAAGAAAATATATTAAAACCAACTTTAGAAGGTTTATTTTTAGAAAAATTAATTTTTTTTGGATTTATTTATTTTGGATTAATGATCAATTCAAATAGGGTATACTTATTAGAATATAATACTCGTCTGGGTGATCCTGAAACTCAAACTTTATTTCCATTAATGAATAGTAATTTTATTCACATAATCCAATCTATTCTCCTTCAGAAAGACATATCCATTTCTTGGAAAAAATTATGTTCTTGTTGTGTCGTTTTATCTTCAAAAGGTTATCCGGAAAAATTCCAATATGGAAAAGTTATAGAGGGGTTAAACTCTTTAAAAGAACCTTTTTATATCGCTGGAGCTGAAAAAGAAAAAGAAAAATGGATCACTTCAAAAGGACGTGTTTTAAATGTGGTAGGACTAGGATTTTCCATGGAAGAAGCTAGAAAAAATGCTTATAATAAAGTAAAAAAAGTTCATTTTGAAAACTTATATTTTAGAAAAGACATCGGTTTATAGTTTATTTTCTTTCTTTTTCATAAGAAAAAAATTCTAATGAAAAAAGACTTTATTTTAATATTAGATTTTGGTTCCCAATATAGCCATATGATGGCAAGGAGAATTCGGGAAATAGGGGTTTATGCTATTTTGTGTCCCTATGATATTTCTATTCAGAATATCGTATCGAAAAAACCAAAAGGAATTCTTTTATCAGGAAGCCCTTTTTCTATTTATGACGAAAAACCTCCATTAATATCTAGAAGATTATTTCAATTAAATATTCCTGTACTTGGAATTTGTTATGGAATGCAACTTATTTCTTTTCTTTTTGGAGGAAAAATAGAAAAATCAAAGTATAAAGAGTATGGAAAAACAAATTTTATCATAGATTTTCCTAAAAATAAATTATTTCATGGAATCCCTAAAAAATCATTTGTTTGGATGAGTCATTTTGATGAAGTGAAAAATCTTCCAAAAGAATTAAAAGTAATCGGACATACCCACTCTTGTGCTATTGCAGCTTTCATTCACAAGAATAAAGATATTTATGCTATACAATTTCATCCAGAAGTGAATCATACAGAATTTGGAGTCCATATCTTGAAAAATTTTATTCTTCATATATGCAAATGTCATCCAAATTGGGAACTAAATAATTTTGTACAAAAAACTGTAGAAAAGATAAAAAAACGTGTGTCTAGTAAAAAAGTTATACTAGGTTTTTCAGGTGGAGTAGATTCCTTTGTAGCCGCTTATATAATTCATCAAGCTATTGGAGATTCTTTACATTGTATTTTTGTGGATACGGGATTTCTTCTGGAAAAAGAAAAAGAAAAAATATCCCATATATGTAAAGAAATGAATTTTTCTATTAAAATAATAGATGCAAGAGAACGTTTTTTATCTAGTTTAACTGGAGTTATTGATCCTGAAATGAAAAGAAAAATTATAGGAAAAGAATTTATTTCTATATTTCAACAAGAATCAGAAAAAATTGAAAATGTAGAATTTTTGGCACAAGGAACTATTTATTCAGATGTGATAGAGTCTTCTATATTTCACAAAAATTTTTCTATTAAATCTCATCACAATGTAGGAGGATTACCTCATTTCATGAAGTTGAAGCTACTTGAACCTTTAAAAGAATTATTTAAAGATGAAGTCAGAAATCTAGGAAAAGAATTAGGAATTCCAAAAGAAATTTTATATCGTCATCCATTTCCTGGTCCTGGATTAAGCATTCGTATTCTTGGAGAAGTAAATAAGAAAAAAGTCTCTATCCTTCAAGAAGCAGAAAGTATTCTTTTACAAGAATTAAAAAATTCTGATCTTTATGAATCCGTAAGCCAAGCTTTTATGGTATTATTACCGGTAAAATCTGTAGGTGTTATGGGAGATAAAAGAACCTATGAATATGCAGCTGTTTTACGTGTGACAAAAACGGAAGATTTTATGACCGCTACATTTTCCCATTTACCTCACGATTTTTTAGAAAAAATTTCCAATAGAATTATTAATGAAGTAGATGGAATCAACCGTTTAGTATATGACATTACTTCTAAACCTCCAGCAACTATTGAATGGGAATAAACGGTTTTTTATATCATCATAGAAACAAGATTATATATATTTTTTTTTAATTCAGTCCTAGAAGAAATTATATCTATAAACCCATGTTCCAAGAGAAATTCTGCAGTTTGAAATCCTTCTGGAAGATCTTTTCCTATAGTTTCCTTAATAACTCTAGGACCAGCAAATCCAATTAAAGCTCCTGGTTCCGCTATGTTTATATCTCCAAGTAAGGCATAAGAAGCTGTAACCCCTCCTGTAGTTGGATCTGTAAGAACAGAAATGTAAGGAATTTTTGAATCTCGCAATTGGGTTAATCTAGCTATCGTCTTAGCCATTTGCATTAATGAAAAGGAAGATTCCATGATTCTTGCTCCTCCGGATTTGGATATCAATACATATGGAATTTTTTTTTCAATACAATATTTGATAGCTCTCGAGATTTTTTCTCCCACTACTGACCCCATAGATCCTCCTATAAAGGAAAAATCCATACAGGAAATTACTATATCCAATTCTTCCATTTTTCCCACTCCCGTTCTAATAGCATCATATAAATTTGTTTTTTTTCTTGCTTCTTTAACTCTATCTGTATATTTTTTGCAATCTATCCATTTTATAGGATCTTGACTTATCATTTTAACATTCATTTCTGAAAAATTCCCCTTATCAAAAAGAATCTCAAAATATTCTTTACTGTGAATTCTTACATGATATCCATCCTCCGGACTCACATAGGCATTTTTTTTTAGTTCATCTGTATCTATGATTTTTCCGCTAGGAGTCCTATACCAAAGACCTTTCGGCAAATATTTTCTATCCTTTATAGAAGTAATAATATTTTTTTTCTTTCTTAAAAACCAAGCCATGGTTTTATAAAGTGTTAATATTATTCATTAATTCAAAATATTTTTTTAGAGAGATCTTAAAATATTTTTCTCCTTCCCTAAGCCATATTCTAGGATCATAATATTTTTTATTTGGAATATTTTTTCCTTGTGGGTTTCCTATTTGTTTCTCTAAATATTTCTTATTTTTATTCATATAATTTCTGACCCCACAAGTAAAGGCATATTGTAAATCTGTGTCTACATTCATTTTTATCACTCCATAACTAATAGATTCTTGAATTTCTTTTATAGAAGATCCTGAACCTCCATGAAAAACCATAAAAACTGGTTTTTCTCTAGTATGAAATTTTTTTTGTATATACTCCTGAGTTTCTTTTAATATAACCGGACGTAGGACAACATTCCCAGGTTTATATACTCCATGAACATTTCCAAAGGAAGCAGCTATCATAAATTTTTTACTGATTTTCATCAATCTTTCATAGGCATAAGCTACTTCTTTAGGATGAGTATAAAGTTTATCCTTTTCTATATTAGAATGATCTACTCCATCCTCTTCTCCACCTGTTACTCCAAGCTCTATTTCAATAGTCATCTGAATTTTATTCATTCTTTCAAAGTATTTTTCACAAATTCCGATGTTTTCTTCTAAAGATTCTTGAGAAAGATCTAACATATGTGAACTAAATAACGTTTTTCCGAAATGTTTGTAATTTTCTTCATTAGCTTTTAGTAATCCGTCTATCCATGGAAGGTTTTTTTTAGAACAATGATCTGTATGAAGAATCACCGTAGCTTTATAAGCTTCGGCTAATTCATGAATATGTTTAGCGCTAGCTATAGCTCCTTTGATAGCGGCTTTTTGTCCTTCATTGCTTAATCCTTTTCCTGCATTAAAAATTGCGCCTCCATTGGACAATTGAATGATTACAGGAGAATTAACTTCTCCGGCCGTTTCCATTACAGAATTCATGGTATTAGATCCAATAACATTTACAGAAGGTATAGCAAAAATGTTTTCTCTAGCATATTCGAAGATTTCTTCGACAAGGCTACCAGTAGCTACCCCATAAGGAAATTTTTTAGACATGTGTTTTTTTAATTTAATTTATAAGGATGAACAAATGTAAAAAAAGAATTTTTTTTTAAAAGGATAAAGGAGAATGAATTCCAAAATTCATCAATGGTTCTTGAATTTTCAGATGAGAAATGATCCATTTTTTTCCCTTTTTTTTGATATGGGTCATAAAACTTATATGCAAAATCTATACGAAAGATAAAAAATTTAAGATCATATCGAAAACCTATTCCTCCCCCTAATGTTAATTCTTTGTAAAAAGAATTCCATTTTAAATTTCTTATTTCTTTTGTATTTTTTTTTTTTTTTATTCTAAAAACCAGATATTTCCTAAATCTAAAAAGATAACTGTCATCAGTTTAGAAAGTATTTCATATCTGTATTCGTGGACTAATAGAATTTTATTCTGAGAGAGAAATGTATTTTCAAAAAAAGCTTTTTTCTTCTCTGGTTGAATAATCTTCGTATAAAAAGAGTCCCATGTACGAAATTCTTCAGATCCTCTAAGGAAATAACTTTTTTCAAATGGAAGTTTTTCATAAGTAAAAATTATCCCAAAAAAGAACTTGGAGACTAAGGTGTGATATTTTTCTAAAAAACAAAATCTTTTAAAAGATAAATCATATTTAAAAAAAGAATAAGAAGGAATATTATTCCATTTTTTTTTGAGGAAAGATGTTTTCCGAAATAAAGGGGATAAAATATTTCCAGAAATCTCTATATTTTCACGTAATACAAACGGATTTCTTTTTCTCTTATCAAGAGTTTGATTCATTTCATAATTATAAATAATAGAATTTATGAAATAATCTTCCAAAAGAAGATTTTCTCTCTTCATTTTCATATATTCTTCGAATGTTTTTTTTATTTTTTTCGTTCGTATAGGATTTCTTTGATCGAAAAAAAAATTACTGATTTTTATCTTCTTTATCATTTTTGCAATGAATAATCTCTTTCTCAGGAAAAATTTTATTTTTTTTTCACAAAAAAAATTTTTAATATCCTCCTTATGAGAATTTTCTTCCTGTTCTAGATTTTTAACCAATTGAAAATTGATGATTTTTATTTTATGTTTTCTATAGGAATTATTCTTCCATTCATAATTCAATAAATTTGAAAAAAGCATTCTTCTTACACCCATATTTTTTTGACTATTTATTTGAAAAATAATGGAAGTAGGAAGTCTATACAAGGTTTTTTTTTGTTCTATATCTATAAAAGAGGATGGATAAATTAATTTTCCTTGTAAGGAAAATTTATACATATTCAAAAATTCTTTTTTCGAAGAAAAAAAATTTCCTTTTATGGACAACATTAAATTAGCCCCATTTTTAAGGAGGTTTCTACTTAATAAAGTTACTCCTGGATGTATTCCAATATCCATTTTTTTGGATATAGAATTTTCTATGTGAAATTTCAATTCATGATCTTTTAGAGTACTTAAAAAAATTTCTACATTTAAAAGAGAATTTCTATTATGATCTTTTTTTTCTTCTATCTTAAATTGATCAATATTAAAATTATGCAAAGAATAAATATTCTGTTGAGTACTCAAAATATCCTTTTTTTTATATAAAGATCCAGGTGTTATAGTCAAAATATCCGTGATCATTTTTGGATTAAATTTTTTACTTTTTGGAATATAAAATTTATATCCATTGTAAAAAATGGAATGATTTTCTTCTTGATTAATTCTTATCACGATTTCATTGAAAAAATATTTTCTATGTTTATTCGTAGAGGGATGAACCTTATTTACTTCCATATATAAATTTATTTTTTGATTTCCTATAGAAGGATCTATACGAGATTTAATATCGGATATATCAAAATTATAATAACCATGATCTTCATACATGTTTTTCATTCTTTCTATTTCCAATATCAGATTTGTTTCATCGTATTGTTCCCCTTCTTTAATCAAACTGGAATTAAGGTTATTTAGATATATATTTTTTAACTCTTTTTCTGGAAAATTATAAATAATGGAATTTATGAAATAAGGATTTCCAGTATAGATATTATAAATGATTTTTCCTTTCTTTTCATTTTCTCTCAACAAAGAAAAATCTGTATGGACATCCAAATAACCTTTGGAATAAAAATGAGAATTCAAATTCTGAATAGAATCTTTTGTTAGATTATTATCTATAATTATGGGTTTTTCTCCATTTTTAAAAAGAAACCAATTCCAAGAAATTTTTTTTTTAGAATACTTATTTCTTGGAATACGTTTTAATAAATGATTTAGCACTTTTTTATTCCTATGCTCTTTGGGAATAGAAAAAAAGGAAGAAAAAACCTCTTCTAAATCAGGATGAGAAAAATTATACATCATCAATTTTACAGGAAAAAAATTTAGCATTTTTTTATTCGGTTTTTGTTTCACATAGTTTTCCAAATTAGAAAAATGAACCTTTTTTCCGTTTATTATGAAAACATTTTTTGTAAGTAAATATTTTTCTTTAGGGACCTTTTTTGTCAAATGGCAGGACATAAAAAAGAAGAATAAGTAAAAAAAATATCTTTTCAAAATTTAACGATTTTAATTTTATCTTTAGAAAGATCATTCAAAAATTTATTATGCTGGTTCCATCCACATTAAAAATATACAACGCTTCAGCAGGTTCTGGAAAAACTTTCTTTCTAGTAAAAAATTACCTATATCTTCTATTAAAAAGCCCTCATCCTGAAGAATTTAAACGTATTTTGGCTATAACTTTTACCAATAAAGCTTCTGAAGAAATAAAAAAAAGAATATTACAATGTATAAAAGAATTTTCTAATCAAAAAATTAGAAATGAATATCATTTTTTGTTCGATCATCTTACAAAAAATTTGAAATTAACAAAAGATCAACTCTTCGAACGTTCTAAAAATATTTTATATGCAATTTTGGATGATTTTTCTTCTTTTTCTATAAGCACTATAGACAAATTTACTTATCGTACCATTCGATCCTTTCTTTACAAGAAGAATATAAATTTAGAAATGGATACAAAAAAATTTTTATGGGAGCTTGTCGATAAGCTATTAACTAATTCAGAGAAATGGTCGCATCTTTTGGTACAATTTTCTTTGGAAAAATTAAAAGAAGGAAAAAATTGGGACATCAGCAAAGAAATATTTAAAATAGCCCTCCTTATAGTAGAAGAGAATAGTTTTTTTCCTATGAAAAAAATTAAAATGCAATCTTTTGATAATTGGATCATCTTAAAGAATACTTTGTTAAATAGAACTCAAGAATTTGAAAAAATGTGTCAAAAACAAGGCGATAAATTTTTTGAATTTTTAAAAAAAAATTCTATTCAAAAACATTCCTTCCTTTATTTAGACTTACCAAAACTTTTTCAAAAACTTCGTATGGGAGATATTTTCCTAAATCCTTTCATTAATAATAAACGTCTTGAAAAAAATATTCAAATAGAGGCATTCTACAAAAAAAACACAGATGTCAATCAAAAAAATCTAATAGAAAAGAATAAAGAGGAAATACTTTTTTATATAAAAAAACTAAATTTCTATATAAAAAAAGTAATCTCCTCTTATCTATTAGATAAATTTTTTTTAAAAAACTTGAGTCTTTTATCTATAATACATGAAATAGAAAAAGAATACAAATCCTTAAAAAAGGAGAAAAAAATTCTTTTAAATGCTGAATTAAATCAAATTCTTTATGAAAGAATTCTTCAAGATCCCTTTCCACACATTTATGAAAAAAAGGGAATCCAATATAAACATTATTTGATAGATGAATTTCAAGATATTTCCATTCTACAATGGGAAAATCTTAGAATTTTAGTTGAAAATGCTTTATCGGAAAATGGTTCAGCTATGATAGTAGGAGATCCTAAACAATCTATATATGGTTGGAGAGGTGGAGATGCAAAGACATTTCTTCATCTTATTCATTATTCCTCTAAACATTACCATAAAGAAGTAGTCTCCATAGAGACTAACTTTCGTAGTTTTGAAGAAATTGTAAAATTTAATAATTCCCTTTATCAATCAGCATCTAAATTTTTTCATGATCCCATCTACCAAGATATATATAAAAAATCTAAACAAAAAATATTTAAAAAACCTAGGAGGATATGTAGAATTAAATTTCTTTTGCATAGAAAAAAAAATTATCAACAATATGTTTATAATCAAATAAAAGAAAAAATTCAAAAATTATTTATACAGAAGTATAAATTATCGGATATAGCTATTTTGGTTAGAAGTAACGAAGAAGGGAGTTTTTTGTCTGAAAAACTTACGGTAGATGGATTTATTGTAAATACTTCCGTTTCTCTTCTCATAAAAAATCATTTAGAAATAGAAATCATTATACAGTTTTTTTATGTTATTTTCAAACCTTATTGTTCCCAAAAGAGAGCTACTTTAATTTTATTGCTATTGAAAAATAAATTAATTCGCACTCAAAAAAAAGATCATGATTTTCTAATAGAAACTGTTTTTTTACCATTAAATCTTTTCCTAAAGAGATTAGATTTCAATAATTTATTAGATAATCCATCTCTATACAATAGAGCAGAAGATATAATTTCTGGATTTGGATTATTAAATCAATACAATACTGCTTCTATCTATTCTTTTTTAGATTTTGTTCATAGATCTATGAAAATTGTAGGAAATTCTATTGGAGATTTTTTAGAATATTGGGAATCCAAAAAAGAAAAAGAAAGTATCACTTTTTCTGAAAAAATAGATGCCATTCGTATTATGACTATTCACAAGTCTAAAGGTCTGCAATTTCCTGTAGTTATTCTCCCTTTTGCAGATTGGAATGCAGTTTCAAAAAGAAAGGAAGGAGCCTGGATAGATATCAGTCCTCATTTATATCATGGATTAGAGACTTTATACTTAGATATAGAACCGTATTTAAAAAAACATATAGAGGATTCTTCTCTCATAAAAATTTATGAGGATTATCTCTCCAAAACAAGATTTGATAATCTTAATTTATTATATGTAGCTACCACCCGTCCGGTGGAACACCTTATCATTTTTTCTAGACATGGAAATGATAAGTCGGTTTCATTTTACCTTAAAAATTTTCTTCATGAAAAAAAATTATGGAATGAAAACATATTTCAGTATTCTTTTGGAATAGAATGAGATTTTTTTATTTTACATGTTTTTCCGCATGATAAGAAGAACGAACTAATGGTCCACTTTCTACATATTTAAATCCCATTTTTAATCCAATTTCTTTCAATTCTTGAAATTTATCCGGATCAACAAAAAAACGAACTGGAAAGTGTTTTAAAGAAGGTTGCAAATATTGTCCGATAGTTAGGATATCTACTTGAGAATTTTTTATATCTCTCAGAGTTTCTAAAATTTCTTCTTCTTTTTCTCCAAGACCCAACATGATTCCCGTTTTTGTACGAATATTTTTATTTTTTTCCTTAATATACTGTAGAACTTCAAGACTTCGATCGTATTTAGCTTGAACACGAATTTCTTTTGTTAATCTAGGAACGGTTTCTAAGTTATGAGAAATAACTTCCGGATGGGTATCTATAATTTTATTTATTATTTTTTTATTTCCTTTAAAATCAGGAATTAAAGTTTCTATAGTTATATCTGGATTCATATATCTGGTCATTTGTATAGTTTTTATCCATATAGAAGAACCCATATCCTTTAAATCATCTCTATTGACAGAAGTAAGAACAGCATGTTTAATTTCCAATATTTTAATAGATCTAGCTACTTTTTCTGGTTCTTTCCAATCGACCTTTTCAGGACGTCCTGTTTTTACTCCACAAAACTTACAAGATCTTGTACAAATATTTCCCAATATCATGAAAGTAGCTACTCCTTTCCCCCAACATTCTCCTATATTAGGACAACTTCCACTTTGACATATTGTATTTAGTTTATGTAAAGAAACTAATTTTTGCAATTTCTTATAATTTTTTCCTATTGGAATTCTCACTCTTATCCAATTAGGTTTTTTTTTAATTAAGTTCATGATAGTTTTTTAAGGATTCTATTTTTTAATTAAAAAAAAAAATGTAATTTCGTACACTTCTTCTCCTATTGTTTACTCCAAAGATAATAAAATCAATTTTTTTTATAAATTTGTTTTTTTTGGTATTTTTTTGTATGGAAGTCTTAGTAAGAGATATTGCTAAAAAATTGGAAGATTTAGCTCCTGTAGAATATGCAGAATCCTATGATAATATAGGATTAATGGTTGGATCATATGATCAAAAAGTAAAAAAAATATTGATTACTTTGGATCTTACGGAAGAAGTTTTTTCAGAATCTTTAAAGAAAAAATGTAATCTTATAATCTCCTTTCATCCTATTATTTTTAAACCCATAAGAAGTTTAACTGGAAATTCTTATTCAGAAAGAGTTTTAATTTCTGCATTAAAAAATGATGTATCTATTTATGTGATTCATACCAATTTAGATTTGATCTGGAAGGGAACTCATTCTTATATATCTAAACTTTTACAATTAACTAGAGAAAAAGTCCTTTTTCCAAAGAAAGGATCTATAAAAAAATTAACGACCTATGTCCCAATTAATTATTGTGAAAAAGTAAGAAATTCTTTATTTGAGGCTGGGGCTGGAAACATTTCAAATTATAGTCATTGTAGTTATAATTTTGAGGGATTAGGAAGTTTTATGGGAAATGAAAAAACTCAACCTTTTTTCGGAAAAAAAGAATGTTTTCATATGGAAAAAGAAACTTGTATTAATGTCGTTTTTCCATCTCATAAATTGAATATAATTAAAGATGCACTTTTTAAAAGTCATCCTTATGAAGAAGTCGCTTACGAGATTTATAATATTGAAAATATAAATCCCTATCTAGGAATAGGAATAATAGGATATTTTCTAGAAGAGATAAATGAATCTGATTTTCTTTCTTCTTTAAAAAAGAAGATGAATTTATCCTGTATTAGACATTCTCCACTAACAGGAAAAAAATTACGAAAAGTTACGATGATAGCAGGTTCAGGTAGTTTTGGAATTGAAAAGGCTATAAAGGAAAAATCCGATGTTTTCATCTCCTCAGATTTCAAATATCATGATTTTTTCAAATCTGAAAAAAAAATTTTGATTGTAGATATAGGGCATTATGAATTGGAAAAAAGTACTAAAAATTTATTAAAATCTTTTTTAGATAAAAATTTTATTCATCTACCTATTTATGAATCAGAAATTCATACAAATCCAGTTCAATATTTTTATTGAAAAATATTATGGGAAATAAAATACAAGAAGTGGGAACCGTAGTAGATAAATTACGGGTGTTATATAATCTTCAATTAATAGATTCTCGTATAGATGAAATACAAAATTTCCGTAGAAATATCCCTATAGAACTTAGAAGTTTGGAAGAAAATCTAGACAAAATGAAAAAAAAATTAGAGTTTCTTCAGGAAGAGATTCTTTCTTTTAAACAGAATCTTGATAAAAGGAATAAAGAGATTAAATCTTCAGAGATTTTGATAAAAAAATACGAAAAACAAAAGGATAATGTGAGAAATAACAAAGAATTATATTCTCTTGATAAAGAAATTGATTATCAAAAATTAGAAATTCAATTATCTAAAAAAAGAATTCAAGAAATTAATCTGAACATTCAGAAAAATAAAGAAATATTAGAAAAAAAAGAAGAAGTTTTTAAACATAAAAAAGAACATCTTTTTCATAAAAAAAAAGAATTAAATCAGATTCTTTTAGAGAATGAGAAAGAGGAAAAAATTTTACTAGAAAAATCTAATTTTTTTTCTAAAAAAGTAGATAATAATTTATTAAAAACTTATAAAAAAATAAGGAATGGAGTGAAAAATGGAGTAGCTGTAGCTCCAGTACAAAGAGGAGCTCCATTAGGTTCTTATCTTTCCATTACTCCTCAGAAATATTCAGAACTTATACAACGTAAGAAACTTTTAATAGATGAACATAGTGGGAGAATATTAATAGATGCGGAATTAGCTGAAGAAGAGAAGAAAAATCTTTTGTTTTTTGTTCAAAAAAAAGAAAAATAACTTTATAATAGAAAATAATTATGGTACGTACTTATTCTTCTGATAAAATTAAAATAAAAATAAAAAATTTTGAATTATTAGAAACGGTTTCAGGAAAGAATAAATTTCTTAAAGATTTTTTTTCCGATAAGGCTACTGTGATTATGTTTATTTGCAATCATTGTCCATATGTGAAACACATTAATACAGAATTGGTACGTTTAGCTAATGATTATCTACATAAAGGAGTTTCCTTTTTAGCAATCAATTCTAATGATATAGAAAAATATCCAGAAGATTCTCCGGAAAATATGCAAAAAATATCTTATCAATTAGGTTATCCTTTTCCTTATTTTTTTGATGAAAAACAAGAAGTAGCTAAGTATTATGGAGCTAAATGCACTCCAGAATTTTTTCTATTTAACGGTGTAGGAGACTTATGTTATCATGGACAATTAGATGATTCTAGACCAGGAAATGGAATCCCCGTTACAGGATACGATGTAAGAAAAGTATTAGAAGGCCTTTTAAAAGGAATAGAAACATCTCTAACTACAAAACCTAGTTATGGATGTAATATCAAATGGAAAATATAAGATTTTTATGATAATTAGGAATAATACTTAAAAAATAATCGATAGATTCTGAAAGACTTTTTTCTAAAAGTCCTCCTGCCGCATTTTTATGTCCACCTCCTCCAAAATGTTTTCTAGAAAAAATATTAACATCGAAATCTCCTCTGGAACGAAAAGAAATTCTAATAGGAGATTTTTCTTTTTCCTCAAAAAATAAAACGGAAAAAACTATGTTTTTTATGCATAACCCATAGCTAATGATTCCCTCTGTATCCCCTTGTTTATATGGATAAGAATTTATATCAGAAGCCTTAATACTTGTATAAGCCGTCCGATATTTTTCTATCACTTTCAATTTTTTCAAGGCTTTAGACAAAAGTTTTAATTTATTTTCGCTATATCTTTCCTGTAAATGATTATATATTTTTTCAATATCAATTCCCTTTTCTATTAATTTACCCGCAATAAAATGAGTTTCTGATGTTACAGAAGGAAAACGAAAAAAACCAGTGTCCGTCATCAATCCAACATATAAACATGTAGCTATATTTTTATCAATTTTATCCAAATTTTTCATATTAGATATCAATCTAAATACTAAAATGCTGGTAGCAGCAACCGTAGGATCTGAAAACATAAAATCAAAATAAAAAGGAGATGGATGATGATCTATTAATATTTTTTTTGCTTTAGAAGCTGTAAAAAATTTCTGCAAGATCTTTATCCTTGATAAATTATTGAAATCTATAAAAAAAAATATAATCGGAATCTTCAATCTTTTTTTTACAAAAAATTGAGTTTCCTCAGAGAAAATAAGAATCTCCTCACTTCCAGGAAGCCATTTAAAAAATTCAGAATATTCTGTAGGAGATATTAAATCTACATCATGTTTAAGTTTTCTAAAATAAAATAAAAGAGCTAAAGAGGAACCTAAAGCATCTCCATCTGGATGAGTATGTGGAACTAATACTATTTTTTTTTTCTCATTTCCGTTAATGATAGAAAATAACATATAATTCATTATTTTTTTTTCAATCCTAATTCTTCTCCTTTTTTTAACATAAGAAAATAAGCAGAATGAAATTCATTGGATATTCTTCCTTCCAAAATAGATTCCTTAATAAAATTTTTTATGACTCCTATTTTTTTACATGGATTAATATGAAAAGTATTCATTATATCGTTTCCTGATATAGGAGATTTCAAGTTTTGAATCCGATCTCTTTCTTCCAGTTTTTTAATCCTTTCTAGGAGAAGAAATAAGTTATTTGCATATCGATTTTTTTTTTCTATATTTTTCGTAGTAATATCCGCTATACATAGTTTGATTATATCTTCGATATCTTTTCCCATATCAAATAAAAATCTACGGATGGCGGAATCACTAGTGTTCCCTTCTATTAACGCAACAGGTTTATAACTATGTTGTATCATTTTTTTTACATATCTCATAGGTTCTCCTTTTGGCAATTTCAAACGTTGAAATATTTTTGGAACCATTTTAGATCCTACTAATTCATGTGCATGAAAAGACCAACCTATTTTTGGTAAAAATTTTTTAGTATAAGCTTTCCCTATATCATGAAGCAAAGCTACCCATCTTAACCAAATAGAATTGCTTTCTTCTTGACTAATATTATCTACTACTTGCAAAGTATGATAAAAATTATCTTTATGCTTATATCCATTTTTTTCTTCTATTCCTTGCAATAAAGTTAATTCCGGTAATATAATTGATAATAATCCAGATTCATACAATAAAAATAATCCTATAGAAGGTTTTTTAGATAAAAGAATCTTATTGAATTCTTCTATAATTCTTTCCATAGAAACAATATTTATTCTGTTTCTATTTCTTTGAATAGATTGAAATGAAGATTTGTCAATAAAAAATTGAAGTTGAGTAGCAAATCGGATTGCTCGCATCATTCGCAATGGATCGTCAGAATAAGTAACATCTGAATTTAATGGAGTTCTTAATGTTTTTTTTTCTAAATCTGATAAACCTCCAAATGGATCGATTAATTCTCCGTAATTTCTCTCGTTCAAACTAATGGCTAAAGCATTAATTGTAAAATCTCTCCTCTTTTGATCATCTTGCAATGACCCTATCTCTATGATCGGTTTTCTACTGTATAAATGATATGATTCCTTTCTAGATCCTACGAATTCTATTTTGTGATTTTTATACTCTAGCATAGCAGTCCCAAAACGTTTAAATATATTTATTCTAGGAGTGGGGTTAATGTGTTTAGAGACTTCTTTGGCTAATCTAATCCCTTCTCCTATAGTTAGAATATCTAAATCTTTATAGATTCTTTTACCAAGTAAAAAATCCCTAACATAACCTCCTACTACATAACAATCTTGTTGTATTTTTTTAGCAGAAAGACTAATAATACGAAATATATTTCTATGAATAGCAGAAAATAACTTCATGGAAGTTTACATGCGTAATATTTTTACTTTATTTGAAACAATTTTTAGTATAGAGGAACTACTATAACTAGATATCTCTTTTCTACGGAAGTTTACCGCATAATCGATTTTCTTTAAAATAGAAGGACTGATTTCACAAAAGGATTTAGGAGTAGGAAATCCTGATAAATTAGCAGAAGTAGATATAATGGGTCTATCTAAATTTTTAATTAAACGAGAACAAAAAGGATCCATCGTTAAACGTATAGCTAAAGTATTATCTTTAGCTTGGAGATTTAATTTATAAATTATTTTCCTAGGATTGTCGTATACTATAGTGATAGGTTTTTTTCTATGATTTTCTTGAAGTATTTTTTTTACGAAAAAAGGAATCTCTTCTACTAATTCGTATAAACGATCCATGCTTTCTACTAAAAGAATCATAGTTTTCGAAAAACTTCTATTCTTTATTTTATATATTTTTTCTATAGCTTTTATATTAAAAGCATCACAACCTAATCCCCATACAGTATCTGTAGGATATAATAAGCTTTTTCCTTTTTTTAATATTTTTACACTTTTTTCTATTTCTTCGTAATAAAAAGACATGAAATTTACAAAACAATGTTATGAGTTCTCAAGGCTTCATTTAAAGATGTTTTTTTATTTGTGCTATCTTTTCTTTTCCCTATAATAAGAGCACATGGAACCTGATAGATTCCTGAAGGAAATTTTTTTGGAAAAGACCCAGGAATGACTACAGAAGATTTAGGAATGAGACCTTTTCTCTCCACAGATTTCTCTTTTGTAACATCAAATATTTTAGTAGAAGCGGTTAAAACTACATTAGCTCCTAACACAGCTTCTCTCTCTATAAGAACTCCTTCGACTAAAATACATCTAGATCCAATAAAAACATCGTCTTCAATAATCACTGGAGAAGCTTGTATAGGTTCTAAAACTCCTCCGATTCCAACTCCACCACTTATATGCACTCCACTTCCAATTTGAGCACAACTACCTACTGTAGCCCAAGTATCTACCATAGTTTTTTCTCCTATATAAGCTCCTATATTCACGTAAGAGGGCATAAGAATCACTCCAGGAGAAATATAAGACCCATAACGTGCTACAGCAGGGGGGACGACACGAATCCCTTTCTCTTTAAATTTATTCTTGATCGGAATTTTATCATAAAATTCTAATGGACCTAATTCGATCAAATTCATCTTTCTAATGGAAAAATACATAATTATAGCCTTTTTTATCCATTCATTTACCCTCCATTTTCCATTTAAAAACTCTGAAACCCTTATGGATCCTTTTTCTAAAAGATCTATAACGCGAATCACGAATTCCTTTATAGGACGACTACTACTGTCTGTAGACCGTTCTTCTCTATTTTTCCAAGCTCTTTCTATATCTAATTTAAGCTGATCTATTTTCATGAGATTAGAAACAAAAATATTTCAAAAACAAAATTAGTAAAAATAAAATAAGATAACAAGTATATATTTGTTATATTTTTATAAAAATGACAAGAATATTGGGAATAGATTACGGAAAAGTAATAACAGGTTTATCTATAACAGATTCTTTACAAAAATTTGCATTTGGACTAAATGCCATTCCAACTAAAAATTTAATGAGTTTTTTAGCCATTCTTATAGCTAAAAAACCTATAAAAAAAATTGTTATAGGATTACCTAAAACCTTAAACAACAAAAATGCTTTAATAGAAAAATCTATTCAGAATTTTATTTCTAAATTTCAGAAAAAAAATCCTAAAATTAGAATAGAACGAATAGATGAACGTTTTACATCTAAAATTGCTTTTTCTACTATGATAGAATTAGGTTTAGAAAAAAAAAAAAGAAGACAAAAAGGACTTATCAACAAAATAAGTGCAACAATCATTTTACAATCTTATCTTACAAAAAAAGAAAAAAAAATTAATCTATGATATTACCTATAGTCGTTTATGGAAATCCTATTCTAAGAAAGAAATGCATAGATATAGACATTTACTCTTGTAGAAAAAAAATACAGGAATTAGTCAAAGATATGTTCGAAACTATACACAAAGTGAAAGGAATTGGATTGGCTGCTCCTCAAATTGGGAAGAATATACGACTTTTTATAGTAGAAACTCCCTATTTATTAGAAAATGGAAAAGATATAGATAATTATAAAGAAGTTTTTATTAACGCTAGAATATTAAAAATCCATGGAAAAGAATATGAATTTAATGAAGGTTGTCTTAGTCTTCCTGGGATCATGGGAGATGTCAAAAGAAAATCTTACGTATCAATAGAATACTATGATCATAATTGGAAAAAAAAGAAAGAAACTCTAAAAGGAATATGTGCTCGAGTGATTCAACATGAGTATGATCATATGGAAGGAAAACTTTTTATAGATTATTTCTCTTCTAGAAAGAAAAAACTCATAGAAAAAAATTAAAGACCCTTTTGGATAGAAATAAAAACCCTAAGAAATGATATATTCTACTATTTTTTTAAAAGTATCCGGATCATTCATAGAAAAATCGGAAAGAAATTTTCTGTTAATTTTAATGTTTTTATCAGATAGTTTCTTCATAAATACAGAATAAGACATTCCATATATACGAGATCCAGCGTTTATACGTTGAATCCAAAGAGATTTGAAATCTCTTTTCTTTTTTTTTCTTCCTGAAAAAGCATAGCTAAAAGATTTCTCTACAGCGTTTTTAGCCACGGTATAAACCTTACTTCTTGCTCCATAAAATCCTTTTGCATATTTAAGTATTTTTTTACGTTTTCGTCTAGAGGAAACCGCATTTGTAGATCTTGGCATAACTTTTTAAGTTAGAATTGTTTTTTTATATTCTTTTTATCTGAACTTTTCAATAAAGAAAATTTAGAAAGACGACGTTTTCTTTTTTTCGATTTTTTAGTTAAAAGATGATTTTTAAATGCTTGTTTTTTTTTTATACGGCCATTAGCTGTTTTTTTAAATCTTTTTTTTGATCCTGATTTTGTTTTCAACTTAGGCATAATACTAAAACTTCTTTGGAGCTAAGATCATATACATTCTTTTTCCTTCCATAACGGGCATTTGTTCCACTCTTCCATATTCTTCAATTTCTTCTGCAAATTTTAACAATTTTATTTTTCCTTGATCTTTATATACTATTGAACGACCTTTAAAAAAAACAAAAACTTTCACTTTATCCCCACGCATTAAAAATTTTTCCGCACTCTTTATTTTTACTTTTCCATCATGATCCCCTATTTGTGGACCAAATCGAATTTCTTTAGTATTTACTTTAATTTGTTTTGCTTTAAATTGCTTCTTTTTTTTCTTCTGTTCATACAGAAATTTTTTATAATCCAGTATTTTGCATACTGGAGGATACACTTTAGGATTAATTTCTACTAAATCTAATTCCTTATCTCTAGCAAATTGAAGAGCTTCCTGGATAGAATAAATCCTGTTTTCTACTATATTCCCCACTAAACGCACCTGATCAGAATTAATATAGGCATTAATGCGATGTCCCTCTTTTTTTTCGGTAACGGACGATATATTCTCTTTTTTTATGCCCCCTGGAAAATTTCTTTTTTATGATAATTTTATAAATTTAATTAGTTTCTTTAAAAATAGCATCTATTCCATTGGAAAGAGTAAATATCCCTATATGACCTAATCCATGACGTCGTAATGAAATCATTTTATTTTTTTCTTCTTTTTCTCCCAAAATAATCATATAAGGAATTTTGTTTTCTTCAGAATCCCTGATTTTCTTATCAATTTTCTCGTTCCTTTCATCAATAAACACACGAATATTATGATTTAACATCAAATTTAAAATTTTTTTTGCATAAATTATATATTTATCACTTATAGGAAGAATAACGGCTTGATTAGGAACCAACCACAAGGGAAGATTTCCTTTTGTGTGTTCTATAAGAAGAGCGATTAAACGTTCTAAAGAACCAAAAGGGGCACGGTGGATCATAACTGGACGAAGTCTCTCATTATTTTTTCCCTTATAATATAAATCAAATCTTTCAGGCAAATTATAATCTACTTGAATAGTTCCTAGTTGCCAGTTCCTTTCCAAAGAATCTTTGATAAGAAAATCTAATTTAGGACCATAAAAAGCTGCTTCTCCATAATGAAGAGAGGCATCTAGTTTTTCTTCTTTAACAGCTTGAATAATAGCATTTTCAGCCATTTCCCAATTTTTATCCGATCCAATATAGTTATGGAGTTTTTTGGGATCTCTCAATGAAACTCTAATCGTATATTCCAAAAAACCTAAACGACGAAATACGTAAAAAACTAAATTTATGACTTTTTTAAACTCTTCCAATAGCTGATCATCCGTACAAAAAATATGAGCGTCATCTTGTGTAAAACATCTCACTCTTGTCAGACCATGAAGTTCTCCACTTTGTTCATACCTATAAACGGTTCCAAATTCTGCAAAACGTTTAGGAAGATCACGATAGGACCATTCTTGAGAACGATAAACTTCACAATGATGAGGACAATTCATTGGTTTCAATAGGAATTCTTCTTCTGAATGAGGAGTTTGAATCGGTTTAAAACTGTCTTTCCCATATTTCTCCCAATGTCCGCTTCTCACATACAATTTTTTATGTCCAATATGTGGAGTCATAATCATCTCATATCCTGATTTTTTCTGAATATCCGTCAAAAATTCTTCTAAATTTCTTCTAAAAATTGTTCCTCTAGGTAACCATAATGGCAATCCCGTTCCAACTCTATCAGAAAAAATAAAAAACTTTAGTTTTTTCCCTATTTTTCTGTGATCCAGATTAGAAACTGAATATTTATTCATTATACGAATCAAATAAGTTAACTATAACTTTTTGAAAAAAAGTTACGAGTTTTTTCATTTTATTGATAAATATAATGCAGCTGCCATTAAACTACCAAGAATAGGTCCTAATACAGGAATAAAAGCGTAATCCCAGTTACTCTTTGTTTTTCCACCATATAAAGAAATTATAGAAT
Source organism: Blattabacterium sp. (Blatta orientalis) str. Tarazona (assembly GCF_000334405.1). NCBI lineage: Bacteria > Pseudomonadati > Bacteroidota > Flavobacteriia > Flavobacteriales > Blattabacteriaceae > Blattabacterium > Blattabacterium sp. (Blatta orientalis). The sequence continues at coordinate 460,273 of NC_020195.1, read as the reverse complement.
ATACAATTCTTGGACCTAAATCACGAGCAGGATTAATAGCATATCCCGTGGTTCCCCCTAAAGATAATCCAATTCCTAATATAATTAAAGCGGATGGAAAAGCTCCAAAATATCCTAATCCTACAAGGGGATATTTTTTTTCATCAAAAAAAATAGACTCTTCTGTAAGGTAGAAAGTAACAAACATAAAAATAAAAGTGGCTAATATTTCACTCAATAAATTAGAATATAAATTTCTTATAGAAGGATTTGTAGTGAATACAGATAATTTATCTTGTTCATTTTTAGTTTCTGAGAAATGATCTTTATATAAAATCCAAACCAATAAAGACCCCAACATAGCTCCTATAAATTGGGAAAATATATAAACAGGAACAAGATTCCATTTAAACTTTCCAATTATAGCGTACCCTATTGTTACAGAAGGATTTAAATGTCCACCACTATAAGGAGCGGAAACTAATATTCCCATAAAAACAGCTAATGCCCATCCAATAGTGATAGTGACCCATCCACCATCTCCATGTCCTTTTGTTTTAGACAATAGAACATTGGCCACTACTCCATTTCCTAAAAAAACCAAAATCATGGTTCCTATAATCTCTGCAGATATTTTTGTCATTATTATTATTATAATTAAAAACTTTATTTGCTAGACCAAGAACGTGTTGTTTTTATTGCTTTTTCCAACCTTGAATTCGTTCCAAACGACTTGACATCCCTTTTGGTTCAAAAACCTGTTCTAATTTCCATTTATCTTGAATATCATCCAAACTAGTCCAGTAATTAACAGCTAATCCAGCTAAATAAGCAGCACCTGCTGCTGTAAGTTCAGAGATTTTGGATTTAACTACTTTGACATTTAAAATATCAGATTGAAATTGCATTAATAATTTATTAACCGTTGCTCCTCCATCTACACGAAGTTCTTTTATAGAAATCCCAGAATCTGCTTCCATAGCTTTAAGAACATCCATATTTTGAAAAGCAATACTTTCCAAAGCGGCACGTACGAAATGGGCAGAAGAAGTCCCCCTAGTAATTCCAACAATAGTCCCTCTAGCTTTTTGATCCCAGTAAGGTGCCCCCAAGCCAGAAAATGCAGGAACCATATACATACCTTCCGTATTATCTACTGAAGAGGCTAATTTTTCCGCTTCACTTGAAGATAAAAGTAAACCTAACCCATCTCTAAGCCATTGCACAACTGCTCCAGCAATAAATACACTTCCCTCTAAAGCATATTGAACCTGATCTTTAATTTTCCAAGCAATAGTAGTTATTAAATTATTTCGAGAGAAAACAGGAGTTTCTCCAACATTCATTAACATAAAACAACCTGTTCCATAAGTATTTTTGACCATTCCAATTTTAGTGCACATTTGACCAAATAGAGCGGCCTGTTGATCTCCAGCAATTCCAGATATAGGAATTTTATGGGATAAGATATGACCCGTAGTATAACCAAAAATTTCACTAGAAGACTTTACTTCTGGAAGCATTTTTTTTGGAATATCAAATAATTTGATTAAATCTTGATCCCAACTAAGGGTATGAATATTAAAAAGCATGGTTCTAGATGCATTAGTGACATCCGTTACATGAATTTCTTTACCGGTTAAATTCCATATCAACCATGAATCTATAGTTCCAAAAGCTAATTTTCCAGAATTAGCTTTTTTCCTAGCTCCTGGAACATTTTCTAATATCCATTTAATTTTAGTAGCAGAAAAATAAGGATCTATAATAAGACCGGTTTTTTTTCGAATCATTTCAGTCAAACCGTCACACTTCATCTGATCACAATAACTAGATGTCCGTCTGTCTTGCCATACTATCGCATTATAAATAGGCTCTCCAGTTTTTCTATCCCATACCACAGTTGTTTCTCTTTGGTTAGTAATTCCTATTGAAACAATATTTCTCCCTTCTAAATTTGCTTTTAAAATTGCCTCTAAAGCTACTGAAGCTTGTGTAGACCATATTTCTTCTGCATTATGTTCTACCCATCCAGGATAAGGATAAATTTGTGTAAATTCTCTTTGAGCTACGGATATAATATTTCCAATCCTATCAAAAACAATAGCTCTAGAACTAGTAGTTCCTTGATCTAATGATAGCACATATTTTTTCATAAGCATATAATGATGTTCTCTCTGACTTAAACTGGATAATAATATTGCATAGCTAACTCTTTGAAAGCAGATACCTGTGATTTTTCCCATGTTTTATCTCGAGAAAGTTCTTGAGCCATTAATGCTGCTACTCTTGGTGCTATATCTATCGCTTTTTTAGCATTTAAAAATAATAAACGAAACCTTCTTGCTAAAACATCTTCAATCGTTCTAGCCATTTCATGACGGACCATCCAAATAACTTCTGCTTCAGTACAATAATAAGAAGGACATTTAGATATTAAGGGTTTTTCCCATAGAGGATTTTCCTCAATTAATTTTTGAATGCGAGATTCATCCTCTCCATAAATTTTCAGATTTTTTGTTATAGAAGGAACTTTATTTAATTTTCCTATTTCAATAGCTTTATTGACAGTTTCTTCTGCCATTTTTCTATATGTTGTCCATTTTCCACCTATGATAGTTACTAGTCCAGAAGGACTAATCATCAGTTTATGAGATCTAGATATGTCTTTAGTATGAGTGTAAGCAGAAGAAGAAAAATGACGAGGAACAAAAAGAGGACGTAAACCTGAAAAAGCACTTAGAATATCCTTTTTTTTCGGTGTATATACAAAGTATTGTTTAAAAGTATGTAGAATAAAATCTATTTCTTTTTCTAAAGGTTTAGGATCAAGATCACTCTTATCTAAACAAGTATCTGTAGTTCCTATCAAAACATGATCATACCATGGAATACTAAAAAGAATTCTACCATCCGTAGTTTTTGGAATGACTATAGCATTGGAACTGCTAAAAAATGATTTTTTTAAAACAATATGCGTCCCTTGACTAGGTTTTATTAAAATAGGCCATGTAGATTCATCCATTTTAGAAATAGAATCTGAAAAAACCCCTGTGGCATTAATAACTGTTTTTGAAAAAATAGAATACTTTTTTTTAGTTTCAAGATCATAAGCTATCACTCCAGATATTTTTCCTATTTCTTTAATAAGATTTTTTACTTGAAAATAATTCAACACGACTCCTCCTTGCTGAACACAAGTTTTGGCTAAATTAATAGCCAAACGAGCATCATCAAACTGTCCATCATAATATAAAATACCTCCTTTCAAACTATTTGGTCGAATTTCAGGAAATATTTTCAGTATTTCATTTCTGGATAAAAATTGAGATTTTCCAAAACTAAGAGAACCAGCTAACCATTCATAAAATTTCAAACCAACCCAATAAAAAAAACCCATTCTCCAACTAAAAATAGGAATAACAAATCGTTGTTTTTTTACCAAATGAGGAGCATTTTTCAACAAATGTCCTCTTTCCTGTAAAGCTTCATAGACTAATTTTATATTTCCTTGAGCCAAATATCGTATTCCTCCGTGAATTAATTTAGTACTACGACTAGAAGTTCCTTTAGAAAAGTCAGATTGTTCTAAAAGAAGAGTTTTATAACCTCTAGAAGCTGAATCTAAAGCTATTCCCAATCCTGTCGCTCCCCCTCCAATAACCAAAACATCCCAAATATTTTTTTTTTCTAAAATTCCTAAAAATCTTTCTCTATTTAAAAAACCTTTCATCATGGTTTACTCATTCATATACATAATAATTCCATCAAAAATTGTATATCATCCCCATTTGGGTCTTGAAAAAATTATTCATATCAAACGAACAAAATTAAAAATATTTTCAATAAAAGAAAATTTTTATTAAAATTAATCCAATATAAACAACCTATCTACTATTTTCTTTATTAATCATTTTAGATAAAAAATTTTTTATCATTTTGGATCCTGAACTAGCATGAATAGTTTTCATCATTTTACTTATGCTATAAAATTGTTTTAAAAAAAGGTCAATTTCTCTTAAGGAAACTCCAGAACCTTTTGAAATTCTTTTTTTCTTCTCACATCATCAAGTATTTTTGGATGATTTCTTTCATATGGAGTCATAGATAGAATTATAGATTCTATTTCTTTGAAAGAATCTTTTTTTCGTTTTTATGCTCAAAAAATCTATCCATGCCAGGAATCATGGACATAAGATTCTTCATACTTCCTATTTTTTTTACTTGTTGAAGTTGTTCTAAAAGATCCTCAAAATTAAAACGATTTTTTGAAATTTTCTTATAAATCTTTTGAGTTTCTTTCTCATTAAATTGTTCTTGAACTTTTTCTACTAAAGAAACGATATCTCCCATTCCTAAAATCCTATTAGCTATTCTTTCTGGGTGAAAAATTTCTATATCTTCTATCTTTTCTCCATTACTAATAAATTTTATAGGTTTACCAATGACACTAGACATAGTAATAGCTGATCCTCCTCTACTATCTCCATCTAATTTAGTCATTACTATCCCATCAAAATTCAGAGTATGAGAAAAAATTTGAGCCGTATTTATAGCGTCTTGTCCAGTCATGGAGTCCACAACGAATAAAGTTTCATCTGGGTTAGAATACTGATAAATTTTTTGAATTTCATCCATCATCTTTTTATCAATAGCTAATCTACCTGCAGTATCAATAATAACTACATTATACTTTTTTTGAGAAGCATAAATAAGAGATTTTTCAATAATCTCTATTACATTTTTATTTTCTTTTAAAAAAAAATAAGGAAGATGAACTTTATCTGCAATAATTTTCAGTTGATCTATAGCTGCAGGACGATAAATATCTGCAGCTACTAATAAAGGATTTTTTATTTTTTTTTCTACACAAAAAAAAGCGAGCTTAGAAGAAAAAGAAGTCTTGCCACTTCCTTGTAAACCGCAAATCAAAATAATGGAAGGATTATTAGAAATATTTATTTCTCTATTTTTTTTCCCCATGAGGGTGACTAACTCATCATATACTAGTTTTATAATTAGCTGTTTTGGATTTAAAGAAGTTAATACTTTTTTACCTATAGATTTTTCTTTAACTTTTTGAACAAAGGTTTTAGCAATCTTGTAATTAACATCAGCATCAATAAGAGCTCTACGAATTTCTTTCATAGTCTCTGCAATATTTATTTCAGTTATTTTTCTATTTCCCTTTAAAATATGAAAAGCTTTATTCAATTTTTTTTGTAAATGTTCAAACATAAACGTTTATTTTTTTTTACATACGGTCAAGCATTTTTATGCCTAATAAATTCATTCCAGATTTTAAAATGTTCCCTGTCACATGAATGATATTCATACAAATATTACTATGAATTACATTTAAAGGGTTTATTACTCTTGTATTTTGATACAAATGGTTAAATATTTTAGCTACTTCATAGATATAATTAGCTACTAAAGAAGGATTCAAATCTCTTGCAGATTTTTTTAATATTAATGGATATTTTTGAAGAATTTTAATCATTTTTTTTTCATGTATATCCAATTTTTCATTAGAAAAATCCTTATGAGTCAAGGAATAAAAACAAGTAAATTTTCGTTCTATTGAACGAATTCTCGAATAAGCATATTGGATATATGGACCTGTCTTTCCCTTGAGATCTATAGACTTATCAGGATAAAAAATAATCCTTTTCTTAGGATCTACTTGTAAGAAATGATACTTTATAGCTCCAACTCCTATTATTTCTGCATATTTTTCCTGTTCTTCTTTTGGAAAATCTTTTAAAAAATTTTTTTTTACAATAGAAGACATTTCCGATATCAAACTATCAGCATCTATAATATTCCCTTTTCTTGATTTCATTCTTCCACTTGGCAAATCTACCATTCCATAAGAAAGATGAGTTAATTTTTTCACCCATATGTATCCTAAACGTTTCAGGATAGTAAAAAGTACTTTAAAATGATAATCTTGTTCTTTCCCTACAATATAAATGAGTTGATCTATATCATCATACTTTCTAAAACGCTCTACAGCAGTTCCTATGTCTTGGGTGATGTATACAGAAGTTTCATCTGATCGTAATAAAAGTTTTTGATCAAAACCTTCTTTAATTAAATCCACCCAAATAGACCCATCTTTTTTTTGAAAAAAAATTCCCTTTTTAAAACCCTCTTTTATGATATTTTTTCCAATTTCATAAACATCACTTTCATATTCTACTTGGTCAAAAATTATTCCTAATTTTTTATAAGTTTCTTTGAATCCTTCATAAACCCATTTATTCATTCTTTTCCAAAGATTCCTAGTTTCAGAATCGCCTGATTCCCATTTTTTTAACATATTTCTAGTCTTTTTGAGAATTGGAATATAATTCTGATTATTATAATTTATTTGAGAAAATTTTTGAACTTCTTCACAATAAATTTTCTCAAATAAATTATAATATTTTCCCACGAAATGGTCTCCTTTCATCCCTACCCTATCAGGGGTTTCTCCTTTTCCTAATTCTTTCCAAGCTATCATAGACTTACATATATGTATTCCTCTATCATTAATTATCTGTATTTTAGTAGTTTTATATCCAACCATTTTCAATATTTCGGATAAAGAATAACCAATAAGACTATTTCGAATATGACCTAAATGAAGAGGTTTATTTGCATTGGGAGAAGAATATTCAATCATGATATTTTTATCAGACAATTTTAAATCATAAAAATTTTTATTTAACATATTTATAAGAAGATAAAGATAATAACTGTCCTTAAAAATAAAATTTAAAAACCCCCCAACAATAGAAAAACTAATCAAACCTTTTAATTGATCCTTTACGTAATTTCCAATATTTTTTCCAATTTCTTCTGCAGGTTTTTTTAATATTTTAGACAAAGAAAATAAAACAAAAGTAATATCTCCTAGATGTTCTTTTTTAGTATATTGAAAATCCAACCTAGGACAAGGATCTAATCTGTATAAAATAGAAATGGATTTTCTGATGGTCCCCTCTATAGATGGAAAATCATCATTCATAAGACTACAGAAATCTTTTTAATTTTAATCTCCATCCAAAAGGATCTTCCGAAAAGTTATGCTGAATGTCTAATAGTTTTTTCTTCAATAAAATAGATGTTCTTTGATCATCTGGAATATCTGGTAAAGAAAAATTTACCCCTTGATAACTAATAGTTTGAAAATAATTCACCACTACGGCTGTTCCACAACCAAAAGCTTCTTTTAAGGCTCCTTTTTTTAATCCATCTATTATTTCTGAAACACTTAAATCTCTTTCTTCTATATCTATTCCTTCTTTCTTAGCTAAAGCAAGAAGACTTTTGCAAGTGATTCCACTTAATATATTTTCATTAGCTCGTGGAGTAATGAGTTTATTTTTCAACCAAAAAAAAACATTCATCGTTCCCAATTCTTCAATCCATGTATGAGTGGATGAATCTGTCCATAAGATCTGATCGAAGCCTTCTTCTCTTGCTAATCTAGTAGGATAAAAAGAAGAGGCATAGTTTCCAGCAGCTTTAGCAAATCCAACTCCTCCTGATGCAGAACGACTATATTTTTCTTCTATTTTTATTTTTAAGGGATATTCATAATAAGCATCTACCGGGGTAGATATAATCATAAATAAATAATCCTTAGATGGTTTAGCAGATAAAACTCTATCCATTGCAATTAAGAAAGGACGAATATATAAAGATTGTCCATAATGTTTTGGGACCCAATCTCGATCTATATCTATTAGTTTTTTTAATCCATTCATAAATATAGATTCTGGAATAGAGGGCATTTCTAAACGTTTAGCAGATCTATTTATTCTTTTAAAATTTTCTTCTGGACGAAATAAAAAAACTTCTTCATTTTTATCTTTATAAGCTTTCATTCCTTCGAAAACAGCCTGTCCATAGTGAAATACAAGAGATTTTGGAGAAATGTTTATATTTTCGAATGGTTTAATGATTGAATTCTTCCATTCTCCGTTTCTAAACTCTGAACAAAACATGTGATCCGAACAATGATTTCCAAAAGAAATATTGTTAAAATCTATCTCGTCTATTCTAGAATGTAAGGTTTTTTCTATTTTCATAACGGAAAAAAACTTTATCTTTAAGATTCCAAAGATAATTAATAATAAATATTTTATTCTTTATTTTTTGCAAAAAAAATATTAATAATCCTAAATTTTCTAACTATCCTGCATGATTTTTAATACTTTTTCTACAATGTTTTCAACAGATGGTTTTGAAAAATAATCTCCATCAGATCCATAAGGAGGACGATGTTCTTGAGCCGTAATTGTAATAGGAGGACTATCTAAATAATAGTATCCGCTTTGTTCTTCTAATACTTTTTGAAGAATATAAGCAGAAGCACCTCCTGGAACATCTTCGTCTATAATTAATAATCTATTTGTTTTTCTTAAGCTTTTTCCAATATCTTTTTGAAGATCAAAAGGCAATAGAGATTGAATATCAATTATTTCAGGATAAATATTTATTTTAGATAATTCTTCTGCGGCCTCATGAACAATTCTCCATGTAGAACCATAAGTAACAATCGTAATATCCTTTCCTATTCTAGTCACTTCTACTATTCCAATAGGAGTTCTAAAATAACCTAAGTTTTCCGGAAGTTTTTCCTTTATTCTATAACCATTTAGACATTCAATCACTAAAGCTGGATCATCTCCAGCTAAAAGAGTATTATAAAAGCCCGCAGCTTTTACCATATTTCTTGGAACAAGTACAAAAATTCCTCTTAAATAATTGATTATTCCTCCCATAGGGGAACCAGAATGCCAGATCCCTTCTAAACGATGTCCTCTTGTTCGAATAATAACGGGAGATTTTTGTCCTCCTTTTGTTCTGTATTGCAAACAAGCAAGATCATCACTCATAATTTGCAAAGCATACAGGATATAATCTAAATATTGAATTTCAACTATAGGACGAAGTCCACGCAAAGCAAGACCAATTCCCTGTCCAAGAATAGTTGATTCACGTATTCCCGTATCAAAAACTCGTGATTCTCCATATTTTTTTTGAAGACCTTCTAGTCCTTGATTTACGTCTCCAATTTTACCGACATCTTCTCCAAAGATTAAAAGATCAGGGTATAATTCTAATAACTTATCAAAATTCTCTCTTAAAACGATTCTTCCGTCTACTTCACAAGAATTTTTCTTATTATATACCGGAAAAACTTCGGAAAGTTTTACGGAAGCTTTTTCAGAAATGCTATATAAATGTGAAGAATAGTTCTCTTGTTCTTCCTGGTATTTTTTTTTAAACCATTTTATCAGACATTCTTTCTGATAAGACTCTTCTTTCGAAAGAAGATACAAAGATCTTCGTACAACACGAAAAATGGATTTTTTTGTATGTAACTGTTTAATAGTGAGCAATTCTTTGATAGAATTTTTTATACATTTTTTACGTGGAAATGCATATTGCAATTTTTTCAAAATACTAACAGCTTCATTCTTTATTTTTTCAATAGGCTTTTGAAACGCTTCCCAAGCTTTTTTTTGTTCCTGAAGAACATATTCTTTGGCTTCTACATCTATTTTATTCAGAAAATCTCCATCCGCGATCTTTTTAACAAGGCCAGTGTCTGTTTTAAACTGAAAATTCAAAATCCAATCCCTAAATTTTTTGATTCCATCGTTTTTCATTTCCCATTCTAAACGCTCTTTAGATTTATATCGTTCATGTGATGAAGAGGTAGAATGTCCTTGTGGTTGGGTGAGATCCGTAACATGTATTATAACTGGAATATGTTCATAACGAGCTATTTTATCTGCTTGAACATACGTTTTTGTAAGGTCCATGTAATTGGATCCATTTACACGAAGGATTTCTATTCCATTTTCTTTTTGAGTTCTCTGAAATCCGGATAAAAGATCGCTAATATTTCGTTTTGAAAATTGATACTTATTAGGAACGGATATTCCATAATCATCATCCCAAATAGAAAGGATAATAGGGATTTGTAATACAGAAGCGGCATTCACGGTTTCCCAAAACAAACCTTCAGAAATGCTTGCATTTCCAATGGTTCCAAAAGCGACTTCATTTCCATTATGAGAAAACATTTTATGTGTTCTCTTCAAATTTCTTAAATTCTTATAAATTTTAGAAGCTTGAGCCAGACCTAATAGTCTTGGCATTTGTCCAGCTGTAGAAGAAATATCTGCACTAGAGTTTTTTTGTTTTATGAGGTTTTTCCAATTTCCATCTTTGTTCAGAAGACGTGTTCCAAAATGAGAAGTCATCATTCTACCAGAAGAAACAGGTTCTGCTTCTAGATCAGAATGCGCATATAATTGAGAAAAAAAACTTTTTACATTTAAAACTCCAATAGCCATCATAAAAGTTTGATCTCTATAATATCCAGATCTAAAGTCTCCATTTTTAAAAACTTTAGCCATAGCTAGTTGAGGGATTTCTTTTCCATCTCCAAATATTCCGAATTTAGCTCTTCCATTTAAGACTTCTTTACGACCTAGAAGACTTGTTTCACGACTAATTCTTGCTAATTTATAATCAGTCAAAATCATTTTTAGAAACAAATCGAAAGAGGTTTTCCCTTCATTTCCCCCCATTCCAGATTTTCTACTATTTTTATTCATTAATACTAATTTTTTTTGTATGAAAATACAGTTTTCAGATTTTCTTAACAAAAAAGAAAAAATGAAGTTTATTTTTGATATATTGCTTAATAAAAAAACAAAAATGATCTCTCACATGATGGGAAAAATCACATTGGCTGTCATCAAGCCGGATTCTGTTGAAAAAGGATATATAGGGCCTATTTTGTTTCATATAGTCAATGCAGGATTTTATATTAGGGCACTTAAAATGACGGATCTTTCTAAAAGATCTGCCAAGAAATTTTATGCAGAACATAAAGAAAGTCTTTTTTTCGATTCTTTAGTGAATTTTATGTCTTCCGGACCAATAGTTTCTATTCTTCTAGAAAAAGAAAATGCAGTAGAAGATTTTAGAACTTTAATAGGAGATAAAAATCCCATTCATGCAGCTGAAGGGACTATACGAAAGTTATATGCAAGTTCTTTAGAAAAAAATGCGATTCATGGATCAGATAGTAATCAAAATGCTTTTAGAGAATGTCTATTTTATTTCTCTCATCGCGAAATTTTCTGGTAATTCAACTTAATTCCAAAAATTTGTATTTTGTAATTAGAATTAGGAAGAAACATTTAAAATGAAAAAAAGTTTTTTAATTATTATTTCCACTATTTTAATCTTAATATTTGTAATCAGTTTATGGATAACTGGAACATATAATCAACTAGTCAAATTGAATGAAAACATAAAAAAACAATGGAGTCAAGTGGAAAACGTTTATCAAAGACGAGCAGATTTGATTCCAAACTTAGTAAAAACGGTAAAAGGATCTGCTACTTTTGAAAAAAGTACTCTGAATCAGGTCATAGAAGCAAGAGCAAAAGCAACTTCCATGAATATAAATCCCAATAATTTAAATCAATATCAAATAAGTAGGTTTCAAAGAGCGCAAGAAGGATTACAAAGTTCTCTTAGCAGATTATTATTAATTGTGGAAAATTATCCTCATCTAAAATCAACACAAAATTTTTCAGAATTACAAAATCAATTAGAAGGAACAGAAAATCGTATTAATGTGGAAAGAAACAGTTTTAATGATCAAGTAAATCATTTTAATACTTATAGAAATAAATTTCCAAAAATTATCATCGCAAATTTTTTTCCTCAATTTAGAGAAAAAGGATATTTCAAATCTCAAATAGGATCAGAAAAAGCTCCTATTGTAAATTTTCAGGATTAGAAAACATAGCAAAAAAATTTTAGATGAAAAAAATTCTAAAAGAAGTTATTAAATTTTTACTCATTTTACTAATTTTCACAAATTTAATACAAGGAAAACAATTAAATATCCCTGATAAACCAAAAAAAATATATCCCGTTAACGACTATGCAGGAGTTTTATCCCACATTCAAATACAAAAATTAAATGAAAGACTCATTCAATATTCAAAAAAAACCTCCACAGAAATTTTAATTTCTATTGTTCGAGATCTTTATGGAGAAGATCCAAATTTTTTAGCTTCTAAATGGGGAAATAAATGGCGTATTGGAAAAAAATATAAAAACAATGGAATTATCATATTATTATCTATTAACGATAAAAAAATATCCATACAAAATGGATACGGAATAGAGCCATACTTGACCGATTTTACCACTCGACGCATCATCCAAAAAATAAAACCTTTTTTAAAGAAAAATCTATACTATGAAGCTATAGATATCAGTATTAAAGATATATTCAAAATCATGAAAAATGAATATATAAATAAGGAAAACAAAAAAAACCATTTTTCCAAATGGAATTTGGCTTTTTCTATTAGTGTTTTTTTTATTATATTTTTTTTCTTATGTAAAAAAGTAATAGACCCATCATCATTAAATATATTATTTTTAACGAATATTCTATTCAAAAAAAAATATTCTGATAATGAAGATAATTTTGACGGATTCGGGGAAGGTGGAAATTTTTGGAGGTGGTGGATCATGCGAAAACTGGTGATCTAATCTAGATTTTTATTTTTTTTTGTTAAAAATTCTTCAAGATGAGCTATTTTTTTCAAAGTATCACTTTCTTTCTTTTTTTCCTTTAAAAGGATTTCTTTTGGAACAGATTTCACATATTTATTGTTGGATAAATTCTTCCGAATCATAGATAATAAATTATAAAAATATTGAATTTTTTTTTCAATGTGAATAAGATCTCTTTTCTTAGAAGAATACTTTCTATCTAAAGATAAAAAATATTTATCCGTTCCTAAAAAAAAGGAAAAAAATTGTTCTTTTTTAGGTTTTTTTAAAACATGAATGATTTTAGATAAGTTTGCTAATTTTAATATTATGGAATGGGATTCTTTCTCTGCTCCTTCTTTCAGATAAAATAAAACTAAACTTTTTTTATAAGGAATATTCATTTTATTTCTTATAGAACGTATTTGAGATATAATTTGAACAGCCCTTTCAAAAGAAACTAAAATTTTATGATTATAGGATTTTTTTTTAGGCCAAGAAGAAATAATTAAAGCTTCTTCTCTTGTTCTTTTTTTAAGAAGACTCCAAATTTCTTCTGAAAGAAAAGGCATATATGGATGTAATAATTTTAACACATTCTCAAACCACTTAATTGTATTTAAATAGACGGGTTTAGATATCCCTTTTCCAAAAACAGGTTTAATAATTTCAAGAAACCAAGAACAAAAATCATTCCAAATTAATTTGTATAAAATCATCAATGATTCATCAAATTTATATTGATGAAAATATTTTTCAAAAATTTCCAAAACATGATAAAAACGATTTTCAAACCATCTAATAGCCTTTTTAGATGCTTCAGGAAGATCTTTATTTTTTTCTTCTATCTTCCAACTTTTTATCAGACGAAAAGCATTCCATATCTTATTAGAAAAATTTCTTCCTTGTAAACAGATATTTTCCTCAAAATGAAAATCTTTTCCTGCACTAGCTCTTAGCATAATCCCCATACGAACAGCATCTGCTCCATATTTTTCAATTAAATCTACAGGATTTGGAGAATTATTTAGAGATTTAGATATTTTCTGATTTTTATCATCTCTTACTATTCCAGTAAAATAAACCTTCTTAAAGGGTTTTTTTTCTGAAAAAAAACCAGCCATAATCATACGTGCAACCCAAAAAAACAAGATATCTGAACCTGTTACTAAATCTTCAGTAGGATAATAATAAGATATTTCTCGATTATGGGGATGAATAAATCCATCAAATACAGACATAGGTAAGATCCAGGAAGAAAACCATGTATCTAGAACATCTGGTTCTTGTCTAATTTTATCATCCTTTAAATGAGGATCATGACTTTTAATTTTCGCTTTTATTAAGGCTTGTTCCAAGTTTTCTGCTACTACAAAATCATTTTTTGAATTTCCATAATAATAAACTGGGATACGATGTCCCCACCACAATTGTCTAGATATATTCCAATCACGAATTTTATCCATCCATTGAAAATAAATTTTTTTAAATCTACTTGGATAAAATCGGATTTCTCCATTTTTAACTGCTTCTACAGCAGGAATAGACATTTTTTTCATCTTTAAAAACCATTGAAGAGACAATTTTTGTTCTACTACGGTTTTTGTTCTTTCTGAGAATCCAATTTTTTGATTAAAGTTATCTACCTTAGACAGAGCTCCTAAGGTAGATAACTCTTTTATTATATTTTTTCTCACTTCAAAACGATCCATTCCTTTATAATGAAGACCTTTTTCATTGAGAGTCGCATCTTCATTAAAAATATCAATTATCTCTAAATGATATGTATCAGCAATAGCTTTATCGTTTATGTCATGAGCTGGAGTGATTTTTAAACATCCTGATCCAAAATATGGATCTACATATGAATCTTGAATAATAGGAATCAATCGATTGATTATTGGGATTCTAGCATATTTTCCCTTTAAATGAAAATAACGATTGTCATCTGGATGAAAACAAATAGCTGTGTCCCCAAACATGGTTTCAGGACGAGTCGTAGCAATAGTCACAAAATATTTTTCCCCTTCTATTGGATATTTTATATAAAAAAGTTTTCCTTTTTGTTCTCGATAGAAGACTTCTTCATCAGAAATAGTAGTTTTAGCTTCTGGATCCCAATTCACTACACGATACCCCCTGTATATATATCCCTTCTCATATAAATCTATAAAAACTTTTGTAACAGATTTGGATAATTTCTTGTTCATAGTAAATTGAACACGGTTCCAATCACAAGAACACCCCAATTTTTTTAGTTGATTTAAAATAATGTTCTTATGTTTCTCAGACCATTCCGAAACATGTGATAAAAATTTATCTCTTCCTATAAGGATTTTAGACAATCCTTTTTCCTTTAATTGATGAACTACTTTTGCTTCTGTAGCAATAGAAGCATGATCCATCCCGGGAATCCAACAAGGATTGTATCCTTTCATTCTTGCATATCTAATCAATATGTCCTGTATAGTATTATTCAAAATATGTCCTATATGAAGAACTCCAGTAATATTAGGAGGTGGCATCAAAATTGTATAAGGAGGCTCCTTTCCTGGTAAAGAAAAAAAATAATTTCCCTTCATCCAATGATGATAGATTCTATTTTCAACAGATTTTGGGTCATATTTAATTGGAATATCCATAAATTTAAAAATATAAAAAAAAATGAAAATTATACTGATTTCTGCTGTTTCTAGCAATGGATTTATAGGAAAAAATAATCAATTAATGTGGCATTTACCTAATGATTTAAAACGTTTCAAAAATATGACTTTTGGAGAACCCGTTCTTATGGGTCGGAAAACTTTTGAATCCATTGGGAAAATTCTTCCAGGAAGAAGAAATATTATACTAACAAAAAAAAATAAAATACATTTCTTCTCCTCAACTAATAATAATAAGAATAATCCTCGCGGAACTTTTGAAGTATATTCTTCTTTGAAACAGGTTTATGACTTAAATTATAAAAAAATATTTGTGATAGGAGGAGAGAAAATCTATACTTCTACTATAGATAAAGCTCATATCATAGAATTAACTGTAATTCACAAAAAATTTTACGGAGATGCAAAATTTCCAAAAATTTCTCTTAGAAAGTGGAAAAAAACATATGAATTTTTTCATGAAAAAGATAAACATCATTTATATAATTACAGTTTTATACGATATGAAAGAAAAGACTAATTATTTATTCTCTTCTATCTAGTTCTTTTTTGATCCTAGCTGCAAGTTCATAACATTCATTGACAACTGCATGATTTAATAAAGCGTTAAGATCTCTTTCTGTCATTTTTTCTAAATCTTGTTGACTTTTTTCTTTGTTAAAAACAAGTGGAACAGAATTTTCAATCCCTTCAGAAGAAGGGAGCTCATTTTCTTTATTATCGATAGGAAATCCATTTTCGAAATAAATTCCAGCCTTATCAAATATTTCTTTTGTAGTATATATGGGAGCTTGAAACCTCACAGCTAAAGCTACCGCATCGGATGTTTTGGAATCTATCTTATGTTCTTTATTTTCTCCTTCAAACAGGATATAAGAAAAAAATATCCCATTGACTAATTTATATATAACAACTGCTTTTAACCTTATATGAAATACTTTAGCAAAAGTAAGAAATAGATCATGTGTAAAAGATCTAGATGGATCTCTTTTTCCTAGAGCATAAGCAATAGATTGGGCTTGCAAACTCTCTATGATAATAGGAAGTTTTATTCTTCCAGATTCTTCTTCCAGTAATAAAACATATATCCCAGATTGTATTTGACTTAAGGATATTCCACGTATAGCTAATCTGATGAGTTTTTCCATAGAAAAAATATATATCTAGATATCACCAAATATACTAAATTTGAAAGTAAATTTTATGGATGATTCATTTAAAAATAGAAATATATAAAATTCTTTGTAAAAATTGTTGTTATATGTAATAATTTTTTTTATATATTTAAGAATCGTATACTGTAACTATGTAAATATTTAAAATTTTTATTATGAATACTTCTATTAGATTTCTAATTCCAACAATTTTTCTATCGTTAGGAGTTTGTCTAATCTCCTGTAATGATGAGATCACTTCTGCTGATGAATCTGGATTAAAAAATAAAAACGAAACATCCCCTTCTATTCCTCCTCCAAATCCTTCCTTTGCTAGTTCTAATCCAACAACACCTACACCCACTCCTATGCCTCCTTTCCTTCCTACTGATCCTTCTGATGAAGATAAACCTTCTTTTTCGATTCCTACTGATCTTAACCAAGAAGATTTATCTAAAAGAATAAAAGAGATAGGTGAAAAAATAGAAAGATTAGAAAGAGAGAGCGAATTTCATCATAATGAATTCTATCAGATGGTTGGGGTACAAAAAGGAATATTGAATGAAGTTAAAAGAAAAAAAACGGTAATGAAATCTAAACCCTATGGTTCAGAAGAACAATTAAAAGCTAAAAAAGAATTTGAAGATCAAAAAAAATTAGGAAAAGAAAGATTAAAAATACTTAGAGAAAAAAATTTGTTTCTGAGTCAACTAACTAAATCTATAACAGAAGCTAAAAATGAACAACTCGCTCTTCAGAAAATACAAGAAGATTTACAAAAAAAAAATAAAAATAAATCAACCAACAAAAACGAGAATACAGATCAAACAACAACACAGGACCAAAAAAACTGATTGATTGATTATTATCTTAATTTATCAAAAAAAAACGGAAAAGGTAGATATTAGATTAGGCTTCCTTTTCCGTTATTATTTTATATAATACTTAAACATTTGAGAACTTTTACATTATGATGAAAGAAAAAACTTTTCGTGAAGTCCTAGCAGAAGCTATGAGTGAAGAAATGAGAAGAGATGACGCTGTATATCTTATGGGAGAAGAAGTGGCTCAATATCATGGAGCTTATAAAGCTTCTAAAGGAATGCTTGAGGAATTCGGCCCAAAAAGAGTTATCGATACACCTATATCAGAATTAGGATTTTCTGGAATAGGAGTAGGTTCTTCCATGAACGGATGCAGACCTATTATTGAATTTATGACTTTTAATTTCTCTTTAGTCGCCATGGACCAAATTATTAATAATGCGGCAAAAATACGTTATATGAGTGGAGGGCAATGGAATATCCCTATTGTTTTTAGAGGGCCTACTGGATCTGCTGGACAATTAGGAGCTACACATTCTCAATCTTTTGAAAGTTGGTATGCTAGTTGTCCTGGATTAAAAGTAGTAATTCCATGTAATCCATATGATGCTAAAGGACTTTTAAAATCCGCTATAAGAGATGATAATCCCGTAATTTTTATGGAATCTGAACAAATGTATGGGGATAAAATGATGATTCCAGAAGAAGAATATATTCTTCCTATTGGAAAAGCTGAAGTAAAAAAAGAAGGAACAGATGTTAGTTTAGTTTCTTTTGGAAAGATTATGAAAATGGCCTTAAATATTGCTAATAAATTAGATCAAGAAAACATTAGTGTAGAAGTCATAGATATTCGTACTATTCGTCCGTTAGATTATGAATCTATACTTTTTTCTGTGAAAAAAACTAATCGTTTAGTGATTTTAGAGGAATCCTGGCCTTTTTCTTCAATAGCCTCTGAAGTCTCTTACATTATACAAAAAAAAGCGTTTGACTACTTAGATGCCCCTATAAGTAGAATCACTCTGCTTGACACTCCTGCACCTTATGCTTCTAATTTAATTAAAGCTTGGTTTCCAAATGAAGAAAAAATTATCAAGGCTATAAAAAAACCCTTTATCTTATCTAATTAATACACAGCTTGAACTATCTTATAAATATTTTCTGGTTTATCCATGGTGTAATAATGGATCACTTCCACACCAGAATCTTTTAGTTCCTTAGATTGTTGGATGGCCCATTCAATTCCAATATGAGAAATCATTTTTTTATCTTTTACTTTTTCAATTTCTTTCACTAATTCATGAGGAATATTTAAATAAAAACGAGAAGGAAGACTATTTAACTGTTTTTTAGAAGAAATTGGTTTAATTCCAGGTATTATAGGCACAGTAATTCCTTCTGATCTGCATTTTTTGACAAAAGAAAAGTATTTATGATTATCAAAAAACATTTGAGTCACAATGTAATTAGCTCCTGCTTCCACTTTTTTCTTTAAAAAGAATAAATCACTTTCCATATTTGGCGCTTCTAAATGTTTTTCTGGATATCCAGCTATTCCAATACAAAAATCAAATAATGGAGAGTCTTTTTGTTCGAAAGTATTATCAAGGTATTTCCCATTGTTCAGGTTTTGAACTTGTTCAACCAATTCTACAGCATATTGATGACCGTCTTTTTTTGAAAAAAAACTCTTTTCAGATTTTAAAGGATCCCCTCTAAGAACTAAAACATTATCTATTCCTAAAAAATTTAGATCTATCAAAGCATTTTCCGTCATTTGTCTATTGAAACCGCCACAAATGAGATGTGGCACCGCGTCTATTCCATATTTATTCATAATAGCCGCACAAATTCCTACAGTTCCTGGACGTCGTGAAATAGTTCTTCTTTGTAAAAGTCCGTTTTCTTTTTCTACATAAATAAATTCTTCACGATGATATGTGACATCAATGAAAGGAGGATTAAATTCCATTAGAGGATCTAATGTATAAAAAATATCTTTGATGTCATGTCCTCTTAAAGGGGGTAATATTTCAAAAGAAAATAAACTTTTTTTAGCTTTAGCTATATGATCAGTGACTTTCATAACATAAAAACTTTTTTATTGAATATTATAAAATCCTGTATAAGGAACTAAAACCTTAGGAATATTAATTTGATTGACTGTTTGATTATTTTCTAATAAAGCTGCCATAATCCTTGGTAAAGCCAAAGCGCTTCCATTAAGAGTGTGACATAATTCTATTTTTCCTGTCATGGTTTTATATCTAAGATTTAATCTATTAGATTGGAAATTAGTACAATTAGAAATGGAACTAACTTCTAACCATTTTTTTTGTGCCATAGAATAAACTTCAAAATCATAAGTTATTGCAGAAGCAAATCCTAAATCTTTTCCCATTAAACGAATAAGACGAAATGGCAATTCTAAAGATTTTAAAATGTTTTGAATATGGGAAATCATTTCCTCTAAATAATAAAAAGAAGTATCAGGAGTAGTAATTTGAATAATTTCTACCTTTTCGAATTGATGCAGTCTATTTAATCCTCGTACTTTAGATCCGTAAGATCCAGCTTCTCTTCTAAAACAAGATGTATAAGTAGTGGATTTTATAGGTAAATCTCTATAACTTAATAAATTATTCCTATAACAGTTCATAAGAGGAATTTCTCCAGTTGGAATAAGATAAAAATTATCTTTTTCTATTAAATACATTTGACCTTCTTTATCCGGGATTTGTCCTGTAGAATAGCCTGATATTTCATTAATCAAATAAGGAAAACTGTACTCCTTATAGGAAGCTTGTATATTTTGATCTAAGAAATATTGAATTAAACCTCTTTGCAGTTTAGCTCCTCTTCCAATATATACTGGAAATCCAGATCCACATATTTTTGTTCCTAAATATAAATCAAATAACTGAAATTTTTTGGCTAACTCCCAATGAGGAAGAGCATTTTCAATTCTTATTGAATGAGGAGCTTCTTCTTGAAAAAGAAAATCGTCTTTTTCTAAATTTTTTTTTACTATTTCATCAGGAATATTAGGAATTTGATCTAATTTTTTTTCTAAATTTTGAATAATATTTTTTAATTGAATATGAAGATTTTTTTTTTCTTTTTTAAAGAAAGAGATTCCTCTTTTAAGGATTTTATTGGGATTTTTTTTTCCATTTTTATCACCTATAATATGGCTTATTTTTTTGGAAATTTTATTTTCATTCTCTGAGATTTTATTGATCTCATATTGTATTTTTTTCTTACTTTTATCTAAGATTAATATCTCATCTATTAAGTTTATTTTTTCAAATTTTCTTTTTTCTAGTCCTGATAAAATTTTTTCCCTGTTTTTACGTATGAAAGAGACTTGAAGCATAGAAAAAATTAAAATCGTATTTATAAGTCTTCACAAGATACAAATAATATATTTTCTATCTTTGCATAATGCGTGAATCTTTTTTTCATAAAAAATTTGATCAATACTTTTTAAAAGACAAAAATATAGCTAAGAAAATTGTCAAGAATCTTTCTTTTCAAAATTATAATACTGTCGTTGAAATAGGTCCAGGATTAGGAATATTGACTCGTTATTTATTAACTCCATGGCGCAAAGTATTTTTAATAGAAATTGATAAAAAATTAATCCTGTTTTTAAGAAAAAATTTTTCAGTTTCTAAAAATCAAATCATACACAAAGATTTTTTAAAATGGAATCCTGAAGAAATGAATCTAAAAAACTTCGCAATAATTGGAAATTTTCCTTATAGAATTTCCTCTCAAATTTTATTTCATATATTAAGATATAATCAATACATCCCAGAATGTATTGGAATGTTTCAAAAAGAAGTAGCCGAACGTATAACATCTCATGAAGGAAATAAAACCTATGGAATTTTATCTGTTCTCGTACAAACATTTTATGAAGTGAAATATCTGTTTACAGTAAATAAACATGTTTTTTTTCCTATCCCAAATGTAAAATCTGCCGTAATTTCTTTAAAGAGAAAAGAAAGAAAAATTTTCTGTAATAAGGATCTTTTATTTCAATGTGTGAAAATAGCTTTTAATCAAAGAAGGAAAACTTTAAAAAATGCTTTACAATATTTTATTAAAGAAACGCCAAATTATTATGACCTCCCATTCTTAAATAAAAGAGCAGAACAATTATCTGTAAAAGATTTTCTTCAATTAACAAAAGAAATAGAAAATAGAAAATGACTCAATTATTAAATGGAAATAAATTAGCTATCGATATAAGAAAAGAAATTTCTAAGGAAATAGAAAAAAGCATACGAAATAAAAAAAAGAGACTTCCTCATCTTGGAATCATTTTATTAGGAACTAATAGTTCCAGTTTAACCTATGTAAACAGCAAAATACAAGAATGCAAAAATATCGGAATAGAATCTTCATTAATCCATTTACCAAATGATAGTTCAGAAAGAGAATTATTAAAAGAAATTCAAAAAATGAATAAAAATCCGTTAATAGATGGTTTTATAGTTCAATTACCTCTTCAAAAGCATATCAATTCAGATAAAATAATTATGTCTATTAATCCAAGAAAAGATGTAGATGGATTTCATCCAGAAAATTTTGGAAAAATGTCTTTGGATATGAAGGCATTTTTTCCTGCAACCGCACTAGGCATATTAACTATTTTAGAGAGATATAAAATAGAAATATCTGGAAAACATACTGTGGTTATTGGAAGAAGTCGTATAGTAGGAAGACCCATAAGTATTTTAATGAGCAGGAAAAACTATCTTGGAAATAGCACGGTAACACTTACTCATAGTCAGACTCCAAATATAGATTACTATACAAAACAAGCAGATATCATTATAACTGCGGTAGGGAATCCTGGTTTTTTAACTGGAAAAATGATTAAAGAGGGAGCTATAGTTATAGATGTAGGTATAACTAAAGTAAAAAATGGAAAAAAATCTTTTTTAAAAGGAGATGTTGATTTCAATAGTGTTTATGGAAAAGCTTCTTATCTAACCCCTGTTCCAGGTGGTGTAGGCCCTATGACCCGCATTATGCTTATAAAAAATACTTTAATAGCAGCATTAAATAATGAAAATAAATAACGTTTCTTTTCCTGTTAAAGAGACCTTTTATTCTATACAAGGAGAAGGTTTTTTTTCTGGAATAGCCGCCTATTTTATTCGTTTTGAAGGATGCAATATTCAATGTGATTGGTGTGATACAAAAAGTAGTTGGAAAATAGAAAAAAAGGATTTTTTAACAGTTCATAAAATCATTAATAATATCAATGAAAAGGTAAAAACTATTGTTATTACTGGTGGAGAACCTATGATGTGGAATCTAACTCCTTTAACAAGTCTTCTTAAAAAAAAAGGATATCGCATTCATGTTGAAACTTCTGGATCTTATCCTATTCACGAAAAAAATATAGATTGGATCACCATTTCTCCTAAAAAGAAAAAACGTCCTTTGAAGGAAAATTACAAAAAAATGAATGAATTAAAAATAATTATTTGTAATGAAAGCGATTTTTCTTTTGCAGAAGAACAAGCTTTTTATGTTAAAAAATCCAATTGTGTATTATGTTTACAACCTGAATGGAAAAACAACATTAAAATACTTCCAAAAATAATTTCTTATATAAAAAATCATCCTAAATGGAAAATATCTCTTCAAATTCATAAAATATTAAATATTCCTTAATGGTTTTTACTTTTATGTCTCTTTTCTAAAAGATTTATTACGTTATGAATAGTCACCCCTTTACTATATAAAAGAAGAATATAATGAAATAACAAATCCGCAGATTCATTCAAAAAAAGACTTCGATTATTGTCTTTAGATTCAATAATCATTTCAACAGCTTCTTCTCCTAATTTTTGAGATATTTTATTAACCCCTTTTTTGAATAATTTAACAACATAAGAATTTTCATCTTTTTGATTGACTCTATTAGAAATTATATTCTCCAAATGAAACAAAAAATTCATTTTATTCATTTCTTTCCAACAGGTATCCGTTCCTTTATGGCAAATAGGACCTGTAGGTTCTGCTTTAATCAATAATGTATCTCTATCACAATCAATCAATATCTTTTTGATTAAAAGATAATTTTTACTAACTTCTCCTTTGGTCCACAGTCTTTTTTTAGACCTACTATAAAAAGTCACTTTTTTTTCTTCAATACTTTTTTTATACGCCTCTTGATTCATATAACCAAGCATTAAAACTTTATTAGTTTTGTTATCTTGAATAATAACAGGAATCAAATCGTCTTTAAAATTTATTTGTTTTATTGGAACATCCTTCATTTTTTAATTTATTTGTTAGTTCTAACGGGAATATTATGATAATTTAAATAACATTTTAACTCAGAAATTTCTATTTCTTTATAATGAAAAATACTGGCGGCTAGAGCAGCATCCGCTTTTCCACTTTTAAATACTTGATAAAAATCTTCTAATTTCCCAGCACCACCTGAGGCTATAATAGGTATAGAAAGTTTTTCAGAAATTTTTTTAGTGATATCTAAAGCAAATCCGTTTTTTGTCCCGTCATGATTCATAGAGGTTAATAAGATCTCTCCAGCACCCATATCAGCTCCTTCTTTAGCCCAATCTAAAGCTTTTTTCCTGGTAGAAACTCTTCCTCCGTTTAAATAGACCCTCCATTCATTTTCTTCATATTTTGCATCAATTGCTAAAACTATACATTGACTTCCAAATCTTCTGGAAAGAATTTCTAAAATTTTTGGCTTTTTAAAAGCTGCAGTATTAATAGATATCTTATCAGCCCCTGCATTTAATAATAATTCAACGTCTTTTTCTTCCTCTATTCCTCCTCCTACTGTAAAAGGAATATTTATATGACGAGAGATTTCTCTAACTAAACTTGAGAAAGTCTTACGTCTTTCATTTGTTGCTGTGATATCCAAGAAAATTAATTCATCAGCACCTTGTTGCGTGTACCAACTACCCAATTTTATGGGATCTCCAGCATCTTTTAGATGTTGAAATTTCACTCCTTTTACAGTTCTCCCATTTTTTATATCTAAACAAGGTATAATACGCTTAACTAACATAAATAATTTTATTTATCTTCCTTCCAATCTATAAGATCTGACAACGATATCTTATTTTCATATATTGCCTTTCCGATAATAACTCCATGACAGCCTAAATCGTCTAATTTTTTTAGATCCTCTATATTCCTTACTCCTCCACTTGCAATAAATTCAATATCGGGAAATCTTTGAAGAATTTCCTCATATAAAGAAAAAGAAGGACCGGAAAGGTTCCCATCTTTATATATGTCCGTACAAAAAATTTTTCTCACCCCATGACTTTTTTTTTCTTTTAAGAAATCCCAAAAAGGAATTTCATACAATTTAGTCCATCCATTCACAGCTATTTTATTGTCTCTAACATCCACTCCAAGAAGGATTTTTTCATTTCCATAAATATGGATCCATTTCTTAAAAAGAAATGGATCTTTTACCGCAATACTCCCAACTGTGGCCATGCAACCTCCATTCTCAAATACAATTCGTACATCTTCATCAGTATGAATCCCCCCTCCAAAATCAATAATTAAATGTGTGAATTTTGCTATTTTTTCCAAAACTTTCCAATGAATAACTTTTCCCTTTTTTGCCCCATCTAAATCCACTAGATGTAATCTAGATATTCCATGATCTTCTAGTAAAAAAGCAACATCTAACGGATCTTTATTATAAATTTTTTTTCTTTTATAGTCTCCCTGTATCAAACGAACACATTTTCCATCAATAAGATCTATAGCTGCTATAATCTGCATTATATGAGTAATTTATATTATAATAATCGAATAAAATTTTCCAATATTTTATGTCCTATATAAGAAGATTTCTCTGGATGAAATTGGACGGCGTAAAGTTTTTTTTGTATTGCAGAACTATACGGAATGATATAATCTGTTTCAGCTACGGTCTCCTTTCCCAAAGGAGCATAATAACTATGAACAAAATATTGATAACTTCCATCTGGAATATTTTCAAATAAAGGTCCTTTTAGCTTGTAAATGGTATTCCAACCAATTTGAGGAATTTTATCATTTTTATCTTCTGAATGAAATTTTTTAACAAACAAATCAAAAATCCCCATGCAGGTTGTGTTACTTTCTTCTGAATACTTGCAAAGTAATTGCATTCCCAGACATATTCCTAGTACAGGTTGTTCTAATTTAGATAGAAGAATATCTAATTTTTTTTCTCTCAAGTATTTCATAGCAAAATTAGCTTCTCCTACTCCAGGTAGAATGATTCTTTCCGCATTTTGAATAGATTTTTTTGAATCGGTAACAATAGCTTCTACTCCTATTCTTTCCAAAGAAAAAAGAACAGATTGTACATTTCCAGCAGGATATTTTACAATAATTGTTTTCATAATTTTTTCATTAAAAAATTTTTACAACATTCCTTTAGAACTAGGCAGCTTATTGGTTCTATTTTTTTTTATCGCCATTTTAATAGCTTTAGCAAAAGCTTTAAAAATGGATTCTATTTTATGATGATCGTTTTTTCCAATAGCGTGAACATAAAGATTACATCTTGCAGAATAGGAAAAAGATTTAAAGAAATGAATAAACATCTCCGTAGGAACTTTCCCTATTTTTTCTCTAATAAATTTTGCCTTCCAAGTTAATTGACTTCTACCTCCAAGATCTAATGCAACTGTAGCCAAACAGTCATCCATAGGAAGAGAAAAAAAACCATAACGTTCTATTCCTCGTTTATCTATAATAGATTGATAAAAAATTTCTCCTAAAGTAATTGCTGTATCTTCAATGGTATGATGTTCATCTACCTCAAGATCTCCTATTGTATGAATATTTAAATCCATAAGACTATGGAAGGCCATTTGTTCTAAAAGATGATCTAAAAAACCTAATCCTGTTTGTATTTTCGCTTTTCCTTCTCCATAAAGTTGAATAGTTATTTTTACGTCTGTTTCTAATGTTTTTCGTTTATGTTTAAAAATTCTTTTAGTAGACTTTAAATATTCATAAATCCTTTCCCAACTATCAGTTTCTAACGCAATGATCTTTTTTAAGGATTTTTTTTCTATAGATAAGTTTTTTTCTTCCATAAGAATATTAGGATTGATCCATATAGATTTACATCCCAAATTTTTAGCTAACAAAACATCAGTTAATCTATCTCCAATCACAAAAGATTTTTCAAGATTGTAACCAGAATGAAAATAAGAAGTCAACATTCCTATTCCAGGTTTTCTTGTAGGAGAATTTTCTTCTGGAAAAGTTCTATCTATATGAACAGAAGAAAAATGAATTCCTTCCGTTTTTAATATTTTTAGAATATGATTATGTATAGGCCAAAAATTTTTTTCAGGAAACTTATCCGTTCCTAATCCATCTTGATTGGTAACCATCACAAAATCATAATTTAATTCATGAGCTATTTTAGTTAAAAAAAATAGAACCCTTGGATAAAAATTCACCTTTTCAAGAGAATCAATTTGATAAGTAGGCGGGGCTTCTTGAATGATGGTTCCATCTCTATCAATAAATAATATTCTTTTCATTATCCTTTTTTTATCCCAATATGTTGAAACATTTAAACGAAATTTTCAGAGTATTCTTTGATTTTATCTATCAAATATTCATTTTCTTCATGAGTTCCTATTGTTATTCTTAAACATTCATTACAAAAAATAATTTTTGAACGATCCCTAACTACAATATTTTTTTCTATCAAATATTTATAAAGGTTTTTTGATGAAAAAGGAACTTTAACTAGTAAAAAATTGGAAGAACTAGGATAAACTTTTTGTATAATGGAAATTTTATTTAGAGACTCCTCCATATATTTTCTTTCTGAAAGAATGCTTTTTAAATAGTAAAAAAATAGATCTTTATTATCAAGTGCCTGAATAGCTATTTTTTGAGAAATTTTACTGATATTATAGGGATATTTAATTTTATTCATCCATTGAATGATCTTTTCAGAAGTAATAGCTATTCCTATTCTCAATCCAGCTAATCCCCAAGATTTAGAAAGCGTTTGCAAAACGATTAAATTCGGATATTTATCTATTTCTAGAGAAAAAGATTCTTGATCTGAAAAATCTATATAAGCTTCATCCAAAACGACGATTCCTGTAAATTTATTTATAATTCTTTGAATATCTTGTTTTTTCAAATCATTTCCAGTAGGATTATTCGGAGAACAAATAAAAATTATTTTGCTATATTGATTAATTTTATCTTCTATTTGTTTCAAATTTAATTGATATTCCTCTTCAGTTAAAAAAACTTTCACTACATCTACTCCATGAATTTTTCCACTTACTTCATACATACCATAAGTAGGAGGAAAAATGATAGAATGATCTATTTTTGGACGAGAAAAGATACGATAAACTAAATCAATAATTTCATCACTTCCATTTCCCAAAAAAATTTTAGATGAAGGAATATTTTTAACCTCTGATATTTTCCTTTTTAATTCTTTCTGTAATGGATCTGGATATCTATTATATGAATTAGAAAAAGATAAAGGAGCTCCAAAAGAATTTTCATTAGCATCTAAAAAAATGGAATTTTTTCCTTGATTGTATTCTTCTCTAGCAGATAAGTAAGGATCTACATTCAGAATATTTTCCCTAATTAAAGATTTTAAATCAAAATTTTTACTAGTCATGATGCATTTTCATTCATTTTTCAATCGAATATCAATGGATTTTTTATGTGCTATTAAACCTTCTGTTAAAGATAGTTCACCAACACATTTTGATAAACCTCGTAATCCTTTTTTGGTAATTTTTTGAAAAGTTATTTTTTTTATAAAACTATCTACAGATACTCCACTATAAGATTTTGCGTACCCATAAGTAGGAAGCACATGATTTGTTCCAGAAGCATAATCTCCCACACTGACTGGAGAATAATTTCCCAGAAATACAGATCCAGCATTTTTTATTTTATCTCCCCAATAAGAAGCATTATGACAATTAATGATTAAATGTTCTGGAGCCACTTGATTGATCAAATGAATGCTTTCTTCCAAAGAAGAAAGAACAATCATTTTGCTCCTTTCCAAAGATTTTTTCATAATATTTTGTCTAGTGGAAAAACTAGTTAATTGTTTTTTTAATTCTTTTTTTATTTTTTCCATCCAGGATATACTTATGGTAATTAAAAGAATGTAACTTTCTGGATCATGCTCTGATTGAGAAATTAAATCAGAAGCAACATATTCTGGATTGGCTGTTTCATCTGCTAAAATAACAACTTCTGAAGGTCCAGCAGGCATATCTATAGAAACTATTCTTTTTTGTGCTACAATTTGTTTAGCTAGTGTAACATAAGAATTTCCTGGACCAAATATTTTGTAAACAGAAGAAACACTTTCAGTTCCATAAGCCATAGCAGCAATAGCTTGAGCTCCTCCTATTTTATAAATTCGTTTTATTCCTATATACTTAGCTGTATATAAAATGGATGGATGTATTTTTCCATTTTTATTTGGAGGAGAGCACAAAATAATATCTTCGCATCCAGCTAAATTACTAGGAATTCCTAACATTAATACAGTAGATAATAAAGGGGAAGAACCTCCAGGGATATATAAACCTACTTTTTCTATAGGAACAGATTTTCTCCAACAAATAACTCCTGGAGAGACTTCTATTTTTGATTCTTTCTGTATTTGTGGTTTATGAAAAGATTGGATGTTTTCATGTGCGACTTCAATAGATTTTTTCAAACAATCTGAAATGTTTTTACTGGATTCATTTATTTCTTCCTCAGAAATTTGAATATGTTTTAAATTCACATGATCATATTTTTTTGTATAGCTTTTTAAAGCTAGATCCCCGTATAGTTTCACATTATTTATAATAGGCAAAACTAAATCACTCAATCTAGAAACATCTCGTATAGATCTTTTTATAATAGATTTCCATGTTTTAAATGGAGGATGTATATACACTTGAATGTCCATAAATAATATCTGTTAAAGTATAATTTTTTCTATGGGAAGTACTAATATATCTTGTGCCCCAAGCGCTTTTAAATTTTCTACAATTCCCCAAAAATCATTTTCATTTACCACAGAATGGACAGAACTACATTCTGAATTTGCTAATGGAAGAATGGCTGGACTTTTGATTCCTGGAAGATAAGATATTATTTTTTCTAATCGTTCATTAGGGACATTTAAAAGAATATATTTATTATTTTTAGCTTTTTTTACAGCTCGTATTCTAAATAGAAGTTTATCCATGATAATATTTTGTGGGGACCCCAAATGAAGATGAGAGGCTAAAACAGCTTCAGATTGAAGGATGGTTTCTACTTCTTTTAATCCATTCATAAAAAGTGTAGACCCACTACTCACTAAATCACAAATACAATCTGCTAATCCTATTCCAGGAGCAATTTCCACTGCTCCAGATATTTCGTGAATTTCCGCTTTTATATATTTTTTTTCGAAAAATTCTCTAACTAAAAAAGGATAACTAGTTGCAATTTTTTTTCCGTTTAAATCATTTGTATCTCTATATATCAAAGATTTAGGAACTGCTATGGAAAGACGACATTTTCCAAACCCCAAAGTTTCTTTGATTTGTATTTTTTTTCTTTTCTCTAAAAGAACATTTTTTCCTACAATTCCTATATCCGCTACTCCATCTTCTAAATATTGAGGAATATCATCATCTCGTAGGAAAAGGATTTCCAACGGAAAATTAAGAGCTGTTGTCTTCAATTTATCTATCCCAATATTAATCTCAATGCTGCAATCTTTAAGCAACTTTATGGAGTCTTCATAAAGACGACCTGATTTTTGAATAGCTATTTTAAGTTTATCCATATAAAAAATAATAAAAGCTTACTTTTTGTAAGCTTTTTATTTTAGTAATCTTTATAGATTTAGATTTAATGCATTACAGCAAATATAAAAAACTATTTTGAATATTCTTTAACCTTTTTGAAACTCTAATGATTTAGATGATTACTTTTAATTATTATTAATAAAATATTTCTTTTTTCCTATGAAAATTATTAGTTATAATATTAATGGAATTAGATCTGGAATAAATAAAGGATTGCTCCATTGGATTAAATCTTCTCAACCAGATGTTCTATGTTTACAAGAAATAAAGGCATCTAAAGAACAAATTAAAACAAGTTTATTTGATTATCTTGGTTATTATCATTATTGGTTTCCTTCAACGAAAAGAAAAGGATATAGTGGAGTAGGCATTTTATGCAAAGAAAAACCTCATCACATAGAATATGGAATAGGAATAGAATCCATTGATACAGAAGGTAGAGTTCTACGTATTGACTTAAAAAAAATATCAGTGATAAGTCTTTATATTCCTTCTGGAAAACATCTAATAAACAGATTAAATTTTAAATTCTATTTCATGGATAATTTTTTTTCTTACATAAAAAAAATTCAAAAAAAATTAAAAAATCTTGTCATTTGTGGAGATTATAATATCTGTCATCATGAAATAGATATTCATGATCCTATACGAAATAGAAAAATTTCCGGTTTTTTACCAGAAGAAAGAAAATGGATGAGTGATTTTTTAAATTTAGGATTTATAGACAGTTTTAGAAATTATGTTAAAGAGGCTAATCATTATAGTTGGTGGAGTTATTATTCTAATGCAAAAAAGAATAATAAAGGTTGGAGAATTGATTATGCTATGGTGAGTAGATCTTTAAAAAATAAGATGAATAAAGCTTATCTATTACCTGAAATACCATATTCAGATCATTGCCCAACTGTATTAGAAATTGAAATAAATTAAAAATAGAAAAAATGACCTGACTGGGATTCGAACCCAGGACCCTTACATTAAAAGTGTAATGCTCTACCAGCTGAGCTACCAGGTCTTCATAATTTCTTGTGAGCAAATATACTACAATAAATTTTGTGTTTTTATGAAAATTACTCTAATCGGATATATGGGAAGTGGAAAAACTTCTATAGGAAAAATTTTATCTAGAGAATTAAAATTGGATTTCTATGATTTAGATGCTATCCTTGTAAAGGACCAAAAGGATTCTATTTATAATATTTTTCAAAAAAAAGGAGAAAATAATTTTAGAGAAATAGAACATTTAATGGTTAAAAAATTTTTAAAAACACATCAAAAATATATTCTTTCTGTTGGTGGAGGGACCCCTTGTTATTATAATAATATGGATTTATTAAATAAATTTTCAAAAACTTTTTATCTGAAAACCCAGAGTTATATTTTATTTAAAAGATTATATAAAGAAAAAGCAACTAGACCTTTAATAGCTCATTTATCTAAGAATGAATTATTTCAATTTATCATTCAGCATTTATCCAAAAGAATCTTTTTTTACGAGAAATCTTATAAAAAAATAGAGGTCCATGGAAAATCTGAATACAAAATAGTTGAAGAAATTGTAAAACATTTAATAGAATTATGAAGAATTTCTCATATGATCATTTTTTTTTAGAGAAAATTATAAAATCTTTTTCCTTAGTAGAAAAGAAAAAAATTTGTGTAGCTGTAAGTGGTGGATTAGATAGCATGGTTCTTTTAAATTTATTACTTCTTGTCCCTAACCTTACATTAGGAGTAGCTCATTGCAATTTTACTCTTAGAGATAAAGAATCTAATGAGGACGAAAATTTTGTGAAAAATTTTTGTGTAAAAAAACATATTTTATGTCACGTAAAAAGATTTAACACTTTTGATTTTTCGAAAAGAAATAAGTTTTCTATACAAATGGCAGCTAGAAAACTTAGATATGATTGGTTTGAGGATTTATTAGAGAAACATTCCTATGATCATATGGCATTAGGACATCATTTAAATGATTCAGTAGAAACTTTTTTTATCAATATAATGAGAGGAACTGGACTAAAAGGGTTATTAGGGATTCCTATAGAAAATAGAAAATTTATTCGTCCTCTTTCTAGTTTTACTAAAGAAGAAATTTTACACTATGCTAAAATGAAAAAAGTTAATTGGAGGTTAGATCACAGTAATCAAGAAAAGAAATATTTAAGAAATAAAATACGTCTAATCACATCTACTTTTTCAGATTCTTTCTACAAAGGATTTAAAAAAAGTATAAAATATCTTCATCAGGAAAATTTAGTTATAGAAAGTGAGGTAACAAAAATTAATAAAGAGATTACTATGGAAAAAAAAGAGAATCCATTTTTTTGGAAAATTGAATGCAAAAAAATTAAGGAATTACAACCATTGTCTTTTTATTTATTCAAATTATTTTTTCCATATGGATTTTCTAATATAGAAGATTTAAAAAACCTTCTTTATGCACAATCTGGAAAACAATTATTCTCAAAAAAATATCGAATTATCAAAAATAGAAATCATTGGATTTTGGTAAAAAATCAAAATTCTTCAAAAGAAATATATATGATATCGAATCTAAAAGATCATAAAAAAACTTATTTACCCATTCATCTAAAATTTTTTTTGAATCCAAAAAAAAAAAATAATAACAGAAGCATCCTTCATAGATTTAGATAAAATTCAATTTCCTTTACAATTAAGAACATGGAGAAAAGGAGATTTTTTTTATCCTTTAAACATGAAAGGGAAAAAAAATTAAGCAAATATTATAAAGAAAAAAAATTTTCTCTTTTTGAAAAGGACCATACCTGGTTATTAGTTAATGGAAATGAGAGAATTATTTTGATTGTAGGAAATCGTTTAGATGATAGATTTAAAGTAACAGAAAAAACAAAAAGAATATTGGGAGTAAAAATATAATTGATTTATTATACCTTATTAATGCAAATACCATTAGGATTTTTTTTAATTTTGGAAAGAATTAGTTATTCTATTTATGAAAATACATAATTTCAATGCAGGTCCTTCTATTTTGCCAAAACAAGTGATTAGGAAATCAGCTCAATCTGTCGTTGATTATAATCAATGCGGATTATCTTTACTTGAAATCTCTCATAGAAGTAAAGATTTTCTAGAAATAATGGAAAAAACCACTGATTTAGTAAAACGTGTGATGAATTTAAATGAAGACTATGCTATTTTATTCCTTCAAGGAGGAGCCACATTGCAATTTAGTATGGTCCCATATAATTTGATGAGAAAAGAAGCAGCTTATTTAGACACAGGAATATGGGCTTATAATGCAATTAAAGAAGCGGAAAAATTTGGAAAAGTAAGAATCCTTTTTTCTGGAAAAAAAAAGGACTATACATATATATCAAAAACTTATCAAGTTCCAGATGAAGTAGATTATTTTCATTGTACGTCGAATAATACCATTGTAGGGACACAAATGAAAAAATTTCCTCATACTACTATACCAATAGTTTGTGATATGTCTTCCGATATTTTTAGTAGAAAATTAAATTTTTGTCAATTTAGTTTAATCTATGCTTCTGCTCAAAAAAATGTAAGTTCTGCAGGAATGACTATTGTTATAGTAAAAAAAGAAATTTTAGGAAAAATAAAAAGAAATATTCCTTCCTATCTTGATTATAATATTCATATAAAAAATAACAGGATTTTAAATACGCCAAATGTATTTTCTATTTATACTTCTATGCTAACTCTAGAATGGATAGAAAATAAAGGAGGTCTTTCTATTTTAGAAAAAGAGAATCAAAAAAAAGCAAAATTATTATATGACGAAATAGATAAGAGTAATTTATTTGAAAATAAAATTCATAAAGAAGATCGTTCGAATATGAACGTTTCCTTCTTTTTAAAGAAAAAAAATCTAGAAAAAGAATTTAATTCCATGTGGAAAAAAGGAAATATTGTAGGATTAGATGGTTATAGATCTTTAGGAGGATATCGTGCGAGTATATATAACGCGCTTCCATTAGAAAGTGTTCAATTTTTAATTGAGATAATGAAAGAATTTGAAAAAAATTTTCTTAAAAAGAAAAAAAATGAAAGGTCTTGAATGTAGATTTTTTTCCATCAAAAAATCCATCCCTAAAAACATTAAAATTTTAGCTGTATCTAAAAACCAAAATATCTCTTCCATAGAGAAATTATATCAAATAGGACATAGAGATTTTGGAGAAAATTATGTTCAAGAAATGATCAAAAAATATCAAAAATTACCGAAAGATATTCATTGGCATATGATTGGAGGAATTCAGAAAAACAAATTGAAATACATAGTTCCTTTCATTCATCTCATCCATAGTGTTCAAAACATAGAACATCTTCAAATAATTAATAAAGAAGCTTTTAAACATAATCGTGTAATAAAATGTCTATTACAAATAAAAATTTGTAATGAAAAAAATAAAACTGGCATAACAAATCAAGAAGCAGATAATATCATGAATAATGATATTTATCATCATATGAAAAATGTAAAAATTATTGGATTAATGGGGATGGCTTCTCTTCATGGTTCTACTCAAAAAATAAAACAGGAATTTTATTCTTTAAAAAAATTATATAATGAATATCAAAGAAAATACCAACATCATATTCTATCCATGGGAATGAGTAATGATTATCCCATAGCTATAGAATATGGAAGCACCCATATTCGGTTAGGGACATCTCTTTTTGGAAAAAGAAAACTACCCTAAAATAGATTTTATATATTCTCGAATACTAGATTCCAATCTAGTTTTATTTAATGATTGAATGAAAGAACTTCCTATTATTCCTCCATTTGCATATTGACATGAAATTTCAAAGGTTTTTTTATCTCTTATTCCAAATCCAATTAATTTAGGTACATGTGTAGAAAGTTTTTGTATTCTCTTAAAATAGGAAATTTGCTTTTCTCCAAAAGGAATGGGCTCTCCAGTTACAGAATTAGAAGAAATTAAATATAAAAAACCATCGGTTATTTCACTTAATAAGGAAATTCTATCTGGATCTGTTTTTGGTGTAATCAAGAAGATCATAGATAACAAATGTTTTTTAAACATTTTTTGATATTTTTCTACAAAAACATTGACAGGTAAATCTGGAAAAATTAGTCCAGATACCCCTGATTCATTACTTTCTTTTAAAAACTTTTCTTCTCCAAATTGATAAAACTGATTGTAATACCCCATAAGAATAATAGGGGTTCTTATAGAATCTTTAATCTTTTTTATTTGTGAAAATAACAAAGAAATATTCATTCCATTTTTTAACGAAATTTTATTACTATTTTGAATGACTATTCCATCTGCTAAAGGATCCGAATAAGGAATCCCTATTTCAATTAAATCTACAGGAAGATCCTGTAAAGTAGTTACTATTTTTTCTGTACTACTTATGGTTGGATAACCTGCTGTGAAATAAATGCACAATATATTTTTCTTTTTTAATTCAAAAAATTTATGTAGTTTGTTCATATTTAGAATACTTATCAAAAAATTTATTATAGACATTAATATCCTTATCTCCTCTTCCCGATAAATTAACAATAATCACATCGTTTATTTTAGACGGAATTTTTTTTAATGCAGCTAATGCATGAGCACTTTCCAATGCAGGAATAATTCCTTCTAATCGGATCAAGTCATATCCTGCTTGCAAAGCTTCTTCATCTGTAGCATGTAAAAAATTTACACGTTTTTTTAAAAAAAGATTTGCATGCATAGGCCCTATTCCTGGATAATCTAAACCAGCTGATATAGAATAAGTAGGAAGTACCTGACCGTCTTTATTCTGTAAAAGAAAGGTCATACTTCCATGTAATACTCCTTTAGTTCCGCAATGTATAGAAGCAGCTGTCTTTTTTGTATGTACTCCTAAACCAGCAGCTTCCACTGCAATGAGATTTACGAAATCATGATCTAAAAAATGATAGAAAGATCCCGCGGCATTACTTCCTCCACCTATACAAGCGATAATATAATTTGGAAATTCACATCCTTCTTTCTCTTCTAATTGTTTCTTTATTTCTTCGCTTATAATCGATTGAAAATCGGCAACCATTTGAGGATACGGATGAGGACCTATTGTGGATCCTATTAAATAATAACATTCTGAATGATTGATCCAAAAACGAATAGCTTCATTAACTGCATCTTTAAGTGTTTTATCTCCACTAAGAACTGGAATAACTTTAGCTCCAAGAGCCTTCATTCGTAACACATTAGAAGATTGACGTTCCATATCTTTCTCGCCAATAAAAATCATACATTCTAAATTCATTAAAGCACAAGTAGTAGCTGTTGCTACTCCATGTTGTCCTGCACCGGTTTCAGCAATAATTTTTTTTTTCCCTAATATCTTAGCTAATAAGGTTTGACCTACCGTATTGTTAATTTTATGGGATCCCGTATGATTTAAATCTTCTCTTTTAAGATAAATTTTACCTCCATATTTATCGGAATATTTTTTACTAAAAAATAAAGGAGTAGGTCTTCCTACGTAATTCTTTAATATATTTTTAAATGATTTTTGAAATTCTGAACTTTTAATAATTTTTTGATAATGAGTTTGTAATTCAATTATTTGTCCTTGTAACATTTCAGGAATAAAAGCTCCTCCAAATGAGTCGTAATATCCATTTTTATCTGCTAAGTATTTCATTATTCTCTTATTTTTTTCATAAAACTGTTTACTGCTATATTTATTTTTTTTTCCTGGCTCTATTTCAAATTGACTATTAATATCAATTCCAAACATTTTAGAATGCGAATGAAAAAAATTTTTAATCTTATCAAAATCATTCTTTCCTAAACCACCACTTAAAAAAAATGGAACATCAAAATTATATTCATATAATTTTTCCCATCTGAATTTTTTTCCACTTCCTCCATAGGATAGGGTTTTAGTATCAAATAAAAAATAATCACATAAGGATATATAATCTTTAACCTTTTTGAAGGAAAAAGATTCTTCTATACTAAAGGTTTTTATTAATTTTAAGCCTTTTTTTAACAGATTTTCACAATAAAAAGGACTCTCTTTTCCATGTAATTGAACAAAGTCCAATTTTTTTTCTTTACTAATTTTTAATACATTGTATTTTGATTCATTCACGAAAACTCCCGTTTTCAATATTCCTTTTTTTAATTTTGGAGGAATGAAATCATATCCTACAAATCTAGGAGAACTAGGATAATAAATAAAACCTAAAAAATCTGGAAATAAATTAGATATTTCTTGTATATGAAATTTCATTCCGCATACCTTTATTTTTAAATGCCTAAATTTCATTGTGATTTTTATTTTCGTGACTTTTTAATGCATTAATCATATTTCTACAACTCTTTCCAGGATCTTTATCTTTCATGAAATTTTCTCCAATTAAAAAACCTTGAAATCCTTTTTTTCGTAAATGCAGAATACTTTCAACATCTGTAATTCCACTTTCTGCCATTTTCATATAATTTTTAGGAATTTTTGAAACTAATTTTGAACAATTTTTGAAATCTACAAGAAAGGTTCGTAAATTTCGATTGTTAATTCCTATGATATCTGAATTTTCTGTCAATTTTTCTATTTCTTTTTCACAGTGTATTTCTATAATCACTTCTAAATTGATACTCTTTGCTAAAGAAGCAAAATCTTTAATTTTTTTCTTAGAGAGAATTTCTGCTATCAATAAAATAACATCAGATCCTATAGATTTTGATTCTATAATTTGATATTCATCAATAATAAAATCCTTTCTTAATAAAGGAATAGAAACAATTGAACGTGTTTTTGTTAAGTTTTCATTTTTTCCAGAAAAAAAGGAATAATCTGTAAGAATAGATATTCCACTAGCACCAGCTTTTTCATAATCTTTGACCACTTTTTCCATGGATATTGTATCATTGATTATTCCTTTAGAAGGAGACTTACGCTTAAATTCTGCAATAATTCCAGCGAAACTTTTTTCTATACTCCTAACTAAAGAAAGAGATTTTCTATTAAATAGAATACTCTTTTCCAGTTTTTGTATGGGATAGAGGATCCTATTTTTGGATACTTCTTTTTGCTTTACAGAAATAATTTTATCAAGAATATTCATAAATCTAACAACTTTTTGAGAATATTTTTAGCTTTTCCGCTTTCCAGAGAATATTTCGCTTTATCATAATTATGTTCCCAACTATCTTTATTTAAAAGACTCAAGGCAAATGTAGCGTTGATTAAAACAACTTCATTTTGAGCTACAGTTCCTTCTCCAGATAATACTCTAATAAATATCCGTGTATTTTCTTCCGTATCTTTTCCACCTTTTAATTCCTCAGGATTAATCTTATTTTTTCCTAATTCTTCTACAGTATAAAATTCTTCTCCATTTGGAGAATAACATTTTATATCCCCAGTAAGTGAAATTTCATCATAACCATCTAAGCTGTGAATGATCGCGTAATTATTCTCCGTATTTTGATATATATAATAATACATTCTGGCTAATTCTAGATTGTGAACTCCTAATAATTGATTTTTTGGTTTTCCAGGATTTAATAATGGTCCAAGTAGATTAAAAAAAGTTCTTATGCCTAGTTCTTTCCTTATAGAAGACAGGATATCTAATGTCGGATGAAATATAGGAGCATGTAAATAACAAAATCCCGCTTCTTCTAATTGTTTTCTTAATTTTTCTTCTTTATTCGTGAAATGGTAACCTAACTCTTCTAAAAGATTTGAAGATCCAGTTCTGGAGGAAAAACCAAAATTTCCATGTTTGATTACTTTTTCTCCTGCTCCTGCAACAATAAAACATGCTAGAGTAGAAATATTGAAAGTATTTTTTCCATCTCCACCTGTTCCAACAATGTCAATAGCATGAAAATCTGTTAGATTCACTGGAATACATAATTCCATCAAAGCCTTCTGAAATCCTAATATTTCATCTAAAGAAGGTTTTCTCATGTTATACACTATTGCCATGGCCATGACTTGAGTAGGATTTATTTTTCCTTTTAATAGATCTATAAGAATATTTTTAGCTTCTTCTTTTGTAAGAGTTTTTTCTAAAAAGAGATGATTCAATATTTTTAACATAATTAATTCATATTCAACCAATTATCTATAATTTTTTCTCCATATGGAGTTAAAATAGATTCTGGATGAAATTGAACTCCACGTACATCATAAAATCTATGACGTAAAGCCATAATTTCTCCTTTATCTCCAATAGCTGTAATCTTAAGATCTCTAGGAAAATTTCGGGGAGAGATGATCCAGGAATGATAACGTCCAACTTTTATCTCTCTAGGAATTTTTTGAAAAAGAATTTCTTGTGGATCAACAATTTTGATTAAACTAGTTATTCCATGATAAACTTCTTTAGTATTTAGAAGAGTAGCTCCAAATACTTCTCCTATAGCTTGCTGACCTAAACAAACTCCAAAAATACTTTTAGTAGAAGCATATTTTTTGACTAAAGGTTTTAAAATATGCGCCTCATCAGGAATACCAGGCCCTGGAGAAAGAATTATTTTTCTGTATTTTTCTATATCCGAAAGTTTAATTTCATTGTTTCTAGATACTTTTACAGGATTTTTTGTAAGTTTTTTTACTGCGTGAACAAGATTGTATGTAAAAGAATCATAATTATCCAATATTAGTATTTTACTTCTCATACTTCTTCATATATTTTGAGCTAATTCTATAGCCTTAAATAAGGCCATAAGTTTATTATTCACTTCTTCCAACTCTTTTTCTTCTTTAGAATCGGAAACTATGCCTGCTCCAGCCTGAAAAAAAAGAATATTGTTTTTACTGACAAAAGAACGAATAACAATAGCTGTATTAATATAATTATTATCTAATCCAAAAAATCCAATGGCTCCACCATATACTCCTCTATGTTGATTTTCTATTTGATCAATCAATTCCATAGCTTTGTATTTAGGTGCTCCAGAAAGTGTTCCTGCAGGAAAAGAATCTCCAAATACTTTTATAATGGATATATTTTTTTCCAATTTTCCAGATACTTTGGAGACCATATGTAATACATGTGAAAATTCTTGTATTTCCTTAAAATATTCTACTCTTACATTGGAGGAATTTCTACTTAAATCATTTCTTGCTAAATCAACTAACATGACATGTTCTGCATTTTCTTTAGGATTCTTAGAAAGATCTTCAGATAATTTTTTATCTGTATTTTCATCCCCTGATCTTCTTATCGTCCCTGCTATCGGATTTATGTAGGCAATTTGATTATGAATAATCAATTGAGATTCTGGAGAACAACCAAATAACTTATAGTTTCCATAATCAAAATAAAATAAATATGGAGAAGGATTAATAAATCGTAAAGAACGATACACATTAAACTCATCTCCTTTAAATTTTTGTTGAAATTGACGGGATAGGACAATTTGGAACACATCTCCACGTAAACAAGCTTTTATTCCTCTATCTACCATTTTTTGATATTCTTGATCTGTAACGTTAGACGAACGACTTCCTATAGATTTGAAATAAAAAACCGAAAAATTTTTTCTTTTAACTAATTCAATTAATTGATCTATAGATAGATTTTCAACATTAGGAAATTTATGTTCTATTAGATACATTTCATTATAAAATGGATGAAATATTATTAAATTTCCATAAAATCCAAATCTGATTTGTGGTAAATTATAAGATTCTTTAATAGGAACATGAAACTGAATATTTTCAAAATATTGAATACTATCGTAAGATATATATCCATAAAAACCAGAATAAGAAATTGAAGTGTTTTCACTTTGAAATTTTTGGAAAAAATCATCAATTAAAATTGGAAGATCCAATCTATCATTTATGAAAATATGTTTATGAACACAATTTGGATACGATATACGTACTACATTTTTATCTAAAATCAATTCAGAAACTGGATTAATACAAAGAATGGAAGAATATCTATTTTTAATAGAATAATCGGAAGTTTCTAATAATAAAGTTTTCGGAAAACGATCTCTTAGTTTTAAATATAATTCTATTGGTGTAGTACTATCAGCCAAAATTTTTTTCTGAATAGTTCTAAAACTAAATTTGAACATGATTTATAACATTTTGACATGATGAAAAAAAGGCCGCCACAAAGACGAGCCTCAGAAATATTTTCCTTTCCCTTGTTAAGGACTGACTAATGAAAATGAAATTGAAGATTATCTATATTTTTTCAGAATCTACCTCTTACAAAGATAAATAAATTTTTCATATCTATGGATATTTATAAGTAGTAGAATTTGTAATCCAATTGCAATTATTAATTATATGAAAATATTCATTTTTACTTTTTTATTTATAGGATTTTATGTCTCTCCCTCCATGGAAATAAAAACTATGGATCCAAAAAATTTTTCTATGAATATTTATCATTCTGTTCTTCCTTCTCCTCAAAATTATAAATACTGGACTGAAGAAAATCCTCAAAAAAAAAATTTAGATATAACATCTCTTTCTATAAAAAAATATTATTCTCATAATTTTTTTAGACAAGATAATTTTGGTTCATTTCAATATCAGGAAAAAGAAATCTTCATTCCTTTTTTTGATAAGAATCCTAACGTTTTTTTTCTCGTGAAAAGATTCGATATTTTGACGTAAAGACTCCGCTTTCAGAGATTTTTTATATGAGAATCCCTTATAAAATCCTGGGGGGTTTTTTTACTCAAAGCCCTAATAAAAAAACTAACTATTCTATGGAATACAGAAATCTTTTTTTCAAAAAAACCAAAAATAGAAAAGCATAACAGTTTTTTTTTAATCACATTTACTACCGATCAAAGTCATCCCCCCTATCATTATAAATTATGGGGACATTATCTCTATCAAAATTTTTATAGAAAAAAAGAAACAAAAAAATATTTTGGAACACTACGGATAATGTGAATTCTTTTCAAGAAAAAAGAATTTCTTTTATCAAAGAATGGATATAACTTTTCTTCGAAAAATTTTTCCTTTCTCATCCTGGATAAAATTAGAGAATGGAAAATCCTTTTTTTTGAAAAACCATATAGAATACACAAAATATTTTAAAACTCATTTTTCTTCGAAAAAAGAATTTACAAACAATATGATCAATATATCATATTTAAAAAATGAGTGTTTTTTAATTTTAAATCAGGAAAAATCAAATATAGAAATAGGAGTTTCTTATGATAAGATCCGTTCTCAATTATTTTCAAATCATTTATTCTATAAAGTTTTTATGAATCTTAATAAAAAAGAGGATCTAAATATAAATAGATTTACAATGGAAGCGAAGATTAATTATTTGGTTAACAAAATGTTTAAATTTCATTCCAATGGAAAATGGATGATAGAAAATGTGGATAAATTCAGAAACTATTTACAAGCAAACATTCAATTGGATACAATTTTTTTTCCAGAATTTTATCTTGTAACAAATTTAAACATAAACAAGAATATCTTTCCTTATTTTATCAATTTATCCCTTTTTCAAAGAGATAATAACTGTTATAATAGGAAACAAAATAATATCGTATTAAACACAAAATCAATAGACTTCTCTATATTTTATAAAAATATGGATTGTTCTTTGAAAATATCTCAAATAAACCGTCCTTATCAAAAGGAGAATAACAATCTTTTATATTGGAAGTATATATCTTCCTGCATTTTGAAAATAGGAGTTATTCATGACCTATGGAAGCTTCAATTCAATCATATGATTTTATATCAAAAGCAGAACTCGGATCAGTTAATTTTTTCCATTCCAAATTTTCTTTCAAGAAATACCATATCTTACAAAGATTATTATTTTCATAAAACCTTATTAATCCAAACTGGATTTTCTATTCATTATTTTAGTAAATTTTTCTATCAAAACTCTTCCTACCCATTTGATCTATTTTATTTTTATTTAGAGAACGAATGTTTACCAGAAAGAATAGGAGGAAGTCCTTTTATAGATTATTTCTTGAATTTCAAGTTATTTAGAACTAACTTTTATGCTAGCATACAAAATATAGGCTTTCCTGAAGAGAATCAAAAAACTAAACAACCAAATTTATTTATTAAAATAGGTCTGTTATGGAACCTTTTTACTTGAGGCTATTCATAGAAAAAAAATTCGTAATTTTATCCCTGATGAAAGAATTTTTTTATTTTTTCTTCTTCTTTTCCATGACTTTTATATTGTTATATTCAAAAGGAGAGAAAAAAGAGGAAATAGAAATACAAAATGTTATTAAATATGTTAAAAAATATGCTTTATTTGCTGTTGAGGAAATGGAGATGTCTGGAATACCAGCTAGCATTAAATTAGGACAGGGAATTTTAGAGTCATCTGTTGGAAATAGTTCTTTAGCTAAAGCAACCAATAATCATTTTGGAATAAAATGTGGAAAAACTTGGCGGGGAGATGTTTATTATCACGATGATGATCTCCCAAAGGAATGTTTTCGTAAATATAATTCTGTCCGAGAATCTTTTAATGATCATTCCAAATTTTTGAAAAACAACGTTATTCTGTAACTTTTTTTCTTAAAAAAAAGATTATCGAAGTTGGGCTATAGGCCTTAAAAAGGCGGGTTATGCTACTTCATCAAATTATGATAATCGATTAATTTATCAAATAGAAAAGTATTTTTTATGGATTTTAGATCAAGAACCAGATCAAGGAATAGAAAAAATATTAGATAAATATTTAATAAAAATAAGGAGTTCACGATCCACTATTTTTGATTCTTTTTTCTATAAAATTTTTCGGTTTTTTATGTCAGAAAAATAAAATCATTAAAAATGAATCCTAATAATTTAAAGTATAGCAAAAATCATGAATGGATAGGCTTAGAGGTTAATAAAGAAAAAACCTATATTGGAATTACTCATTTTGCCCAAAAGGAATTAGGAGATATTATCTACCTAGATATAGATGAGACTGTTGTAGGAACGGAAATTCAAGAAGGAAAGGTTTTTGGAACCATAGAAGCTGTTAAAACAGTGTCAGATTTATTTATGCCTGTTTCCGGAAAAATACTAGAAATTAATAAAGTTTTATTCTCAAAACCAGAGCATATAAATAAAAATCCTTATGAAGAAGGCTGGATTCTTCAAATAAAAATTTTGGATAA
The DNA here is from genome assembly GCF_000334405.1 of Blattabacterium sp. (Blatta orientalis) str. Tarazona. Lineage (NCBI taxonomy): Bacteria > Pseudomonadati > Bacteroidota > Flavobacteriia > Flavobacteriales > Blattabacteriaceae > Blattabacterium > Blattabacterium sp. (Blatta orientalis). The sequence goes on along the minus strand of NC_020195.1, from coordinate 416,064 downwards.
GAAAGAATATGATCGGTTAATGTCTTTCGAAGAATACAAAAAATATATAGGAGAATAAATAATTTCTTAATGAAAAAAACGGAAAATTTTTATTTTCTTGATGATGAAAAAATAGAAGAAAAAATAATTGACTTTAAAGATAAAAATATTACTTCTGTTCGTTTTTTCATCCCTTCCATTTATTGTAGTTCGTGTATTTCTGTTTTGGAAAATCTATCTAATCATCATAAATATATTCTTGAATCTACTGTAGATTTTTCTAATAAAAAAGTTGGAATAATATTCAAAAATAAAAGACTGAAATTAAGCGAATTAGCTGTTTTCCTTGAAAAAATTGGTTATAAACCATCTATCAATTCTGAATCTATCGAAGATAACCAGAAAAAAATATTTGACAGAAAATTGATAGGGAAATTAGCTGTTTCTTTTTTTTGTTTTGGAAACATTATGCTTTTAGCTCTTCCAGAATATGTAGGAGCTTATGAAGATATATGGTTTTTAGAAAACCGTAATTTTTTCCGTTATTTAATGGGAATTCTTTCTTTTCCGGTAGTTTTATTTTCTCTTATGGATCATGTAAAATATGCTCTTTTAGGATTAAAAAAACACATCTTTAATATGGATATCCCTATTACTATAGGAATAGTAGTTCTTTTTTTATGGAGTTGTTATGAAGTTTTTTTAGATCTAGGATCTGGATATTTTGATAGTCTTGCTGGTTTTTCTTTTTTTTTACTTCTTAGTAGAATGTTTCAAATTCATACTCATAGAAAAATTCTATCTTTTGACAAAAATTACAAATCTTTTTATCCTATTTACGTATCAAGAATTTGCAATAATAAAGAAGAAAAAATTTTACTATCCTCTTTAAAAAAAGGGGATGTCATTGCAATCCGAAACGAAGAAATTATTCCTGCAGATTCTATTCTAATAAAAGGAATAGCTTCATTAGATAATAGTTTTATCACAGGAGAATCTCATTTAATTAATAAAAAAATTGGAGAACGCATTTATGCTGGATCTAAACAAAAAGGAGAGATTATTTATTTAAAAATAATTAAAAATATAGATCAAAGTTATTTGAGTTTATTATGGAACAAAAAAAAATTCCATCATAAAAAATTACTTCATCTAAATTCCATATCTAATAGATTTAGCCAATATTTCACTCCTATTATTTTAATTATTTCTATCATAACAGGAATATATTGGTCTTTTATTAATGTATCAAAAGTTTTTCAAACTACTTTTTCCGTATTGATTATCACTTGTCCTTGTGCTTTAGTTCTTTCAAGTCCATTGATTTTTGGAAACATTATCCGATTTTTTTCTAAAAAGGGATTTTATGTAAAAGATATTTTTACCATGGAAAGAATTTCTACAATAAGTACTTTAATTTTTGACAAAACAGGAACTATTACGGATCCTAATAAAGAAAAAGTTTTTTTTATCGGAAAAAAGCTTAGACATAAAGAAAAAAAAATTATAGCCTCTTTATTAAGAAATTCAAATCATCCTTTAAGTAAAAAAATTTTTACAGAGTTATCTATAAAAGAATATTACTCTGTAAATAATTTTCAGGAAATTATAGGTCAGGGAATGCAAGGGGTCATTCAAAATGTTTCAGTAAAAATTGGATCCCAAAAATATTTAGGGATCACAATAAACAATTGTAAAGAGACAACAGTGGTTGTTTCTATAAACGAAAAATTTTTCGGTTATTTTTTATTTAGAAACTTTTATCGTAAGGGAATAAAAAAGATTTTCAAAAATCTGAAAAAATATGAAATTGTTATTTTATCCGGAGATAATAATGAATTAGAAAAAAAATATTTAGAATCTATTTTGCAAAAATCCAGTAAAATTCTTTTTAATCAAAGTCCAGAAGAAAAATTTAATTATGTAAAAAAAATCCAAAGAAATGGAAAACAGGTAATGATGATTGGAGACGGAATCAATGATTATGCTGCATTAAATCAAAGTGAAGTGGGCGTTGCTATTTCAGAAAATCCAAGCAATTTTTTTCCTAGTTGTGATGCTTTTATTCAATCCAATTATTTGGATAAAATTTTTTTGTTTTTAAAAATATCAAAAATAGCTACTAGATTAGTAATTGTTAACTTTATGATTAGTTTGTTTTACAATAGCATAGGAATCATCTTTGCGGTTACCGGTCATTTAAAACCTTTCATCGCTGCTATTTTAATGCCTTTAAGTTCTTTATCAGTTATTATCTTTTCCATCTTATCTACTTGGATGGTTTCGCGTAGATTTCTATCTTAGCTGATATAAAATAAAACTTTTTTATTTGTGTTATATGGATATATTAATTATTATGATATTGTCTAGTCTTTTTTTAGGAGGAATTTTTCTTATAATTTTTTTAATAAGTCTTTATTCTGGTCAGTTTGATGATTATGAATCTCCTAGAATTAGAATTTTAATAGATGATACTTATAAAGAAAAAAAATAATAATTCTATATTATTATGATTATGAAAATAGAAACGAACTATTACAACAATCGTATTGTAAAAGCTTTCCTATATGCTACAGTATTTTGGGCTATTGTTGGATTTTTTGCAGGTTTGTTCATTGCACTTCTTTTATTTTATCCGGAACTTCCAGAATTTTTATTGGGAAGCAAATTAAAAAATTCTCAAGGAGTCATAGGGTTTGGTCGTTGGAGAATGTTACATACTAATACGGCTGTATTTGCTTTTGTAGGAAATGTGATTTTTACAGGTTCTTATTATTCTTTACAACGTCTACTGAAAACAAGAATTTTCAGTGATCTTCTTAGTTGGATTCATTTTTGGGGATGGCAACTCTTCATTTTTTTCACTTGGATTACTTTCTTGTTTGGAATAAATACTAGTAAAGAATACGCTGAACATGAATGGCCTATAGATATATGGATTTTTTGTATTTGGATTATTTATGGAATAAATATGATAGGAAGTATTTTAAAAAGAAAAATCCAGCATCTATATGTAAGCATTTGGTTTTTTTTGGGGACCTGGGTTGCTGTAGCTATGTTGCACCTATTTAATAATCTTGAATTACCTATTGATCTTCTTTCTTTCAAAAGTTATTCTATATATGCAGGAGTTCAGGATGCTTTAATGCAATGGTGGTATGGACATAATGCTGTAGCATTTATTTTAACTACCCCTATACTTGGATTAATGTATTATTTTGTTCCAAAAGCTTCTAATCAACCTATTTTTTCCTACAAACTTTCTATTATTCATTTTTGGTCCTTAATATTTATCTATATATGGGCTGGGCCACATCATCTCATGTATACATCTCTTCCTAATTGGGCTCAAATGTTGGGGACTATTTTTTCTATTATGCTCATTGCTCCTTCTTGGGGTGGGATGTTAAATGGATTACTTACTTTAAGAGGAGATTGGAAAAAAGTGAAAAGAGATCCTGTTTTAAAATTTTTTTTAGTAGGCATTATTTGTTATGGGATGGCTACTTTTGAAGGGCCCATGTTAGCTACTAAGACCTTAAATTCCATTGGACATTTTACAGACTGGATCATTGCTCATGTTCATTTAGGAACTTTAGGTTGGAATGGATTCATGGCTTTTGGAATAATTTATTGGTTGACACAAAAATTGTGGAATACAAAACTATATTCTATATCATTAGCCAATATTCATTTTTGGTTAGGAATGTTGGGAATCATATTATATATTTTTCCCCTGTATTTTGGATCCGTTTTACAAGCTGAAATGTGGAAAAAATTTAATCCTGATGGAACTTTAGCATATAAAAACTTTTTGGATACAGTTATATCAATTATTCCTTTTTATAAAATAAGATTTATTGGCGGGATGATCTATTTTATAGGTTTTATTATGATGATTTATAATCTATATAAGACGATAAAAAAAGGATATTTTGTTAATGATGAGGCTTTTCAAGGGGTACTTTTTTCCGATAAAAAAATAGAAAAAAAAGAAAAATTTCATAGTTGGTTAGAACAAAAACCCATACAATTTACTATTCTTTCCTTCATCGCAGTTGCTATTGGAGGATTTATAGAAATAATTCCTACTTTAGTGATAAAATCCAACGTTCCTACTATTTCTAGTGTTAAGCCTTATAAAGCTCTTGAATTAGAAGGTAGAGATTTATTTGTAAGAGAAGGTTGTAATGCTTGTCATAGTGCACAAGTTCGTCCTTTTCGAGATGAAGTCGTTCGTTATGGAGAATATTCAAAAGCTGGAGAATTTGTATACGATCATCCATTTCTATGGGGCTCTAAACGTACTGGACCTGATCTAGCTAGAGAGGGAGGAAAAAATCCTAATTCTTGGCATTTCAACCATATGGACAATCCTCGTTCTACATCTCCAGGGTCTATTATGCCTAGATACCCTTGGCTAATTTATAACAAATTAGACCGATCAAATACAGAAAAAAAAATAAAAGCTATGGTTAAGTTAGGGGTTCCATATACTTTGGAATACATAAAAAACATGCATAAAGATATGGATATTCAAGCTCATAAAATTGTATCTGATATTTATAAGGAATACCCAAGTTTAAAAAAAGAAATAGAAAGACAGAAAGAAAAAGAAAAAGATAAATTTATTCCTTTGGAAAAAAGAGAGATAATAGCACTTATTGCTTATTTACAACGTTTAGGGACAGATATTAAATCTTGAAAAATTAATGACAAACTTTTTAAAAAAATATTTTTCAACAGAAAAATCTATTGGAATATTTCAATCCATTATGTTAATTTTATTCTTATTTGCTTTTTTTTTCATTTTATTTTTTATTTTTTCAAAATCTAAGAAATATTATCAAAAAATAAGTCTACTTCCTTTAGAAAATAAAGATAAGAAACAGGAGTCTATATGAGATCAAAAATTCCTTTTTTTATTATGATTCCTTCTGTTTTATCCGTTATAATGTTTATGTTCTATGTTTTTTTAGGTTTTAATAATCGAACTTACATAGTTCATCCAGTTACTATATCCTTTTTTGTTGTTATAACGATATTATTGTTGATTTTAGATTCTATTGATAATTTAATCTATCGTAGAAAACTAAAATTTCTTACAGAAGAAGAAAGACGAAAAATTTTTGAAGAAAATGAAGGAAATTATTTTTATAGACTCTATAAATTTATATTTCATGATCCTAAAAAAAAGAGTCAAGAGGTAAAAAAAATAGATCATGGATTTGATGGAATTTTTGAATTAGACAATAAATTGCCAATGTGGTGGGTTCATCTTTTTTATCTTACGATCGTTTTTTCTACAATTTATTTTTTTTCCTGTTTATTCACGGATTTTTCTAATCCTTATAAAGAATATGAAGTAGCTTATCAGAATCAACTGAAAGAAATAGAAATTTTTGAAAAAAATACGCCACAAGTAACTGTAGAAAATGCTTTTTTTGATCAAAAATTTATTGATAGCGGGAAAACCCTTTTTGAAGAAAATTGCGCTACTTGTCATCAATCGGATGGAAGTGGTAACATAGGTCCTAATTTAACAGATAATTACTGGATAAACATAATGGAAAAAAATTTATTTAAGAATATATTTTCTATTATATGGTATGGAAGCAAGAATAATCCTACTATGCGTGCTTTTGGTCAATCAGGTGAAATTAAAGGAAATGATATCCAGAAAATATCTAGTTATGTTTATTTCATAAATAAAAAACTAAAAAAGCCTATAAAAAATAAAGCTCCTCAAGGAAAAAAAATTCTAGATTGGGACAAATGAAATATTGGTTTTCACTTTAAATATTCCTAATTTTTAGTTTTTTGTATTTTTTTAAAACGTTATAAGTTTGGATTATGAAAATAAAATTCAGTTGGGAAACAGGAATTGTATTATCTTTGGTTACTTTTATAATTTTCATCACTTATATTGCGTTTTTTTTTCCTCATGTAGGAAGTCAACTTGTATCAGATAAGTATTATGAAGAAGAAATGAAATATCAAGAAATTATAAATGAAAAGAAAAATGTATTAAAACTTCCTAAGAAAATTAAGATTTTCATCTTATCTTCTGGAATTAAAATTATATTTCCACCAATTTTAGATAATATTCATGGTTTTTTTACTTTATTCCGATCTTCGTCTAAAGATTTAGATGTGACCAGGTCTTTTAAGATGTTGAAATCTTCAAGTAAGATATTATTTATTCCAAAAAACCTTTTGAAAAAAGGACATTACAAACTTATAATTAGATGGAAATCTTGTGAAAAAAGATTCTTTTTTGAGAAAGATTTATTTTGGTTATCATAATGTTTACTTACTTGTACTACCTTTTTTTATCTGTTTTCAGAATTATTAATATTTAGCATAATGAGAAAAAACATAAATAGTCTTCGTGAAGAATCTTTAAACTATCATAGTCAATTTCCTTCTGGAAAAATTCAGATTTCTCCCACAAAAAAATATAGCAGTCAAAGAGATTTATCCCTAGCGTATTCACCAGGAGTTGCAGAGCCTTGTAAAGAAATAGCTCATTCATCTAGAGAAGTATATAAATACACCTCCAAAGGAAATCTTGTAGCTGTTATTACTAATGGAAGCGCTGTTCTCGGTCTTGGAAATATAGGAGCTTTAGCTTCTAAACCTGTTATGGAAGGAAAATCACTTTTATTTAAAATATTTTCTGGAATTGATGTATTTGACATAGAAATTGATGAATCTGATCCAGAAAAATTCATAGATGTGGTAAAAGCTATAGCTCCAACTTTTGGAGGAATCAATTTAGAAGATATAAAAGCTCCAGAAGCATTTGAAATTGAAAGAAGGTTAAAATCTGAACTAAATATTCCAGTTATGCATGACGATCAACATGGAACGGCTATTATTTCAGGAGCTGCATTACTTAATGCGATCACTTATGTTGGAAAAAATATTCAAGACATAAAAATGGTGGTTAGTGGAGCAGGGGCTGCAGCTATTTCTTGTACAAGGACTTATAAACAACTTGGAGTAGGACCTGAAAATATTCTTATGTTTGATAGCAAGGGATTGTTACATGTTTCACGAACAGACTTGAATCAAGAAAAAAAAGAATTTGCTGTAAACACTTCTTGGATTCAAAATTTAGAAGAAGCTATTAAAAACGCTGATGTTTTTATAGGTTTATCCATAGGGGGAATATTAACTCCAAAAATGTTAAAAAGTATGGCTAAAGATCCGATTGTGTTTGCTATGGCAAATCCTGATCCTGAAATTGATTATAACTTAGCCGTAAAAATCCGTCCAGACGTTATTGTAGCTACTGGAAGAAGTGATTATCCAAATCAGGTGAATAATGTACTAGGATTTCCTTATATTTTTAGAGGAGCTTTGGATGTACAAGCTTGTATGATCAATGATGAAATGAAGTTAGCAGCTGTTCATGCTATTGCTTCCTTGGCAAAGGAACCTGTTCCAGAACAAGTAAATATTGTTTATAATAAAAAAAATATTTTTTTTGGAAAAGAATATATTATTCCTAAACCTTTTGACAATCGTCTGATTACTCGTGTAGCGCCAGCTGTAGCTAAAGCAGCTATGGATTCTGGAGTTGCGAGGAATCCTATTTTAGATTGGAAAATCTATAAAGAAAAATTGCTCGACAGAATGGGATACGAAAGTAAAATGCTTAGAATGATTCAAAATAGAGCACGTACAAATCCGAAAAAGGTAGTTTTTTGCAATGGAGAAGAATATGACGTTCTGAAATCCGTTCAGATTTTAAGTGAAGAAGGGATAGTTTCTATTCCCATTGTTTTAGGAAATGAAGATCGTATAAAACGTTTAATACATGAAAATAATTTGGATGTAGAATTAATTATTATAGATCCTGAAAAGGAAGAAAATAGAGAGAAATTAGAATTCTACGCGAACATTCTTTGGAAAAGAAGAAATAGAAAAGGATTAACTCTATACGATGCAAAAATTCGCATGCGAACCAATGACCATTTTGGAGCCATGATGGTTGATCAAGGAGAAGCCGATGCAGTGATTACAGGATATTCCAGGAGTTTTTCATTAAGTTTACGACCTATGTTAGAAGTTATTGGTAGAGCTGATTCGGTTCATAAAACAGCAGGAATGATGATTTTGTTAACGAAACGTGGTCCTTTATTTTTAGCAGATACTGCTGTCATTCCAAATCCAACTAGTGAAGAACTAGCTAGAATTGCTCTAATGGCGGCTCATGTTGTTAAAGGTTTTGATATAGAGCCCCATATAGCCATGTTATCCTTTCAAAATTTTTCATCAAATTCTAAAACTTCTTCTAAAGTATCCCAAACTGTTGCTTTTTTACATAAAAAATATCCATATCTAATAGTAGATGGGGAGTTACAACCTGATTTCGCTTTGAACGAATTTTTATTAGCCAGTAAATTTCCTTTTTCAAAACTTGTTAAAAAAAGAGCAAATATTTTTATTTTTCCAAATCTAGAATCAGGAAATCTAACTTATAAATTTATTAGAGGATTAGGGGATATTCAAACCATTGGTCCTGTGATGCTAGGAATGCGAAAACCAGCACACGTTATGCAAATGCAATCAAACATAGAAGAAATAGTGAATCTAGCCACTTTATCCGTAATAGATGCACAAATTAGAAAAAATTAAAAAGATGTCTCTTCACAAGTGTTTCTTTTCCAAAAAGAATTTTAATTTGTTCGTTAAAAAACGGAGAAATAGAACTAGATGTATAAAAAATTGGATTATTATTCCATGTTGAATGAAGGCATAATAAATTATTTTCATATAATTTTTTTTTGATTTCCTGAACTACAATTTTTTGAATGTCAATTATACGAACTTTTTCACGGAAAAAATTATCTATTTCCTTTTTCAGAAATAAATAATGTGTGCAAGCCAATAATAACGTATCTATTTCTATTGATTTAAAATGATTTAAATAGTTTTTTATAAGATAATTTATCTTTTTTTTTTCAAATCCATTTTCAATGATTGTAGCTAATAATGGCATAGATATTTGAACAATATCTAAATTTGGGCAATATTTTTTAATGTTTTTTTGATAAAAGTTAGAACGAATTGTAGCAGGGGTAGCCATAATCCCTATCCTTTTAGAAGAAATTAACACTTTATTTTTTACTATAGGTTCTATAACATTGAATATTAATATTTTTTTCAAAAATTTTTTTTGTATAACATCTAAAGCATTAGATACTATAGAATTACAAGCTATTACTATAGCTTTGCATTTTTTTTCATAAAGAAAAGATGCTATTTTCATAGAATGATTTCTAATAAATTCTTTAGATTTATTTCCGTAAGGCATGTTTTTAGTATCTCCAAAATAAATTATACATTCATTAGGCATATAATTTTTAATTTCTTTGGCTATAAGGAGTCCTCCGATTCCAGAATCAAATATTCCTATCGGAGAACATGGACTTATTCCCATTTTTTAGGATTTTAAAGTGAAAAAAATCAAATCAATAAATGAAATGGAAAACGAATAAAGATAAAATAAACAAAAAAAACATTCTATCTTAATTATTAGACAAAATCATACATATTCATCTAATCCCTAAATGTTTTTAATTTATTTTTTAATCTTGCTGCTTTATTCATATGTATAATGTTTTTTTTAGCTAATTTATCTATCATAGAAATTACCTTGGAATATTGTTTCCTTTTTTTTTCTTTCATTAATTTCTTTATAGCTGTCCTTGTACTCTTATATACATATTTATTACGAAAACGCCTAGTATGATTTTGTCTAATTCTTTTTAAAGCCGATAAATGATTTGCCATAAAATAATCTCGTATTACTATAGCCCATAGGGGAATCGAACCCCTCTTTCCAGGATGAAAACCTGACGTCCTAACCAATAGACGAATGGGCCTGAAAAAAAATACTTATACGAATACAAATTAAATTTTTTTTATATTTAATACAAGTATTTTACTTAACTTACATTTGATCATCTCTTAATTTATTAGAATTTCTTTTGAAAAAGGAAAAAAAATAAAAAATTATCCTGATCATAAATTCTAAAATTATTTTATTTATTATATTTTATTCTCATTTTTTTTCTATTCCATTCCTATATGGAGATATGGAATACAAAAAAAAATATGAAAGAATTTTCTTCAGAAAGAAGAGAAATCACTCATACAATAAGAAAAATTCTTTTCATAATTCTATTATTGAAAAAGCTAAAGATTATATGTATACTCCGTACAAATATGGGGGAAATACTAAAAATGGAATAGATTGTTCTGCTTTCATAAAAAAGATTTTCGCTTCTCATAAGATTTCATTACCACGTATAACTTCTAATCAAGCTAAAAAAGGTTACTTCGTTCCAAAAAAATCCATAGAAAAAGGAGATCTATTATTTTTTGCTACAGGCGCTTCTAAAAGAAAAATTAATCATGTGGGAATGGTGATACATGTAGATACTCATAACATATTCTTTATTCATGCTTCTACATCAAATGGAGTGACTATCTCCCCATTTTATCAAAAATATTGGAATAATAGATTTATTACAGCAAGAAGAATTCTTTATTCCTCATAATAATCAATTGAAAAACCTAAATACTTTAAATCTTTCCAAAAATCAGGATATGATTTTTCTACTACATTTTTGTCTTCTATTTGTATAGGATACAATAATCCAAACGGAGAAAAAGACATAGCCATTCTGTGGTCTTGATAAGTTTTTATATTGATCTTTGAATTGATTTCTTTTTGAAAAAAATCTGTTATTTCTAAACAGGAATTGGTAATTTTTATTTTTATCCCAAATTTGAATAATTCATTTTTTAATGCTCGTAACCGATCCGTTTCTTTAATTTTTAAGGTTTCTAAACCTTTTAAGCGGCATCTTATACCAATGGCGGCACAAGTTACCACAATAGTTTGCGCTAGATCTGGAGTTTTATTCAAATCCAAATTGATGATCCTTGGTGGAATAAAATTAAACCTTTTATTCAGTGTAATTATACTTTTGTCAAAAATTGTAGATATTCCAAAATATTTTTCATATATGGATGATACTTCTCTATCTCCTTGTAAACTTTCATTTTTATAGGAGCTTAAAGTAATATGACTTTTTTTTGCGATGGTAACCATGGAGTAATAATAAGAAGCAGAACTCCAGTCGGATTCTATAGAAAAATGTTTTTGTCCTTTTTCTTTTCCTGGATAAATATGAATAATTTTATCTCTCCAAAAAGCTTTTATTCCTGCTAAAATTAACAAATCAAAGGTCATTTTTATATATGGAATAGATGTGATATTTTCTTTTAAATATATTTTAAGACCCATTTGAAATGTACTAGCTATTAACATCAAAGAACTAATATACTGGCTGCTAATTTTTGCATTAATATCTATTTCTCCTCCAAAAATTTTCTTCCCAAAAATTTTTATTGGTGGATACCCTACTTTTTCCAAATAGATAATTTCCGATCCTAATTTTTTCAAAGCTTCTACAAGTCCGGAAATAGGCCTTTCTTTCATTCTATTGGATCCGGTCAATATAACTTCTTTTCCTTCCTGTACAGATAAGTATGAAGTTAAAAAACGCATGGCAGTTCCAGCATGATGGATATCAAGAATGTTAGAAGTGCTGTTTAAACTTTTTTTTAAAACTTGAGTATCTTCACAATTAGAAAGATTTTCAATCTGAATCTCATCCGTATAAATGGCTCTTAAAATTAAAAGACGATTAGATATACTTTTAGATCCCGTTATTGATACAGAACCATATAGAGAGTTCTGTTTTTTATGAATATTAATGTAAGAAGACATATTATTTTAGTTTTTCATTATTATGGTGTCTTTCATGATCTCTTATTTTCTTTTTTTTTAATTTTTTGTTAAAAGATTTTTCCAAATCAATTCCAGTTTGATTAGCTAGACAAAGTAAAACAAACAATACATCTGCTAATTCTTCTCCAAGATCCTCTTTTTTTGAATATTTCTTGTAGGATTGTTCTCCATAATTTCTAGCAATAATTCTAGAAACTTCGCCAACCTCTTCAGATAAAAGAATAGTGTTAGTTAATACGTTAAAATAACGTATTCCATGATTCTTTATCCAATTATGAACTAATTTTTGCAGATTTTTTATTTCCAAATTATTTCTTTTCTTGATTACTTTTTTTTTTCTAGTAAAATTTTAACATGATCTATAATAGAATCACGATCGATTTTATATTTCTTTAATAACTCTATGGGTTTTCCACTCTCTCCAAAAGTGTCATTCACGGCAACTATACTTTGATGGATAGAAAACCTTTTAGTAGTCAGAATTCTAGCAATACTCTCTCCTAACCCTCCCCAATAATTATGTTCTTCTGCAGTCACAATACATTTTGTTTTATCTACAGAATTTAAAATGGTTTTTTCATCTAATGGTTTTATAGTGTGAACATTAATTACTTCACAAGAAATTCGTTTTTTTTCATGTAAAATTCTAGCCGCTTCCAAGGATTCCCATACTAGATGACCTGTACTAACAATAGTAACATCTTTTCCTTCCGTTAAAAGAATTGCTTTTCCTATTTGAAATATTTGACTTTCACTTGTGAAATTTGGCACAGAAGGTCTACCAAAACGGAGATATACCGGTCCTAAATAATTGGCTATAGCTAAAGTAGCTGCATAAGTTTGATTATAATCACAAGTATTAATTACAGTCATTCCAGGCAACATTTTCATCAGTCCAATATCTTCCAGACTTTGATGTGTCGCTCCATCTTCTCCCAAAGTTAAACCAGAGTGAGAAGCGCATATTTTTACATTTTTATAGGAATAAGCAATAGATTGACGTATCTGATCATAGACACGGGATGTCGCAAAATTAGCGAAAGTTCCAGCAAAAGGAATATAATTTCCAATGCTAAGTCCAGCAGCAATGTTGATCATATTAGCTTCAGCAATTCCTATTTGGAAAAATCGTTCTGGAAATTCTTTAGAAAATTGATCCATAAATAGAGAACTAGTAAGATCAGCACATAAGGCCACTACTTTAGTATTTTTTCTTCCTAATAATGTTAAAGCGTCTCCAAATCCAGCTCTAGTTTCTTTCAATCCTTTATTTTCATATATTTTCATAATTTCTTTGCATTCTTTTATATTATTGAAAAATCTCCTAAAGTTTCAGGAAGTTGAGATAGTGCTTTTTCTAATTCTTTTTCATTAGGAGATTTTCCATGCCATGCATTACTTCCTTCCATAAAATCTACCCCATATCCCATTTGAGTGTACAGGATAATTAAAACTGGTTTTCCTTTTCTCGTCTCATTTTTTGCTTTTTTTAAAATATTAATCACTTTATCAAGATTGTTTCCTTCCAATTCTTCTAAAACTTTCCAATCAAAAGATTGAAATTTTTCTTTCAAATTTCCAAGGGATAAAACTTCATCAGTAGTTCCATCTATTTGTTGACCATTATAATCTACAGTAGCTATATAATTATCGATATGTTTAGAACCCGCATATAAAACTGCTTCCCATATCTGTCCTTCGTTCAATTCTCCATCCCCATGTAAGCTGTAAATATAACAATCATCGTCTTTACTAAGTTTTTTGGATAGAGCGGATCCAATGGCTACTGACATCCCTTGACCTAAAGATCCTGAAGAAATTCGTATCCCTGGAAGTTCTCCATGTGTAGAAGGATGACCTTGTAAACGAGAATTTAATTTTCTAAAAGAAGATAATTCGTTTATGGGAAAAAAACCAGAACGAGCTAATATACTGTAATAAACGGGGGATATATGTCCATTGGATAGAAAAAAAAGATCTTCATTTAAGCCTTCCATCGTAAACTTTTTAGGATTATAATGCATGATTTCTTGATACAAAGCAACAAAGTATTCTGTACATCCTAAAGATCCACCAGGATGTCCAGAATTTGCGTTATTTACCATGCGTAAGATGTCTCTTCTCACTTGAAAACATAAGTCCTTTAAATAACGTCTGCGTACATTCATAAACTGTTTGTTTTTTTTCTTAAATTTTATAGAATTTTTTTTGCACAAAAGTAATAATTAATTATGAGTATCATAAACAGAAAAGCTAGATTTCAGTATAAATATATAGAAGAATATATAGCTGGGATTCAACTATTTGGAACAGAAGTAAAATCTATAAGACTAAATCAAGCCAATATTACGGATAGTTTTTGTCAAATAAAAAATGGAGAATTATATTCCATTAACATGTATATAGCTGAATATAAATTTGGAACCAATTGGAATCACCAAAGTAAAAGAGATAGAAAATTATTATTAACAAAAAAAGAATTAATCAGAATAGAAAAAAAACTGAAAGAACCGGGACTTACCCTGATTCCTACTAAATTATTTTTTAGTGATAAAGGATATATAAAAGTACAAATTTTTTGGCAAAAGGAAAAAAAATATATGATAAACGTGAATCCATTCGAAATAGAGATATTCTTCGTGAGCTACAACGATCCTTATAAAAGATTCTGTTTAAAATCATATCATTATATTACATAATAATATATATTTGTTTAGTTTCAAAGAAATTATAGTTTTATGAAAAACGTCAATTTTTTTATTATTGCTTTATTTGCTTTATTTTCATCTGGATTTTCTCAACATTCTCAAAAAAAATGGTTTATTCGTATAGGAGCGAATGATATTAACTATTATCCCATAAATTCTCCTTTCAAAGATTTTTTTCAGAAAAAAAATAATAGTATAAATCCTCTGTTTTCTAATATAGAATTTGGATATAATATAACTAAAAACATAGGGGGGGGGGTTAACGCTTCGTTGGGGATGGTAGACAATAATAGATGGAAAATCATAGATAATTTTTTTGTAAAATTTAGCCCTGGAATAAAATTCTATTTTTTTCCTCATAACTGGCTGGATCCCTATTTAAAATTAGGAGCAGGTTATCATTATTTTGACTATCAAAATAGAAAATTAAGGAAATCAGGATTAAAAATTTATCAACTGGATAAGAAAAATTTTTTTCTATTAGATGGTGGATTGGGAATGAATTTTTGGATCGTATCTAATTTTGGGGTAAACGTTCAAAGCAATTACAATCAAGTAATATTTTCTTCTAAGTCCAAAGATTATTTGAATTTTTGGGAACATTCCATAGGGGTTGTCTATCGTTTTGGAGGAGAATATAATCCTTATCCGGATAAAAATGAATCTAAAAAAATAGTTGAAATCAAAGAAAAAGAAAATTCTTATTTGCCTTCTCTCATAGAAAAAAAAGAGGAAAAAAATATTGAAGAAAATTCGGAGAATAAAATTTGCTGCAAAAAAGAAGACTTAGACAACGATGGAATTTTAGATAGAGAGGATTTATGTCCTAACAAATTTGGGTTAAAAAAATTTAAAGGATGTCCTGATACAGATTCCGATAATATTCCAGACCATGAAGATGTATGTCCAAAAAAATATGGAAAAAAAGAAAACAAAGGATGTCCTAATGGTGTTTTTTTTCCTCCTATTTTATTTGATTTAGGAAAATTTTCCTTATCTCCTAATTCATTAGCAATTATTGATGAAATATATGAAATTATGATAAAAAAACTTCCTAATTCAAAATTTTATATAAATGGATATACAGATTCTTATGGAAAACATTCTTACAATAAAATTTTATCCATAAAAAGAGCAAATTCTGTATTTGAAGCTTTAGTTTATAAAGGAATAGATCCTTCTAGGATGGAAATAAGAAAACTAGAAAAATCTGTTAAAAGAAATAAAGGAAGACTTGTAGAAATAACTATACGAAGATCATAATAAAAAACCTCTTGAAGAGGTTTTTTATTTCTTTTTAGAAACATAAAAAGAAATATAGATACTAAATTGATAAAGAATCATTAAAGGAATCAAAACCACTATGGTGCTAAAAATATCCCCAGGAGTAATTGCTGAAGCTAGAATTAATAAGATCAAAAAAGCATGTTTTCTATATTTTTTTAAAAAAGGATAGGAGATTAATTCTATTTTAGTGAGAAAGTATATAAAAATTGGAAACAAAAAAGTGATTCCCATAGATAGTATAGAATGCATGATCAAAGATATATAATCCGATAAATCAAATATATTTCTTGGAAAAGAACTAATCCTAAAAGTATAACCAAAATGAATTAAAAATGGACATAAAATGAAATAACCGAAAAGAACTCCTAATATAAATAGAAATGTCACCATTAGAATGATCCCTCTAGAATATTTTCTTTCTTCATCCGAAAGGGCTGGTTTTATGAATTTCCAAAATTCATAAAATATATAAGGAAAAGATAAGATGAATCCTCCAATAAAACAGGTCCATACATACATATTAAATTGTCCAAATATTTGTCTGTTTTGGATTTCCAAATTGTGAGAAAAAAAATAAAAGGAATGATGATTCCGGTGAAATATTTTTCCTAATTTATGGAATAAGCGATAAGTAATAAAATCCGTTTTTGCTGGACCAAAAAGAATATAATCAAATATAACATTCTTATTATTCATTAAAATAATCGTCGCAATTATCATTGCACACACACTATGAATTAAATGTTTTCTGAGCTCATCAATATGTTCCCAAAACGGCATCTCCTTTTTTTCATTTTTCATATCTATCTGAAAAAACCTAGAATAAAAATTTTTAATTTTTGAAAAAAATTAGTAATATTTTTTTTCTGTCTGCAAAAACAAAAATCAATATACAATGAAATGTGGAATTATTGGTCTTCCAAATATAGGAAAATCTACTCTATTTAACCTTATTTCCAATTCTCAAGTTTTATCAGAAAACTTCCCTTTTTGTACTATAGAACCTAATTATGGAATCACAAACGTTCCAGATAAAAGATTGTATGAATTAAAAACATTCATTAACACTATGAAAATAGTTCCATCAAAGATACAAATAGTGGATATTGCTGGATTAATTAAAGGTTCACATAAAGGAGACGGATTAGGAAATAAATTCCTATCTCATATTCGTGAAACAAATGTTATTATTCATATGATACGTTGTTTCAGAGATATTAAAGTTCTTCACGTAGAAGGATCCATCAACCCTATTAGGGATAAAGAAATTATTGATATAGAATTACAGTTGAAAGATCTAGAGACCCTAGAAAATAAATTAAATAAAATTGATAAAAAATCAAAAAATAATCATAAATGTTTTATAAAAACACTAAAAAAAATAATTGATCATCTAAAAAAAGGAAAAAATATAAGAAGATATCCACTAAAAGAAAATGAAAAAAATGACATAAAAGATTTACATTTATTAACCATTAAGCCTGTTCTTTATGTATGCAATATAGATGAAAAAGATTCCAATAATCCTCTCTATCTAAAAAATATAAAAAAAATGGTGGAAAAAGAAAAATCCCCTATGGTAGTTTTATCGTTAAAAAACGAATCTAATAATCAAAAAGAAAAAAAAAGTATTTTTTATCAATCAGGAATTAATAAGCTCATCTTAGATGCTTATAAATTATTAAATTTACAAAGTTTTTTTACAGTAGGAAAAGAAGAAATACGTGCTTGGTCTATTCCTAATCATTGGACCGCTTATCAAGCTTCTTCTGTCATCCATACAGATTTGAAAAAAGGATTTATATGCGCAGAAGTCATTCATTATAATGATTTTATCAAATATGGATCAGAAGAAGAAGCAAAAAAAGCTGGAAAACGACTTTTGGTCGGAAAAAATTATCTTGTTCAAGATGGAGATATTATACATTTTAGATTCAATCGATAAAAAATTTTGAAGAATTAATCCCTTTTAAAGTTTCAAAAATTAATTGAACAGTTTGTTCTACATCTTTTTTATGAACCATTTCTACTGTAGTATGCATATATTTAAGAGGAATAGATATCAAAGCAGACAATACTCCTTTATTAGAATAGGCAAAAGCATCCGTATCTGTTCCGGTATATCTAGATGAAACTAAACGTTGAAAAGGAATTTTTCTATTTATAGCAGTATTAAAAATAAATTCTCTAATATTTTTCTGTATAGAAGGAGCATATACCACAACAGGACCTAAACCACATTTAATATCTCCTTGTGTTTTTTTATCCATCATAGGGGTAGAAGTATCATGGGTGACATCAGTGACGATAGCCATATGAGGTTTTATAGCCTGAGAAATCATTTTAGCCCCTCTTAATCCTACTTCTTCCTGAACAGAATTTACCACATATAATCCAAATTTTAAATTTTGGCCACATTCTCTTATTTTTTTGACTACTTCTGCAATTATAAATCCTCCTATTTTATTATCTAATGATCTGCATACAAAATAGTTATGATTCATAATCAAAAATTCATCAGGATAAGTGATGACACAACCTACATGAACCCCCATTCTCTCTACTTCTTTTCTATCAAAAGCTCCAATATCTACAAATATATTATCAACATTAGGAGTTTTATCTTCTGAAGATTTTCTTGTATGAATAGCAGGCCAACCAAATACTCCATGGACTAACCCTTTTTCTGTATGGATCACCACTCTTTTTGATGGAGCTATTTGAGGATCTGATCCTCCATTACGGGAAACATAGATAATTCCATCTTCTGTTATATGATTTACATACCAAGAAATTTCATCTGCATGAGCTTCAATAATTAATTTGTATGGAGAATTATTAGGATTTAGTATCCCTACAACTGTCCCATATAAATCCGTTTCTATTTTTTCTACATAAGGATTAATATAATTTTTCCATATTTCTTGTCCTTCACTTTCGTATCCTATTGGGGAAAAACTATTTAAATATTTTCCAAGAAATTTTATAGAATCCTCGTTTATTGAATAATGATTTTTATTTTTCATGATTTTTTTCCATTAAATATGGATCCATCCTTCAAATATAAACTGAACAGAACCAGTTAAATATATTTTTTTATATCGATTATGTTTTTTTCAAATGATACCCATAATTTTCCTCCTAATGTGGAGATTAACACCTTTTTTTCCTTATCGGTAGATATCCTTCCCGTTTCATATGCAGCAAGAACAGAAGCCGTAATTCCTGTCCCACAGGATAAAGTTTCATTTTCAACACCTCGTTCATAAGTGCGTACTTGAAGTGTATTTTTTCCAGATATTTCTACAAAATTTACATTTACTCCTCCTTTAGAAGAATAGAATTTATGAAATCTAATTTTTCTTCCCTGTTTGCAAACGTCTATTTCTTTTATGTTATTCACGAAAAGAACATGATGTGGAGATCCAGTATTCAAAAAGACGTATTTTTTTGATATTTTTATCATATCTATTTTTAGATCAATGAGATTCAAAGAAATTAATCCTCTATCCTGAATAATTCCACAATGATCTCCATCTATAGCTCTAAAATAGATTTTATTTTCTTTTGGAATTCCTAGTTTTTTTGAAAAGGCAATAGCACAACGTCCTCCATTTCCACACATAGTACTTTCTCTTCCATCAGAATTATAATATTTCATGTAAAAATCGCGGGAAGGATCATTTTTAATCAAAATAATCCCATCTGCTCCAATTCCAAAATGTCTATCACATAATCTTGTAAAAAGAGAAGGATCCTCTTCAGGGATTATTTTTTTCCGATTATCTAGTATGATGAAATCATTCCCTGTCCCCTGGTACTTAAAAAAATCCATTTTCATACATACCAAAAAAAAATAAGACGAATTTAGCATTATTTTTTGAATAAAGTTTACTTTTTACTATATATATTTGTATAAGAATTGTTTAACTAAACATGAAGAAAATAGTTATTTATATTATTTCCAGTAGTATTCTTAGTTCAGTAATGACTATTGCAGCATACAAGAAATATGCTAAAGAAGAAGCCCATCTATTTCCGTCGTATGGAAACTCGTTCGAAAAGACAAAACTACCCTCTTCTAATCCATCCTCATTAGTTAGTTCTTCTGGATTACCAGATTTTACTAGAGTTGTAGAAAAAACCATCCATGCGGTAGTCAATGTCAAAAATTATTCTAAAAAATATAGCAACAAATTACATTTTGATCCATTTGACTTTTTTTTCGGATTTCCTGATGATTTTGGAGAAAGAGGAAAAATTCCTCAAAAAAATGATATTCCAGGACTTCATGGATCTGGAGTTTTAGTATCTCCTGATGGATACATTGTCACTAATAATCATGTTATAAAAGATGCAGATAAAATAGAAGTGACTCTTAGTGATCAAAGAACTTATAGGGCAAAACTAATTGGAACAGATACAAGTACTGATATAGCCTTATTAAAAATCAATGAAAAAAATTTGCCTTTTATTTATTTTTCGGATTCTAATAAAGTACAAATAGGAGAATGGGTTTTAGCAATCGGAAATCCTTTTGATTTGAACTCCACTGTGACCGCAGGCATCATAAGTGCTAAAAATAGAAGTCTAGGCATATTGAGAGGAGAAACGCAAGCAGCTATAGAATCTTTTTTTCAAACAGATGCAGCTGTTAATCCGGGAAATAGTGGAGGGGCTTTAGTAAACACAAATGGAGAGTTAATTGGAATTAATACGGCAATCTCTTCCAATTCAGGAAATTTTATAGGGTATAGTTTTGCTGCTCCTTCTAATTTAGTGGCAAAAGTCATCCAGGACATCAAAAAATACGGAACCGTACAACGAGCCTATTTAGGAGTTAGAGGAATGGATCTTTCTAAAGCGGAATATTTGAAAGCTTATAATCATGAAATGCATCAAAATATAAAACCACAACAGGGTTTTTTAATCGGAGAAGTTTTTGAAAGAAGTGGAGCTTATGATGCAGGTCTTAAAAAAGGAGACATTATTAAAAGTATAGATGGTAGACCCATTCAAAATGTGGCAGACTTATCTGTTATTGTAGGAACAAAATATCCGGGAGAAAAAGTAAAAGTGAAGATTATCAGAAACGGAAAAATGAAATTTTTTAATGTGACTTTAAAAGATTCACAAGGAAGAAAAAAAATTAGAAAAAAAGAGGAAATCACTCCATCAGAATTACTAGGTGCAACATTTTCGACTCTTGGAAAAGAATATAAAAAAGATTTTGGAATTGATTATGGAATTAGAATCCAAGAAATCCGAACAGGGAGATTGAGTGCTATAGGAATGGAAGAAGGAGACATTATTTTATCTATTAATGGAGAAAAAATGAGAAATCCTAGTGATGTAGACCGTGTTTTAAAAAAATACTCCGGAGATGTGACAATAAAATCCATTAAACAAAATGGTCAAGTATATATAGCAGGATTTGAAATGAATTAATTTAATTCCGATTTCTATTCCAATAAAGAAAAAATGTAATCATTCCGAAAATCACATTTGGGAGCCAAACAGATAAATAAGAAGGAATATAATCTTTTATAGAGTATACTTTGGATATTTCTGTACAAAAGATATATATAAATGCCAATATTATCCCCATGATGAAATTATGGGTGGGTTCTCCTTTTTTTGATGAGATAGATAATCCTAAAAGAGTCAATATAAAATTAGAAAAAGGATAGCTTGTTCTTTGATAATATTCATTTAAGTGCGTATTTATGTTCCCATTTCCTCTCTCTTTTTCTCTATCAATAAACTTTCTCAATTCAGAAATGCTCATTGTTTCTGCTATATATTCTTCTGGTAAAAGTTCTTCAGGAGTCATAGAAAAATTTTGAATTTTATGAATCCCTTTGAAAAAAATATCCTTATTCTTATTTAGATAGGTTTCACTATAATTAGATAGGATATATACACGATGTTTTTTGTACCAAAATATATTTTTAGCTTTCAGAAGATATATCAATTTATTTCCATTGAACTTTTGATAGATACAATCTTGTCCTATGTTCTTCTTTCTGGAAAAATTTCGAATAAATAAATATTCATTATTTGAAATTTTTGTACTTATGGTCTGATTATTTTCGTATTTATTTTTGTATCTGGAACTTAATAGATATTGGTAATGAAATTTGTTTTTCATTTTATTAGCTAAGGGTAAAAAAGAATAATTAATTATTAAGGCTCCCATTCCTATAAGGGAAGCTGAAATTAAATAAGGAATCGTTATCCTTTTAAAACTAATTCCACTTGCTAGAATAGCATTTATTTCTGAATGTTTATTTAATCTAGATGTAAAAAAAATAATTGATAAAAAAACGGAAATCGGGGAAAATGTATAGGCTAACCATATGGACCAAAAGGGATAATAATATATTAAAGCTTCTTTAATGGATCCTTGATTGTTTTCCAATCTATGCATTCTTTGAGAAAGATCTATAATAACAGAGATGATCTGTAATAGAATAGTAATAAATATAAAGGTAACAAGAATATTACGAATGATATAACGGTCTAGTATTTTCATTTTATAAACGTTCTTGTAGTAAAGGAATTACTGATTTCTTCCAAGAAAAAAGGTTTCTTGTAAAAGATGGGTTCTAGCTTTTTTCATGAGATTTAAGTAAAAAGAAAGGTTGTGTAAAGAAGCAATTTGTTTTGCTAAATTTTCTTTAGAAAAAAAAAGATGTCTTACATAAGATTTGCTATAGGATCGATCTACATAAGAGTTTCCATATTCATCTAAACAGGAAAAATCTTTTTCCCACTTTTTATTTTTTATATTCATAATCCCTTTCCAGGTAAATAACATTCCATGACGTCCATTTCGTGTAGGAAGTACGCAATCGAACATATCAATCCCAAGTGCTATTCCTTCTAAAATATCTACAGGATTTCCTACTCCCATTAAATATCTAGGTTTTTCTTTAGGCAAAATATCCGTGACTATATCAGTAATAGATTGTGTTTGTTCTTTAGTTTCTCCTAAACTTAATCCACCTATAGCATTTCCTTCAGCTTCTTCTAATAAGGCTATCTTTTCTGCAGAACATCTTCTTAAATCTGGATAAATACTTCCTTGAACAATAGGAAAAAAACTTTGCTTATAATCATATTTTTCTGGATTTTCTTTTAAATAAGAATAACATCTTCTTAACCAAAGATGTGTTTTTTCTAGAGAAGATTTTGCCTCTTTATAACTACAGGGATAAGGAGGACAATCATCAAAAGCCATAATCATATCACCGCCTATAAAACGTTGAATTTCCATAGATTTTTCCGGAGAAAAAAAATGGAAAGACCCATTTATCATAGACTTAAATAAGACTCCATTTTCGGTTATTTTATTAGATTTTCTCATAGAATAAATTTGAAACCCTCCACTATCTGTTAAGATAGACTCTTTCCAATTCATAAACGAGTGAAGTCCTCCTGCATGATGCAAGACTTCTATTCCAGGACGAAAATACAAATGATAAGTATTTCCAAGGATAATCTTCGATCCTACATCATATAGTTCATGTGTTGGAATAGATTTTACACTTCCTTTTGAAGCTACTGGCATAAAAATAGGGGTTTCCATTTTTCCATGATCTGTTTCCAATATACCTGCTCTTGCTTTAGAAAAACGATCAGTTTTTATTAAATTAAATTTCATTTTGAATAAAAAATTTTTTTGTAAAAATTAAATATTTCTAAGAATCATATGTGCAACATATGGGGATAAAGCATAATTTCGTTTTCTATGGGAAAAAAAGATCTATTCAAATCAAAGAAAAAAAAATGAATTATTATCATGAACCAGTTCTTTTAAAAGAAAGTATAGATAATTTTGTGACGGACAGAAATGGAATTTATGTAGATGTAACATTTGGTGGTGGAGGACATTCTTCTTCTATTCTAAAAAAATTAAATGAAAATGCATCTTTAATAGCTTTCGATCAGGACAAAGAAGCCATAAAAAATAATCCCATCCGAGATAGACGTCTTCATTTATTTCACAAGAATTTTATACACTTAAAACCAATATTGAAAAAACTTCGTATTGAAAAAGTGTCAGGTGTATTAGCGGATTTAGGCCTATCTTCTTCTCAAATAGACAATCCCATTAGAGGTTTTTCTCATCAGTTGAATTGTATTTTGGATATGAGAATGAATCAAGAATCCACTCATTCTGCTATAGATATTATTAATCGATATTCGAAAGAGGAATTATTTCATATATTTTCTAAATATGGAGAATTCAAAAATGCAATAATAATTGCTGAAAAAATATTAGAAGAACGTTTAAGAAAACCCATTACCACTACATGGGATTTAGTGAAGATTTTTTTTAGAAAAAAAACATCTTTTAAAAAAAGAAAAAGATTTTTTTCTAGACTTTTCCAATCTATACGAATAGAAGTCAATAATGAAATCAATGTTTTAAAAAATCTTTTGCTAGAATCTTCTACGATTATTCTACCAGGAGGTAGAATGGCTATTATTTCATATCATTCAATAGAAGATAGGATCACAAAATTTTTTTTTAAAAAAGGAGTTTTTCATAAGAAAAAAATGAATAATATACTTCCATTTAAAATGATCCATAAAAAAGTTATTCAACCAAGGTATCAAGATATTATTAATAATCCAAGATCCAGAAGTGCTCGATTAAGAATTGCAGAAAAACTATAAAATAAATCACCCATCAAATGAAAACAAATTTTTCTATCAAAGACATACTGAAAGGAAAATTTTTAGTGAAAAAAAATGCATATCGTAGTTGGAATTTTATTGTCTTTATTACTATTCTATCTTTAATCAGCATTACTAGTTCACACATGATGGATATAAAAATTAGAAAAATAACGAAAATTAGTGAAGAAATGAAGGAGTTGAAATCTGAATATGCAGATATTCACAGTAAATATATGCAAATGCAATTAGCATCTGTCTTAAATAGACTAGTAAATATTAATGGGTTAAAACATTTAGATGAACCCCCATACGAATTAATTTTAGAAGAAAAAAAAGAGATGGATACAAGAAAAAAATGATGAAACGAAAAAGATATATTTTATTATATAAATCTTACTTGATTGGTTTTTTTTTCATCTCTATTGCAGCATTAATTATTTTTAATTTATTTCATATTCAAAATTATTCAGAAGGATACCAAAAATCTGTTATAGAAAAAACAATTAGAACTAATTTAATTAAAGCTAAACGTGGAAATATTTATGCTGCAGATAACAGTCTTTTAGCTATGTCTATCATTAGGTATAATATTCATATTGATTTTAGATCAATCTCAGATAAATTATTTCAAGAAAATATTTCTTTTTTGTGCAATTCTTTGGAATCTTTGTTTAAAAGACCAAGATCTTTTTTTATAAAAAGTTCCAATAACGAAAAAAAAAAGGGAAATAGATATTTTTTATTAGCAAAAAATTTAGATTATCCTCATTTAAAAGCATTACGAAATTTTCCCATTTTTAATAAAGGACAAATAAAAGGAGGTTTTATCGTAGAAAAGAAAACATGCAGAGTTCATACACTAGAAAATATTGGAAAAAGAACATTAGGATACGATGATCATAGAGGAAAAGCTGGATTAGAAGGAGCCTATAGTAAATTTCTTAAAGGAAAAGATGGAAAACGATTAGAACAACGTATCAGCTCTAAAATATGGAAACCATTAAATTCAGGAAATG
The DNA here is from genome assembly GCF_000334405.1 of Blattabacterium sp. (Blatta orientalis) str. Tarazona. Taxonomy (NCBI): domain Bacteria; kingdom Pseudomonadati; phylum Bacteroidota; class Flavobacteriia; order Flavobacteriales; family Blattabacteriaceae; genus Blattabacterium; species Blattabacterium sp. (Blatta orientalis). Next base: position 390,553 of record NC_020195.1, on the reverse strand, counting down.
AAATTGACCCAGAAGATGGAAAAGATGTATATTCTACTATCGATATCTATTTACAAGATATAGCTTATCATGCCCTGCTTCAAGAATTATCCATTTCTCATGCAGATCACGGATGTGTCATTCTCATGGAGGTCAAAAGTGGAGAAATTTTGGCTATGATCAATCTGGAAAAAACAAAAAAAAATACTTATGAAGATTTAAGAAATTTTTCTGTATGGGAAGGAAGTGAACCTGGATCTACTTTCAAGACCATGGCTATTCTTGCAGCTTTAGAAGACAAAAAAATAGACATAGACATGATTGTGAATACTAAAGGTGGAGTTCTTAAATTGAGAGGAAAAAAAATCCGCGATAGTCATTACAAAGGATATGGAGAAATGAATCCAAAACAGATTTTGGAACGTTCTTCAAACGTAGGAATAGCAAAAATTATTTATGAGAATTACAAAGAAAATCCAAAAAAATTCATAGAACACTTGTGCAAATGGAAATTAGATAAAAAAATAGGGATAGACATTCCAGGTGAAAGCCAGCCATTCATCCCAAAACCTGGAAAAGAAAATTGGAGTAGCATCACGTTACCATGGATGACTTTTGGATATAATATAAAACTAACTCCTTTACAAATTCTCATTTTTTATAACGCTATTGCTAACCAAGGAAAAATGATTAAACCTATTTTCATTAGAGAAATGAAATTCCATGGAAAAAGTATCAAAAAATATACAACTCCTATTGTTATGAATCCTTCTATAGCTGCAAAAGAATCTCTAAAAAAAATTCAGAATATGTTAGAAGGTGTCGTAAAAAATGGAACCGCAAAAAAATATTATCATCCAGAATATCCTTATGCAGGAAAAACAGGAACTACACAGTTAGATTATTGGATAAAAGGAAAACCTTTATCTTACAATAGTTCTTTTGTAGGATATTTTCCTGCTAATAATCCAAAATATTCTTGTATTGTAGTCATTTCAAGACCAGAAAAAGGATATTACGGAATAGAAGTAGCAGTTCCTGTGTTTGATAAAATAGCTAGATCTATCTATCCAAGAATAGGAAAGAAAACACTTTATAAAAAAAAAGTGGATATTGATTGGATTAAAAAAATTAAAGAATCCACAAACTATTCTTTCAACTATTTTTTTGATAAAGGGATTATGCCTAATATTATTTCTTTTCCTGGAAAAGACATTATTCCTATTTTTGAAAATAGAGGTTTAAATATACAATATCAAGGGATAGGAAAAGTTATTACTCAATCCGTAAAACCAGGAAATAAGTTGAAAAAAAATCAAATTATATTTCTGAAACTAGAAGAATGAAAAAAATATTAAAATATCTTCTAAAAAAAGTACATGTATTAGAAATTATAGGAAATCCTCAAAAATGGATAAAAGGGATTTCTATATGTTCTCAATTTGTAGAAATAGATACGATATTTTTTGCTATAAAAGGAAAAAAAAAAAATGGACATCAATTTATTACGGAGTCTATAGAAAAAGGAGCTAACACTGTAGTTTGTGAAAAAAAACCTATTCTCCTTCATAAAAATATCACCTATGTAATTGTAAAAAATTCGATGGAGGCTTTAGGAACTATTTCTTCTAATTTTTATGATCATCCTACAAAAAAAATAAAATTAGTAGGCATTACAGGAACGAATGGAAAAACATCTGTGGCCGCCATCCTTCACCATTTATTTTATAAAATGGGAGAAAAAAGTATTCTTATTTCTACCATAGGGATTAAAATTCTATCTCAGGAATTTCCTACCAAACATACTACCCCAAGTATTGTTGATATTAATAAATATTTAAATTTATCAATCCAAAAAGGATGTAAATATGCATTTATGGAAGTGAGTTCACATGGAATTCATCAAAAAAGAATTGCAGGGTTATTATTTACAGGGGGGGTATTGACTAATATTACCCATGATCATTTAGATTATCATAAATCTTTTGAAGATTATCTATCCACTAAAAAATCTTTTTTTGAAAATTTTTTGCCTAAAAATGCTTTTGCTTTAATTAATTCTGATGATCAAAATTCACATAAAATCAGAAAAAATGTTTTGGCTAAAACTTATTTTTATGGGTTGAAAAAAAAAGCAGATTACAGGATAAAAATTATGAAAAAAAATATCCATGGAACAAAATTGCTAATTGATGGACACAAATTTTTCACCTTTTTAATTGGAGAATTTAATGTTTACAATCTTTTGGCTTGCTACGCTACAGCTATATTATTGGGGAAAAATAAAGAGGAAATTTTGCAAAAAATAAATACTATTCCACCTATAAAAGGGCGTTTTGAACAATTTATCTCATCCTATTCAGGAATTCGGATAATTGTGGATTACGCCCACAATCCAGATGGAATTAAGAACCTTTTAAAAGCCATTCATGAAATAAAAAAACAGGAGGAAAGATTAATTTGTATAATAGGTTGTGGAGGAAATAGAGATAAGGAGAAACGTTCTTTAATGGGAAAAATAGTTTATGAAACATGTGATTTCTCTATTTTTACCTCAGATAATCCTAGAGAAGAGGATCCAGAAAAAATATTAATAGATATGAAGAATTTTAGATCTTCTATAAGTAAAGAGAATATTTTAACTATCGTTAACAGAAAAGAAGCTATTCGAACAGCCATTCAAATAGCCAGAGAAAAAGATATTATTGTCATAGCAGGAAAAGGACACGAAAATTATCAAGAAATTCAAGGAAAACGTTATCCTTTTGACGATATGGAAATTGCTAAAACCTTATTTTCTGAATTTTCTTAGATGTATGATAAGATGGTGTTTTTAAATAATGCGAGTTCTTCTTTTCCGATATTTTTCAGAGCTGTAGTCTCTTTCATTTTATCTACTTGTATCGCCTTGTTTTTTTATAAAGTAATTATCTTCTGGAATCAAAAAAAAAACAAGATAGGAGAACAGGTCCGAGATCTTGGACTTACTGGACAAAAAGATAAAGAAGGAACTCCAACAATGGGAGGAATTATTATTATAGTTTCTACATTAATTTCTACGATTTTTTTTTCTACATTGAGTAATATATATGTAATTATTCTTATAATCACTACCTTATGGATGGGAGGGATTGGATTTATCGATGATTACATCAAAATAAAATATAATAAACATGGACTTAATGCCATTTGGAAAATATTAGGTCAAATAATCTTAGGTATTTTTATCGGAAGTACAATGTATTTTCATAAGAATATCACAACCATTTCGTGTAAAAATTTATATGTAAAACAACCTTCTTCCGTAGCAGTAGAAAAACATGGTTTTAAAACGACCTTTCCTATTATTAGAAATGAATTTGATTACGCGGACATTTTATGTTTGTATAATGAGAAATGGAAAAAATTTGCCTGGATCATTTTTATTCCTATCGTCATTCTTTTTATTACTTCATTGTCCAATGGCGCTAATCTCACAGATGGAATTGATGGTTTAACAGCTGGAGTTTCTTCTATCATTTTGGGAACCTTATCTTTATTCTCTTTAATTTCTAGTAATAAAATTTTCTCCTCTTATTTTAACTTTATCTATATTCCTGACATAGGAGAGATTGTGATATTCTCTTTTTCTTTTTTAGGATCCTTAATTGGATTTCTATGGTTTAATAGCTATCCAGCACAAATTTTTATGGGAGATACCGGAAGTTTAACTATAGGGGGGGTAATAGCAACCTTAGCTATTATAACTAGAAAAGAATTAATCCTACCCATTCTATGTGGCATTTTTTTTATAGAAAATATTTCTGTAATAGTACAAGTTTTTTATTTTAGATACTCTAAAAAAAAATATGGAATAGGAAAAAGAATCTTTTTGATGGCTCCTTTACACCATCATTTTCAAAAAACAGGTTATCATGAAAGTAAGATAGTCAATCGTTTTTTTATCATACAAATGATGCTTTCTATGGTCGTCTTGATTTTGTTAATTCGATAATTAATAATCCTCTTAATGGAAAAGAATAAAAATTTAATAGTGGTATTAGGTGGAGGAGAAAGTGGAGTAGGAGCAGCTTTATTAGCCAAGAAAATGGGTTTAAAAATTTTTGTATCTGATTCTGGAATTATTCAAAATAAATACAAGAAAATTTTATCAAAAAATAGAATTCCTTTTGAGGAAAAGGGACATACAGAAAGTATCATCTTTCAAAAGGCTATTAAAGTGATAAAAAGCCCTGGAATTTCTAGACAAGATCCATTAATAAAGAAAATTAATTTTTTGGATATTCCCATGGTTTCTGAATTAGAATTCGGAAAAAGTTATCTGAAAAACTCCTATATTATTTCCATTACAGGAAGTAATGGAAAAACAACCACCAGTTACATAGTTTATAAAATCCTTCAGGAAGAAGGATTTCATGTAGAGATAGCAGGAAATATAGGTCGTAGTTTTTCACGAGAAGGTTTTAAAAAAAAAGATGTTTATGTCTTAGAAGTGAGTAGTTTTCAACTGGATGATTGCTTAAATTTTCGTTCAAATATAGCCGTTTTATTAAACATCACAAGGGACCATTTAGATAGATATCATAATGATATTGAAAGTTACATATCTTCTAAATTTAGAATTTCTACTCAGCAAAATAAGGAGGATATTTTTATTTATAATCATGATGATCCTCTCATCAGAAAAGGATTTCAAAAATATCCCATTTTGTCCAATTGTATTCCTTTTTCTATTCAGGAAGAATTATGCGTAGGCGCTTATCTCAAAGAGAATAAGATATTTTTTCGGAATAAATTTAATCAAGAAAGATGTCTTTTACATGTAGACCAAATTCCTTTAAAAGGAGATCATAATCTCTATAATATATTGGCTTCATTACTCGTTTCCGTAACATTAAATGTTCGAAATACATCTATGATCCATCCTATATTAGGATTGAAACCTATAGAGCATCGGATGGAAAAAGTACTAAATATTAATGGGGTTCAATTTATTAATGATTCTAAAGCCACTAATGTGAATGCTGTTTTTTATGCATTAAAAAGTATGAAAGCTCCTATAATATGGATTGCAGGAGGAAAGGATAAAGGGAATGATTATAGAGAGATCCTCCCCTTAGTTAAAGAAAAAGTAAAAGCCATTATTTTTTTAGGAAAAAATAATAAGAACTTTATAAGTTTTTTTCGAGATGTCATTGATATTATTTTGGATACGAACAGCCTTAAAAAGGCTGTTCGTATGGCTTACCTTTTATCTATTCATGGAGATAACATTTTGTTATCTCCTGCATGTTCTAGCTTTGATCTTTTCCAAGATTATAAGGAAAGAGGTCTTAGATTTAAACAAGAAGTAAGAAAACTTTTCTATGAATATGAAAAAAATAGATATTTTTAGATATCTAAAAGGAGATAAATATTTATGGGCTTTCATTACTTTATTAGCTCTATTTTCTTTTTTACCTGTATACTCAGCGAGTACTAATTTAGTTGCTATCTATGGAGAACCGAATACCGTATTCGGTTATTTATTCAAACATGCCCTTTTTTTGTTAGTAGGGTTTTGTATTCTTTTTTTTACTCAGTTTATAGACTATAAATATTTTTATCGTATGTCTATACTTTCAATCCCTATAGTCTCGATTTTACTTATTTTCACAATTATTCAGGGAAAAGAACTAGATGGAGTTAACGCTTCTCGTTGGTTACATATCCCTATTATTAATATATCTTTTCAAACTTCCAGTATTGCTGGATTAGTTTTGTTTATTTACTGTGCTAGATATTTAGCTCAAAAAAAGAAAGAACGCATGAACTTGATCCACTCTTTTTTCCCATTGATTTGTCCCATATTTTTAATTATTGGACTTATATTTCCCGCTAATGGTTCTACCGCGATTCTTGTTTTTATTTCAGTTTTAATTATTCTTTTTATAGGAGGATATCCATTTACTGGAGTTATAGGGATTTTATTGATGGGAATCATAGCAGCAGGAATATACATTTATTCTGTAATAAAATGGGGAGATAAAAATCCCATGAATAGAGTTTATACATGGAAAAATCGTATAGAAAATTTTTTGGATCATGATTCTGAAGAAAGTTATCAAATGAAACAATCTAAAACAGCTATTGTTTTGGGAAAGAAGTTTGGTCGTGGACCTGGAAAAAGCGTTCTGAAAGCTTTTCTTCCACAATCTTCTTCAGACTTTATTTATGCAATTATTATAGAAGAATATGGATCTATTGGAGGGATTTTACTTTTGTTTATTTATATTCTTATTTTGCTGAGAATTATGGTTATTTCTACGAAAATACAAAATTATTTTTGTTCTTTGTTGGTCCTTTCTGTAGGTTTTCCTATTATTAATCAAGCACTCATTAATATGGGAATAGCTGTTGGTTTATTTCCTGTGACAGGACAAACTTTACCATTAATTAGCGCTGGAGGAACTTCTATGTGGGTGACTTTTTTTAGTTTTGGGATCATATTAAGTGTTAGCAGAATCATAGATGATACTCCTTGTTACATGGAAAAAAGGAATTTCTCATGAAAACACCTAGAATAATTATTGGTAGTGGAGGCACTGGAGGGCATATTTATCCAGGTATAGCTATAGCAGATGAATTGAGAAACCAGATTCCAGAAGTTAATATTTTGTTTATTGGATCCAGGAAGCACATGGAAATGCAAGAAATCCCGAAATTTGGATATCCAATTGAAGGAATTTGTATTTCAGGAGGAAAAGATAAATTGTTTTCTATAGCAGGATTTTTTTTATCTATGGAACTGATATATAGTTTTTTTTTAGTAAAGAAAATTTTAGAAAAATTTTCTCCGGATATAGTTATTGGAACAGGAGGATACGTTAGTTTTCCAACTTTATATGCTGCAGAAAAAAAGAAAATTCCTATTCTACTTCAAGAACAGAATTCTTTTCCTGGATTTACCAATAGAATATTTTCTCGTTATGCTAAAAAAATATGTATTGCTTATGAAGAAGCTAAAAAATATTTTCCAAAAGAAAAAACTATAATCACGGGGAATCCCGTTAGATCCGGAATCTTACAAGAATTACCCAGTAGAGATCAGGCTTGTATTCATTTAGGATTGAAAGTGAATCGACCTATTATTTTATCTATAGGGGGTAGTCAAGGATCCAATAGTATTAATAAAGCTTGGATGAAAGGGTTAAAAAGACTGATTCATCTAGATATACAACTTATTTGGCAAATAGGAAAAGCAGATATTCATAATATAAAAAAAAATAGGATTTCTCATCATCATAATTTCCTTTTAATGGAGTTTATTGAAAATCTTCCGATATGTTATGCAGCAGCAGATATCATTGTATCTAGAGCTGGAGCTTTAACTATATCAGAAATATGTTTAATAGGAAAACCTTATATTTTAATTCCTTTTCCTTGGTCCTCAGATGACCATCAGAATAAAAATGCTAAAATATTAGCGGATAAAGAGGCTGCTTTGATCATTAAAAATGAGGAAGTAGAGAAAAAATTAGTGAATTATACTATCGAGCTACTTAATGATTGTAGAAGAAAAAAAAAAATGAGTAGGAATATTTTAAAATTAGGAAGACCTAAAGCAACGAACGATATTGTCAACGAGATTTTACAGATTATTAATTAATTTATGAATCTAAATAAAATTGATTCTTTTTATTTTCTAGGAATAGGAGGAATTGGAATGAGTTCCTTAGCTCTATATTTTCATTACATGGGAAAAAAAGTTTCTGGATATGATAGATCTAGAACCCTTATCACAAAAAAATTAGAAAAAGAGGGCGTATTGATCAACTATCATGATAGTACAGAATTTTTGCCTGAATGGATCCATTCGACACGATGTTTAATTGTTTATACCCCGGCTATTCCAGATAATCATAAACAATGGATGTTTCTGAAAAAATATGGAAAAAATATAAAAAAACGTTCTCAGGTATTAGCTTTAATTACAGAAAATAAAATTTGTATAGCTATAGGAGGAACACATGGAAAAACCACTACTTGTATTTTACTAGGACATATCTTACATAGTACTGGAAAAAAGGTTACGGCTTTTTTAGGAGGAATCTCTGAAAATTATCAATCTAATCTTATTTTGAATCATAGAACGGAAATCTTCTTGGTAGAAGCAGATGAATTTGACCACTCTTTTTTACATTTATCTCCGAATATAGCATGTATTACGTGTTTAGATCAAGATCATGTAGATACTTATCCAAAAAAAGAAGCCTTGATACAGGCTTATATAGATTTTTCAAAAAAAATAAAAAGTCCATATAAAAAACTATTCCTTAGTAAAAAGAAAGGAGAATCTTTTCCGTCTAAAAATGCTATCTATTATTCTGTAGAAAAAGAAGAAAATTATTATTCCAATCATCTTTTGATAAAAGAAAATCAATGGTTTTTTGATTTTCATACTCCGAAAGAAACCTGGAAATCTATTCCATTACCTATTCCAGGTTTACATAATTTAAAAAATGTCACGGCGGCTTTAGCTATATCTGACTATTTGAAAATAAAAGAGAAAGATGTTCGAAGATCCTTATTTTTATTTAAAGGGATTAAAAGAAGGTACTCCATCCATTATAAATCTAGAAAAAAAATATATATAGATGATTACGCCCATCATCCGACAGAAATAAACGCCTTAATTAGCACTATAAGAACATGTTTTCCGGATAAAAAAATATTAGGAATATTTCAACCCCATTTATTTAGTAGGACTAAATTCTTTGAAGAAGATTTTGCAAAAAGTTTAGAAAAATTGGACCTGTTAATTTTATTAGATATTTATCCAGCTAGGGAATTCCCAATTAAGGGAGTTACTTCTAATAGTTTATTAGATAAAATAAAAATGAATTCTAAAAATAAAGAATTGGTCCCAATATCCAAAGTTTTAGAAAAAATTGAAAAAAAAATTTTAGACATTCTACTTACAATAGGAGCGGGAAATATTGATACCTTGATCCTTCCTATCAAAAAATGGTTATATAAACGATATGGATAAATGAGAAAAAATAAAACAGTCTTTATTTCTATTTTATTATTATATATGATTTTTATGATATTCTTTTTTTATTTTTCTCAAAAAACACATAAAAATAGGAGCTTGAAAAAGCTCCATATCATCATGGATCCCTTATCTAAGGATCATTTTGTAAATGAAGAAATTATTAATAAACTTCTAAAAATAGAAAAAATTGAAAAAAAAATCGGTCAATTATGTATATTCACAATGGAAAAAAAATTAAATAATTACCCTTTTATAAAAAAATCTGAAGTATTTCTTAGTGTAGATGGGACTCTGAATATTAAAATTTTGCAAAAAGAACCTATTTTAAGAATAAAAAATGGAAATAAAGAATATTATCTTACTAAAGAAGCGGAAAGTTTAGAACTTTCTTCTATTTATTCTTCCAAAGTTCTTTTAGCAAAAGGATCTTTTTCAAAGGAAGAAAAAAAACATTTAGCTGATTTAGTCCAAACCATAAATTCGGATGAATTCTTCAAAAACCAAATTATTAGTATAAAAAAAACGGTTCCTAACTTATTTGTTTTGATTCCTAAAATAGGAAATCATCATATTATATTAGGAGATATCAAAGATTTTAAAAGTAAATTGAATAAATTAAAAGCTTTTTATAAGCAGTATCTAAATAAAATCGATATGAATCAATATCAAAGTATTGATTTACAATATAAGGACCAAGTAGTCGCAAAAAAAAGATAAGTCTATGGAATATCAAGATATAGCTATTGGTCTTGATGTGGGGACCACGAAGATTGTAGCTATGGTAGGAAGGAGAAATGAATATAATAAAATTGAGATTTTAGGCATAGGGAGATCTAAAAGTACAGGTGTACATAGAGGTGTTGTCAACAATATTACTCAGACTATTGAATCTATTCGAGAAGCCGTCTCTGAGGCTGAACGAAGTTCAGGATTAAAAATAAAAGAAGTTATTGTTGGTATTGCTGGACAACATATTAGAAGCCTACAACATAATGATTATATTACTCGATTAGATTTCGAAAATGTGATTAATCAGAAAGATATACAAAAATTAATAGATCAAGTCCATAAACTAGTTATGCTTCCAGGAGAAGAAATCATTCATGTTCTTCCACAGGAATATAAAGTCGATAGTCAATCAGAAATAGGAGAACCTATAGGAATGTATGGAAGTCGTTTAGAAGCTAATTTTCATGTAGTTGTAGGACAAATTTCTTCGATTAGAAATATTGGAAGATGTGTAAAAGCTGCAGGATTGAATTTATCTGGAATGACTTTAGAGCCTTTAGCCTCTGCAGAGGCTGTATTAAATACGGAAGAAAGGGAAGCCGGTGTCGCATTAGTAGACATAGGAGGAGGGACGACGGATATTGCTATATTTAAAGACAATATTATTCGTCACACTGCCGTTATTCCTTTTGGAGGAAATGTGATCACGGAAAATATTAAAACGGATTGTTTAATTATTGAACGACAAGCCGAATTACTCAAAATAAAATTTGGATCTTCATGGCCTGGAGAAAATAAAGAAACAGAAATTGTTTGCATTCCTGGATTAAGAGGTCGTGATCCTAAGGAAATTTCCTTGAAACGTCTTTCTCAAATTATTCATACTAGGGTATGTGAAATTTTAGAACAAGTCAATATAGAAATAAAACATTATGGAAATGAAGAACAAAAAAAACGACTTATAGCAGGACTCGTGATGACAGGAGGCGGATCTCAACTAAAACACATTCGTCCTTTAACAGAATATATTACTGGAATGGATGTCCGTATAGGTTATTCTAATGAACATATTGCTGGAGGAGAAAACGGCCTGATAAGTAATCCAGAATACGCAACGTCTATAGGTTTAGTTATAAAGGGACTTGAGGATCAGAAAAAATATTTTTGTACAGAAATGGGGTATAGATATGAGGAAAATAATCCTTCCGAATTATTCTCAACCCAATTATATAATAATAAAAATCGTAGATTCAATAAGGAAACATATTATGAGAATGAGGATTCTTTAAAAAAGAAGAAAAAAACTAAATCTAAATCTTTTTTTGAAATTTGGGCAGATAAGTTTCGTCAAATACTGAATGATACAGAATAATAAACAATGAAAAAAGAAAATTTTATAATGCAAAAAAAAGAGAACGTTCCATTTGGATTTTCTAAAAATCGTTCAGCTGCTATAAAAGTTATCGGTGTAGGAGGTGGTGGAAGTAATGCTTTAAGTTATATGTTTGAACAAGGGATTACGGGAGTAGACTTTATAGCGTGTAATACAGATGCACAAGCCTTAAATAATAATCCAGTTCCAGTAAAAATTCAATTAGGAGCTTCTATTACAGAAGGATTAGGTGCTGGAGCAGATCCAGAAATAGGAGAAAAAGCGGCCTTAGAAAGTCTAGAAGAAATTAAAAGTATTTTAGATTCTAATACAAAAATGACCTTTATTACGGCAGGCATGGGAGGAGGAACGGGAACAGGAGCCGCTCCAATTATTGCAGGTATTTCTAAAGAAAAAGGAATTCTTACTGTAGGAATTGTCACTATCCCATTTCATTTTGAAGGAAAAATGAGATTACAACAAGCTCAAAAAGGAATAGAAGCATTAAGGAAAAATGTGGATTCTCTCATTGTTATTAATAATGATAAATTAAGGGAATTGTATGGAAATCTTGGATTTAAAGCTGGATTTGCAAAAGCAGATGAAGTTCTTACTACTGCAGCTAAGGGAATTGCAGAAGTGATCACTCACCATTATAAACAAAATATAGATTTAAGAGATACCAGAACAGTTCTTAAAGAAAGCGGAACAGCTGTTATGGGATCCGCTATTTCTGTTGGAGAAAATAGAGCTAAAGATGCAGTGGGACAAGCCTTAGATTCTCCCTTATTGAATGATAACAAGATAACAGGAGCTAAAAATGTTCTTTTACTTATTGTTTCAGGAAGAATCGAAATTACCATAGATGAAATCGGAATCATCAGTGATTATATACAAGCAGAGGCAGGTAATAATGCTAATATTATAATGGGGATAGGGGAAGACGAAAGTTTGGAAGAAAGTATTTCAGTGACTATAGTAGCAACTGGATTTCCAACAGAAGTTCAAAGGGCTATTAATCATGAAGAAAAAAAAATATTTCATAGGTTAGAAGAACCTTATAAACAAAAATTAACGAAAATAGAGGGAATTCATTCTTATTCAAGACGAATTGGACCTATTTCTTCTAAAGAAAAGGCTTATAAAAGCAGTTTAAGAAGAACTACTTCTCCTAAGGGAAACTTGTCTTTCAATCATCAAAGAAAAAATGTTTTTAATCAATCTATTAATCATACAACCAATACTACAGTAGAAAAAAAATATCTGTTAGAAGATAATTTTGATCTTCCTATTTCTTCCGAAGAAAAAGTATTGAAAGAGAATATGAAACGTGCTCATATGCTAAAAAAAGAAAATAATCAAAATGAGGACCTTAATAATTATGAAGCTTAGTTTAGTTAGGTATGGAACATCCTAGTATTCCCAAAGGAACCAGAGATTTTTCATCCATGGAGATGAATAAAAGAAACTATTTAATTCAAATTATTCGAAATAAATTTGAACTTTTTGGTTTCTCTCCCATAGAAACCCCTTCTTTTGAAAAAATTTCTACTCTTATGGGAAAATATGGAGAAGAAGGTGACTACTTAATGTTTAAGTTGCTTCATTCAGGAGATTTTTTGAGAAAAAAAAAAGAAAATACTGTTTTTAATAATCAGTATTTTATGAAACATATATCCAATAAAGCTCTTAGATATGATTTAACAATTCCTTTTGTACGCTATGTAGTCATGCATAGAAATGAAATTTTTTTTCCTTTTAAAAGATATCAAATACAACCAGTATGGCGTGCAGATAAACCACAAAAAGAAAGATTTAGAGAATTTTATCAGTGTGATGCGGATATGATTGGGACCTACTCATTATCTTCTTTATGGCAAGAAGTTGAGTTCATCCAACTTTGTGATGAAATATTTACAGAATTAAATTTTCCTATAATTATCAATATTAATCATCGAGATATTTTGGGAGGATTAGTAGAAATTTCTGGAATAGAAAATCATTTATGGAAAGATTTTACGACCTCTTTAGATAAATGGGATAAGAAAGGAAGAAATATAGTAAAAAAAGAAATGCTTCGTAAAGGAATTTCCTCGAATTCTTTTGAAAAAATAGCATGTTTTTTTGATATGAAAGAAAATTTTTCAAAAAAAATAGAATCTTTAACTATCGCTTTCCAATCCTCTGAAAGAGGAAAAAAAGGAATAAAAGATCTCAGTTTTATCTTTCAAAAGATAAAAAATATTTCTTTAAAAAAGACAAAATTGAAATGGAATGTTTCTTTAGCTAGAGGAATGAATTATTATACAGGTCCCATATTTGAAATATTTCCAGATAATAAGGGAACCTGTATGAAAAATTCTATTGGAGGAGGTGGAAGATATGATCAATTATCTAGCTTTTTTGGAATGAAAAATCTTTCTGGCGTAGGAGTCTCTTTGGGTTTAGATAGAATATATATAGCCATGGAAAAAGAGAATTTATTTTCAACTATTTCTAGTAGTCCTTCAAAAGTATTGTTTATTAATTTCGGAGATGAAGAGGTTTTATATGCATATAACATGATAAATTTTTTAAGAAAAAAAGGAATTTCCACTCAATTGTATCCTAATGCCGTAAAAATAAGTAAACAATTCAGGTATGCAAACGAGAATCACATTCCATTTGCTATTAGTATAGGAAAAAATGAAATAGAAAAAAAGAAAATACGAGTCAAAAATCTAAAAAAAAGAATAGAAACCGAATATGATAATATCCAAGAAGTAGCTCATCAATTAATGAAAAAAAACCATAATTAAAAATAGGTTTTTTTGTTATTAAGTGCTTTTTGATTCCAAATCATATAACCTTCTATAGCCAATAAGGCCAAAAAAATAAATAAAAAACCTGTTAATATGAGACCTTTCAAAAAATAAATAGGTACGGAAATAAGGTTTCCAACCATCCAAAATATCCAATTTTCTACTTTTTTCATAGCCATCTGATACATTCCAGAAAAAAAAATCCCCGTGGTCAATACATCCATCCAATCAAAAGGGGTTTGAAGTTTTCCATTGAAAAAATAAACCGTTATACTGAAAAGACAAGTGGATACAAACCATAAAAGCGTATAGAAATAATCTTTTTTATCGGAAAAAGTTATAGATAATTTTTTATTTTTTTGGTCCTTTTTAAATAGCCAAACATACCATCCATAGCCACTCATTCCTGTATAATATATGTTAATAATAAAATCTCCATAAAGAGAAGTCACGAAAGTCAAATAACTGTATATAATAGTACTCACTATTCCTATTGGATATAACCATATGTTGTTTTTTTGTGCAAAGACAACACTGGATATACTAAATATTACAGCCGTAAATTCCAAAAGAATATGAATCCAACTACTATGAGGATAAGGTGACAAAAGGATCCTAATCCATTCCTTCATCATCATCCCTATCTATAATATAAACCAGGTAGTGGTCATCTATTTTTCTGTAAAAAGCAGAAAACCTCTTACTATAGGAATCTTTCATAATCCAACAGGATATGCAAAAATCCTTTTTTATGCAAAAAGGGGAAACTTTATAGCGATCTAAAAAACTGGGGAAAATTCCTCCCTCTAATTTGTATAAACTTTCTTTAATTCCCCATATGATATGTAGATAATCTATTTCGTAGTTTTGATGGATAAAAATAGATTCATCCTCTCTAATAAATTTTTTCTTTACTCTAACTATTTTTTTTCGTAACTTCTCTATGTCTATACCTATATGATAGGAGCTGATGGCTATAGCTATTTTTTCAAAAGAATGACTGAATGAAATATACTTTTCTTGAGGAAAAAGAAAAGGTTTTCTTTTTTCATTGTAAAAAACATTCTTATTTATTCCTATATATCTTAGAGCGTAGCGTACTCCTAAAAATTCTTTTTTTCGTTTTTCTGATAAGTAAAGAAGGTGTTTTTTATCTTTTTCCGAAAGAATTAATAATTTTTCCAAAAATCGAGTTTTTAAATGACCCCATTTGAAAACGATAACTTTCGTATGAAAATGAGGAATTTTTAACATAGATATTTTTTTTTACTCCAATAATAGAATAAATTAGAAAAAGATATCTCCTCTAATTAAAAATATAAAAATAAAATTAGATATTTCTGAAAAAAGAAGGACTGGAATAATGAAAAAAAAATAACGAAAGCATTAGAAAATGTATTTCTTAATAAAAGAAATATTATGGAATCTGGAATCGTCAAAAAAATAGATGTATTTCATGAGGAAATCCGAATATATATAAGCTTATCCAATCCGACTATGCATATGAAAAAAAAATTGGGACGAAATATCCAACAGGCTATAAAATATCAAAATGTAGATAAAAAAATACGAATAGAAATGAAATTAGATACTTCTAGAAAAAAAAAGACTGAAATAAAAAATATCATAGCCATAGCTTCAGGAAAAGGAGGAGTTGGAAAATCCACAATAGCAACTAATATCTCGGTTTCTTTAGTAAAAATGGGGTTTCATGTAGGTTTATTAGATGCAGATATTTATGGTCCTTCTATTCCATTAATGTTCAATTTAGAAGAAAATAAAATATCTTCCTGTATTGTCCAGAAGAATGGAACTTCTATCATGAATCCTATCACTAGTTATGGAGTAAAGATTCTATCTTTAGGTTTCTTTTCAAAATCTGGACAGGCTATTGTTTGGAGGGGCCCCATGGCTACTAAAGCCTTAAGACAATTTATTCATGAAACCGATTGGGGTGGATTAGATTTTCTAATTGTAGATTTACCACCAGGTACAGGGGACATCCATTTATCACTTGTGCAGGAAATTCCATTAAAAGGAATTGTTATTGTTAGTACTCCTCAGAAAATTTCTTTATCGGATGTGCATAGATCTGTAGGAATGTTTCGTCTTAAATCTATTCATGTCCCCATACTTGGAATCATAGAAAATATGTCTTTTTTTATTCCAAAAGATTCCAAAGAAAAATACTATTTATTTGGAAAAAATGGAGTGAAAAATTTTTCCAAAAAAATGAATATTTTTTTTCTTGGAGAGATTCCACTGTTACAAGACATACGAGTATCTTCAGATTTAGGGATTCCTGTTGTTTTACAAAACGATTCTATAAGAAAAACTTTTGTAAAAATTACGAAAAATATGATAGATAATTTGCCAATAGTTCCCCTTTCCTAGAAAAGAGATTCTAAATTTTTTTAATAGATCTTAAAAACAAAGTTTGATAAATTCTTTGACAATCAATATTAAAAGAGGGATTGATTTTTCTGTTTCTTGAAAAAATGATTTCATCAAATGGATGGATTCATAAGATCCTTTTTGTTCAGATAACCCCATCCCCATCATAATGGATATAGCAAAAACTCGTAAATCCATACATCTAGCTGTAATCACGGATGAAACAATATTACTCATTCCAACACTATCCCCACCCATGGATCGTATCATTGCATATTCTGAATGGGTTTTATAATGGGGATAAGGATAAGCGACATAGACCCCTTTTTGTATGATAATATTGTGATTCATGGCTATATTCTCTGCCATTTCAATCATTTTTTGATCATAGGGTTCTGTTATTCCAAAAAAATTATTCTTCATAAATTTTTTCATATTAGGACTTTCTGGGAAAAGATTAATATGATCTTTTACCAACATTACATCTCCTGTTTTGTAGTTTGGATTCACTCCTCCAGAAATATTAATTAATATCAACTTATCTATCCCCATATTTTTACACATGACTAGAGGAAGAGGAGTATATTCCTCCTCATAATAAGAGGAAAAAGGTTCTATTAAAAATAGAACCTTTTTCCCTTCTATATCTCCGGATATAAATTTTCCATATACTTTTGTAAAATTTGGGATGTCCTCGTAAGGAATGCATATAGGATTTTTTATTTCATGGACCAATTGATGAAACTGATTTCCTAATAATATTATTCCAAATTCAGGTTTTTCTTTGATTTTTTTTTGTATATATTCTGTGGATTTTTCTTCTAAATTCATTGAAATAAAAATTTTTTTCTTTTCTATTTACAAAATAGAGAAAAATAAAACAAAGGTAAATGCTTTCCTTTAGATAGTGAAGTCTTACTTCTTTTTCATTATTTAGTGTTTTTTTCACGAACTATCGTATGAGATGAACTTCTCTTGATAAAACAAGGCCCAACTTATTTTTTATGTCTTGAGTTATTTTTTCTGAAAAAGAATATATATCCATTCCACTAGCTCTTCCATAATTTACCAAAACTATAGGTTGTTTTTCATATACACCTACATCCCCCTGTTTTTTTCCTTTCCATCCTATAGTTTCAATCAAGGAACTAGCAGATAGTTTCACTTGATTAGTAGAAATAGAATATCCTGTAATAGTTGGATATTTAGATTTTAATTTTTTAAAATCCAATATCCCTATTATTGGATTCATAAAAAAGCTACCAGCATTTCCTATTTTTTTTGGGTTTGGAAGTTTTCTATTTCTAATGTAAAGAATAGCTTTACTTAAATCGTACATAGTTGGTTTTTTAATATTCATTTTTTTTAATTCTTCTTGAATCTCAATGGAATAAGTGTTCAACTTGTGATACTTTTTTCTTAATAGAAAGGAAACAGATAAAACCAAAAATTTATTTTTGAAACGTGGATGTTTGAAAAAAGAATGACGATATTCTAGTTGACATTCTTCTCGTGTGAAGATTCGCATTTTTCCATTATTCGTTTCATATACTTGAACTTCCAACAAAGTATCCTTTACTTCTGCTCCATAGGCTCCAATGTTTTGAATTGGAGCTGCCCCAACCGAACCAGGAATAAACGATAAATTCTCTAATCCACTGAAACCTTTTTTTATAGTCCAACCTACAAATTCCTTCCAATTTTCTCCGGCAAAAGCTTGAACAACTGCTTGATTCTCGTTTTCCTTAATCACTTTCTTCCCTTTGATCCCAATTTTAATTACCATTCCTTGATAATAATTCTTTAAAAAAAGAATATTACTCCCATTTCCCAAAAAAAGTTTTGGAATGGATGGATGTTTAAAGAAAATTTTTTGTATATCTTCTATACTTTTCACATTTACAAAATAATGTGCATAAACATTTATTCCAAATGTATTAAAATTTTTGAGAGAAAAATTTTTTTTAATATCTAACATAGAGAAAAATTTTTTTCTAAATAAACAAAGACAATTTTGTGCGTAAATATTGTATGATTAAATTTATTATAAATATAAAATTGTTATTATGAAAAAAGGAGGAAGTTTTTTTGGGGAGTGATTCTGGGGACAATGGCAGGTTTAATACTGGGAATTTTGTTAGCTCCAAGAAAAGAGGATAAAATTAGAAATATACTAGGAAAAAAGACAGAAGAGCTGAAAGATAATTTACAAGAAATAAGTAAAAAAATAGGAAAAAAAGTACATAGAATTAAATCTAACTTTGAGGCAAAATGGAAAAAAAATAAAAAAGATAAAATGGACAAAGTCGAAGAGGAATTGGGGACTTAATTTTTTTATCTAAAAAATGTTTGTTTTTATTAAAAATTTTATCAAGAAAAAATTTCAATTTTTTCAAAATGAAGCGATTAAAGTGGTAGCGGCCATCATGACAGAAATTTTTATGAATTTTTTTTTCCTTTTACTTGGCGGAATGATCCTTTTTTCAGGAAGCCTTGCCTTGTCTTTTTTTCTATCCTATTATTTTGGAAATTATGTGGTAGGATTTGGGATTATTACTATCTTATATCTTTTTCTTTTCTTTTTATCTTTTTTTCTGTAAAGACATTATACGATTTTTCATTAAAAATTCCTTTTTTAAAGTTTTAAAAAAATAAAATCATGTAATCTCATGAGTAAATTAGAAATTATTTATGGAATACATCCCTTAATAGAAGCTATTCAATCCAAAAGGAGTATTAGTAAGTTATTTTTTCAAATAGGATGGAAAAAAAAATGTAATCCTTATTACAAAAAGTTAATCTCTCTCTCCAAGAGAGAAAATATCCCCATTCATATCGTTCCTAAAAATAAATTTCATCAGTTGAACAATAAAAATCATCAAGGAGTTTTTGCTCTTCTCTCTCCAATAGAAACTTATTCCATAGAAGATTTACTTCCTATATTTTATGAAAAAGGAAAAAACCCACTTTTGCTCATTTTAGATCGTATTACGGATGTAAGAAATTTTGGATCTATCATTCGTACTGCTGCATGTGCTGGTGTAGATGCTATCATTATTCCAACAAAATATACAGCCCTGATTGGCTCTGATTCTATCAAAACTTCTTCAGGAGCTTTATTTAAAGTACCAATATGTCAAGAAAAAAATATTAAAAAAACTATAGAGTATTTGATAAAGTACGGGTTAAAGGTTGTTTCCGCTACGGAAAAATCCAATATCTATTGGTATAAAATAGATTTTTCAGGTCCTACGGCTATCATTCTTGGAAATGAATCCAATGGGATTTGTCCTAAATATTTAGAAATAACCTCCGAAAAGGCAAAAATTCCAGCTATACACGGGATATCCTCTTTAAATGTTTCTGTAGCTTGTGGGATCCTTTTATATGAAGTATTCAGACAAAGAGAATTCAAATAATAATAATATTAAAAATCACTCTGAAATTGTCTTAAAAAACGAATATCATTATCAAAATAGACTCTAATGTCATCAATTTGATAAATCAATAATGCAAGACGTTCTATCCCTATCCCAAAAGCAAATCCAGAATAAATTTCTGAATCAATATTTACGTTTTTCAATACTTGTGGATCTATCATCCCACATCCCATAATCTCTAACCACCCTGTATGATTATTATATATATCCACTTCTGCACTAGGTTCTGTAAATGGAAAATACGAAGGACGGAATCTAATTTTTACTTCTCCAAAAAGAGAGTTGATCAAATAATGAATAGTTTGTTTTAGGTCTGAAAAGGATACTTTTTTATCGATATAAAAACCTTCTGCTTGGTGGAACATAAAATAGGAACGAGAGGAAATCGTTTCATTTCTATATACTTTTCCGACAGATAAAACACGAGAAGGCGGACTGTTTTTTTTCATATATCGTATTTGTACAGAGGAAGTATGTGTGCGCAATACAATATCTGGATTTTTGCATAAAAAAAAGGTATCCTGCATATCCCTAGATGGGTGATCTATAGGGATATTTAAAGCCGTAAAGTTATGCCAATCATCTTCAATTTCAGGTCCTTCTACATAAGAAAATCCAATTTTTCTAAAGACGTCTATAATCCTATTTATTATAATAGATATGGGGTGTATAGATCCTACTTCTATAGATTTTCCTGGAATTGTAGGATCAAAATTTTTATCATCATCTTTGATGAAGTTTTTAGAATGATCTATTTGTATTTTTTTTTGAACCTCCTTTTTTAAATCATTGATGATTTTACCAAAAATTTTTCTTTCTTGAATAGGAAGTTTTTTTAATTTTTTAAATAAAACCGTCAAAATTCCCTTTTTTTTACCCAAAAATTTAATTCTGAAGGCTTCTAGAGCTTCAGAATTTTTAGCCTGAAAACAGTTTATCTCCTTTTTTATTTGATCCACTTTTTGATCCATAAAATTTTATGATTTATGAATATCCTTCAGAATATTTTCTTCACTCATATAACGAATGATAGCTTTTTTAATTAAAAACGATTGTTCTTCTTTGTTTAAAAAGGGAAGATCCTTTTTCAAAAGATAATGAGGCCATCCTTCTCTGTCTCTTCCAATAAACCTATAATAACCAAAAGGTTCTAATATTCTACATATAGAAATATGTAAAATATTAATTTTATCTTCTCTATTCAAAAAAATATTTTTTCCTTTCCCAAGCTCTTGAATCCCTATCAGGTAAATAATCCCAATGAGATCAATTTCTCCTTCTATGTAAAAATGATTTCGTATATATAAAATGACTTTATTCCAATTTATATGAAATTTTTGTATTAAATTTTTTTTCATTTTTTAGTAAAAAAAGTTATTTATGGTTGGCACAGATATCATTATTCTAATTATCGTTTTATATGGTGCATATAAAGGGTATAGAAAAGGATTACTCTCCCAGTTATTTGTATTTATGATATGTTTTTTTTTCCTATACAAAGGAATCAAGATTTTTCACTTTTTTTCAGAAGGATTGCTAAAAAAATACAGTAAGGAAGAACCCTTTCTTACAGGTTTTTCTCTAATCATTTCATTTTTTTTTATAATATTTATAGCTTTTTTAACTAAAAAAATCATAGAAATGATTTTGAAAATCACATGGCTAAAACCCTTTGATAAAGGATTTGGTGGTCTTTTAGGCCTGATAAAATATTTTTTTTATCTATCAATATGGCTTTTTTTTCTTAAAGAAGCAAATAAAAAAATAAATTTAATTCCTTATAATTTTTTTTCAAATTCCTTTGAAAAAGAGTTTCAATACATTTTTTATATATCTAGGAAAGAATTTTTGTTTTTTTAAAAAAGTTAGAAGAATTATACTTTTTATTTTTAAATATCATTAAATGAACTTTCAAAAAAAGATTTTTTCTATAGAATCCAAAAAAGAATTTGAATCTTTAACTTTAGAGATATTCAATTATCAAGTAAGAAATAACCAGATTTACAGAAATTATCTTCAACTATTAAAAATTGATCCATTTCGGATTACCAATATTTCTGAAATCCCATTTTTTCCTATTTCCTTTTTTAAAACCCATTGTATTTGTAGTCTATCAAAAAGTATTCCAGAAATTATTTTTACCAGTACTGGAACGACAGGAATAAAAAGTAAACATTATGTAGCTGATTTGCTTATTTATAGGAATAGCATTTGTAAAGGATTTGAATATTTTTATGGTCCCGTAGAAAAATTCCAATTTTTAGCTTTGTTTCCTTTCTATAGAGAGGATTCTTCTTTAATTTATATGATGAAATATTTGATCCAAAAAACATATAAAAATGGAAGTAATTTTATTTTTTTTCAAAAAATCCCTCCTCTTCATTATGAAAAAACTATTTTAATTTTTGGGATAAGTTTTTCTTTATTAAACTTTGTCGAGTCTCATAGGGAGACTATTCTAGATGGATATAATAAAGATAATGTAATTCTCATGGAAACAGGAGGAATGAAGGGGAAAAGAAAAGAAATCATACGAGAAGAATTACACCATCTTTTAAAGAAAGGTTTTTGTGTAAAAAATATTCACTCTGAATATGGAATGACCGAATTGCTTTCTCAAGCATATGCAAAAAAAGACGGCATTTTTAGATGTCCTCCTTGGATGAAAGTATACATCAGAGATCCGGAAGATCCTTTTATACATATAGAGAACCATAAAATAGGTGGAATTGATATTATTGATTTATCTAATTATTTATCTTGTCCTTTTATTTCTACCAATGATTTAGGAAAAAAAATAAACGATGAGGAATTCGAAGTATTAGGAAGGATGGATTTGTCAGACGTACGGGGATGCAGTCTGATGACATTTTAAATAATTTTTAAAAAGCTAGAAAAGAAGCGTCTTTTTTGACGAAATATGGGATAATCCCTCGGTATGTAACAGAAGGATCTCTTCTATATTTTCTGTAATTTTTTTGGATGGGAGAAGGACGTCCAATATCAATAGAGTGTTCTTTTTTCCATATTTTTTATGGATGATTCCCATCACCTGTTGATTCATCTGTTCCTCAATTTCCTTGAGAATTTGAATTTTGATTGTACAATTTACTTGTTGAAAACTTCTATTTCTGGTGATTTTTTTGATTATATGGAAGTGTTCCATCATCAAATGTTCAAGTATCAATAAATTTTTTTTTGCTTGTATTTTAAAGGTTTATGACTATTACTCACATGAAATAAAGTGCGATTAGTAATCACATCGGAAGATTCAATGATCTCTTTAATTTTATTGTATATTCGCATATAAAGTCTCCCAGCAATAGGTTCACTGTTTTTCGTTTTTCTAATCACTAGAATTAAAGAGTTCTGGATGCTCGTAAAACTTTCTTTTACTTTTAAAAAGTGCTTCCTACTATATTGAAGGCTTTTTAAATCTTCTTTAGTTATCCCTTCTATACTATTTTTATAAATATTTTCGATTGATTCCAGGATAGGTACTAAAATATCCATAGTTTTGTTTAAAGTTTTCCCTAAAGTCAGCTCATCGGTTCCAAAAATTTTTCTTTGATCTTCAAATTTTTTAGATAGCCCTTTCTGATAGTTTTTATAACTCTTGTAAAAAACAAAACCAATTAAAAACATAAAAAATATAAGGGCCCATGCTTTTAAAAAAAACAAAAAAGACGCTGTAATTCCTGCCATGGTAAAAGCGATTAAACCTGTTAAAAACCAACCTCTTATAACTTTTAATACTCCTGAAACTCTGTAAACGGCGCTTTCTCGATCCCAGGCTCTATCTGAAAGAGAAGTCCCCATAGAAACCATAAAAGTGACAAAAGTAGTTGATAGTGGGAGTTTCTGAACGGTAGCTATAGATATCAATATACTAGATATGGTTAAATTTGCAGAAGCTCTAACTAAGTCAAAAGCAACGTTTTCATTTTGTATTTTTTGCTTAAAATTTTTTTCTATTTTTACTAGGAATCTTTTTGGAAATAATTTGAAAAATTTATTCCCAAAATATAAAAAAAATCGAACAATTCCTCTTGCTAAAGAATTAGATAAAAATTTTTCGGTCCCTTCATTTTGTCTACTTAAATTAATTTCTGTGCTAACGATGGTTTTTGTTTTTTTAGAAAACCAAAGCGTCAATATCATAATTATACCTGCAAAAATTAAAACTATAGATGGGACCTGTACATTTCCAGATAAACTTTTCATATTAAATCTTTCGGCAGGAGGACTTCCTGCTTCTTTCCATATATTATAAGATTGTATACTAGCTATAGGAATTCCTATAAAGTTTACTAAATCATTTCCTGCAAAAGCCATGGCTAAAGAGAAGGTTCCATATAATACAACAAATTTTAAGATATTATATCCTAAAGAAACAAATATCTTTGCCACAAGAGTCCATGTGGAAAATAAGACCAGTAAAAAAACAAAAAAATGATGATGTATGCACTTGATAAAATGTTGAATCAATAAAGAGAATCCTGTCAAATTATCTTCCATGAACCCTTTCAAAGTACTATGTAGACCTCTTACAATCAAAAAATAAGTCATACTACTCAATGAAATAGCCGCCCATATTACTCCTACATATTTTAATCTACTTTTATATTCAAAACTTAATAAAAATCGTATGAAATAATGAATGAAAGCTCCTGAAAAAAAAGAAATTAGAATAGATAAAAAAATTCCTACTCCAATGGTCAATGTTTTTTCCGCTTTAATGTATTGACTTAAATAATGAAGCGGTTCATTACTTAATGGGGAAGCTATTTTTATCATAGCTATACTAAAAGCTCCACCTAATAAGCAAAAAACCATAGAGACTGTAGTAGAAGTAGGTAATCCTAAAGTGTTAAAAACATCCAATAAAATAATATCGGATATCATAACAGCTAAGAAAATAAAGGTTAGATCTGAAAAATGAAAATAAGACGGATCAAAAACCCCTTTTCTTGCTACTTCCATCATTCCACTGGATAAAAAAGCTCCCAATAAAATACCTAAACTAGCAAAAATCATGATGATTTTACGAGAAGCTACTTTAGATCCAATAGCAGAATTGAGAAAATTGACTGCGTCATTAATTAAACCTACAATAAGATCAAAAATAGATAAGACAAAAAGGATCACTATAATTGAGGGATAAAAAAGTTTCATAATAAAGAGGTAAGTATTAATTTTACGACAAAAACAAAAGTATATTATTTTTTGGGTTTGTTTTTTTTAGAAATTGAAAATACCTATTTTACAATTTTTTTAAAGATTCTTTGATCAGATTTTCTACAGTAAATTCAGGGTTTTTATCCAAGATCTCCTCTAAAACTTTTTTAGATTCTTTAGGAGAAAAACCTAGTACGATCAAAGCGCTTAAAGCCTCTTTTTTTATGAAAGTAGGGGTCTTATCGAAAAAGTTAACGTTTTTTACTTTTTTAGGAATATTAGAAGGAATAATAGAAATTTTATCTTTCAGTTCTATGATAATTCTCTGAGCAGTTTTTCTTCCGATTCCCTTCACATGATTGAATACTTCTATATCTTCTCTAGATATAGATTCTTCTATTTCATGTGGGGTTAAGGAAGATAGTATAGTTATAGCAGAACTTGGACCTATTCCATTTACGGATATCAAATGAGAAAATATTTTTCTTTCTATTCTTTCAAAAAAACCATACAATACATGTTGATTTTCCTTGATAAAAAGATAAGTATATATAGAAATTTCTTTTCCTTCTTCTTCTGATAAAGAAGAATAGGTATACGAAGATATATGAAGGGAATATCCGACTCCATTACAATCTATTATTAAAGAAGATTGATTTTTTTCTATTAACTTTCCTCTTAAATGTGTGATCACCGTTTTATTAATACAAAAGATGAACCATTATTTTTTCCTAAAAAGAATTTGTATGGGGACTCCTCTAAAATCGAAGTGATCACGAATTTTATTTTCAATAAATCTTTTATAAGATTCTTTTATATAATGAGGAAAATTAGAGAAAAAAATAAACTTTGGGGTGGATGTCGGTAACTGAGTACAATATTTAATAGTAATCAACTTTTTTTGTACAGATGGAGGAGGAGTTTTTTGAAAAATGGGTAACATAACTCTATTTAATAAATTCGTTTTTAATCTTTTTTTACGTATTTTGAAAACCTGATCAGCTATGGGGAGGATGTTATATATTCCATCTTTATTTTTTGCAGAGATAAAAAGGATGGGGACATTGTCAAATGGAGAAATTTTTTTTCGAATGAAAATTTCGAAATTTTTTTGCAGAGAACAATTTTTTCCATGATTTAATAAATCCCATTTGTTAATAAGAATGATTATTCCTTTCTGATTTCTTTCAACTAATCTAAAAATATTTCTATCCTGTGACTCCCATCCACGAACCGCATCTACCATTAAAAGACAAATATCTGTGGATTCAATGCTTCTTACTGTTCTCATAGTAGAATAAAATTCAAGACTTTCACTTATTTTTGATTTTTTTCTTACTCCAGGTGTATCCACTAAAATACATTTATATCCAAATTTTTTGTAGGAAACATCAAGACTATCTCTCGTGGTCCCAGAAACATTTGTGACAATATGATGATTTTTTTCTAAAAACGAGTTAATCAATGTAGATTTTCCAACATTTGGACGTCCTATGACCGAAAAACGGGGAAGAACTTCTTTTTCCACTATTTCTTTTTTTCCTAAGGATTTCAAGATTTCTATTAATCTATCCAGTAATTCGCCCGTTCCACTTCCATTTATAGCGGATATGTAGTAATAATCCCTAAATCCTAAACAAAAAAAATCTGTGTTATGATACATGTATTTTCCGTTATCTACTTTATTCACTACTAATAAAATAGATTTTTTATACTTTCTAAGTAGTTGAGAGATTTCTACATCTATATCTAATATCCCTATTTTTATATCCACTAAAAATAAAATGACATCGGCCTCTTTTATGGCTATTAAAATTTGCTTGATAATTTCTGCATCCAGTAGATTTTTATGGATGGGGTTATAACCACCTGTATCTACCAAAGAAAAATGAACTCCATTCCATTCAGATTCTCCATAAATACGATCTCGTGTAACTCCACTTCTGACATGAACAATAGCTTTCATTCGTCCTACAAAACGGTTAAATAGAGTAGATTTTCCGACATTTGGACGTCCCACTATAGATACGATGTAACTCATTGTCACTAATTATTCACAAAGGTATAATTTTTTCACTAGTTTCATTCATAGATTCTTAGTCAAAGTGTATATTACTGAAAAAAAAATGCGTATAGATATTGTTAGCGTGGTTCCGGAAATTCTCAAGGGAACTTTTTCAAGTTCTCTTATTAAAAGAGCTATGAATAAAGGAATCATGGATATTCATATTCATGATTTACGAAAATATGGTTTAGGAAAGCGTAAAAAGGTGGACGACTATCCTTATGGAGGGGGATCTGGGATGATTCTTAGAATAGAACCTGTATATCAGTGTTTTGATAAATTATTATCAGAAAGAAATTATGATGAAAAAATTTTTATGACTCCTGATGGAATACTTTTTTCACAAAAATATGCTAACGTATTAACTTGTAAGAAAAATATTCTTATCCTGTGTGGTCGTTATAAAGGAATTGATCAGAGAATTAGAGATCATTTAATTTCCAAAGAAATATCTATTGGTCCTTATGTGTTATCTGGAGGAGAACTAGCTGCGGCTGTTGTAGTAGAAACCATCGCCAGATTATTACCAGGAGTCCTGCATAATCCAGATTCCATGATCACAGATTCGTTTCAAATGGAAAAAATGGGAGCCCCACCTATTTACACTCGTCCAGAAATTTACAAAGGATGGTCCGTCCCAAAAATACTTTTATCTGGACATCACAAAAAAATAAAAGAATGGATTTTTAAAAAATCTATCCAAAAAAAATTGGATTCTTAAAGATTTACATTATGGATTTTTTCCATAAACTAACCGTTCAATCACTTTTTGAATGATCTCAAAATCAAATTTATTTATCAGTTTTCGCATCATATCTCTAATTTCTTGATTACACAAATTCCCTATACTTCCTTCATGAGAATGAGAAAAATTTTTTTTTAATGGTTTAAAACGTTCATTTTTAATATCTGTAGCCACCTTTTGATAAGCTTCTCTAAAAGAATATCCTTTCTGTACAAGTTGATTAACTACTTCTACACTGAATAAGTATTTATACTTATCCTCTCGAAGAATGTCCTTTCTAACCACAATATGATTCAACATGTATCTAAATATGGAAAAACACTTTTTTAATTCATCAAAAACAGGTAAAAATCTTTCTTTAATTATTTGAAAATCTCTATGGTATCCGGAACACAAATTGGATACAATTAAAGAAATTTCATTCGGCAATGAAGATATTCTATTGCATTTAGCTCGTATGATTTCAAAAACATCTGGATTTTTCTTATGAGGCATAATACTAGATCCGGTAGTAAGAAAATCAGGAAAACTAATGAAATTATAGTTTTGACTTAAATATAAGCAAATATCTTGGGACATCTTACTCAAAGTTCTGGCTAAAGAAGCAAGGGATTCTGTTACTATTCTTTCCATTTTTCCTCGTCCCATTTGAGCATATACAACATTGTAATTTAAATTTTCAAATCCTAATAATTCCGTTGTCATTTTCCGATTTAAAGGAAAAGAAGATCCGTAACCAGCAGCGGAACCTAAAGGGTTTTTATTGGTAATCCGATAAGCTGTGTGAATTAATAACATATCATCTATTAAACTTTCCGCATATGCCGAAAACCAAAGTCCAAAAGAAGAAGGCATAGCAATTTGATAATGGGTATAACCAGGCATTAATATATTTTTATATTGTTCACTTAATTGTAATAATAAATCAAAAAAAGAATAGACTATTAATACAATTTCTTTGATTTCTGTACGAATAAAAAGTTTCAGATCTACCAATATTTGATCATTTCTGGATCTACCACTGTGAATTTTCTTTCCAACTTTTCCTAAACGATCTGTTAACAAAAATTCTATTTGAGAATGAACATCCTCTATTCCTTCATCCATTTGAAAATTATTTGTTAATATTTCGTGTATATAAATGTGACGTAATTCTTTAATTAAAATTTCTAAATCTTTTTGATTTAATAATCCAATACTTTCTAACATCATCACATGAGCTATGGTTCCAATAACGTCATGTGGGGCTAAAAGTAAATCTAATTTTGAATCTTTACCTGAAGTAAATTCTTCTATTTCTCTATTCCTATTATGAGAATGAATATCTTTTTCCCAAATTTTCACGTGATAGCATGTTTTAGATTTTTTCTATCTTTACTTTAAAGATCCTATAAAACTATAAATTTTTATGAAAATAGGAAAAATTTCTAATAAAATTAGAATGGGTTATGAGTAATAAAAATACAGATTATACAGCAGATAGCATACAGTCTCTAGAAGGGATTGAACACATAAGGCTTAGACCTTCTATGTATATTGGAGACGTAGGGATTAGAGGATTGCATCATTTAGTAAATGAAGTCATAGATAATTCCGTAGATGAATCCTTAGCAGGTTATTGTAATAAAATATGGGTGACCATTCACAAAAATGGATTTATTACAGTCCTGGATAATGGTCGTGGTATTCCCATAGATATTCATAAGAAAGAAGGAAAGTCTGCTCTTGAAGTAGTCATGACAAAAATAGGAGCGGGTGGTAAATTTGACAAAAACTCTTATAAAGTTTCTGGAGGATTGCATGGAGTAGGGATATCCTGTGTAAATGCCTTGTCCAAAAGACTTATAGTGACAGTTTATCGTAACAGAAAAGTTTACCAACAAGAATATTTGATAGGAACACCTATTGATAGGGTCCAATGTTTAGGAAAAACCCATTTACAAGGAACAAAAATTCATTATCTAGCTGATAATTCTATTTTCAATTCGATCACATATCATTATGAAATATTATCCACACGTTTGAAAGAATTAGCTTTTCTAAATAAAGGATTGCACTTATTTTTAAAAGACGAAAGGAATAACATAGAAGAGCATTTTTTCTCTAAAAATGGATTAAAAGAATACCTTCCTATTCTAGATAAGAATCAAGAATCCTTAACAAGGAGCATTATTTTTATTGAAGGAGAAAAAGAAAATACCATAGTGGAAGTAGCCATGCAGTACAATACTTCTTTCAAAGAGAAAATTTATTCTTATGTGAATAATATCAATACTTCGGAGGGAGGGACTCATATTTCTGGATTTAGAAGAGCTTTAACAAGGACATTTAAGAAATATACGGATAGATATGGACTTTTATCTAACAAAGATAATAAAAAAGATAAAGTAGATTTGACGGGAGATGATTTCCGAGAAGGTCTTACAGCTATTATATCTGTCAGGGTAATGGAACCTCAATTTGAAGGACAAACTAAAACAAAATTAAGCAATCACGAAGTAGGAGGAATTGTAGATAAAATTGTGGGGGAGATGTTAAACAGTTATCTAGAAGAAAACCCCAGTGAGAGAAGAAAAATTATTGATAAAGTTATCTTATCGGCTAAAGCACGTCAAGCTGCTAAAAAAGCTCGTGAATTAATACAAAAAAAGAGTCCCATATACAATAGCATTTTACCTGGAAAATTAGCGGATTGTTCTTTCAATAATCCAGAGAATTGTGAAATCTATTTGGTAGAAGGAGATTCTGCAGGGGGAACGGCTAAACAAGGTAGAGATCGGAGCTTTCAAGCTATTTTACCTTTACGAGGAAAAATCCTAAATGTAGAAAAAGCTATGCAATATAAAATATTTGAAAATGAAGAAATTAGAAATATATTTACCTCATTGGGGGTTTCTATTGGAACCGAAGAAGATCCAAAAAATTTAAATGTAAAAAAACTTAGATATAATAAAATTATTATTATGACAGATGCAGATATAGATGGAAGTCATATTTCCACTTTGATTTTAACATTGTTCTTTCGTTATATGAAGCTCTTAATAGAAAAAGGACATATCTATATTGCGACGCCTCCTCTTTATTTAATCAGAAAAGGCAATCATTCTCAATATGCTTGGAGTGATGAGGAAAGAGAAAAAATTCTCCAAAGATTAGGAGAAAGAAAAAAAATCAATATCCAACGTTATAAAGGATTAGGAGAAATGAATGCGGAACAACTTTGGGAAACGACTATGAATCCAAAAAAAAGGACTTTACGAAAGGTTCATATAGAAAACCTTTCGGAAGCCGATAAAATATTTTCCATTCTTATGGGAGCGGAAGTACCTCCACGTAGAAGTTTCATAGAAAAAAATGCAATTCATGCAAAAATTGATGTTTAATGAATTACATTCAATCAATCCTATTAGGGATTATTGAAGGTCTTACAGAATTTTTTCCTATTTCTTCTACAGGACATATGATCCTTGCAGCTTCCATTATGGGAATCCTAGAAAAAAAGATCACGAAATTATTCCTGATTTCTGTTCAACTTGGAGCGGTTTTTTCTGTGGTTTTTTTTATCGGTAAAAAAATTTTTTTTCAAAAAGCAGATTTTTATCTAAAAATTTTTCTAGCTAGTTTTCCTATAGGAATTTTTGGTTTTTTCTTGAATAGAAGAACAAATTTCTTCTTAGGAAATCCACTCATAGTCGCTTTTTTTCTTATTATAGGAGGAATAATTCTTTTGAAAGTGGAAAATTTTTATGAAAAAAATTTGGATAAAAGTAATCATATCAATTATTTTCAAGCTTTTATTATTGGATTATGCCAATGTATGGCTCTGATTCCAGGAGTATCTAGAAGTGCCGCTACTATAGTTGCTTGTCTGTTACAAAATGTTCATAGAAAAAATGCTATTGAATTTTCTTTTTTTTTATCTGTCCCGGTTATTGTTATTGCCACATGTAAAAAATTATTTGACTATTATTTTCAATTAACTTCTTTCAGTTTTCCATGGAATTTTCGTATTATTATTTCCATGTCCAAAGAACTTTTTCTACAAGAAATCCAGTTTTTGATTATTGGAAATATAGTGGCTTTCATTACAGGAATTCTATCCATAAAATGTTTTATGGCATATTTAAAAAGAAATAATTTTAAATTATTCGGATATTATAGAATTATTTTGGGACTGTTCTTTATTGTTATACATTATTTTTTTCAACCGATTGAAAAGTTTAAGATTTGAAAAATTTATCAGAATACGCATTCGAAAAGGATCAACTTTTATTAATAGATAAACCGTGGGGATGGACTTCTTTTAAAGTGGTGAAAATCATCAGAAAAAAAATTAGGAATTTTCTTGGAAAAAACTTAAAAATAGGACATGCGGGAACTCTAGATCCTCTTGCTACAGGACTTTTAATTATTCTTATAGGGAGAGAATACACAAAAAAAACGGATTCTATTCAAAATTATAAAAAAACTTATACAGGGATTATCAAACTGGGTTGCACGACTCAATCTTTTGATTCAGAAACAGAAGAATATAATTTTTCTTCCACTTCACATATCACCCCTGAACTTGTTCAAGAAATATCTAAAAAATTTAAGGGAGAAATAGATCAAATTCCACCATCTTTTTCTGCCTTGCGAATGGAAGGAAAACGATTCTATGAATATGCTAGAAAAGGAAAAAAAATAAATTCTATGAAGCCTAGAAAAGTAAAAATTTATAAATTTTATATCTTAAAAATTGGAATCCCTTATATTCAATTTTTTGTAGAATGCGGGAAAGGAACTTATATTCGATCCATAGCCAAAGATTTTGGAATCGCAATGAAAAGCGGAGCCTATTTACTTTCTTTAAGAAGAGAAAGTATAGGTCCTTTCTCTATTAGAAATAGTTATTCTATAGATTTTTAACTTTCAAAAAGGATGAATTTTACAGGTTATCTTGTTTTTTTTTTAACCAAACATGAAATTTTTGATTGGCCTCTTCATCATTAAATGCCCCTTTTTTAACTCCTTCTAATAAATGTTTTTTTAGTAAAACTCCTTTTTTAGAAAAAATGGATTTTACTGTATCTGTTGGTTGGGCTCCTTTCATTAACCAGGATACAGATTTTTGTATTTTTAATACTGTTGAAGGAGGATCCGTATGAGGATTGTAAGTCCCCAGTTTTTCAATAAATTTTCCATCTCGTGGAGCACGAGCATCAGCTACAACTATATGGTAAATAGGTCTATGTTTTTTCCCAATTCTTTTTAAACGTATTTTAACAGACATAATTAATTCATTATTTTCTAGAAAAAATTTTCTTTATCTTGTAGTCTTAGTAATTTAGTACAAAAATATCGTTTCTTTTATCCTTAAAAAAAAAACGATGATTTTTTTGTTCCTGGAGTTAGGTTTTTTTTCATCTAAAAATAGCCTTAGGCATAATGATTTTTGAAAAAAAATGGTATATATTTACATTTTTCCTAGACCCGTTGTGTAACGGTAGCACAGCAGATTTTGGTTCTGTTAGTTGGGGTTCGAGTCCCTACGGGTCTGTTACCAAATAATCCTTTGCATAGATGTTGAATTTTACAAAATGAGTATTGGAATGAAAGTAAAAAAAGAAAAAATTTTACTAATAGCATTTTTAAGTGTTTTAGCATATGTTTTTATCCACTTATCAAAATCCTTTTTGGGATTGGATAAATGGACTCTTTGCATGTTTAGATGTTTCGTAATATCTCTGTTCATGTTTTATGCCTTTCTGAAAAAGGACTTAACAACTTGGATCTTGTTATCCATCATCATAGGAATAGAAGTCGGACTAGATCAACCGAAGATTGCTATAGAACTAAGATTTTTATCTCAAATATTTTTGAGAATGATCAAAACTATTATAGCTCCAATATTATTTTCCACTTTAATAGTGGGGATAGCTAGTCACTCTAATATTAAACAATTAGGGAGTATGGGATGGAAATCTCTCCTGTATTTCGAAATAGTAACTACTTTAGCCTTATTCATTGGTCTTATTGCCATTAATGTATCTCAAGCAGGAATAGGAATCGTAATGCCTTCAGGAATGATGGGACAGCAATTACCGAAAGTAGAAAGTAAATCTTGGCAAGATACAATTCTTCATGTTTTTCCAGAAAATTTCATTAAATCCGTCTATCATGGAGATGTGTTACCTATTGTAGTCTTTTCAGTTATTTTTGGTGTATCTATGGTTTTTTTGGATGAAAAAAAACGTAGTCCTCTATTACTCTTTGCAGAAAGTCTTTCAGAGATTATGTTTAAATTCACTAAGATCATCATGTATTTTGCTCCTATAGGAGTAGGATCCGCTATAGCTTATACAGTAGGACATATGGGGTTGGATATATTATATAATCTTTTTCAATTATTATTGACGCTTTATATTGCTTTGCTTATATTTTTAATAGTGGTTTTACTCCCTATTCTTTTATGGATTAAAGTTCCTTTAAGAGGGTTCGTAAAAGCCTTAACGGAACCTGTATCCTTAGCATTTGCTACTACGAGTTCAGAATCTGCCTTACCTCTTCTTATGGAAAATTTAGAAAAATTAGGTGTTCCTAGAAAAATTGTTGCTTTTGTGATTCCTACAGGTTATAGTTTTAATTTAGATGGAACGACTCTTTATTTATCTTTAGCTACTGTATTTGTAGCACAAGCTTCTGGAATTCCTTTAAGTTTTAGTCAACAAATATTTATAGGTTTAACTTTAATTTTAACTAGTAAAGGGGTGGCTGGAGTCCCAAGAGCTTCTTTAGTAATTCTTTTAGCTACTGTAGCGTCTTTTGGATTACCTACTTGGCCTATATTAGCAATTATAGGAATAGATGAATTGATGGATATGGCTCGTACTACTGTAAATGTTATAGGAAATGGATTGGCGAGTTGTGTCATTGCTCGTTCAGAAGGAGAATTAGACGATAAAAAAATGTTAGATTATATAAAAAAACGTGAGAACTAACGGTTAAGGAATTAAATCGTATTTTTTGAAGAAAAGTTGTTTTTTTATAGAAAAAAAAAATATTCTCTAGTTACAAATGGAGTAGTTACGAAAAAAAGTCCTTCCAATATCGCTCTAATAAAATATTGGGGAAAGCAAAAAAATAAAATTCAAATTCCGTCTAATTCGTCTATTAGTTATTCTCTAGGAAAGGTTTATACGGAAACGCGATTAATTTATCATCTGAGAGAAAAAAAAAAGAAATCTATAAGAATTTTCTTTTCTGGAAAAGAAAATTCTAGTTTTCTTCCAAAAATTTTGGAATTTTTTCATAGGATTTCACTTTATTGTTCTTATTTACGAGATTTCAATTTTTTGATAGAAACCAAGAATACTTTTCCACACAGTAGTGGGATAGCTTCTTCTGCTTCCTCTATGAGTGCTTTAGCTTTATGTATCATGGAAATAGAAAAAAAATTAGTTTCTTCTTTAGAAGAAGACTTCTTTTTAAGAAAAGCTTCTTTTTTAGCAAGATTGGGTTCTGGAAGCGCCTGTAGATCTATATATCCTGGACTTGTTGGTTTGGGGGGGCACAAATCCATAAAGGGAAGTAATAATCTTTATGCTATCCCTTATCCCTATAAAATACACCCCATTTTTACAAAAATGGGAGATACCATTTTAGTAATAGATGAATATCCTAAAAAAATTTTGAGTTCAAAAGGACATCAATTAATGATTCACAATCCTTATGCTAAAGAAAGATTTAAATGTGCTAATAAAAACATGGATAGACTAATATCCATATTAAAAATGGGGGATTTACAAGAATTTGGAGAATTAATAGAACATGAAGCTTTGACGCTACATGCCATGATTATGACCTCTCATCCCTATTTCTTATGGATGAAACCGAATACACTTCACGTGCTTTATAAAGTATGGGATTTTAGAAAACAAAGCAAAAAAAATATCTATTTTACACTAGATGCAGGAGCAAATGTTCACCTTTTATATCCTATTCAAGAAATAGTTTCCATCAGAAAATGGATATATAGTGATCTTTTTTCTTATTGTAAAAAAATTATCGAAAGTTTTTGTCAATAAATGGATTGATTGTCTATCTTTGTTATGAACAGAAATGGTGGACGTAGCTCAGTTGGTTTAGAGCATCAGATTGTGGTTCTGAGGGTCGCCGGTTCGAATCCGGTCGTCCACCCATTCATTTCATCATTACATTAATGTTTTTTTTATTCTTGTTAAAGCCTCTATAATTTTCTTTTCTGTGGAAGCATAAGAAATTCGTAAACACTCCTTATCTCCAAAAGCACTTCCACTAACAGTAGCTACTTGAGCTTTTTCAAGTAAAAAGTCAGATAAATCGTCCGAATTTTGAATAATCCTTCCATAAAATTTTTTCCCAAAAAGATCTGAAACCTTTGGAAAAACATAAAAAGCGCCATGTGGTTTATTTATCTGAAATCCGTTAATCTCTTTTATCATTTTCAAAACTAAATCTCTTCTTTTTTTAAACTCCTTGATCATATATTTTATTTCACTGGGGGAAGCTTTTAATGCAGAAATGGCTGCACGTTGTGCGATAGAATTAGCACAAGAAGTTATTTGTCCCTGTATTTTATCACAAGACTTAGCAATCCATTCTGGAGCTCCAATATATCCAATTCTCCATCCAGTCATAGAGAAAGCTTTAGATAAACCATTTAAGGTGATGACTTGATTATAGATATCAGGAAAAATAGCAATACTGGTATGTTTTTCTTCGTAACAAATATGTTCATAAATTTCATCAGAAAGAATAAGGATTTTCGGATGTTTCTTAAAAATTTCTGATAAAGTTTTTAATTCTTCATAGGAGTAAACACTTCCTGTAGGATTACAAGGTGTACTAAAAATAAATAATTTTGTTTGAGGTGTAATAGCTTCTTCTAACTGTTTTGGATGAATTTTAAAATTTTTCTCCATAGTTGTTGGAATGATAACAGGATCGGCTTCACACAATTTGACCATCTGGTAATAACTCACCCAATAAGGAGCGGGAATAATCACTTCATCGTTTCGATTAAGTAAAGATAAAAGAGCATTCATAATAGATTGTTTTCCCCCAGTAGAAACAACAATCTGAGACGGGAAATATTTCAATCCATTATCACGAGAAAATTTTTTGCATATTGTTTCTCTAAGTTCTAAATATCCGGAGACTGGAGTATAGTAATGATAACCTTCATTAATAGCCTTTTTAGCCGCGTCTAAAACAAAATCCGGTGGATAAAAGTTAGGTTCTCCCAAACTTAAGTTGATAATGTCATATCCTTTATTTTTTAATTCTCTAGCTTTACTAGACATAGCTAGAGTTTGCGAATAAGATATATTTTGCAAACGTTGGGATAATCTATTTTTCATAGATGGATAATTTGAAATGATTACAAATCTAAATAAATTTGATTATAAATTTTTATTCCTCTATCAATATGGAATTGATTCAAAAATATTTTCCAGATCTATTGGATCAACAAATATATAAATTGTCTTCTTTAAAAAAATTATATGCATATTGGAATGCTTATGTAAATCTTATTTCTAGAAAAACATTCCACAATTTTTATCAGCAACATGTTCTTTTTTGTTTAGGAATTGCTAAAGTTTTTACTTTTTTTCCTGGATCATGTGTTATGGACTTAGGAACAGGAGGAGGGTTTCCAGGGATCCCTTTATCCATAGTTTTTCCTCATACAGAATTTATATTAGTGGATTCTATTAGTAAAAAAATTAAAATCGTAGAGAAAATCATATATAATCTGAACATAAAAAATGCGTATACTATTTGTATACGTGCAGAAAAATTGGAAAATAAATTTGATTTTGTGGTTAGCAGAGCTGTAGCAAAAATATCTAAAATTCATAATTGGATCAAAAATAAATTTAGATGTCCATCTATTCATAATGGAGCCTTATATCTAAAAGGAGGAGATCTTTCTGATGAATTAAAAAAATTTCCTCATGCGGTAGAATATCCTCTAATTAATTATTTTAGAGAACCATTTTTAAAACAAAAAAAGTTATTTGGATTTCCAATATTTTAATTTTAGATTTAACTCAATTAAGATGAATCCTAAAAAAATTTTTATTGAAAAAGTAAAACAAAAAGGAGGATGGGTGAATGCTCATGCTCACTTGGACAGAGCTTATACTCTCACAAGAAAAAATTTTAAATACTCTTATTTTTCTATTAAAAAAAAATGGTATTTAGTTGATGAAATGAAACGTTTAGCTACAGAAGAGGACATTTATATTCGGATGGAAAAAGCTTTGGAATACTTTTTAATACAAGGAACACAAGCTTTATGTACTTTTATTGATGTGGATGAAGTTATTGAAGACAGAGCATTAAAAGCCGCTAATAAATTGAAAAATAATTATGGTCATTCAATACATATTCGTTTTGCTAATCAAGTTCTTAAAGGGGTTTTAGATAAAAAATCTAAATATTGGTTCGATAAGTCTGTAGAATTTGTGGATATTATTGGTGGATTACCCGCTAAAGATTATGGAAGAGAAGATGAACATCTCGATATTTTATTAAAACAGCTAAAAAAAGGAAAGTTAGTACATGTCCATGTAGATCAATTTAATACTGATGAGGAAAAAGAAACTGAAAAACTAGCAAAAAAAACTATTGAATACGGCCTACAAGGAAAAGTAGTGGCCATACATAGTATTTCTTTAGCTGCACATACTAGAAAATATCGTTATGAAATTTACAAATTAATGAAAAGAGCTAATTTAATGGTAATATCTTGTCCTATTGCTTGGATTGATCATACTAGAAGTGAACGTTTAACTCCCAGTCATAATTCTATTACTCCAGTAGATGAAATGCTTCCTGAAGGAATTATAGTGGCTTTTGGAACCGATAATATCTGTGATATATACAAACCTTTTTCTGATGGAAATCTTTGGATAGAATTACGTGTGATGTTAGAAGCATGTCATTATTATGACATAGACCATTTGGTGAAAATCGCTACGGAAAATGGATTAAAAGTATTAGGATTGAAATAGAAAATTCCTATACTCTACTTCACTTTATTTTCTGGACGCATTTGTGGAAAAAGCAAAACATCTTGGATAGAATTTTGTTTTGTAAATAACATCACCAATCGGTCTATTCCAATTCCAATTCCTGCTGTAGGAGGCATTCCAAATTCTAAAGCACGTATAAAATCTTTATCCAAAAACATAGATTCCTTTTTTTCGGAAAATTTAATTTGTTCTCGCAAACGATCAAGTTGATCTATAGGATCATTAAGTTCTGAATAGGCATTAGCAATTTCTTGTCCATTGATAATAAGTTCAAAACGTTCTGATAGATTTTTTTTATAACGATGCCTTTTAGTTAAAGGACTCATTTCTACAGGATAATCAATAATAAAAGTAGGATTTTTGTAATGTTTTTCACATTTTTCTTCAAAAATGTTTTCAATCAGTTTTCCTTTGTTCATCTGTGGATTTTCCTCTATATGCAATTTTTGACAAACTTTTCTTAATTCCTCTTCTTCCATCTCTCTAAGATCAAATCCAGTATGTGTTTGAATAGCATCCAATATAGGGATACGAGGAAACGGAATTTGAAAACTAATAGAATCGTTTTCTATTAAAATGTCCTTAAAATTTTTTTTCACTTGATGGAAAATACACTTCAGAAGTTTTTCTGTAAAATTCATCATCCAGTAATAATCTTTATAAGCTACATAGAGTTCTAATACAGTAAATTCTGGATTATGAAGACGATCCATCCCCTCATTTCTAAAATTTTTTGAAAATTCATAAACTCCGTGAAATCCTCCAATTATAAGTCTTTTCAAATAAAGTTCATTAGCTATACGTAAATACAATGGAATCCCAAGAGAATTATGATAGGTAACGAAAGGACGAGCTACGGCTCCACCAGGAATAGATTGTAAAATAGGAGTGTCTACTTCTAGATAACCTTTATCATCCAGAAAATTTCTGATTTCTCGTATTATATGAGTGCGTTTTAAAAAAATTTCTTTTACATGATCATTCACAATAAGATCTACATAACGCATACGATAACGTTGTTCTGTATTGGAAAAAGCATCATATATTTTTTTATTTTTATCCACTTTTACTTGTGGTAATGGACGTAAAGATTTAGAAAGTAAAGTTAACTTATGGACATGGATAGTAATTTCATTCATTTTAGTCTTAAATAAAAAACCTTGAACTCCAATAATATCTCCTATATCTATAAGTTTTTTTAAAAGAATATTGTAGGACTCTTCTTTTCCTATTTTTTCTGAGTCAAAATGATTCTTCTTAAAGTAGATTTGGATACGCCCTGTATGGTCTTTAATTTCTCCAAAAGAAGCCTTTCCTAAAATACGTAAACTGATTAAACGTCCAGCTATACTAATGGATTCCTTTTCTGTAAAATCCTCTTGTATATTAATAATGGGAATTGTAATTCTATATTCATTTGATGGATAAGGGTTTAATCCTAATAGTTTTAGTTCTTTTAATTTTTTTCTACGTATAATTTGTTGTTCTGATAAATTTTGCATAAAAATATCCTTATTCATTTCATGCAGAGTCACGGATGTTATAGTCATAAACCATACGAAGGTACATTTGTTTTTTTGATTATATTAAATAAATTTTTAATAAAAACGATGAAAAAAAAAATCCTATTTTTCGAGGATTTAGGAATGAAAGGATATAAAGAAACTTGGGAATATCAAAAAATATTGTTTAATAACCTGATCCAAAAAAAAGTAAAAAATAGACCTTTTCAAAAAGAAAAACCTGGACATTTGCTATTTGTAGAACATCCCCATGTATATACTATAGGGAAAAATGGAAAAAATAAACATTTATTAGTCACCTCGGATTTTTTAAAAAAAATAGATGCGAGATTTTATCAAACCGATAGAGGAGGAGATATCACTTACCATGGTCCTGGGCAACTGGTTGCATATCCAATTTTAAATATGGATTATTTTTTTACGGATATTCATAAATACTTACGTCTTTTGGAAGAAGTTATTATCCATTTTTTATTAAGAAATTATGGAATAAAAGGAGAGAGAGAAAAAGGAAAAACAGGAGTTTGGTTAATAAAAAATGGAATATCTAGGAAAATATGCGCGATAGGAATCAGAATGAGTCGTTGGGTTACTATGCATGGGTTTGCTCTAAATGTAAATACAGATTTACGATATTTTGATCATATTATTCCTTGTGGAATTTTCAATAAAGAAGTAACTTCCTTAAAGAAAGAATTACAAAATCATATCTCCTTTTCCGAGGCGAAACATCTAGTAAAAAAATCTTTTCAAGAAATTTTTAATGTAGAATTCATTCATCCTCTATAATAGATTTAGCTATCACGATCCCATCTTGATCTACTTTCGTTAGTAGCACATCTTGTACTGTATTTGAAAATAAGGGATTCGAATCGATTTTTGTTCGAATATAATTTTCCGTATATCCATACAAATATCCGTGATTCACAGAATTATTTTCAAACAAAACGGTTTTTTTCGTATAAATCTGTTTTTCACAAAAAGAACGATATTTTTGTTTGGAAAGAACTCTTAATATTATTTTCCGTTTTCTTTGTACTTCTGGAGAGACCTTTTTCTGTATGGTAAGAGATTTTGTATTTGGTCTTTGAGAATAGGGAAATATATGTAGAAAAGAAATCTCCAATTTTTTCAAAAAATGATAAGTTTCTAAAAAATGTTCATGTGTTTCTCCAGGAAATCCAACAATGATATCTGAACCTATATAAGCATCCGGGATTAAATTACGGATGTATTGTACTTTTTCTTGATAAAGCTCTCGTCTATAACGTCTCTGCATTTTTCCCAATATATAATTACTTCCAGATTGCAAAGGAATATGAAAATGAGGCATAAAAAGTCTGCTTTTCGATAACAATTCAATACATTTCTCTTTCAATAAATTAGGTTCTATTGAAGATAAACGTATTCTTCCCTTTTCTTTTATTTGATCTATAGCCTGTATCAAATCAAAAAAGGTATAGGAACGACCTGGATGGTTCCCATATATATTTTTTCCATAATCTCCAATATTTATTCCTGTTAACACTATCTCTTTTATCCCTTTTTTAAAAAGAAACCTTATATTTTTCAATATATTTTCTATACTCTCAGAACGAGAAAAACCTCTGGAAATGGGAATGATGCAATAACTACACTTGTAATCACATCCATCCTGAATTTTCAAAAAAGAACGAGTTCTATCTCCAATAGAATAGGAGGGAAAATAAGAATTTGTTTCCTTTGAAATAATTTTTGCAGGATTTTTTTTGAATAAATTTTCTTGATCAAGATAGTCTATTATTTGAAATTTTTCTTTCATTCCCAAAACTAGATCTACACCGGGAAAGGAAGAAATTTCTTTCGGATGAACTTGAGCATAACATCCTATCGCTATCACAAAAGCTTTTGCATTTTTCTTCATAAAAAAACGTACTACATACTTGAAATCTTTCTCTGCCTTTTCAGTTACAGAACAAGTATTTATCACATAAATGTCTGCGAAACTCTTGAAAGAGACAAGTTCATAATTTGAATTCGAAAGTTTTCTTGCTATAGTAGAAGTCTCTGCGTAATTTAATTTGCACCCTATTGTATAAAATGCTATTTTTTTTCTATTCATTTTCAGATGAATAGAAATCTAAAAGGCCACGATGACTAGCCTTAATAGCTCTTTTTCCCTTTATCCAGTTTGCTGGACAAACTTCTCCACTTTTTTCATAATACTGAAGTGCGTCTATCATACGAATGGCTTCATTGACGTTCCTACCTAAAGGAAAGTCATTGATTAAAATATGTCGGATGATTCCTTGTTTGTCTATTAAAAATAAACCTCTATAAGCAATAAGTTCTCCAGTAGATTTTAACTCTTCCTTATCGAAAATCCAATCTCCAGATAAAACCCCATAGTTATGGGATATGGTTTTATTTATGTCAGAAACAAGAGGATAAGTAACCCCATATATTCCTCCTTTTTCTTTTGGGATTTGCAACCAAGCCCAGTGGGATTGTTCTGTATCCGTAGATATCGCAATAACTTGCACATTTCTGGATTCAAAATCCTTCATTTTTTCTTGAAAGGCATATATTTCTGTAGGGCAGACAAAAGTAAAATCCTTGGGATAGAAAAAAAGCAATACATATTTACTTCCCTGAAACTTTTCTAAAGTAAAATTTTTTACAATATCTTTTCCATTCAATACCGCGCTCGCTGCAAAATTAGGCGCTTTCTTTGCAATTAATGTATTCATTTTTCGATATTTTATATGCACGAATTTACCAAAATTCTTATAAGAATCAAAAGGATTGTTTTATTTTCTTTAATAGGATTAGGCTATTTTTTTTATACATATCTATGTAACTTCTTATTAAATTCGTTTTTTAAATTTGTTAAATACATGATTTTTTTTAGAATCATTTGATTCTTATCTCTTCGTATTTCTTTCTGAAAATTACGAATTTCTTGTTGAATTAATTTCAAAATATATTGGGTTTTATATCTCAATAAAATGTCCATGAGATATCTATCTATGTTTTCTTCTTGGGAGGACACTTTAATTCCTTTTCTATTCCATTGGGATAATGAATAAGATTTTTTCTTTTTTTCATTTTCTACAACTAAAGAAGGGTTCTTTCCTATATTTTTTTTTTGCAAACAGATTTCATCAAATATTTTTTGATGAGAATCCAAAGAAAAACGAAAATTATAGTCTTGAAAAGTATGGAATATTTCTTCGAAAACCGTAGTAGTATGGGTCCCTTCTTTTTTAAATATTTTATTCCCATAATTCAAAATCAGTTGAATCAATTTTTCTTCAAGGAGAAGAAGAGTATTATTTCTTTCTGAATTAAGGAGAATTTGATTATTCTCAATCTTTTTATATAGTTTTTTTTTCTTGTTTATTCGTTCCAATTCATAAATTAGAACTTCTTGACGAAGTTGGAATAACTTAGAAGTTTCTTGTATGCATAATTCTCTTTGAAGAAGATTGGGAATTTTTGAAATACTCTTCAAAATATTCAAAACTAAAAAGGATTTTTTCATGGGATCATCTTGGTGGAATTTTTTCATATATTTTTTTTT
Source organism: Blattabacterium sp. (Blatta orientalis) str. Tarazona (assembly GCF_000334405.1). NCBI lineage: Bacteria > Pseudomonadati > Bacteroidota > Flavobacteriia > Flavobacteriales > Blattabacteriaceae > Blattabacterium > Blattabacterium sp. (Blatta orientalis). The sequence goes on along the minus strand of NC_020195.1, from coordinate 346,668 downwards.
TGAAAGAAATAAAATGATAACTTTTTTTCCTAAAAACTCTCTTAATTGAGAAGAGGAATATTTTTTAGCCAAATAATCTGGATCTTCCCCATTATAAAAAAATAATATCCGTAGATCCATTTCTTGTTCCAAGATCATATTAATCACTCTTAAAGAAGCTTGAATTCCAGAACGATCTCCATCATAAAAAAGAACGATAGATTTCGTGAATCTCTTGATTAAAAAGATTTGATCTATGGTTAGTGAAGTTCCAGAGGATGAAACTACATTTTTTATTCCAGATTGATGTAGAGAAAGTACATCTGTATATCCTTCTACTAAATAACAAAGGTCCTCTTTTAAAATATTTTTTTGAGCTTGAAATAAACCATACAAAATTTTACTCTTTCGAAAAATATCGTTTTCGGATGAATTTAAATATTTGATAGAACGTAAAGAATTATCAATTTTCCTACCTCCAAATCCTATCACCCTTCCTGATAGATCATGTATGGGGAACATCACTCTTTTACGAAAACAGTCAAAATGATTAGATCTTTTGAATCCAGTAAGACCAGATTTTTTTAGATCCTGTATTTGAAACCCTTTTTTTAAAGCGGTTTCCGTAAATTTTGTCCAAGAGGAAGGTGCAAAACCTAATTCAAATTGATGAATTATTTTCATATTAAGACCTCTTTGTTTCATCAAATAAATCAATCCTTTTTCTTGGCCTTCTTTTGTGTAAGACAATTGTTTCATGAAAAAAAATTTTGCATAATCTTGTATTAAGTATAAATTTTCATGATCTATTTTCCTAATAAATGTATTCTTATTTTCTTCCTGAATTTTAATATCATACTTTTTAGCTAAATAATGTAATGATTCTACATAAGTATAATTTTCGTGTTCCATAAGAAAAGTGATAATATTTCCCCCTTTTCCAGAACTAAAATCCTTCCATATTTTTTTTATAGGAGAAACTATTAGAGACGGAGTTTTTTCATTGGAAAAGGGACTAAGTCCTCTATAATTTAATCCGCTTTTTTTTAAGGAAATAAAATCTCCAATGACTTCTTCTATACAAGAAACGGAAAATATTCTTTTTATAGTTTCTTTAGATATCATGATATCTTATCTGATAGACTAAATTAAGTTTTTCCAAATTTCATTCTATGAATCATTTTTTGTGGATTTTCATTAGAAAAAATAGTAGTTCCTGCTACTAAGATATCCGCTCCATTTTTGAACAATAAAGAAGCATTTTCTAAATTCACCCCTCCATCCACTTCTATAAGCGCAGAAGAATGTTTTTTTAAGATTAAATCTTTAGTATCTTCTAGTTTTTGATAGGTTTTTTTGATAAACTTTTGTCCACTAAACCCAGGATTTACGCTCATTAACAAAACGAAATCTATATCTTGAATAAGATCTTGTAACAGATAAACTGGAGTGTGAGGATTGACTGCTATCCCCGCTTTCATTCCAGATTCTTTAATAGAAAAAATAGTTCTGTTTAAATGAATACAAGCTTCATAATGAATATGTAAGTGATCTGCTCCACATGCTTTAAATTGTTCTATGTAGCGTTCCGGTTGCATAATCATTAAATGAACATCCATGGGTTTATTTTTATTGGCATATTTTTTGACATATTTGACAAAGGAGCTTCCAAAAGAAATATTAGAAACAAAAGAGGAATCCATAATATCAATGTGGTACCAATCCGCTTCACTTTCATTCAACATTTTTATATCACGATATAGAAAGGCTAAATCTGCTGAAAGTAGAGATGGAGCAATAATTCTTTTCATATGATATTATATTTGGTTTCTAATTTTAGATATTTTTTCTCAACGGATAGGAGTAAGTAATCAAGAAATCATCGTTTCACTAATTCCTGTATTAGAAAAACCTCCATCATGATACAAATTTTGCATAGTCACTTTTTTTGTCAAATCCGAAAAAAGTGTAATGATATAGTTTGCACAATCTTGTGCAGATGCGTTTCCTAAAGGGGATATTTTTTCAGATAATAGAAAAAATTTGTGAAACCCTTTAATAGACTTTGCTGCTTTAGTTATAGTAGGGGATTGTGAAACTGTATTTACCCTAACTTTTTTTTTAACTCCCCAATGATAACCAAAATTCCGTGTAATGCTTTCCAGATAGGACTTATAATCCGACATATCTCCATAATGAGGAAAACTCCGTTGAGAAGCAATATATGTGAGAGCCACTATAGATCCCCATTTGTTCATCGCGTTTTTATCCCATGCGGTTTGCATGATCTTGTGATAGGAAACGGCAGATATTTCCCACCCCTTTTTCAAGAATTCATAGTTAATAGATGTGTAAGAACATCCTTTTCGAATATTTATGGACATAGCTATGGAATGCAAAATAAAATCTATTTTTCCTCCAAAATGATCTAAAGTTTTATCAAACAAAAAATTAAGATCCGCAATAGAAGTAGCATCTGCCGGAATCACTCTAGATTTTGTCTTATGAGATAATTCATGAATTTTCCCCATTCTCAAAGAGGCAGGAGTGTTTGTTAAAATAAAAGACGCCTTTTCTTCATAAGCACGTTCTGCTACTTTCCAAGCAATAGAATTTTCATCTAAAGCACCAAATATAATTCCTTTCTTTCCCTTCAATAAATTGTAAGACATAGTGAAATGAAAAATTTAACTAAAAATACCTATTTTTTTTTGAAGAATTATTCCATGTTAAAAACTTTTTTGATCACAGGCAAATAATCCAATTTTTCCCAGGTAAACAGTTCTACTTCTTGTTTTTTTTGATGACCTTCTATATCCGAAAAACATTTCCATACTTTTCTTGGTTTTTTCCCCATATGTCCATATACAGCTGTTTCTTCATACATTGGTTGACGTAATTTTAATCTTTTTGTAATAGCATAAGGACGTAAATCAAAAATTTTTTGGATCTTTACTACAAGATCTTCATCAAGAAGTTCTCTTTTAGAGGTTCCATAAGTATTTACATAAATCCCCATCGGCTCAGACACTCCAACTGCATAGGAGATTTGTATCAACAATTCATCTGCAATTCCTGCTGCTACAAGATTTTTAGCAATATGTCTAGCAGCATAAGCTCCAGATCTATCCACTTTAGAAGGATCTTTTCCAGAAAAGGCTCCTCCTCCATGAGCCCCTTTCCCTCCATAAGTATCCACAATGATTTTTCTTCCGGTAAGGCCAGTATCTCCATGAGGTCCTCCAGTAACAAATTTTCCTGTAGTATTTATGTAATATTTTGTTCTATCCGTAAATAATTTTTTAATCTCCTTAGAGAAGAGATTCTTGACTCTTGGAATCAAAATATTTCTAATATCTTGAACTATTCGTTCCTGCATTCTTTCTTTTGTATCGAATTCATCATGTTGAGTTGAAATAACAATCGCGTGAATATGTATAGGGACATTATTATCCGAATATTCTAAAGTTACTTGAGATTTAGCGTCTGGACGTAAATAAGGCATTTTTTCTCCTTCATTTCGTATAGAAGAAAGTTCCCTTAGGAGATGATGTGACATCTCTAATGAAAGAGGCATATAATTCTCTGTTTCCTTAATGGCGTAACCAAATACAATTCCTTGATCTCCAGCTCCTTGATTATCTTTATTCAAACTTTTTATCCCCTGTAATAGATCCATAGACTGTTCTTGAATAGCAGAAAGTATTCCACAAGAATCAGCATTGAACCTGTATTCATTTTTAGTATATCCAATTTTTCTAAGGAGATCACGAGCTATTTTCTGAACATTTACATAAGTTTTAGAATTTACTTCTCCAGATAAGATGATTTGCCCTGTGGTCACTAAAGTTTCTATAGCGACTTTTGCTTCTGGATCATATGCTAAAAAATGATCTAATATCGCATCCGATATCTGGTCCGAAATTTTATCAGGATGTCCTTCTGAAACAGATTCGCTAGTGAATAAATAAGCCATTTTTTTTTCTTTGATGACGGATCTTTGAACTTTTCCTTCATCCATTCTAGAATTAGATTCTATTTTGAATATTAATGGATTCTTGATGCAATAGTTTGAAAACCCCTTCAAGGAGTTCTTCCGAAATCCCTAAACTTTTACCTAATTTTAGATATTTTTTCATAATAGAATCCCATCGATTTGGTTGAAAAATCGTTATATCTTCGGCTTTCTTAAAGGTTCCTAATTTTTTGGAAATTTTCATTCTTTCTGCTAAGAGAGCAATAAGATTTTCATCTATTTCATCAATAAATATTCTTAAAGAATCTAAATTCTTCTGATTTTTCTCATGACATGTATTAGAACCTGTCAACTGTTTTAACATTTCTAAAAGTTTTTCCGGAGTAATCTGTTGTTGTGCATCACTCCATGCATGATCTGGATCACAATGACTTTCTATCATCAATCCATCATATTTAAAATGATAAGCAGTTTTTGCAATATCTAAAATTCCTTCTTTATTTCCGCAAATATGTGAAGGATCACATATCACAGGAATTCTAGGAAGAAGATTCCTAAATCTGAACAAAAGATTCCAGTTCGGTTGATTACGGTATTTCGAGGTTTTATAAGTGTAAAAACCACGGTGAATCACACCTAACTTCCTTATCCCTTTTCCTAACAAACGTTCTAAAGCTCCTATCCACAATTCTATATCGGGATGTATAGGATTTTTTACTAAAATAATTTTATCTTCTTTCCCTTCTAAAGAATCTGCTATCTCTTGAACCGTAAATGGACTGGCCGTACTTCTTGCTCCTATCCAAAGAACATCTACATCAAAAGATAACGCCAATTTTACATGTTCTGCATTAGCTATTTCTGTAGAAACCATTAATCCTGTACGTCTTTTTACATTCTTGAGCCATTTAAGTCCCTGTTCCCCTATCCCTTCAAAATTATTTGGTTTAGTTCTAGGTTTCCATATCCCTGCTCTAAATACTTGTACATAAGATGGATCTAACTTTCTAGCGGTTTCCATTATTTGTTGTTCGCTCTCTGCACTACAAGGACCAGATATGGTTAGAGGTTTATCAAATTTTTCAATCCAAGACCTGTCTATCCTATTATTCATAATATCTTTTTCCATCACAATACATTTAATTTATACATATTTTTTTTTTATATCGTTTGCCTTTTTTATATACTGATCAATTTTATGAAATTCTTTATTTCTTAAATAGTTACGAAATATTTCTAAATGATTCATATAAGCATCTATAGCTTGAATCAAATTTTTTCTATTAGAAATAAAAATAGGTAACCACGTTTCAGGATTGCTTCTCGCCAAACGTGTAGTAGAATACAATCCACTTCCCATTATATTATTAAAAATATCTTCCTTATTTTCAAATTTTTTTAAAACTGTATTAGCTAAAGAGAAGGAGATGGCATGAGGTAAATGAGATCCATAGGAAATATAAAAATCATGTTCTTTAGAGGTTAAATAAATCCTACGCATTTTCATAGTAGAGTAAATTCTTTCTGCCATATAAATCGCATCTGGAGCACTGAGTTCAGAATCGCAAAAAATACAATTCTTTTTATAAAAAAGATCTGACTGAGCTGAAATAGGTCCAGAACTTTCAATTCCTGCAATAGGATGTGTAGCCACAAAACGACTTCTTTTTGGATGAGAAAAAACCCGATTACAAATATCATACTTAGTAGATCCAGTATCTAAAATAACTGTATCATTCCTGATTTTGTTTAGAATAATTGGAAGGATTTTTTCTATCCCATCTACAGGAATAGATAAAATGATAACGGAAGATTGTATAAGAAGATCCTGTAAAGGGATTATTTTATCTACAATTCCAAGTTTTACGGCATTCAAAGCATTTTCTTGATTAGAGTCTGTTCCTAGATATTTATCTCCAAAATTGTATTTTCGTAACCCTAAACTCATCGAACCACCGATCAAACCTAATCCTATAATTCCAATATTCATGAAATAATTCTATTTTTTGCTTCTTCCAAAGTATTTACAGGACGACACATAGACAATCTTACATATCCTTTTCCCTGATCCCCAAAAATGCTTCCAGGTGTAATAAATATGTGATAATTTTTTAGAATTTTCTCTGACCATTCACGATCATTTTTATCTACATCTGTAATTTTTGCCCAAACAAAGATTCCAGAACTATTTCTCCTATATTCTAAATATAGACGATCACATATTTCCCATAGAATTTTTTGACGTTTTAAATATTCTGTATTCAGTTTTTTAAACCATTCAGAATCATGATTCATGGCTTCTATAGCCCCAATCTGTATAGGATAATACATCCCAGAATCCATTTGGCTTTTTACTTTTATGATATTTTGAATAAATTCAGGATTCCCTATTACCATTCCAACACGCCATCCTGCCATATTATAACTTTTACTTAAAGAATTTAATTCTAAAGCAATATCTTTAGCTTCTTTAATATTAAAGATACTCAATGGACGTTGATTATTTAAAATGAAACTATAAGGATTATCATGAACAAGTAAAATATGGTTTTTTTTAGCAAAGAAAACCACTTCTTCTAATTGTTCAAAAGTAATAGCGGCGCCTGTAGGCATATGAGGATAATTGATCCACATAATCTTTACCTTAGACAGATTTTTATTCTCCAAAAAGTGGATATTTGGGAACCAATCATTGCTTTCCTGAAGATCATAATAAATAATTTCCGATTCTAAAAGTTTAGAGATAGAGGAATAAATTGGATATCCTGGATTTGGAATTAATACTTGATCTCCTTTTTCTAAATAAGACATGCTTATATGCATAATTCCCTCTTTAGACCCCATTAAAGGCAATATCTCCTTGTTAGGATCCACTTTCACTTGATAGGTCTTTCCATACCAATTAGCCATGGATTTACGCAAATTTTCTATCCCTACATAGCTTTGATAAGTGTTTGCCTCCTCCAATTCAGATGCTTCTTTCATTTTATTAATCACCTCATTTGGAGGAAGAAGATCCGGATTTCCAATTCCTAAATTAATCACTTTTATTCCTTGATTTTCAAGAAGATGTATTTCTTTCATTTTTTCGGAAAAGAAGTATTCCGATATTTGATGCATTCTTTTTGCTGCTCCAATCATTAAGATCTGATTCTACCATTTTTATATTCTCCCATAATAGAAAATTTATGAAGACATGGAATTTTTTGTATACGTTCTTTCATCATCTCATAATCTTTTATACTATTGAATATAATATCTACATAAAATGAATATTCCCAAGGTCTTTGTATAATAGGAATAGATTGTATTTTAGTCATATTAATTCCAAGACTGGATATAAGACTCAAAATCTTAGATAGAGTTCCAGTAGTATGTAAAATTTTGAATCTTAGTGAAGCTTTATTAAAATTATTTTCTTTTTTCGAAGAATTTTTAATGACAAAAAACCTGGTAAAGTTCCTTGTAATGGTTTGTATATTTTTAGAAAGGATTTCTAACCCATATTCTTTAGCCGCATCTTCAGAGGCAATCGCCGCTAAACCTTTTTTATTACATTTAGAAATGTATTTAGCAGCAGCTGCCGTATCCGAGTATTTGGAGATTTTTATATCAGAATGTTCCTCTAGAAAGGATTCACATTGTAAAAGAGCCATGGGATGAGAATAAATTTCCTTAATATCTTTTACTTTCTGTCCAGGAAAAGCCATTAAATGATGTTGTATAGGCATGTAGATTTCTCCCACTATTCTTAAATTGTATTCAGATAAAAGACTATAATTTGTCAATATAGTCCCCGCTATGGTATTTTCTATAGCCATCACTCCAATATCCACATCGGATTTAGCCACGGAACTGGAAACTTCTCTAAATGAAGAACACTCCATCAATTTATAATGACAACCCTCAAAATATCTGGAAACTGCTGCATGATGAAAACACCCCTTTACTCCTTGTATAGCTATTTTTATCATTTAATCAATCTACACATACATAATATAGTACGTACAGATCAAAGGTATAAAATAATTTGATTTTATGCAATTTCATTCTTTTTTTCAGGAAAATAAGAATGAAATTTACCATTCCTATTGGCCTTCCACACAAATAAAAACAAGTAAAACGGTTAACTTTATATTATTTTCATTTCATATTTATTTTATATGCCAAAAAAAAGGTATTCTATAAAAGGATGGAGAAAAGAGAATAAGTCCCCTTCCCTATCGGAAGTTTTTTCTTCTGTTTCTGTTCCTCAAAAACAGGGAAAATGGAAAAAATTATTGGCTTTCACTGGACCAGGATTATTGATTGCCGTTGGATATATGGACCCAGGAAATTGGGCGACAGATATTGCTGGAGGAGCTAAATTCGGATACATGCTTTTATCCGTTATTTTTATATCCAATCTTTTTGCTATAATCTTACAACATTTGGCTCTTAAATTAGGAATTGTTTGTGAACGAGATTTAGCACAAGCTTGTAGAGACCATTATCCCCCATTTATTAGTTTTATCTTATGGATTTTATGTGAAGTAGCTATTGCGGCTTGTGACTTAGCAGAAATTATTGGTTCTGTGTTAGCCTTAAAATTGCTTTTTGGGATTCCCATAACATGGGGGGTTTTAATTACTGCTATAGATGTTTTGCTTATTTTATTTTTTCAATACAAAGGATTCAGATACATTGAAAGTGTAGTTGCTGCGTTAATCTTTACAATTTTAGTTTGTTTTAGTTTTGAAATTATTAGTTCTAAACCAGAAATTATTCCCATTTTAAAAGGAATTATCCCTAATCCGGAAATAATCAAAAATTCGCATTCTTTCTATATATCTATTGGAATTCTAGGGGCGACAGTCATGCCTCATAATCTATACCTACATTCAAGTATTATACAAACTAGAAATTATCCACGTACTATTGAAGGGAAAAAGATGGCCATAAAATATGCCACTATAGATAGTACGTTATCTTTATCCTTAGCTTTTTTTATCAATGCAGCTATATTAATTATATCTTCCGCTACTTTTCATAGATCTGGACATACAGAAGTAGCAGATATTATGGACGCACATAAACTTTTAACCCCTATACTCGGTTCTAGTCTCTCTGGAATTTTTTTTGCTTTAGCTTTACTAGCCTCAGGACAAAATTCAACACTTACTGGAACTCTATCTGGACAAATTGTAATGGAAGGGTTTCTTCACATTCGATTAAAACCATGGATAAGAAGATTAATAACAAGACTCATCGCTATTGTTCCAGCTATGATTGCTTCTATTATTTATGGAGAGAAAGGAACTGCTGAATTACTAATAATTAGTCAAATTATTTTATCAATACAATTAAGTTTCGCTATTATTCCCTTAGTAAATTTTACAGGAAATTCTGATAAAATGGGATCATTTGTAAATGGACCTGTTTTAAAAATATTAGCTTGGATTATCACCGTTATTATCGTGATACTCAATTTATTCTTATTATATGACACTTTAATAAATTAGTCAGATACTACTTCAAAATTTAGGGGAATTTCCCGTTGACGAGGTAAACGTATACAGGCCTGATGTTTTCCAATCGTTTTAATAACTCTATTTCCAGGAATTCTGATAAATTTTTTTTCTATAGAAATCCCTTCTTTGTGCAAAGCTACCATCAATTCTTGATTATTAATTGAACCGAACAATTTTCCTCCTCTTCCTACTTTAGCTGTTATTTTTATAGTCAATTGTTTTAATTTTTTTTCTATTTCTTTGGATTTTTCAATGAAAAAACTTTCCTTTTTAGAGCGTTGTTTTAAGATTTCTTGAATATTTTTCACTTCTCCAGGTAAAGCGATAATAGCATACCCTTTAGGAATTAAATAGTTTCTAGCATATCCTGGTTTCACATTTAATTCATCATATTGAAACCCCAAATTTTCAACGTCTTTTTTGAGAATAATTTTCATTTTTTTATCTTAAGTCATCTGTAACAAAAGGTAAAAGTCCAATTTGTCGGCATCTTTTTATAGCCGCATTTAATTTATTTTGATTCTTTTGTAAAGTTCCTGTAATACGACGTGGCAATATTTTACCTTGCGCATTCAGAAATTTGATCAAAAATATCGGGTCTTTATAATCTATATACTTAATATTTCTTTGTTTAAAATAACAATATTTTTTTTCTATTTTAGTTTCTATCTTAAGAGGAGACAAGTATCTTAAATCGCTGTCTCCCCCTTGTTGTTGTTTTGTATGATGGGGTTGATTGATCTCCTCTTCTAAAATCATAATTCTTGGTCTTTTTTTAATAATTTATTTCTCCTTCTTTCTGCATATTCTATTCCATATTTATTTAATTTTACAGTGATAAAACGTAAAATACGTTCGTCTTGTCTTAATTTCAATTCTAAATCAGATACTAAATTAGAACTTAATAAAAACTCAAATAAATGATAACATCCACTTTGTTTTTTTTGAATAGGATAAGCTAATTTTTTTAATCCCCAATGTTCCTGATGAACTATTTTTCCATTTTTTTGGATGAGATAATTTTCATACTCTTTTGCCGTTTTTTTGTCTTGATCATCAGACAAAATAGGAGTGATTATCATGATATTTTCATAATGTCTCAGCATTGGAATTTTTTTTGCAAAAGTGTAAATCTATGTTTTTATGTTCTTTTTTCAAAAAAATCTAGATCTTTTCTCTTATTTTTTTCATTAATTTCTCTATCCGATGGATACTTTCTTTCTTTCCTAACATTTCAAAAATCATAAAAAGATCAGTCCCTTTTAGGCTCCCAACTAAAGCTAAACGAAATATTTTCATCATTTTATGTCTATTTTTTTGATTGTATTTATGAAATAATAATCTCAAATCTACGGATGTAAATTGAGGAATATTTAATAATGATTTTTTACAAGACTCTAATTGATCAATGATATTTTGATGAAAAATTTGATTAAAAAAACTGTATTCATAAGAATTAGGAGAAATAAAAAAGTAAAAAGTATGTTCCCAAATTTCATGGACAAAATGTAGCCTATCGATTGTGAGATGGATGACTTTATATAAATAATCTATTTCATAGGAAATAGAACGTTTTTGCAGTTCCATAGAAAGATAAGAAAATATTTCTTCCCCTTTTTTTTTCAAGTATTGTTTATTGAACCAATTGGCTTTTTTTAGGTTAAAATAAACTCCAGATTTAGTGATTCTTTTTAAAGAAAAGAAATTAATTAATTCTTGTAAGGAAAAAATTTCTCTTTGGATTCCTGGATTCCATCCCAACAAAGCTAACATATTAACGAAAGCTTCTGGAAAATATCCTAGCTCTCTGTATCCTGGAATAATCGTCTTAGTTTCTGGAACTTTCCATTGTAAAGGAAATATAGGAAAATCTAAATCTTCTACGTTTCTTTTGCTAAGCTTTCCTTTTCCATCCTCTCTTAATATTAAAGGCAAATGTGCAAAACTAGGCGGAATCCAACCAAAAGCACGATATAATAATAAGTGTAAAGACATAGATGGTAGCCATTCTTCACCTCTGATCACATGAGTGATTTTCATTAAATGATCGTCTATAGTATTAGCTAAATGATAAGTAGCTATTCCATTAGATTTTAACAATATTTTATCGTCTAAACTATCTGTGTTGACTACAATATTTCCACGTATCATATCCTCCATTTTCAATTTTTCTCCAGGTTGAATTTTAAATCGAATAACATAGGAAAAACCAGAATTTAATTTTGTATACAATTGTTTTTTCGTCATGGTCAAGGAATTGTTCATATCCATTCTTATACTCGCATTATAAGAAAAGGTTAATCCACGATTTTGATATTCCTTTTTTTTTATATAAAGTTCCTTATCTGTGTCAAAAGCGTAATATGCATACCCTTTCTCTAATAATTTAGAAAGATGGAAACGATAAATATCTCCACGTTTAGATTGATGATAAGGGAGATGAACTCCTCCATAACCAACTCCTTCATCAGGTTCTATCTGGCACCATTTTAATGTTTCCATAATATAGGATTCAGAATTAGGAACAAATCTTTTTCGATCCGTATCTTCTATTCTAAGAATAAAGGATCCTCCATATTTTTTAGCAAAAAGATAATTGTATAAAGCGGTTCTTATTCCACCTAAATGTAATGGACCTGTTGGACTAGGAGCAAAACGAACTCTGACAAGATTGTGTTTTTTTTGCATCATGAATCTTACTTTCCAATACAAAATTTGGAGAATATGTTTTTTAGGATCTCTTCATTTGTTATTTCTCCTGTTATCTCTCCTAAATACCGCAAAGCTTCTTTAATATGTATAGAAATTAAATCTTCTGAAATCCTTTTATTGAAAGCTTCATGAGCTAGAAAAACTTCTTCTAAAGATTTTTTCAAAGCTTCATAGTGTCTGTTTTGTGTCACAATAATATTTTTTTCTTGTAGTTTTTTTATGAATAAATTACTTAAAGTATAGAGCATTTTTTTTATTCCGTGATGATTTTTTGCAGAAATTTCAAAAAAATAAGGAATCTTTGACTTTATCTTGTAGAAGTCTTTAAAAGAGGATACATCTGATTTATTAGCAATAGCTAAAATTTTTTTCATTGGATATTTCTTGTGAAGAAGTTGAATTTCATGAAGAATTTTTTCTTGTTTTTTTTCTTCCTTGGTAGAGGCTTCAAAAAGATATAAGAGAACTTGAGATTCTTGTATTTTTTCCATCGTTTTTTGAACTCCCATCATTTCTATTGGATCTTTAGTTTCTCTAATTCCTGCAGTATCCACAAAGTGAAAATGGATCCCATTCAAAACAAATTCTCCTTCTATACTATCTCTAGTAGTTCCTTCTATATGAGATATGATCGAACGGTTCTCATTAATCACGTAATTAAATAACGTAGATTTCCCTACATTTGGTTCTCCAATAATAGCTACATAGATTCCTTTTTTTATCGCATTTCCTAGTGAAAAAGATTCAATTAAATCTTTTAATGTTTTTTCTAAATCCTTTAAGAAAGAAAAAAGTTCTGATCTTTTGGCAAAGATCACATCTTCTTCTGAAAAATCCAATTCCAATTCTAGGAGAGATGCAAAATCCAATAATTTTTTTCGTAAATCTTTAATGGTATGAGTCAAGGATCCTTTTATTTGTTGCAAAGATATTTCATGATAAGCTTTATTTTCCGATAAAATCAGATCTGCTATAGCTTCAGCTTGTGATAGATCTATTTTCTTATTTAAAAATGCACGAAATGTAAATTCTCCAGGACGAGCTAAACGTAATCCTTTTCTAATCAGCAATTGCATTATTTTTTGTTGAATATAATAAGATCCATGACAAGATATCTCTATCATATTTTCTCCTGTGTAAGAAGAAGGAGATCTAAATATAGATACTAATACTTGATCCAATAAAACATTTTCATCCACAATAGACCCTAGATGAAGAGTATGTGTGGATTGATTTTCTAGTTTTTTTCCATAGATAACGGAAACAAAAATTTTTTCAACAGTGGATATGGAATTATTTCCAGAAATACGAATAACAGAGATAGCGCTTGATCCCATAGGAGTAGCCAAAGCAACAATGGTATCTTCATCTAACATAGGAAAAAAAATTCTAATACTAAACTAAGGTAGAAAAAATAAATATTTTTTTTAATTCGTACATTGTAGAATGTCTATCGAGGAATTCTACCATCTATTTTATGAGGATCTTCAAGAAGTCTATCAAGACTCTAAAGAGTTAGAAAGTCTCTTTTTTTTGCTGACAACCCACGTGTTTAAATGTGATAAAACCACAATTATCTTAAAATTAAGTAAAAAAGAAAAAATAGAAGATTATATCTACAAAAAATTGATAAAAAAATTATGGGAATTGAAAAAAAATAGACCCATTCAGTATATAATTGGAAAGACTTATTTTTTTGGAATGGATTTTTTAGTTAATGAAAAAGTCTTTATTCCAAGACCAGAAACAGAAGAACTTGTATCCTGGATTATACAGGATCACAAAAGAAATAGTGAAAACGTTCAAGTATTTGATCTTGGAACAGGAAGTGGATGTATTGGGATTACTTTAAAAAAGAAACTTCCTAAAATACGTCATATTCATGCCGTAGATATTTCTCCTGAAAGTCTTTTTATAGCAAAAAGAAATTCAAAATTTCACAAAGAAAAAATTTTTTTAAGAAAAGTGGATATATTGCAAAATTTAATTTCTCTTCCCATTATAAAAAAATATCCTGTTAACATTGTCGTAAGTAATCCTCCTTATGTAAGAATCTCTGAAAAAAAATTACTGCATCCGAATATTTTTCAATATGAACCTTTTCAAGCTTTATTTGTTCCTGATGAGGCCCCATTCATTTTTTATCAAAAAATTCTTTCCTGGATCAAAAAAAAATTTACTGGAGTATTAGTATGTGTTTACTTTGAAATTAATCAATTTCTTCATCTAGATTTCATTGAATTTATGAAAAAAAAAGGATTCAGAAATTTAGAAATTAGAAGAGACTTTCTAGGTTTTTTCCGAATGATTCGTGCTATATATTACCAAAAAACATGAAAAGGATAGAAATAAAAAAGACATCAAAGAAAAAATATATAAGTTAAGAAAAAAACTTTCGGAATATAATTATCAATATTATGCCCTGGATACTTCTGAGATATCTGATTACAATTTTGATAAAAAATTAAGAGAATTATTTCTATTGGAAAAAGAACATCCAGAATTCTATGATCAGAGCTCTCCCACTCTGAGAATAGGAGTAGAGGGAAAAAAATATGCAGATTCTTCCATTTATTATCATAAATATAAAATGTACTCTCTTCAAAACACCTATTCTAAGAAAGAGTTAATGACTTGGAAAAAAAGGATTCAGAAATCCATTTCTTCTTCTTCTTTCGTATGTGAACTAAAATATGATGGAGTGTCTGTTAATTTAATTTATAAAAACGGATTTTTAACTCATGCTGTGACTCGTGGAGATGGAAAAAAAGGAGAGGAAGTCATAGAAAATGTACGGACCATCCAATCCATTCCCCTAAAATTAATAGGGAAAAACCATCCGGAATATCTTGAAATCCGTGGAGAGATTTTTCTTCCTATAAAAAAGTTTTTAGAAATCAATGCGAAACGCACAATAAGTGGAAAGAATCCTTATGCTAATCCTAGAAATACGGCAAGTGGAACTCTGAAAATTAAGAATAATAAAGAAGTATATAAACGGACTCTATCTTGTATCGTCTACTCTATAATGGGAACAAATTTGCCTTTTGATACACAATATCAAGCTTTACAAACCCTACGAAATTGGGGGTTTGAAATATCCGAAAAGGTTTTACTTTGTAAAAAAATCAAGGATATATTTCATTTCCTGGACTATTGGAGTCAATGGAAACAAACACTTCCCTATCAGATTGATGGAATAGTCATTAAGGTCAATGAACATAAGAATCAATCTCTTTTAGGATATACGAATAAATATCCCCGTTGGGCTATAGCTTACAAATTTAGACCAAAAAAATTATCTGAGACAAAATTATTAAACCTGAAATTTCAAGTAGGACGCACTGGAATCATTACTCCTGTAGCCGAGGTAATCCCAAAAAAAATTTCTGGAACAATAGTGAAAAGAGTGACGCTTTATAATGATCATTTTATTCAAAAAATGGGGATTCATTATGGAGATGCTCTTTTATTAGAAAAAGGAGGGGACATTATTCCTAAAGTAGCTAAAATAAATTTAAAAAAAAGATTAATCAATGCATCTCCTATATATTTCTTAACAAAATGTCCCTCATGTAGGAGCCATTTAAGAAAAAAAAATGAATCGTTCTACTGTCCCAATAATTTGTGTCCTTCTCAAAACATGAGAAAAATACAACATTTTGTGAGTGAAAGGGCTATGAATATAAAAGGAATTGGAAATGAAATGATAAAAAAATTGTACCAAAAAGGTTTTTTATATAATATTTTCCGATTTATATCAATTAAAAAGGAAAAACTTCTTCAAATAGATGGAGTGAAAGAAAAATTAGCAGATTCTTTAATAAAGAACATAGAAAAATCCAAAGAGAATCCCTATCAAAGAGTCTTATATGCTTTAGGAATTCCTCATGTAGGAGAATATATTTCTAAAAAATTAACAGAAAATTTTTTAAATATAAATTCCTTAATACAGGCGGAGGAAGCACAATTAACCTCTATTTCAGGAATAGGAAAAAAAATTTCCGAAAGTATAAAAACTTATTTTTCCACTAAAGAGAACAAAAAAATTGTGGAAATTCTGATGAAACATGGATTAAATTTTTCCGATTTCTATAAAAAAAATCCAGCAAAAAGCAAATATTCTCCTATTGAAGGAAAATCTTTTTTATTTACAGGAAGACTGTCTAGTATGACTCGTAATAAGGCTAAAAACTTGGTAGAACTTTTAGGAGGAAGAGTATTTCATACGGTGAATAACCAAATTAATTTTATTGTTGTAGGAAAAAACTTTGGTTCTAAACTTGAAAGATGTATGAAAAAAACCCATATAAAAATTTTAACGGAAGATATTTTTATTAAACTCCTTGAACAAGAAAAAAAAGAAAAATAAATCAATTTTTCATACTGAATAATCGTTTTTTCAAAAGAAAATAAGTCCGCCATTAGGGTTTTTTTTTTCATATAGAAAACAGTATATTTAAGGTGGTGGTTCCTCTAGAATAGTAAAGAATAGGATAGGAATCCTCATTTAAGTAAGAAATCTATTTTTTTATGTTACTAAAAAATATATTTACCGAATCTGGATTCGAGTCTGAAGCAGAATTTATTCCTTTAATGAGTCAGGATGAAGAAGATCAACTTCTTAAAGATGACATTCCGGAACAATTATGTATATTAACAGTGAGAAATATGGTTTTATATTCTGGAATTGTTTTTCCCATTATAGCAGGAAAAAGTGGATCTATCCAATTATTACAAGATGCTTATGGATTGGATAAAACCGTTGGAGTATTAACACAGAAAAATTCAGGAATAGAAAATCTTAGTGAAAAAGATTTATACTCTATAGGAACAGTGGCTAAAATCTTGAAGTTATTGAAAATGCCTGATGGAAATACCACTGTTATTTTACAGGGAAAAAGAAGATTTAAGGTCAGTCGTTTTATTCAAAACGATCCATATTTTAAAGCAGAAATTATAGCTTTAGAAGAAAACAAACCTTCTTGTAAAGATAAGGAATACCTTGCTTTGGTAGAATCCATCAAAGAAATTGCCATAAAAATTATTCAGGATAATCCAAATATTCCATCAGAAGCAAGCATTGCTATTCGCAATATAGAAAGCCCTTCTTTTTTAATCAATTTTGTAGCAGCCAATATGAATTTAGCTACTAGAGACAAACAAAAATTGTTAGAGTATGATGATTTAAAAAAGAGAGCCATGGAGACGCTGCGTTTTCTGAACGTAGAACATCAACAAATAAAGTTAAAGAACGATATTCAGTCCCGTGTTCGTAGTGATATGGATCAGCAACAAAGAGAATATTTTCTACATCAACAAATTAAAGCTATACAAGAAGAGTTAGGAGATATTTCTTATGAAAAAGAGATTGATGAAATGCGTGCAAAAGCTTCCAGAAAAAAATGGTCTAAGGAAGCTAAAAAACAGTTTGATAGAGAGTTAATAAAAATGCAAAGGACTAATCCTCAAATGCCAGAATATACTGTTCAAAGAAATTATCTAGAATTGATGATTGATCTCCCCTGGGGAAAATACTCAAAAGATAGTTTTGATTTAGAATTTGCTCAGAAAATATTAGATAGAGATCATTACGGGTTGGAAAAAGTTAAAGAACGTATTATAGAATATTTGGCAGTTTTAAAATTAAGAGGAGATATGCGTTCCCCTATTCTATGCTTTTATGGTCCACCTGGAGTGGGAAAAACTTCTTTGGGTAGATCTATAGCTACTGCACTTAAAAGAAAATACGTACGTATTTCTTTAGGTGGATTACACGATGAGTCTGAAATACGTGGTCACAGAAGAACTTATATTGGAGCTATGCCGGGAAGATTATTGCAATCCATCCGAAAGGTAGGAACTTCCAATCCTGTTTTTGTTCTTGACGAAATTGATAAAATAGGTTTAGGAGCGAATGGAGATCCTTCTTCTGCCATGTTAGAAGTTTTGGACCCAGAACAGAATACCTCATTTTATGACAATTTTTTGGAAATGGGTTATGATTTGTCCAAAGTATTGTTTATCGCTACAGCCAATTCTCTTTCTAATATACAACCAGCTCTTATAGATAGAATGGAGGTTATAGAGATGAATGGATATACGGTAGAGGAAAAGACCCAAATCGTCAAAAAACATATCCTTCCTAAACAATTGAAAGAAAATGGATTGAAAAAATCAGACTTGATACTTGGAACTCAACAAATTGAAAAAGTTATAGAAAGTTATACCAGAGAATCCGGTTTGAGAACTCTGGAAAAACATATGGCTAAATTAGCACGTTATGCCGCTAAGCATATTGCTATGGATAGGAAATATGTGAAACGTTTAAGTATTGAAAAAATAGAGGAAATTCTGGGAATTCCAAATGATCCGGATCGTTATGAAGAAAATAAAGTTCCAGGCGTTGTTACAGGTTTAGCTTGGACTAATTTTGGTGGAGATATTTTATACATAGAATCCAGTTTGTCCAAGGGAAAAGGAAATTTAAGTATTACTGGAAATTTAGGAGAAGTTATGAAAGAATCTGCCACAATTGCTTTGCAATATATTAAAGCTCATTATAAGGATTTTAACATAGATCCTAAAATGTTCGAAGAACAAAATGTACACGTTCATGTTCCTGAAGGTGCTGTCCCTAAAGACGGTCCATCTGCAGGAATTACTATGTTAACTTCTCTAGTATCAAGTTATACTAAAAGAAAATTAAGACCTCATTTAGCTATGACAGGAGAAATTACATTAAGAGGAAAGGTTCTTCCTGTGGGAGGAATAAAAGAGAAAATTCTAGCTGCTAAACGGGCTAATATAAAAGAAATTATCCTTTCACAGGATAATAAAAAAGATGTAGAAGAAATTAAACAAGACCACTTAAAGGGATTAACCTTTGATTATGTTAGAGACATGAATGATGTGATTCATTTAGCCCTGATATAGATAGATGATATAATTATGAATGAAAATAGGAATTATTCAGTTTCTAGAGACCAGTTAATGCAACTAGGAAAAAAATACGGAACTCCTCTTTATATATATGATTCTAGAAAAATAGAAAGACAATATCTAAAGATGAATAAGGCTTTTAGTGAAGTTGGACGTTTAAGAATTAACTATGCTTGTAAAGCAAACACTAATTTGAATGTTTTAAAATTTTTACAAAAGTTAGGAAGTGGATTAGATACCGTTTCTATTCAAGAAGTAGAACTAGGGTTAATAGCTGGATTTTCTCCAAAACATATTATATTCACTCCAAATTGTGTTTCTCTACAAGAAGTTAAAAAAGCGGTTGATTTCGGAGTCAGAATTAACATAGATAATCTATCTCTTTTAGAACAGTTTGGAAGTGAAAATCCAGATTATCCTATAGGAATAAGAATCAATCCTCATATTATGGCAGGAGGAAATTATAAAATTTCAGTTGGACATGTCGATTCCAAATTCGGAATATCTTACTATCAAATTCCTCATCTAAAAAGGATCTTAAAAAATACAGGACTGAAAATAGAGGGATTTCATATGCATGCAGGATCTGATATATCAGATATAGAAGCCTTTTTACAAGGAGCTAAAGTGATATTTCAAATAGCTCTGGATTTTCCAGATATTGATTATATAGATTTTGGAAGTGGATTTAAAGTTCCATATAAAAAAGATGACATAAAAACGGATTTGACTTTTTTAAGTCGTTCTATTATAGAAAAGTTTGAAATTTTTTGTAAAGTGTATGGAAAAAAAGTAACTTTAATATGGGAACCTGGGAAATTTTTGGTGAGTGAATCTGGGTACTTTTTAGTTCATGTCAATGTCATTAAACATACTACTTCTACCGTATTTGCTGGAGTAGATTCCGGTTTTAATCACTTTATTCGTCCCATGTTTTATGAAGCTTATCACTGCATAGAAAATATTTCTAATCCTAACGGACGTTCTCGTTTCTACACAATAGTAGGATATATTTGTGAGTCGGATACATTTGGATTCAATCGTCAAATTGCAGAAATCCGTGAGGGGGATATTTTATGTATTAAAAATGCAGGAGCTTACTGTTTTTCTATGTCCTCTAATTATAATTCTCGTTATAGACCTTCTGAAGTTATGATTGTAAAAGGACAAGATTTTCTTATTAGAAGAAGAGAAACTATGCAAGATCTTCTTAGAAATATTGTAGAAATTCAAATTTAGGAGAGATGGCAGAGTGGTTAATTGCGTCGGTCTTGAAAACCGTTGAGGTTTTTACTTACCTCCGGGGGTTCGAATCCCTCTCTCTCCGCTGATTAATTATGTGATGAAGGATGGAAAAATATTTGTATATGATCTAATTTATTCCTTAAAACTTTTTGTTTTTCATCAAAAAAGTATAAAGATATAGGATCCTTTCTTTTTATAGAATATTGTAAGCATAATTTATCATTTTTTTTTACTGGGATTTTTAAATGGAAGTTTCCTTTTAAATCTAATTTAGAGATCTTTTTATCCTCCTCATTTATAAAATCTTTGAAATAAGTTTTATACTTTAAAAAATTATTAATAAATACATCGACTCCATAACTTATAGTGTGATATTTTTTTTTTTTCTATTCTGAATATTATTCAATCTCATAGTGCCCCATATAAAAAAAATATCCATCTAAAGGAGCTTTGATCATATTATCAGAAATAAAAAACCGTAATTTATCCGAATTTTTATTATTTTTTTCATGATAATGAAATATGGAATTTTCATCCATATTTTGAAAATTTTCTTTGTTTTTTAAGAAATCTTCATCATTACATGAAAAAAATAACAAAAAAAATACAAAGAGTAACTTATTTTTCATAAGTCACTTTTCCTAATTTTACTAGTTGATTTTCAACACTTTTATCTGTTATTTTGTGAAATAACAATGTAGACTTTCCTAAAACATGTCCTGGACGTAAAAATTCCTTCACGTTTTCTATTTTTTTCCAAAAAAAAGCTTCCAAACGAAGCATTTTTAATAGTTTCTTGGAAGTATATGGAAGAAAAGGCTCTGCTAATTGCGCTAACATCCCAACAATTTGCAAAGAAACGTAAAGGATGGTCTCTATCCGTTGTTCCGTTTTTTTTATATTCCAAGGTTCCTCTTCCGTTAAATACTTGTTTCCAAGCCTAGCTAAATCCATAAAACAAATTAAAGCTTCACGAAATCGAAAGGATTCGATCAAATCCCCTATATTTTCCGGATATTTCCTTATTTTTTTTAAAATAGATTTATCTGTGATGGAAAAAATACCAGGAGGGGGAATAATCCCATTGTTGTATTTTTGAATTAAAGTCAAACTACGATTAACGAAATTTCCTAATATAGCTACCAGCTCCGTATTATTTGTTTTTTGAAAATCCTTCCAATTAAAATTGTTATCTTTTTTTTCTGGCATCTTAGCTATAAGAATGTAACGAAGTGTATCTTGTTGATTTGGAAAATCCATTAAGTATTCATGAACCCATACTCCCCAATTTCTGGAAGTAGAAATTTTTTCATTTTCTAAATTTAGGAATTCATTAGCAAGTATTTTATCCGGTAAAATATATCCATGATTATATGCTTTAAGTACAGATGGAAAGATAATGCAATGAAATACAATATTATCTTTTCCTATAAATTGAATTAATTTTGTCCTTTGATCTTTCCAATAAGGTTTCCAGTCCTTTTTTTTCCGTTTTGCCCATTCTATAGTAGAGGAAATATAACCTATAGTAGCCTCAAACCATACATATAAAACTTTTCCTATCTCTTTCGGAATCGGAATAGGAATTCCCCAATCCAGATCTCTTGTAATAGCACGAGGTTTTAATCCTTGATCTAACCAAGATTTAGCTTGTCCATAAACATTCACTTTCCAGTCTTTTTGATGATCCATTAAAATCCATTTTTCCAAAAAATTTTGATATTCATTTAATGGAAAATACCAATGTTTAGTTTTTTTTAAAACTGGATTGCTTCCACTTATAGTAGAAAGAGGATTTATTAATTCTTCAGGACTTAACGAAGAACCACAACTTTCGCATTGATCTCCATAAGCTTCCTTGTGTTTACAATGGGGGCAAATTCCATATATATATCTATCCGCTAAAAATTGTTTAGCTTGATTGTCATAGTATTGTTCAGATACTTTTTCAAAGATTTTTTTTTCTTTATGTAGCTTCTTAAAAAAAGAAGTAGAAATTTTTTGATGAATAACTGTAGAAGTTCTGGAATAGTTATCAAAATGTATCCCAAAATTTTCAAAACAATCTTTAATCATGAAATGATATTTATTGACTATTTCTTTAGGAGTCGTATTCTCTTTTTTAGCTTGTATCGTAATCGGAACCCCATGTTCATCGGACCCACATATAAAAATAACCTCCTTTTTTTTCCTTCTAAGATAACGAACAAAAATATCTGCAGGTAAATAGACACCAGCTAAATGTCCTATATGAATGGGTCCATTTGCATATGGAAAAGCAGCAGTTACTGTATATTTATTATTTGATTTTTTCATACTTATTTATGACATCCTCTACCTAGAGAAAGGAAAACGGTTGTGATTATAAAAGCTCTTTTTTCTACATATTTACATAATAAAAATAAAATATGAATAATAAAAAATTATTTTTAATAGATACATACACTATTCTTTATCAAGGCTATTATGCCTATATAAAAAATCCACTTTTTACTTCCCAAGGAATAAACACTTCTCCTATCATCCATTTTACTTATTTTTTGATTAATACTTTAAATGAGGAAAAACCTTCTTATATGGCTGCTTTTTTTGATACTAGTCGAAAAACTTTTCGAAAAAAAGAATATCCTAAATATAAAGCTCATAGAAAAAAAACTCCAAGAGATATTTCTATTGCTATGCCTTATGTTGTAAATATTTTAAATTCTTTTCGAATTTCCTCCTTTTATGCAAAAGATGGATACGAGGCAGACGATCTCATTGGAACTATAGCAAAAAAAGCAGAAAAAAAAGGATATATGATTTATATCATTACTTTTGACAAAGATTTTAGCCAACTTGTCACAAAAAACATACAGATTTATAGACCTCCTTTTAAAGGAAATCCAAAAAAAATATTAGGAATTGAGGAAATAAAAAAAAAATTTGGAGTGATAGAACCTAAACAAGTTATAGATTTATGGAGTATGATGGGAGATTCTTCTGACAATATACCAGGATTACCGGGGATAGGAGAAAAATATGCTAGAAAATTTATTCAAAAGTATGGAAGTCTTGAAAAATTTTTAAATTCTACCCATGATCTTAGCGGAAAGATTAAAAAAAATATTGAAAAGAATAAAGAATTAGCTCTTCTATCTAAAAGATTAGTTACCATTATTACTAACGTTCCCTTCTTTTATTTTCAAGAGGAAAAATTTTCTGTAAAAAAACCCAATTGGAATTCCATAAAAAAAATATTTTGTGAACTTGAATTTCAAAGATTATTAAAAAAGGCTTACCAATACAAAAAAAAAGAAATGGGAGAATAATCCATCCCATTCTTAATTTCATTATTTTCTATAAAATTTATGTTTTTTCATATACTTCCATACTTTTGGTTGAAGCAAAGGTTTTATATTCTTTCCTTTTTGAATAGAATTTCGAATAAAAGAAGAAGATATTTCAATCATAGGCGCTTTTAAAAGATAGATATTTTCCTTTTTAAAAAAAGGATTAGAGAAAGAACCAATACGAGGGTATACGAAAATATCATATTTATTTAAAATAGTTTTATAACTCTTCCATTTTTTTAATGAATATAAAGTATCTCTTCCTATAATGAGAGTAAATTTCTCTTTAGGATATCTTTTCTCTATTACATCAAGCGTATGAATAGTATAAGAAGGAGAACATTCAGATTCTATATCTAAAACACTCATTTTCTTATAACCTTCAACGGCGATGCGGACCATCTTTATTCTATGGACATAATCTAAAAGATTCCGTTTTTTTTTTAGTGGATTTTTTGGAGAAACAACAAACCAAATATGATCTATATCCAAAAACTCTACTATGTGATTAGCAAGGATTACATGACCTAAATGAATGGGATTAAATGATCCAAAAAAAAGTCCTATTCTCATTCTCATGCATAGAAAAATATCGAGAATCCTGCTCGATATTTTTCTTTTTGTTATTAAAATAATTTGATGCGATAACTTAATCCCAAAGCCATAGAATGATTATCCTTATTTTCTTGTTTTATATTTATAAAATTCATATAATAATCAACTTTTTGTTTTTTATATAAAAAATATAAACTTAAATCATCCTTACAAGGCATATATTCTATCCCCCCATAATAAGTATATGCTTTTTTTAGTAATTGATCTTTAACCAGTCCATAAATTTCATTAATGTCTTTTTTAGATCTTCCAACCTCATATACTCCTTTCGCAAATAAATTCCATTTTGGAATGAAGTTATACTTAAATTTTAGAAAATAAGTTCCATATTTTGTAGAGGCAAAATCCTTATAATTATTATTATTTGATGAACGTAAAATTTTTGTAAAAAAACCGTTTTTTTCTATATCTTCATCACTCAATATGTAATCCGCTTCTATAGAAATCGGTTTTAAATCTAATCGACTCCCCAATGCTAATAATTTCCAAAATTTATCCTTTTCACTTTCTTGAAAAATAGAATAAGACCATCTATTTTGAATGATTTTATTAAATAAATTCCAATTCCAATTCGCAGAATATCCCATAGGATGATTGACATTTTCAGGGTGTATATCTTCATTTAGTTTTCTAGAATGGCTATTTACAATCTGAAACTGTAATTCATGATTTTTTTCTGGAGTATAAATAAAATTTATCCCAACAGGATTTTCCTTATTTTTGTATACATCAGGATACTGATAGATATGAAGATCTTTAGAATTATATTCCATACTTCCAAAAGAAACTGGTTGTTTTCCTATCAAAAACGATAGTTTATCATTATGCTTATATTTCAAATAAGCTAAATTAATGATGAGAGGATCATACATCTTATGGTCTTCCACATTATCTAAATCTTCCTCCTTATCCACATGGGTTTTCTTATTATTAAATTTTTGTACAAAACGATAACTGATTTTATCATTCGCCTTTCCTATCAGGTCTAATTTGAAAGATTCCATAGAAAAAGGAGATCCATCAAAAATCTCTTTTTCTGCTTCTACTGTAGAATGAATACTACTCGTAAAATCCATGTAAATATTAAAATTACGATGGGGATTTACATTTTTTTCCATTGTTGTTCTTAGCTTTTCTCCTTTTTTTATCATTTCACTATGGACATCATGCCAAGGATAAAAAAATCCCAAAACAATAAAAAGAGAGATCATTCTTGTTTTTTTCATTTTTTTTTAATATTTATCGCAATGTTTTTCTAATAGAATAGCCCTAAGATAGTATAAAAAAACTTTTTTTTCAAAGAAAGGATAATTAATTATGGATAGAAAGATGGAAATTTCAATTCAAAAACATGAAAAAAAATTTCAAAAATCTTAAAAACAGAGAGAAAATAAATATGATTAGAACTATTTCTGGTTTTTTTTTATTAGGAAATAGTCTTTTCTTATTTTTAAGTTTTTCTCTTTTCTTTTTCATTGGAAAAATGATCAAAGTCAACTGGATAAACTTTTTGATAAAGAAATAAGAGCGGAAAATTTACTTGGAAAAAATAGGAGCTATTCTATCTCACTATTTTAT
Organism: Blattabacterium sp. (Blatta orientalis) str. Tarazona; assembly: GCF_000334405.1. Lineage (NCBI taxonomy): Bacteria > Pseudomonadati > Bacteroidota > Flavobacteriia > Flavobacteriales > Blattabacteriaceae > Blattabacterium > Blattabacterium sp. (Blatta orientalis). The sequence continues at coordinate 320,779 of NC_020195.1, read as the reverse complement.
ATACTGCGGAATAGGAATTAGCGCATTTTTTTTTCCCTTATTATTGTTCCTCACAGGATTCATAATCCTTTTGGAAGGAAGATTTTTACGGAATAAGTATCAATCCATAATATGGAAATTTCTATTTCTAAGCATATGGATTCCTATAACCTTTTATCTGATTTTTCCTGAAAACGGAATACTAAGTGGTATTTTTGGTTTTGAAATAGGAAATTTTTTGATCAGCTTATTTGGAAAGGTAGGACTAGGATTCCTAGTCCTTACAAGTATCATCCTTTATTCAATCATCATATTCCGGATTACTACTCCAAAGTTAAAAAATGGAATAAAAAAAAAAATAAAATATGTTCATGAAGATATGGGGTGGATAATCCAATTATGGGAATTATTAAAAAATTTTTTTAATTATAGAAAAAAGGATTTATCCATTGATCCCCCTCCATTTTTTGAAGAAAAAAAAATAAAAAGTTCTATCATAAATTTTCCTATACTTTCTTCTTCTAAAAATGAAGATTTTCTATTATCTCTATCTGGAGAAGATCTGGAAAATAATAAAAAAAAAATTATTCATCTCCTCAACTATTATAAGATCACAGTAGATAAAATTAAGGCTACTATAGGACCTACTATCACTTTATACGAAATATTTCCTCAGGTAGGCGTGCGGATTTCAAAAATAAAAAACTTAGAAAAGGAAATCGCTTTAAATTTATCTGCTTTATCTATAAGAATCATAGCTCCCATACCTGGAAAAGGTTCTGTAGGGATAGAAATCCCCAATAATAAACGTTCTCTCGTATATATGAAAAACATCCTTGATTCTGAAGAAAGTTTCAAAAAAAGTCATAAAATGGAACTCCCTATTTCTTTAGGAAAAACCGTATTTAATGAAATTTTTATGATAGATTTAGCCAAGATGCCACATCTACTTATAGCAGGATCTACTGGACAAGGGAAGTCAGTTGGATTAAATGCTATGATAGTCTTCTTATTATATAAAAAAAAACCAGAAAATCTAAAATTTATTTTGATCGATCCAAAAAAAGTAGAGTTATCTATCTATAAAAAAATTTCTAAATCTTATTTTGCTCTTTTACCTAATTCTATAAATCCGATCATTACAAACATACATGAGGTAAGAGATATATTAAATTCTTTATGCAAAGAAATGGATAATAGATATTCTCTTTTAGAAAGAGCAATGGTTAGAAATATTCAAGAATACAATGGTAAATATGAAAAAAAATATCATATCCCTTATATTATCCTAATTATTGATGAATTTGCAGATTTAAGTCTTTCTTTTAAAAAAAAACAAATAGAAATATATATAACCCGTTTAGCACAGTTAGCTCGTGCTGTGGGGATTCATTTGATTATAGCTACACAAAGACCCTCTGTTGATGTCATTACTGGATTAATTAAATCTAATTTTACCGCAAGAATTGCGTTTAGAGTAAGTTCTAAAATAGACTCTATAACCATTCTAGATTGTACAGGAGCGGAACAATTAATTGGAAAAGGAGATCTTTTATTTTCTAATAAAAATGAACTAATTCGATTACAAGGTCCTTTTATCGACCTATCAGATATTCAAAAAATCGTTGATTTTTATGGAAGAAATACTTTTCAAAAAACGGATATTTTTCTTACCAGAACCGGATGATAATAAATATAAATGAGTAAAATACTTTTCTTATATTATAGGAAAAGAAGAAATCCATGAGTATAAGGATTCAAATAAAAAAATTAGATCTATACATGATTCGTTTATTTATGGCTCCTTTTTTGATCATTTTTTTTTCTATTTTTTTTGTATTTATTGTTCAATTTTTTTGGAGTAAAATGGATGAATTAACAGGAAAAAATATTAACATTTTAATTATTCTAAAGTTTATATATTATTTTGGAATTTCAATTACCCCATTAGTGATCCCCATTTCTATATTGCTTACTTCTATCATAACTTATGGATATATTTCAGAATCCCAAGAACTTATAGCTATTAAATCTTCTGGAATCTCCCTTTTTAGAGTCATGAAACCTCTTTTATGTATAACATTCCTTCTATCCGTTGGACTATATTTTTTTTCTGATTTTTCCATTCCAGAGGCAAAAAGAAAAGCTCAAGAACTAGGATATCAAATTTCAATAGCTCATCCCTCCTTGAGGTTAAAAGAAGGAGTTTTTGTTAACCTTTTTCCAGATTTTTTCATAAGAATAGGCAAAAAAAAAAATAGTAATTTACTAGAAAATATATTCATTTTTTTTTACGGAAAAAATTTAGCAATCAATACGATCCTTGCCGAAAAGGGAGTTTTAATTCCAAATAAAAAGGAGGAGGGTTTTCAAATTAAACTCATGAAGGGATTTTTCTATAGGGATAATCCTTATGAAGGAAAAACTTATTCGTATCAAATGGTCTATTTTGATTCTTTCATTCAATCTTTTAAAAAACCTTTAATAGAATACAAAAACTTAGATTATTATTATGATGATTCCTATAAAACTCTTGATACAAAAAAACTGATGGAAAAAATACATTTTTTAAAAAAAGAAAATTGTCAATTGTATTCTGATTTTAAAAAATTGAATTATAATTCCCTTTTTCAGAAAAAAAAATTTTTTTCAAAAGATCCAAGAATAAGAATAGATCTCTTCTCCTACATAAGAAAGATCATTTTATCCCTTTTAATAAATGAACTTCAACATCAAAAAAAGTTTCTTCAGAATAGAAAAAAATACTTAGCTAAGTATCAATTCGAATTACAGAAAAAATTTACCTTTCCAGTAACATGCATTATAATGTTTCTTATTGGAGCCCCGCTAGGAGCTATCATTCGAAAAGGAGGGATGGGGCTTCCCACCCTGATAGCCATAATTATATTCATTATTTATCATACTTTACTTACCATTACACAAAATCAAGGAGAAAAAGCAGAAATATGGCCATGGATGGGGGCTTGGATTCCAAATTTTGTTTTTTTCCCACTGAGTATATGGATTACTTATAAAACTGTAATGGATGATTTTTATTATATGTAACAATAGTTAAAACTAAAATATAAAATAGAGGATTTATTTATGGTTTTTTATTCTTCTGATAAAGGGAATCTAAATTGTATAGAATCTGCTTTGCAGGATATTCAAAATGGAAAACTTATTATTGTGGTGGATGATGAAAATCGTGAAAATGAAGGAGATTTTGTAGTGGCCGCAGAAAAAGTAACCCCTAAAATTGTCAATTTTCTAATTACTCATGGTAGAGGATTAGTTTGTGTTTCCTTAACAGAGGAAAAATGTGATCAATTAGAACTTCAAATGATGGTGAACAATAACACAGATCCTAGAAAAACAGCTTTTACAGTATCCGTAGATGTACGAGGTTATGGCGTAAGTACAGGGATATCTGTTTCAGATAGAGCTAAGACTATATTGGCACTAGTTCACGAAGTAAAACCAGAAGCTTTTAACAAGCCAGGTCATATTTTCCCTCTTCGCGCAAAAAAAGGAGGTGTCTTAGAAAGACCAGGACATACAGAAGCGGCAATAGACATAACTAGAATGGCAGGATGCATACCTGGAGGGGTATTGGTAGAGATTCTGAATAAAAACGGATCTATGGCGCGTCTTCCACAATTAATTCAAATGTCCAAAAAATTTCATATGAAAATTATATCGATAGAAGATCTAATCAAATATAAAATAAAAAACAAAATATAAAAAGTTTAAAGGCGGTCTGGACGGGACTTGAACCCGCGACCCCATGCGTGACAGGCATGTATTCTAACCAACTGAACTACCAGACCAAAAAAAGTATTAAATCAAAGCCTCTAATTTTTTTCTGATATCTTCCTTAGAAGATACTCCAATCTGCATATCTTTTTTTTCTCCGTTTTTAAAAAAAAACATGGTAGGAATACTACGTATTCCATATTGAGAAGAAGTTTTTGGATTGTTATCTACATTTAATTTAACAACCAATGCTTTCCCTATATATTCAGTAAATATATCTTCTAATATAGCAGATAAGGTTCTACATGGAGCACACCATGGAGCCCAAAAATCCACTAAAACCGGCTTATTCGATTCAAAAACAATTTTTTCAAAATTATCATCGTTTATTTCTTGTATCATACTTTTTCTGTTTATAAAGAGAACAAATTTACCTTTTTTGTTTTAAAATTGAAGTCTTTTAACAAACGGATATAAATATCTATTCCATCTAGGATTTCATAAATATGAATATACTCATTTGTCGTATGAGAACGGTTGCTATCTCCCACACCCATTTTAATAGTTGGAAAAGACATAATACTTTGATCCGAAAGAGTAGGAGATCCATAAATTTTTCTTCCTATGAACTTAGCTTTTGATACAATTGGATGCGATGGATTTATGAAAGAATAATTTGAATGAGAAGAACGTGGTTTCATTTTAGAATGAATTTTTTTTCGGATCATTTCAATCAATTCCTCATTTTTATATAATTCATTAGTTCTAATATCTATGACAAAAGAGCAAGAATCCGGAATCACATTATGTTGTATACCTCCTTGTATTTGAGTGACTGTTAATGTAGGATAACCTAGAAATTTAGACTTTCTATCAAACTGAAGATTTCTTAAACATTCTATATCTTTTGTAGCTATATAGATAGCATTAACCCCTATATATCTTGCAGAATGTCCGGTTTTTCCTTCAGCTAGGCAATCTAAAACTACTAACCCTTTTTCCGCAATAGCTACTTGCATTTTTGTTGGTTCTCCTATTATCCCTAAATCTATTTCTCCTAATTCAGATAAAATGGATCTTACACCTAATGGTCCAGAAATTTCCTCTTCTGCTGTAAGAGCAAGTACCAATTTGTAAGGTAAGACAGATAAACTGTTTAAGTATATAAAAGTTGAAATTAATGAAACAACAGAAGCTCCCGCATCATTACTTCCTAAACCTATTAATTTATCTCCTTGTCTTATAGCCGTAAAAGGATTTGTTTTCCAGTTTTTTCCTGGTTTCACTGTATCATGATGAGAATTTAATAAAATCGTACGAATATTTTCTTTTTTAGCATCATAATTAGTATTTTCTGTCCATATATTGTTAAATTTTCTTTTTATATGGAATCCATATCTAGAAAGATAGTCTTCTATCAGAAAAGATACTTTTTTCTCTTGCTTAGATATAGATGGCGTATTTATCATTTTTATAAGAAGTTGTATAGCTTCTTTCTTTAATATTTTTAAATCTACTACAGACATAAAACGGTCTTATTATTCAAGTCATTTAAATAATAAGGTTGACCTATACTTACCTTAGAGACTCCATTTTTTAATGCAAAAAAAGCATTTTCCAATTTCGGAATCATTCCATTTTTAATAGTATGATTTTTTTTGATTATTTGAAATAAACGAAAATCTATTTTTTTATAATAAGATTCAGCATCATGTAAGTATCGTAATACTCCCTTTTTTTCAAAACAAAAATGCAATTCTATTTCATCCCCTTCTTTGGTTAAAGATATGGCTATACATGCCGCTATAGTGTCTGCATTAGTATTTAGAAGAACCCCTTTTCCATTATGAGTAATAGAACAAAATACAGGAACAATCTTTTTTTTCAAAAGAAATTTTAGAAAAGAAGTGTTAACACTTCTACTGTTGATATCCCCTACGTATCCATAATCAATATCCGTTTCTATTTTTTTTAAACGAAAGGAAGACTTTATACTATTTCCATCCGCTCCACATAATCCCAAAGCATTACAGTCATAAGATTGAAATTTCGCTATAATGTTTTTGTTTATTATACCTGCATAGGTCATAACCACTAGATCAAGTGTTACTTTATCCGTAATCCTTCTTCCTTGCATAAATTTTTGAACAATTCCCATTTTATCAGCAATAATGTTTGCCTTACTCCCTCCTCCATGAACGAATATTTTATTCCCTTGTAGTTGCAAAAAGGACTCTAAAGAAGCATTAAGCCATTTTGGATCATTAATTAAATTTCCTCCAATTTTTACTATATGGATTTTCATGATAAAGATTGTAAAATTTTCAAAAAAATTATTTGCGCCGCATAAATTCTATTTTCTGCTTGTTGCAAAACAATGGAATTTGGACTATCCAAAACTGCATCTTCCACTACCATATTTCTTCTTACAGGTAAACAGTGCATAAATTTAGCTTGATTAGTCAACTTCATTTTTTTTTCAGTAATCATCCAACTAGAACTAGAACAAAGTATTTTTCCATAATTTATATAACTGCTCCAATTTTTTGCATAGATAAAATCTGCATTTAAAAATGCTTCATTTTGGTTATGGATAGTATAAATCCCGTCAGAAAATTTTTTACATAAGTCATACTTTTCAGGACAAGTAATGAGAAAATCTATTTCTTCTATTTTTGAGATCCATTGAGAAAGTGAATTGGGCACGGAATGCGGTAATGGTTTTATATGAGGAGCCCAACTTAACACCACTTTACATTTTTTTTTAGCAGAAAAGGGTCTTATTTCTTCGATAGTCATCACATCAGCTAAAGACTGTAAAGGATGCAAGGTGGCACTTTCCATGTTGATTACTGGAACTTTAGAATAGTTCAAGATCTTATTAAAAATTACTTCTTGATAATCCTCATTTCTGTCTAAAAGATTTGGAAAAGTTCTTACTGCTAGAATATCACAATAGGTACTCAGGACAGAAATAGCTTCTTTTAGATGTTCTTGAGTATTTCTCATGACACTTCCATTACTCATTTCTATTTTCCAGGAATCTTGATGAATATCTAATACCCAAGTATTACATCCTAAGTTAAAAGCCGCTTTTTGACAACTAATCCTTGTACGTAAACTAGGATTAAAAAATACCAATCCAATTGTTTTATTTTTTCCAATATGTTGAAAACAATAAGGATTTTTCTTCAAATTAATTGCTCCTCTAATAAGATCAGATACATTTAAAACATCTTCTACGCTAAAAAATTTTTTCATAAATTCATTTATTCATATTCATCCCAAGCTGTTATAAAAAGTTTATCCATAGATAAATGACAAAAAGCTTGTATAAAAGCCTTTGCTAAACGAGTATTAGTGAGTAGAGGAATATTAAAATCTACGGAAGAACGTCTTATAGCATAATCATTATTCAACTCTGATTTACTTAAATTTTTGGGAATATTAATAATCAGATCTAATTTTCTATCCTTTATCAAGTCAAGAACATTTGGATCTTTTCTAACATTTGGCCAATGGACCCTTATAGAGGGGATTCCATAATCAGATAAAAAATTATTTGTTCCTTCTGTCGCAAATAATATATATCCTCTTTGATGCAAAAGCTTCACCATATCTAAAAGATCTAATTTTGATCCCATTGGACCTCCTGATATAAGAATATTTTTTTTTGGAATAGTATAACCAACAGAAAGCATAGATTTTAAAAGGGCTTCATCAAAAGTATATCCTAAACATCCTACTTCCCCAGTAGAAGTCATATCTACTCCTAAAATAGGATCCGCATCTTGCAAACGGGAAAAAGAAAATTGTGAGGCTTTTATTCCTAAGAAATTTGTTGTAAAGAAATTAGGTTCCTTTTTCTTCTTTTTCTTTCCAAGAAGGACTTGGGTGGCTAGTTCTATCATGTTGAAATGAGATACTTTTGATACGAAAGGAAAACTTCTAGAGGCTCTCAAATTGCATTCAATTACTTTTACTTCATTATCTTTAGATAAAAATTGAATATTAAAAGGTCCAGATATATTAAAATATTTGGCTATTCTTTTAGATATACGAACTATTTCTTTTAATGTAGATAAATATAGATTTTGTGGAGGATATACTAACGTAGCATCTCCTGAATGTACTCCTGCAAACTCTACATGTTCTGATATAGCATAATATAAAATCTCTCCAGTTTGAGAAACTGCATCTAATTCAATTTCTTTGGCATTTTTTATAAACTCTGTAATAACTAATGGGTGCTCTGGAGAAACCGATACTTTATCTCTAAGATAACGATGAAGTTCTTCTTGATTAGAAATCACATTCATATCCGCACCTGATAGAACATAGGAAGGTCTAACTAATATAGGATAGTCTACTTCTTCTACAAATTGATAAATCGTTTCAAAATCTGATAATTCTTTCCATTTAGGTTGGCCTATCCCTAAATGATCCATTGCATGAGAAAATTTGTATCTATTTTCCACTTCGTCTATAGAAAGTGGTGAGGTCCCTAATATCTTGACTTTGTTTTCATAAAGCTTTAAAACCAAGTTATTGGGGATTTGTCCTCCCATAGATACTATGGTCCCTTTTGGTTTTTCTAAATCAATAATATCTAAAACACGTTCTAAAGTTAATTCCTCAAAATATAATCTATCACACACATCAAAATCGGTACTAACTGTTTCTGGATTGTAATTAATCATTATAGATCTATAAGATTCTTTCTTAATAGCATTTAATGCATTAACACAACACCAATCAAATTCTACACTACTTCCAATTCTATAAACTCCAGATCCTAAAGTTATTACAGATTTTTCATCCTTTTCGTAAAGAACGTCATGCTGAATGGAATGATAAGTCAAATACAAATAATTTGTATATGCTGGATATTCAGAAGCTAAAGTATCAATTTGTCGAACATATGGGAGAATACTTCTTTTTTTTCTATATTTTCTTATTCTTTTTTCCAGATCATAAATACTCTCTTCCTTCTCTTTTTTATGAATAAAAAGACTAGCTATTTGCATATCAGAAAAACCTTCTTTCTTAGCTTTATGGAATAATTCATCTGGAATATCCATCCAACTTTCATAAGAAGAAATTTCTTTTTTTGTTTGAAAAATGTTATTCAACTGGTATAGAAACCACGGATCTATTTTGGTTAAATCATGAATTTCTTTGATAGAAAAACCTTCTTCTAAAGCTTCTTCTAGAAATAGAATTCTTTGATCGGTAGGTTTTTTCAAAGCATCTTTGAGCAGATGAAGGGATCCAATTTTTTTTTTATTTGTATTTATAAATCCTAACATTCCAATATCTAACATACGAATCCCTTTCTGTAAGGATTCCTCAAAAGATCCTCCAATAGCCATAACTTCTCCTACACTTTTCATACTACTTCCAATTCTATTGGAAACTCCATAAAATTTCTTCAGATCCCACCTAGGAATTTTGCATACAACATAATCCAATGCTGGTTCAAAAAAAGCACAAGTAGTTTTAGTCACAGAATTTTTTAATTCATGTAATCCATATCCTATAGCTAATTTTGCAGAGACAAAAGCTAAAGGATAACCAGTTGCTTTAGAAGCAAGAGCGCTAGAACGAGAAAGACGAGCGTTCACTTCAATAACCCTATAATCTTCCGATCTTGGATTTAAAGCAAATTGAACATTACATTCTCCTACTATTTCAAATTTTCTGGCTATCTGTAGAGATAATTGTCTTAATTTATAATATTCTGAATTTGTTAAAGTTTGCGAAGGAGCTATTACAATACTTTCTCCTGTATGAATCCCTATGGGATCAAAATTTTCCATATTGCACACAGAAATACTACTATCATATTGATCTCTAACTATTTCATACTCAATTTCTTTCCATCCTTCCAAATACTCTTCTACAACTACTTGAGAAGAATAAGAAAAAGCCTTATTGACAATTTTTTTTAAATCATGAATATTTTTTGCAAAACCACTTCCTAAACCTCCAAGAGTGTAAGCTGATCTAATTATAACAGGAAAACCAATCTTTAAAGCATAGGATATGGCATGATCCATGGAATACACCACAAAACTTTTTGCCGTTTTTATATTCATACGGCTCAATCTCTTTCGAAAGAGATTTCTATCTTCACTCTGTATAATCGATTCAATAGACGTTCCTAAAACTTGAATTTCATATTTTTCTAGAAGACCTTCTTTAAAAAGTTGAATACCACAATTCAAGGCGGTTTGTCCTCCAAAAGAAAGCAAAATTCCTTTCGGTTTTTCCTTCTCAATAACCTTTTTTATAAAAAAAGATGTGAGAGGAAGAAAATAAACTTTATCAGCCACTTCTTTCGAAGTTTGAACAGTGGCTATATTTGGATTAATCAATATAGTATAAATCCCCTCCTCTTTAAGGGCTTTTAAAGCTTGTGTTCCAGAATAATCAAATTCTCCGGCTTCTCCTATCTTTAAGGCTCCTGATCCCAGGATAAGTACTTTATCTATTTTCATACTTGGAAGATTCTTTTTTTAATTATTTTCCATAGAATTGATAAAAATATCGAATAAAAATTCCGTATCTGCAGGTCCACTTGATGCTTCTGGATGAAATTGTACCGAAAAAAAAGGTTTGTAATCATGAATAATTCCTTCGCAAGTGTTATCATTTAAATTTTTGAAGAACACTTTCCACTCTTTAGAAATATTTTTAGTATCCAAAACATATCCATGGTTTTGTGATGTGATAAAATTTTTTCCTTTTTCTAATAAGACCACTGGTTGATTATGTCCTCTGTGTGCATATGGAAGTTTGTAAGTATCTCCTCCTGCAGCAATTCCCAAAAGTTGATTTCCTAAACATATCCCAAATATAGGTCTTTCTTTTTTCATAGCTTTACGAAGATAATATATGGGTTTTTCATAAATTTTTGGATTTCCAGGACCATTAGAAAGGACCAACCCGTCATATTCTTCCTTCGTAAAATCATAATCCCATGGGACCCTTATGATAGTGCAATCTCTCCGTAAAAGACAACGCAAAATATTATTCTTTAATCCAAAATCTACAAGTAATATTTTATATTTTCCTTTTCCATATAGAATTTTATTCTGTACAGATACTTTTTCAGAAAGATTTTCCTGGTTAGGATCATAAAAAGGAAGATCTTCTTTTTCCATTAAAATTTTACCTAACATGCTTCCCCTTTTTTCTAAGTTTTGTGCCATAAATCTAGTATCTATTCCATATAATCCAGGTACGCCATTTTCTTTCAACCAATCCGATAGAGAGAAGCACATATTCCAATGATACGGACGATTGGAATAATAGGAAATAATAAGGCCGGATACTTGAACCTTATCGGATTCATAGAATTCATGAATTCCTTCCTTACAAGAGGAAGAGGGGACTCCATAATTTCCTATTATAGGATAAGTATAAGTCAATATTTGACCTTTGTAAGAAGGATCAGTTAAACTTTCCGTGTAACCTACCATAGCTGTATTAAAAACTACTTCTCCAGAAGAAGAGACTTTCGCTCCAAAATGATAAGCTGGATACTCTGTTCCATCTTCCAGTACAAGCATAGCCTTTTTTATATTATTTTTCATTTTTTAGATATGCTAAGGCATTTTTTAGTTTTGTTAGAAATAATTTAATATGATTTACGTTAATAATCAGTGGAGGGAGTAATCGTAAGACATATGAATTGTTAGATGTTCCTACAAATACTTTTTCTTTGTATATTAAAATATTTTTCAAATCCTGAATAGGAAAATCAAATTCTAACCCTAACATCAATCCTCTTCCTCTTATTTTTTTGATTTGAGGAATCATCCGCAATTCTTGCAACAGTATATTTCCCATTTTTTTAGCATTTTCAATTAAATTTTCTTTTTTCATAATCTCCAATACCGCAATACCAGAAGCACAAGCTAGATGATTTCCACCAAATGTAGTACCTAACATTCCATAATAAGGGATAAATTTAGGATGTATAAGCACTCCTCCTATTGGAAATCCATTTCCCATTCCTTTAGCGATAGTAATTAAATCTGGCTTAACAGAATAAAACTGGTGAGAAAAAAAAGATCCAGTCCTTCCATATCCACTCTGAACTTCATCAACAATAAAAATTGTATCGTACTTTTTGCAAAGTTCCCAAACTTTACAAAAAAAATTTAAACCAGGATCTCTAATTCCAGATATCCCTTGTATTCCTTCCGTGATTAAAGCACAAATCTCTCCAGTTTTTAATTCTCTTTCTAAGAAATTAATATCCTTATAATCTATAAATATAGTTTCATGTTGGGCATCAAAAGGAGATACTATTTTGTAATTATCCGTCACGGATACACTTCCACTTGTTCTTCCATGAAAAGCTCCTTTAAAAGCAATAATTTTTTTCTTTCCTGTATGAAAAGAGGCTATTTTCAAAGCATTTTCATTGGATTCAGTTCCTGAATTACAAAGAAATAACGAATATTTTTCATATCCTGAAAGAAGACCAAGTAAATTAGCCAATTTTTTCTTTTGAGAAATAAAAACACTATTCGAATAATAAGATATTTTATGAATTTGTTCTGTTAAGGCTCTCAAATAATATGGATGCGAATGACCAATGGAAATAACGGCATGTCCTCCATAAAAATCTAAATACATATGACCTTGTTTATCAAAAACATAAACCCCTTCCCCCTTGGTTAATTCTATATCTAAAATAGGATATACGTCAAATAGCTCCATTTTTTTTCAATTAAAAACGAACGGATTTTAATTTTAAGCCACAAGTTTCATCCAAATTAAACATAAGATTCATATTCTGGACAGCTTGACCGGAAGCTCCTTTTATAAGATTATCTATCACACTAAGAACAATCAATTGATTCTTTTCTTTCAGAAGATGTAAAATACATTTATTGGTATTTACTACTTGTTTTACATCTATATTTAGATCAGAAATTTCCACAAAAGGATGATTCTTATAATAATCTTTATAAATTTCCTTATTTTCTTCCAAAGAAAAACTAGAATGAGTATATAAAGTAGTTATAATTCCTCTAGAAAAATTTCCCCTATAAGGAATCAAATATACTTCCGATGAAAAATTATTTTGTATTTGATGAATAGTTTGTTGGATTTCTTGTAAATGCTGATGATTAAATATTTTATAAGTAGAAATATTATTGTTTCTCCAACTAAATTGGTTAGTCTCACTCATGGTCTTTCCCGAACCTGTGGAACCAGTTATAGCGCTAATATGAATATTTCTTTTCAATAGTTTTTTTTTAGCTAAGGGTAATATAGCTAAAAGAATAGCTGTAGCAAAACATCCTGGATTAGCAATATTGCTAGATATTTTTATAATCTCTTTTTGTAATTCTGGTAATCCATAGATAAATTTTCTTCCTAAAAAAAACGATTGATTGATTATTCTAAAATCTTGACTAAGATCAATAACTTTTATAGTTTCTAATAGATTTTTTAATTCTTTTCTAGATTGTCCATGTCCTGAACAAATAAATACTACATCAACATCCTTGTTTAAAGAATCGGTAAACTTCATATTATCTATTTCTCCTAATAGATCTTGATGAACTGAATGAATTAAATCTCCTGATTTACTCCTGCTTACCACACTATTTATCCTTACTTTTGGATGATTAATCATCAATCTCATTAATTCTCCAGCAGTATATCCAGTTCCTCCTATAATGCCTATCTTAATCATTCTTCTTTTTTATTTAAATTATGATACATTTTCATTTGATTACTCAATATTTTTGTAAAACCTTTAACATCTTCTGCTGTCCAAGCATGATTTATTTCTCCATATTGAGCCATGTTAGAATCCATTAAATCAAATTTAGATTTAATTCCAACTAAATGAAATCTATAAGGATATAGAATGATATGCACTGTTCCAGTCAATCTTTCTTGTGTACTCCTTAAAAACATCTCTATATCACGCATGACAGGATCTAAATATTGTGCCTCATGAAGTAACATTCCATACCAATTAGATAATTGTTCTTTCCAATAAAGTTGCCATTTTGTAAGAATATGTTTTTCTAACAAATGATGAGCTTTAATAATAATAATAGCAGCTGAAGCTTCAAAGGCTACTCTTCCCTTAATACCTAAAATCGTATCCCCTATATGAATCCCCCTACCTATAGCAAATTCTGAGGCGATTTTTTCAATTTTTATGATATTTTTTATGGCCTTTCCCTTTTCTCTGTTAACACTTACTAATTCTCCTTTTTCAAATTCTAATTCTAAATTTTCACTTTTTTTTCTCCTTAACTTTGTCGGATAAGCTTCATCTGGAAAATCGTTAGAAGAGGTAAGAGTTTCCTTCCCACCAATACTAGTTCCCCAAATTCCTTTATTAATAGAATATTTTGCTTGATCCCCACAAATATTATAAACTCCATTATTTCGCAAATACTCTATCTCTTCTTTTCTAGAAATTTTTAGATCTCTTATAGGAGATAAAGTTATTTTTTCTGGACAAATAATTTGAAAGGCTATATCGAATCTAATCTGATCATTTCCAGCGCCTGTACTTCCATGAGCTATCGCTTTTGCCTTTATATTAGTTGCATATTTCGCAATTTTAATAGCTTGAAAAATTCTTTCTGAACTTACTGAAAGTGGATAAGTGTTATTTTTAAGAATGTTTCCAAATATAAGATATTTTATGCAATTTTGATAATATTCCTCGATAGCATCAATAGTTCTGTGTGATATAGCTCCAATATTTAAAGCTCTCTCTTGAATCTTTTTTAATTCCTCTTCTTTAAATCCTCCTGTGTTGATAATTACTGTATGAACTTCATATCCTTCTTGAAGTAGATATTTTAAACAATAAGACGTATCTAACCCCCCGCTATAGGCCAAAACAATTTTATCTCCAGGAATTAAGTAATCTATATTTTTTTGTTTTTTAAGAATATTTTCCTTTTCATATGGATTATATAAAAGTCCTGTGCAAAGACACATTTTTTTTTGTTTCCTAGTTAATATATCGAAATTCGCACAACTTTGACATCCTTTCCAAAAATCTTCTGATTTGGTCAGTTCACTAAAAGCTACAGGTTTAAACCCCAATTCCGTATTAATTCTGATCACTGGATGACTTGTTGTAATACTAAATATTTTAGAATTCGGATACTTTTTTCTAGAAAGTTTAAATATTTCAATTTTTATAATTTTTGCCAATCCTTGTTTTCTAAATTCAGGAAAAACAATCAAACCAGAATTAACTACAAATTCTTTATTTTGATAAATTTCTAGATAACTAAAACCTGCTAATTTTCCATCAAAAAATGCAATCACCGCGTTCCCACTAATCATTTTTGATTTAATATATTCTGGATCTTTTTTAGCAATACCAGTTCCTCTAATTTTTGCTGATTCCTGGATCTTTTGGCAAATTAAGGAAGCATATTTTGTATCCTGATCATGAGATACTCTAACTTTTATTTTCATCTTTAGTAAAGAACCCAAAAACCATAAAAATAGACGCGTTTTATTGAAATGTAATATGATGAATGATTCCTCATAATATTTCTTTAATGTACTGTCCTAATAAGTACAAAGTTAATAAAGTCTTTTTAATAAATGTAAAGTTTTAATTTAAACAAAAATCCAAGCCTTTTATTTTTTCTAATTTTTTTAGAAAATCAGAGTTAATATTAATTCCATACATTTTAGATTCTAAATTTAAAGAAATATGATCGTCCTTATCATAAAGAAAAACATAAAGTTTTTTATTTCCTATTTGTTGAGAAAATAGCCGATCTATATTATCAATGATTACCTGGTCTAAATCATCTAGATCAATTTTTATTATCAATTTTTCGGCTAATTTTTTTAGAACATTTTGTAAACTTTCCATATGAATAATATGGACTTTACAGCTATTATATTTCGATTGAGAAATAGAAATATATAAATGTAACAGGCTATTATTAAATAGTAAATGTTCATATTTTAAATACTGTTGTCCAGAAATACAAAACTCCTTAGAAGAATGATAATCTTCTAATAAAAAAATTCCATATTTTTTTCCACTTTTTATATAGATCTTTTTTTCTATTTTCGATAGAATACCACATATATAAATTTCTTTTCCTATAAGTTTTTGTTCATTCTTATTTAATTGATCTAAAGATAAATTAGTAAAATATTTTCTTTCATAAGAATAATCATCCAAAGGATGCGAAGAGGCATAAATCCCCAATACTTCCTTTTCTTTGGATAATTTATATATATTATTCCACGGTTCACTTTTTATAATTAGGGGTTTTTCTACTTCAATTTTTTTCTTCTTTTTTGGAGAATTTTTCTCTTGTATTTTCCTTTTTTGGAATTTAGATCCAAATCGAATGATATTCTCTAGAGTGCTTAATTTTTTTTCTTCTTCAAAATGAAAATATTCCTCTCTATGTATATGAAATTTATCCAAGGATCCGGATAAAACTAAACTTTCCAAAGTCTTCTTATTCACTATACGCAAGTCAATCCGTTTTACCAAATCAAAAATAGATGTATATAATCCGTGATTTTCTCTTTCCTGAATAATATTTTTTACTGCATTTTCTCCAACTCCTTTTATTCCCCTCATTCCAAATCTAATGCAATTAGAATCTGTGACTTTGAAAAAGGCGTCACTTTCATTGATATCCGGACCTATCACAGAAATTCCCATACGTTTGCTCTCTTTTATAAAGTAAGTAAGCTGTTTAATATTATCCATATTGTGACTTAATACAGACGCCATATATTCAGAAGGAAAATGTGCCTTAAGATAAGCCGTTTGAAACGCTATATAGGCATAACAGGTAGCATGAGATTTGTTAAAAGCATAACAAGAAAAATACTCCCAGTCCTTCCATATTTTTTCCAATATTTTTTTCGGATATCCTTTTCTAGAAGCTTGAATGATAAACTGATTTTTCATTTTATTTAATACCTCTTTTTGTTTTTTCCCCATAGCTTTTCTAAGAAAATCTGTTTCTCCTTTACTAAACCCAGCTATTTTTTGGGCGATTAACATAACTTGTTCTTGATAGATGGTTATCCCATAAGTCTCTTTTAAGAATTCTTCCATTTCTGGCAAATCATATGTAATGGGTTCTTTTCCATGTTTTCTGTATATAAAATTAGTAAGATATTGTAATGGCCCAGGTCTGTACAAGGCGTTCATGGCAATGAGATCATCAAATTTATCCGGTTTTAGCAACCGTAAATATTTCTGCATCCCCGTAGATTCATATTGAAAAACAGCTACAGTTTCTCCTTTCTGAAAAAGAGAATAAGTCTTTGCATCTTCCAAAGGGAATGAAATTTTTTCAATACTAATACGTTTTTTGATAATATTTATAGCTTCCTTGATAATAGTAAGGGTTTTTAATCCTAGAAAATCCATTTTCAACAATCCAGCTTGTTCCACTACATGGTTGTCAAATTGCGTTATCAATAAATCAGATTCTTTTGAAATAGAAACTGGAACATATTCTTTAATATCATATGGACTTATAATAATCCCACAGGCATGTATTCCTGTACTTCTTATAGAACCTTCTAAAATTTTTGCCTGTTGTAAGACTTGTCCTTCCAAAGTATCTTTTTTCTCTGAAATGCTTTTCAATTTTTTAACATTCTCCATATCTTCTTTACTCATCTTTTCTAGAAGATGATCTTTTTTTGACAAGAGAACTTTTAATGAAAGCAAATTTGGGACCATTTTTGCGAGATAATCTGTTTCCTTTAAAGATAAATCTAACACTCTTGCTGTATCACGAATAGCGGATTTTGCTCCCATAGTGGCATACGTGATAATTTGTGCAACTTGATTTTTCCCATATTTTTGAACTACCCATTCAATAATTTTTTCACGTCCTTTATCATCAAAATCAATGTCTATATCTGGTAAAAAAATCCTATCTGGATTGAGAAATCGCTCAAAAAGAAGATTGTATTTTATGGGATCTATATCGGTAATTCCTATACAATAAGCTACTACAGATCCAGCAACAGATCCTCTTCCTGGTCCTACGGATATATTCATTTTTTTAGCTTGAGAAATAAAATTTTGAACAATTAGAAAATAACCAGGATATCCAATTTTTTCAATTGTTTTTAATTCGAAATGAATTCTTTCTTGTATTTCCGGAGTCATATGTGGATAACGTTTTTTAGCCCCTTCATATGCGAGGCTTCTTAAAAAAGAATTTTCTCCCCTGTGACCTCCATCTATTTTATCTAGAGAATTTTCAAAGGATTCTGGAATTTTGAATTTTGGAAGCAAGACTTTTTGTGAAAGATGATAAGATTCTACTTTATTAACTAATTCTTCTAAAAAATCAAAAGATTCCGGAAAATCCGAAAAAATTTCTTTCATCTCTTCTGGACTTTTAAAATAAAATTCATGATTTGGAAATCCGAATCTATAACCTTTTCCCCTGCCTATAGGAGTTGATTTTTTTTCTCCATTTTTTACGCAAAGTAAAATATCATGAGCATAAGATTCTTTTGGATCTAAATAAAAAGTATTATTTTGCACAATATATTTTACATGATATTTTTCGGAAAACTTCAGTAAAACTTTGTTTACATAATCCTCTTCTTCCAATCCATGACGTAACAATTCTATATAAAAGTCTTCTTCAAAAAGTTCTTTCCACCACAAAAAACTTTTTCTGCCTTCATTTTTCCTTTTATTTAGGATCGTTTGTGGAATCTCTGCATATAGATCTCCCGTAAGAGCTATCAAATTTTTCTTATATTTTTCTATTAAATCTTTTCCCACTCTAGGAACTCCCGCATAAAAACCTTCTATGAATCCATGAGAACATAGTTTTGACAAATTTTGATACCCCGCTTTATTTTTAGACAAAAAAACTTGATGATAACGTTTATCCGGCTGTTCTTTAGTAAACTTTTTCTGTGAATAAAAATCAGAAATAAACACTTCACATCCTACGATCCCTTTGATGGATTTTTTTAAGGAAGAATATTTTTTGTTTGCAGAATGAATAGCATTTAAAAAATGGAAAGCTCCCATCATATTTCCGTAATCCGTTATTCCTACGGCTGGCATATCAAAATATATAGCTCTTTCAATCAAAGATTGAATATCTATGGTAGAATAAAGTATGGAAAAAGAAGTATGATTATGAATATGAGAATTATTTTTTTTTTTAATTTCTTCATGATTAATCTTCTTCTTTTTTTTATTTTTTTTATTAGATATATATGAGGAATAAGGTTTATTAAAAGAAACCATAGAAGAAGATATTGTAGACTGATGTAATGTTCTGAACTTTAAAATAAAATTTTCATCTATTTTAAGATTTTCGGATGAGATAATTCCTAAACGCAAAAGTTCTAGAAAACAACGAGCTGTTGCTTTTACATCATTTGCTGCATTATGTGAATGGGACAATTTTGTTCCAAATAACTTATAATATAATTCGGTTAATGTGGGCCATTTAAATTTTTTTCTTATCCCAGGTAATTTGCAATAAGAAACAGATACTTCTTTAGTATCTAAAATTTTCTTTCTTTTAAAAGAAATTTGTTCTTTTTTTCTAAAGAATTCACACTCAATAACTCTTATATCAAATTCTAAATTGTGTCCAATTAAATATTTAGATTTCTCAAAAGATTTCTTAAATTCTTTAAGAACGAAAATTAAATCCTCTCCATTTTTTTCCGCTATTTCATTAGTGATTCCATGAATTTTAAAAGCATTGAAAGGAATGTCATAATGATCCGGTTTTATAATAAAATTTTTAAATTCCACTAAGTCCCCTGAAAAATCGTGTAGTTGCCATGCAATTTGAACAACTCTTGGCCAGTTCTCCGTATTGGATATAGGAAAATTATAATTTACAGGTAATCCCGTAGTTTCGGTATCAACAATAAGATACATGTTTTTTTAACGAATTATTTTTTATGAACAAAATGATCAATTTACATCATCATGATGGATTTTCGGGAATTATTCACAATGAGTAAGTATTTAAAGATCTTATAAAAGATATTAGTAGATATAAAAACTTATGTGATGAAAAATTATTAGTTTTGTATTATCTTTTTTTTATACAACAATAAGCTTGCTAATCCTAATCTAGTGGATAGATACAATTCTTCTCTTTATTTCATATTTTGAATAAATATTTTAGATAGCAGTAGTAGCAAGTTTCGATATTCTTACAAAAATTAAAACATATGTCTAATCAAACCGAAGAAATTAAAAAAGATACCAAAAATTCATCTGAAAATAATGAGAATATAGGATTAAAGGATAAAAGAAAAAGTTTCGATTGGACGAAATACGAAACTCATTTGAACAGTGAGCAAAAGGAAGAAAGAAAGAATTTTGAAAAAATCTATGCAGAAACTTTGCCAAAAATACAAGAGCTAGAAATATATCCGGGAACTATCACACATATCACGGAAAAAAATCTGATTGTGGATATAGGATTTAAAGCGGAAGGAGCTATTCCTATTAGTGAATTTCGAGAGGATTTTAATTTTAAAGTAGGAGAAAAAATGGAAGTTATGGTGGTAAAAATGGATTATAAGGGACAATGTATTCTTTCATATCAAAAAGCAAAAACTATGAGAAATTGGGAAAGAATCAATAAAGCACATGAGAAAGGAGAAGTTATATTAGGTTATGTAGCTGCTAGAACTAAAGGAGGTTTAATCATAGAAATTTTTGATATTGAATGTTTTTTACCAGGATCCCATATTAATGTAAAACCTGTTAGAGATTATGACACATATGTCGGAAAGACAATGGAAGTAAAAGTGGTCAAAATAAATCAAAAAACTAAAAACGTTGTGGTTTCTCATAAAGTATTGATAGAAAGAGATATAGAAGAACAAAGAAAGGAAATGATCTCTAAACTTGATAAAGGTCAGGTTCTAGAGGGAAAAATAAAAAATATTCTTCCTTATGGAGCTTTCGTAGATTTAGGTGGAGTAGATGCTTTGTTACATATTACTGATATGAGTTGGCCTCACATCAATCATCCCACAGAAGTGGTTCAATTAGAACAAGAATTAAAATTTGTAGTTTTAGGTGTAGATAAGGATAAAAACAGAGTTCAACTAGGATTAAAACAATTGCAACCTCATCCTTGGAACTCTTTAGACAAGAATTTAAAAGTAGGAAACAAAGTAAAAGGAAAAGTAAGCGTTTTAGCTGATTATGGAGCTTTCGTGGAAATCATCCCTGGGGTGGAAGCTTTATTACATATTAGTGAAATGTCTTGGTCTTATGATTTATCTTCCATACAAGACTTTGTGCAAATAGGAGATGAAATAGAAGCCTTTATACTGACTATAGACAGACAAGAACGAAAAATGTCTTTGAGTATTAAACAATTGACTCCAGATCCTTGGATAGATATTCAAAATAAATACCCTATAGGATCAAAACATGTGGGAGTTGTTCGTAAGTTTACTAATTTTGGAATTTCTTTGGAATTAGAAAAAGGAATATCTGGAATCATTTATGCGAATGATCTTTCATGGGGAAAAAAAATAAAACATCCCTCTGAATTTTGCAATATCAATGATAAATTAGAAGTAATAATTTTAACTTTAGATCCTCTAACTAGAAGATTAAATTTAGGTCACAAACAAATTACTGAAAACCCATGGGAAAAATATGAAAAAATCTATTATGTAGGAAGTATTCATAATGGATTTATCGTCAATTTATTTGATAAGGGAGCTTCTGTTAAATTATTAAATGATCAAATAGGAGATTTTCAAGAAATAGAAGCATTTGCTCCATTGCGTTTCTTGGAAAAAAAAGATGGAAGTACTCTGAAAAAAGAAGAAAAAAGCAATTTTAAAGTGATTGAATTTAATAAAGAAACAAAAAAAATTGTAGTTTCTCATACTTCTATTTATCGTGAAAAAAATCAAAAGAAAGAAAAAACACGTGTGAGAAACAGAAAATTCGAGAGATCTACGCTTGGAGATATTGCTGGATTAGCAAAATTGAAAGAACAAATAGAAAAGGAAAAGAAATAAAAAAAAAGGAAATTTCAGTACTAAAAAAATGGAAACACACCCTATTGCAGAAAAGAAAGGATGGAAAGTAGGAATAGATTTTCCTGTATGGGCAAATAATGAACTGTATCTGACTACAATTAAAGGTGGATATTTATTAAATGGAGAAACTCCTTTTGAAGCATATAAAAGATTGTCTGAAAATGCGGCAAAAATTCTTAAAAAGCCAAAAATAGAAAAGAAATTTTTTAATATTTTATGGAAGGGATGGCTTATCCCCTCTACTCCAGTTATGGTGAATCTTGGAACGGAAAAAGGATTACCTATTAGCTGTTTTTCCGGTCGTGTTGGAGATAGTATGTATGAAATCTATAGGAAAAATTTGGAAATGGCTATTTTGAGCAAACATGGAGGAGGTACCTCTTATGATTTTAGTCTTATCAGACCAGTAGGAAGTCCTATAAAAAATGGAACATTAGGAACTTCTGATGGAATTATTCCTTTTGTGAAATCATATGATAGTGCCATTATTGCTAGTAAACAAGGAAGTACACGAAGAGGCGCAGTAGCTATTTACTTGAATATAGAACATCAAGAATATCCAGAATTTTTAAAAATAAGAGAACCTAAGGGAGATATTAATCGTCAATGTCACAATGTTCATCAAGGGGTTATTCTTTCTAATTCTTTCATGGAAAAAGTGTTAAAAAAAAATGGAAAAGAAAGAAGTTTGTGGATAAATACCCTCAAAGAACGTGTAAAAACGGGAGAACCTTATTTATTCTTTAAAGACAATGCAAATAGAAATCTTCCAGAAAATTGGAAAAAAAACGGATTAAAAATACATCACAGCAATCTTTGCTCAGAAATAATGTTACCAACAGATAAAACTCATACACTTGTATGTTGTCTCTCTTCTTTAAATTTATATAAATATGTAGAATGGAAAGATACTCAAACTGTATTTTATGCTATTTTGTTTCTTGATGCAGTTTTGCAAGAATTCATTAATAAAGGAAAAAACATTAAAGGAATAGAAGATGCTGTTCGTTTTGCAGAGAAAAGTAGAGCTTTAGGTTTAGGAGCCTTAGGCTGGCATTCTTATCTACAATCTAGAATGATTCCCTTTATTTCTGTAAAATCTGAAATATTAACTCATGACATCTTTGGAAAGATTCGATCAGAATCTCAAAAAGCAACTCGATATTTAGCTAAGGAATATGGGGAGTCAGAATGGAACATAGGCACAGGAAGAAGAAATTTGACCTTAATGGCTATGGCTCCCAATAGGAGTTCCGCAAAATTAGCTGGAGGTCTATCTCAAGGGGTTGAACCATTAGCAGCCAATATATATGTAGATGATGACGCAAAAGGTATGCATATTCGAAAAAATCCTTGCTTAGAAAAAATCCTTATAAAAAGTGGATGTAATTTACCAGAAGTCTGGGAACAGATAGCCAATGAAAAAGGATCTTGTCTAGGATTAACAGGTCTTAGTGAAAAAGAAAAAAATGTATTTCTATGTTTCAAGGAAATAAATCAATTGGAATTAATCAAACAAGCTAGTATACGACAAAAATATATTGATCAAGGCCAAAGTATTAATCTTGCTTTTCACCAAAATACTCCAGCTAAATTTATCAACAAAGTCCATTTAGAAGCCTGGAAAATAGGATTAAAAAGTCTTTACTACTATAGAAGCGAAAGCATTCTCCGTGCAGAAAACACAAAAAGCAGAGATCTCTATTCAGAATGTCTGTTGTAATGTTGTAATAAAGAAAAAAGGGCGGCGACTTACTCTCCCGGAATAACCAGTACCATCAGCGCTAACGTGTTTAACTTCTCTGTTCGGAATGGTAAAGAGGTGGGTCCACATTGCTATAGCCGCCCATAAAAAAAATTAAAAAAACATAACATACAACAAAGAAAAAAGGAAAAAATAAAAGCCTACGGGTAATTAGTACTACTCAGCTATGACATTACTGTCTTTACACTTGTAGCCTATCTACGTTGTGATCTTCAACGACCCTTAAAAGAAGCCTTATCTTGTGGTGAGTTTCGCACTTATATGCTTTCAGTGCTTATCTCTTCCGAACGTAGCTACTCAGCAATGCATCTGGCGACACAACTGATACACCAGAGGTTCGTCCAATTCGGTCCTCTCGTACTAGAATCAGCTCCACTCAAGCTTCTAACGCTCGCAATAGATAGAGACCGAACTGTCTCACGACGTTCTGAACCCAGCTCGCGTGCCACTTTAATGGGCGAACAGCCCAACCCTTGGGACCTTCTCCAGCCCCAGGATGTGACGAGCCGACATCGAGGTGCCGAACCTCCCCGTCGATGTGAGCTCTTGGGGGAGACTAGCCTGTTATCCCCGGAGTACCTTTTATCCTTTGAGCGATGGCCCTTCCATACGGAACCACCGGATCACTATGCCCTACTTTCGTACCTGATCGACTTGTATGTCTCACAGTCAAGCACCCTTATGCCATTACACTCTACACACGATTACCAAACGTGTTGAGGGTACCTTTGGGAGCCTCCGTTACCTTTTTGGAGGCGACCACCCCAGTCAAACTACCCACCACGCAATGTCCTCAATAGATTTGATTGAGTTAGATTTCAAATAAAAAAAGGGTGGTATTTCAAGGTAGACTCCATATTGCCTGACGACAATACTTCTAAGTCTCCCACCTATCCTACACATTTTTTAATCAAAATCAATACGAAGCTATAGTAAAGGTTCACAGGGTCTTTTCGTCCCATTGCGAGTAATCGGCATCTTCACCGATATTACAATTTCACCGAGCTCACGGCTGAGACAGTTTCCAGATCGTTACACCATTCGTGCAGGTCGGAACTTACCCGACAAGGAATTTCGCTACCTTAGGACCGTTATAGTTACGGCCGCCGTTTACTGGGGCTTCAGTCAAAAGCTTTGCCTAAGCTAACCTTTTTCTTTAACCTTCCAGTACTGGGCAGGTGTCAGACCCTATACATCATTTTTCAATTTAGCAGAGTCCTATGTTTTTGATAAACAGTCGCCTGGATCTTTTCACTGCGGCCTTCTTTATGGGAAGGCAACCTTTCTCCCGAAGTTACAGGTTCATTTTGCCTAGTTCCTTAGCCGTGAATCACTCGAGCACCTCAGGATTCTCTCCTTAACTACCTGTGTCGGTTTTGGTACGGATCACTTTTATCTGAAGCTTAGAGGCTTTTCTTGGGAGCTCTTACCTGTACTATCCACTCTCCCGAAGGTTTGTGGTACTATCATAGATCAGCAAAACATACGGATTTTCCTGTATATTTTAATACCTAACTATTTCAACGTACACTTCCGTCCGTACGCGACAGTTTCATTTCTCCGTCCCCCCTATCGCAATAAAAGCAAGTACCGGAATATTAACCGGTTTTCCATCGACTACACCTTTCGATTACGTCTTAGGATCCGACTAACCCTCAGTTGATTAACATAGCTGAGGAAACCTTAGTTTTTCGGTGTGCGGTTTTCTCTTCCGCATTATCGTTACTTATACCTACATTTTCTTTTGTAATCACTCCACTAGATCTCACGATCTAGCTTCATTGTCATTACAATGCTCCCCTACCGATTTTTCAATCCCATAGTTTCGGCGATATATTTATGCCCGATTATTATCCATGCTCAATCACTCGACTAGTGAGCTGTTACGCACTCTTTAAATGAATAGCTGCTTCCAAGCTAACATCCTAGCTGTCTGTGTAACTGAACTTCGTTTGTTCAACTTAATATATACTTTGGGGCCTTAACTGATGATCTGGGTTGTTTCCCTCTTGGACATGGATCTTAGCACCCACGCCCTCACTACCGTGAAACATAATGACAGCATTCGGAGTTTGTCAGGAATTAGTAGGTGATGAAACCCCTTCATCCAATCAGTAGCTCTACCTCTGTCTTATTTTAACACGATGCTGCACCTAAATGCATTTCGGGGAGTACGAGCTATCTCCGAGTTTGATTGGCCTTTCACCCCTACCCACAAGTCATCCGAAGACTTTTCAACGTCAACCGGTTCGGTCCTCCACTATGTGTTACCACAGCTTCAACCTGCCCATGGGTAGATCACTCGGTTTCGCGTCTAATTCTTCCGACTAAACGCCCTATTTAAGACTCGCTTTCGCTACGGCTCCATAGCTGAACTACTTAACCTTGCCGGAAAAATTAACTCGTAGGTTCATTATGCAAAAGGCACGTCGTTACCTTACTGAAAGGCTTCGACAGCTTGTAAGCGTATGGTTTCAGGATCTATTTCACCCTTCTATTCGAAGTACTTTTCACCTTTCCCTCACGGTACTAGTTCACTATCGGTCTCTGAGTAGTATTTAGCCTTACCGGATGGTCCCGGTCGATTCAGACAAGATTTCCCGTGTCCCGTCTTAATCAGGTTACTACTGAGGTTATTTTTTTATTTCGCATACAGGATTATCACCTTCTATGATTGATTTTTCCAAATCATTCTACTATAAAAAAATATTCCTCATATTATGTAGACCTACAACCCCACTATGGCCGTAACCATAATGGTTTGGGCTATTCCGATTTCGCTCGCCACTACTAACGGAATCACTTTTGTTTTCTCTTCCTCTAGATACTTAGATGTTTCAGTTCTCTAGGTTCGCCTTACTTTAAAAAAAGTAATATCATATGATTAATATGATAGGTTTCCCTATTCGGAAATCTGCGGATCAATTTGTATGTGCCAATCCCCGCAGCTTATCGCAGCTTATCACGTCCTTCATCGCCTCTCAGAGCCAAGGCATCCACCATACGCCCTTACTTAGCTTTTATTTTCCCTGTATCTTATGTAATATGTATGTTATGTTAAAGAACTTTAAATGGAGAATATCGGAGTCGAACCGATGACCTCCTGCGTGCAAAACAGGCGCTCTATCCAGCTGAGCTAATCCCCCTCCACGATATATATAGTCTCGCGCGGAATTGAACCGCGGACCTCTACATTATCAGTGTAGCGCTCTAACCAGCTGAGCTACGAGACTGATATCAAAATCAATCTCCAATATTTATAAAAAACTTCTAGCCCAATTCTTCAAATTCTTTTAATAAACTCTAAAAAAGAGATGTTCCAGCCGCACCTTCCGGTACGGCTACCTTGTTACGACTTAGCCCCAGTTATCGATTTTACCTTAAGCAGTTCCTTTTATGGTCACCGATTTCAGGTCCCCCCGACTTCCATGGCTTGACGGGCGGTGTGTACAAGGCCCGGGAACGTATTCACCGCATCATGGCTGATATGCGATTACTAGCGATTCCAACTTCATAGAGTCGAGTTGCAGACTCCAATCCGAACTGAGATCGACTTTTAGAGATTAGCTTCTGATTGCCCAGTAGCAAAACCCTTTGTACCGACCATTGTAGCACGTGTGTAGCCCAAGGCATAAGAGCCGTGATGATTTGACGTCATCCCCACCTTCCTCTCGACTTACGTCGGCAGTCTTGTTAGAGTCCCCGACTTTACTCGCTGGCAACTAACAATAAGGGTTGCGCTCGTTGAGGGACTTAACCCAACACCTCACGGCACGAGCTGACGACAACCATGCAGCATCTTGTACTCCGTCCGAAGACTAAACTATTTCTAGCTTATTCGCAGTACATTTAAACCTTGGTAAGGTTCCTCGCGTATCATCGAATTAAACCACATGCTCCACCGCTTGTGCGGGCCCCCGTCAATTCCTTTGAGTTTCAGCCTTGCGACCGTACTCCCCAGGTGGATCACTTATCACTTTCGCTTAGCCGCTGAATACAAAATCCAACAACTAGTGATCATCGTTTACGGCGTGGACTACCAGGGTATCTAATCCTGTTTGCTCCCCACGCTTTCGTGCCTCAGCGTCAGTATAGACTTAGTAACCTGCTTTCGCGATCGGTGTTCTGTGTGATATCTAAGCATTTCACCGCTACACCACACATTCCAGTTACTCCAATCTCACTCTAGCTTATCAGTATCAATAGCCATTTTAACAGTTAAGCTGCAACATTTCACTACTGACTTAATAAACCGCCTACGCACCCTTTAAACCCAATAAATCCGGATAACGCTTGTGTCCTCCGTATTACCGCGGCTGCTGGCACGGAGTTTGCCGACACTTATTCGTATAGTACATTCACAATTTTTATCTCGTAAAAATTTTTATTCCTATACAAAAGCAGTTTACAACCCATAGGGCCTTCTTCCTGCACGCGGCGTGGCTGGTTCAGAGTTTCCTCCATTGACCAATATTCCTCACTGCTGCCTCCCGTAGGAGTCTGGTCCGTATCTCAGTACCAGTGTGGGGGATCACCCTCTCAGGCCCCCTACCGATCATTGTCTTTGTAGGCTATTACCCTACCAACTAACTAATCAGACGCACGCCTATCTTTTGCCGCATTATATGCTTTAATAATATTATCATGCAATAATATTATATTATAGAATATTAATCCAAGTTTCCTCAGGCTATTTTCTAGCAAAAGGTAAGTTACGTACGTGTTACGCACCCGTTCGCCGGTCGCCATCAAGATCTAAAAAATAGATCTTATGCTGCCCCTCGACTTGCATGTGTTAAGCCCGCCGCTAGCGTTCATCCTGAGCCAGGATCAAACTCTCCGTTGTAATAAAATAAATCAAAATACGCAAAAAATTTCATTAAAAAATCCTCAGAATCAGGCATAGAAGCTCCTTATTCAACATGACAAAGAACAACTTAAAAAGTTTTTTTTAAAAAAACTTTATTAGCATACACAAATGTATATATATTTTTTTGTTAAAAAAAAAATAATCTAATTTTATCAAAAAAAAACCTATAGTATTAATTTGTCTAAACAAACTCTTTGCTAATCTAAATTATGAGAACTTCAGATTTCGATTTCGGTCTTCCATTAGACCTTTTAGCTAATCAACCTACTGAGGAAAGAGATGAATCTAGGTTAATGATTATAGATAGAAAAAATAATGGCATTAAACATGAAATTTTTAAAGATTTACATCAATATTTCGAAGAAGGTGATACTATTATTTTTAATAACACAAAAGTATTTCCTGCAAGATTATTCGGAAACAAAGAAAAAACAGAAGCAAAAATAGAAGTTTTCTTACTTAGAGAATTAGACCCAATAGA
Organism: Blattabacterium sp. (Blatta orientalis) str. Tarazona; assembly: GCF_000334405.1. Lineage (NCBI taxonomy): Bacteria > Pseudomonadati > Bacteroidota > Flavobacteriia > Flavobacteriales > Blattabacteriaceae > Blattabacterium > Blattabacterium sp. (Blatta orientalis). The sequence continues at coordinate 291,856 of NC_020195.1, read as the reverse complement.
TAGAACTTGGGACGTATTAGTTGATCCAGCAAGAAAAGTTAGAGTAGGAAACAAATTAAACTTTGGACATGGATTGACAGGAGAAGTCATAGATAATACAACTTCTAGAGGAAGGATATTACAACTTCATTTCAGTGGAACACATAATGAACTCATAAAAAAAATTAAAGAATTAGGAAAAACTCCTTTGCCAAAATACATTAAAAGATTGCCTGATAAAAATGATGAAGAAAGATATCAAACTATTTATGCAAAAAAAGAAGGATCTGTTGCCGCACCTACAGCAGGATTACATTTTTCAAAACACTTATTAAAAAAATTAGAAATAAAAGGAATAAACTTGGTAGAAATAACTTTACATCTTGGGTTAGGAAGTTTCTTACCCGTGGAAGTAGAAGATATATCTAAACATAAAATGGATTCTGAAAAATGTTTTATAAAAAAAGAAACATGTGATATTATTAACAAAAGTATTCAACAAAAAAAACGGATATGTGCTGTAGGAACTTCATCCATGCGTTCCATAGAAAGCTCTGTATCTTCCAATAAATATTTAAATCCTTTTTCTGGATGGACCAATAAATTCATTTTTCCTCCTTACAATTTCAGCATAGCCAACTCTATGATTACAAATTTTCACATGCCAAAATCGACTTTATTAATGATGACCGCCGCATTTACTGGATATGATCTTCTTATGAAAGCATATAAAATAGCTACAAAAGAAAAATACAGATTTTATTCCTACGGAGATTCCATGTTGATTTTGTAAATATTATAATCTTTAATTACAAAAAAACATAATCTTAAAAAAAAGATCAAAATATTATGAAGAAAATACTTGAAAAAGTTAAAGAATCTATAAATGAAGAAATGAAAACTTTTGAAAAAAAATTTCATACCATTATAAAAAGTGATGTACCTCTTATAAATAAAATAACACATTATATTGTTCATAGAAAAGGAAAACAAATTCGACCTATGTTTGTCTTCCTAATTGCAAAAATGCTAGGAACTATTCAAAAAAAAACCTATCATACAGCCTCTTTAATAGAATTGATACATACTGCTACTCTTGTTCATGATGATGTTATCGACAATAGTTATCTTCGTCGTGGTTCTTTTTCCATAAATGCTATATGGAAAAATAAAATAGCTGTTTTAGTAGGAGATTACTTACTTTCTAAAAGTCTTTTATTAGCTACAGAAAATAATTATCATGATCTTCTAAAAATTATTTGTAGAACAATTAAAGATATGAGTGAAGGGGAATTGTTACAAATGGAAAAATCTAAAAAACTTGATATCACTGAAAGAATTTATAATCAGATCATTTATCATAAGACTGCAAGTCTAATTGCAGCTTCTTGTGAAGGGGGAGCTCGTTCAGTAAATGCTAATGAAGATATCGCATTAAAAATGCGAAAATTTGGAGGATTAACGGGGGTTGCTTTTCAAATAAAAGATGATTTATTTGACTACAATGAATCTAATAAAAATTTAACAGGAAAACCTATTGGAATTGATTTTATGGAAAAAAAAATGACTCTTCCACTTATTTATACAATTCAAAAAGCATCTCAGAATGATCAAAAATGGATATTAAATTCTATAAAAAATTATGATGAAAAAAAAAGACATCAAATTATTGCTTATGTGAAAAAATATGGAGGCATAGAATACGCAATCCAGAAAATGATAAGAATACGTAATAATGCATTAAAAATATTAGATCCTTATCCAGATAGTATAATCAAGAAGTCTTTAAAAACAATGGTAAATTTTATTATTGAAAGGAATATCTAATAAAAAAAACATGAAAAAAAACTTAGTAATTGTTGAATCTCCTACTAAAGCTAATACCATACAAATATTTCTTGGAAAAGAGTTTTATGTAGTTCCAAGTTACGGACACTTAATAGATCTTCCAGAAAAAAAAATAGGAATCGATATCAATAAAGATTTTCAGCCCAATTATGTAATTCTCACCAAAAAAAGAAAAATAGTTCAGAATTTAAAAACTTTAATAAAAGATTTCAATCTAATTTGGTTAGCTTCCGATGAAGATCGTGAAGGAGAAGCTATTGCTTATCAAATTTACAAAATCCTAAACATTCCTTCTGAAAGATTTAGAAGAATAGTCTTTCATGAGATTACAAAAAAAGCTATTCTACATGCCATAAAAAATCCTAGATTAATTGATTATAATTTAGTTTATGCACAACAAGCAAGACGAATTTTAGATCGATTAGTAGGATTTCAATTATCTCCTATTTTATGGAAAAAAATTAACGCTGGACTTTCTGCGGGAAGAGTCCAATCTGCAGCACTTAGACTTATAGTAGAAAGAGAAAAAAATATTCAAAACTTCATCCCAACTCCTGGATATCAAATATTTGGAATATTTACCAATAAGAATGAAATGACTATGAATGCAAAGTTGGAAAAAAAAATAGAAGGGGTGAAAAAAATGAAAAACATTTTACAAGCATGTATTGATTCTTCTTTTTTCATTAAAAAAATTGTTACTAAACAAGAAAAAAAAACTCCACCACCTCCATTCACAACTTCTTCTTTGCAACAAGAAGCTTGTAAAAAATTAAATTTTTCTATATCAAAAACTATGTTTTTGGCACAAAAATTATATGAAAAAGGATACATTACATATATGCGTACAGATAGTACTAATTTATCCAAAGATGTTTTATCAGAAATAAAAAACTATATTCTCTCTTCATATGGAAAATTGTATTTATCTCCAAAAGAGTTTTCATCTAAAAAAAAATTTTCTCAAGAAGCTCATGAAGCTATTCATCCCACCGATATAGAAAAAAATTCTTTGGAAAATTTAGATACGTATCAAAAAATCCTTTATAAACTCATATGGGAAAGAACTATAATAGGACAGATGACGGACGCAAATATTGAAAAAAAAATTTTTTATATTCAATCTTCAAACTTTGAGATTCCTTTTGTCTTTACCCAAAAGACTATCATATTCGATGGGTTTATGAAAATCCATGGAAAGGAGGATTTAAAAAAAACAGAAAAAATTTATCAGAAATTAAAAAGGAACACTTTTACAAAAAAAGTAATTACAGCAAAACAAGTTTTTACAAAACATTTACCAAGATACAACGAAGCTTCTTTAGTAAAAAATTTAGAAAAACTAGGAATAGGAAGGCCTTCTACTTATGTTCCCATTATTTCTACTATCCAAAAAAGAAACTATGTCAACCTGCAAAAATCTATTAAGAAGAAAGAATATCGTGAGTCTTTCATTCTAAAAAATAATAGAATCATTGAAAAAAAAGATGAAATTACAGAGATAGAAAAAAACAAATTTATCCCAACTGAAATAGGTGTTCTAACTACTAATTTCTTGAAAAAGAATTTCCATGAAATTGTCGATTATGATTTCACAGCAAATTTAGAAAAAGAATTTGATAACATAGCTAAAGGAAAAGTTTCTTGGAAAAAAATCATAAAAAATTTTTATGATGGATTTCATGAAAAAATAGAACACGTTGAAAAAAACGTAGAAAAAGTTCATAAAAAACGTTTTTTAGGCATAGATCCAATATCTAAAAAAAAAATTTTTTCCCAAGTAGCCAGATTTGGACCTATTGTTCAAATGGGAGAATTTAAAGACAAAGAAAAACCTAAATTTTCTCCATTGCTCATTAGTCAAAAAATTGATACAATCTCCTTAGAAACTGCATTAAAACTTCTAGAATTGCCTAAATTCTTAGGAATTTTTGAAGAAGAAAAAGTTTTATTAAAAATAAACAAGTATAATGTCTATATTAGACATAAAAATAAATCCATTCCAATTGAAGAAGAAATTTTTTTTAATTCCTTTCATTTAAAAGATGCTATTGATGTGATCAAAAAAAATAGAAAAAAATAAGAGTTTTTAACTCTCAAAATATCTTTGATTTAAATATGTAGTAGGATATGCTTGATCATGTCCTGTTCTTTTCACATGGTCTAAATACTTAGGTATATAAGACAAGGCTTTTATTCTATCAGATAAAGACATTCTATCCCATAAATTTTCCGCCATCTTTTTTTTTCCTACTTTATATTTATAATCTGTCCAAAAACGATTAAAAGATAAGTCTACAGGAATTTCTTCTATAGAAAACGCTGCTTTTGCATTTTTCATTTTATTTATAATAGATTCGTTATAAGGAATATATTTTCCTATCCATACATAATGTGATAAAGAAAGTTTTTCTGGAAACACGACTTCTCTCAAAAAACCATTTAAATCATACTTAAATATGATCTCTCCAGATACCAGGGGACTTCTAAATATATATTGTTTACCTTTCATTCCTTTTTTTATTTCACCATCATCTATTAATTCTTTTAATTAATAAAAATACCATGAACAACTATCATAAAAAAATTTTACATATATACAATGATAATGAAATGTCAATCTGAAATATGCTTAAATACAATAACGATTTAATTAAAAAAAATAATATAATAGAAAAACTATAAGGAAAGTTATAGATTTTTTATCTAGGAAAAATCTAAACAAAATCTATCATTATAAGATCTTTTTTTCATATATTATGAGATAAAATGCTGTATATAATTCCTACCCCTATAGGAAATAGAGAAGATTTAACTTTTAGAAGTTTGCGTATCTTAAATGAGGTAGATCTTATTTTAGCAGAAAATAAGAAAATTTCTAAAAGATTATTGAATTTTTATAACATTAAAACCCACATAAAAACTTATCATGCATATAACGAACATAAAATGATTTCTTCTATTTTGGAAAAAATAAAAAAAGGAAAAAAACTGGCGTTAATTTCCAATGCAGGGACTCCAAGTATATCCGATCCAGGATTCTTGCTTATTAAATCCTGTATTAAAGCTTCTATTTCCATAGAATGTTTACCTGGACCAACCGCCCTTATCCCAGCTGTAGTAATTTCTGGATTTCCTATTAATGAGTTTACTTTTGTTGGTTTTTTGACCCAAAAAAAAAGAAAAATACAATTGAGTAATTTGTCAAAAGAAAATAGAACAATCATCTTATATGAATCTCCTCATAGATTATTACGAACATTAAACGACTTAAAAGATTTTTTTGGATTAAAAAGAAACATTGTTATCTGTAAAGAAATATCTAAGATGTTTCAGGAAACTTTAAGAGGAAATATTGAAGACATAATTCTACATTATAAAAATATAAAGAAAGTATTGGGAGAATATGTCATAATTATAGAGAGAAAGCTCTAAATATATTTTTTTTCAATCAAAGATTCCACTATTTGTATTGCATTTGTAGCTGCCCCTTTACGTAAATTATCTGCAACAATCCAAAAATTTAGAGAATTTGAACAAGAATAATCTTTACGAATACGCCCAACAAATACTTCATCTTTTCCATGAGCAAACAATGGCATTGGATAAATATTTTTTTTTGGATTATCTTGAACCACAATTCCTTTCTTTTTAGAAAAAATTTCATAAATATGATCAATATTAGGCTCTCTTTTAAACGTGACATTCACACTTTCCGAATGTCCACCTATAACAGGAACACGTACGGCCGTAGCTGTTATAGCTATGTTCTGATCATTTATGATTTTTTTTGTTTCTCTCATTAGCTTGATTTCTTCTACGGTATAACCATTTTCTCCAAATGAATCACAATGTGGTAATACATTTTGATAAATAGGATATGGATATACTTTTTCATAAGTCATTAATGATTTCTTTTCACTATTTAATTGATCTATAGCTTTTTTTCCTGTACCTGTCACGGATTGATAGGTAGAAACAATAACACGATTTATTCCATACTCCAAATGCAAAGGATGTAAAATCATAACCAGTTGTATTGTAGAACAATTTGGATTAGCTATGATCTTATCTTTTTTAGATAAAGAAGATATATTAATTTCAGGAACAACTAACTTTTTATCAGGATCCATTCTCCATGCAGAAGAATTATCTATTACAGTAGTCCCTATTTTGGAAAACCTAGGAGCCCATTCTTTGGAAATAGAAGATCCAGCCGAAAATAAAACAACATCAAGATTCTTTAAAATCAAATCTTGAATTCCAATTATCGGATATTTTTTTTTTCGAAAAAAAAATTCTTTTCCTATTGATTTTTCGGAAGCGGATAGATACAATTCTTTTACTGGAAAATTTCTAGTTTCTAAAACTTCCATCATTACACGTCCTACCATTCCTGTAACACCTACTATTCCTAATTTCATAAACTTGTTAAATTTATTCCTAGATTTTCTTATTTTCCATATACTTAGTCCATGTTAAGGAAAAAATGACCAAAGTATGAACAAAGTTAGGAAATAATAACGAAGAAATGAAAATAAATTATAATATTCTTATTTTTTAATTCAATAATCCTGATAATAGTTTATAATGATAAAGATGAAAAAAGGAAAGATGATTATTTTATCAGGTCCTTCAGGATCTGGAAAAACGACTATTTCAAAGCATATACTTTCAAAAGTTACAGAATTAAAATTTTCTGTTTCATGTACTACACGTCCTATAAGAAATAAAGAAAAACATGGGATAGACTATTATTTTATTTCTACGAAAAAATTTATTTCTAAAATAAAAAAATATCAGTTTGCAGAATGGGAAGAAGTTTATCCAAAACTATTTTATGGAACCTTAAAAAGCGAGATATCTAAAATATGGAATGAAAATAAACATATTTTATTTGATGTCGATGTGAAAGGAGGATTACATTTAAAAAAACTATATCCAAATAATTCTCTATCTATATTTGTTCTGGTACATTCCATAGAAATATTAAAAAAAAGATTATTAAAAAGAAATCACGAAAATTTATCTAAGATAAAAACACGTTTAGAGAAAGCTAGCATAGAATGGAGATATGCAAATTTATTTGATGTAATATTGCTAAACCTAAATTTGTATCAAACAAAAAAAAAGACTGTAAATCTAGTATCAAATTTTATTTACAATCGGGGTGACTGGACTTGAACCAGCGACCACACGTCCCCCAGACGTTTACTCTATCCCAACTGAGCTACACCCCGAAGAGCTCCTCAGGCTGGATTCGAACCAGCGACACCCTGATTAACAGTCAGGTGCTCTAACCAACTGAGCTACTGAGGATTTTCATTTTTATTGGTAATTTTTTCTATCCTTCTTTTATGTCTTCCACCTTCAAAATCTGTTTTCAAAAACATTTCTACTATTTCCAAAACCTCTTTTTTACTTTCTAAAAAACGCGCAGGCAAACTTAACACATTAGCATTATTATGTTTTCTAGCTAAAAATGCGACTTCTTTATTCCACACTAATGCCGCGCGGATCTTTTGATATTTATTAGCAGTCATAGAAGCTCCATTTCCGCTTCCGCAAATAATAATCCCAAAATCCATTTCCCCTTTATCTACTGATTCAACTGTAGGATGGATGAAATCTGGATAATCAACTTTCTTTCCATAGCTAGAAAAACCAAAATCCTTTATATGATAACCCTTCTTAACTAAAAAGTCAATTATCAGATGTTTATAATCTACTCCTGTATGATCAGATCCTATTGCTATTTTCATTCATTTCTTATTAAGAAACATAATATAAAAATACATGAAAAATTACATAATTAAAATCTATTTATTTTTGTATATTTCATATGAACATTTCAATATTGGTTATGATAGAGAATATAAAAACCGCAAATGATTTCAATTTTAAAAATAAAATAGCTTTAGTGAGAGTAGATTTCAATGTTCCTGTTAATAATAATCAATCCTATCAAATTATCGATGATACACGTATTCTATATAGTCTTCCTACCATTCAAAAAATAATTTATGATTCCGGAAAAGTAGTTCTTATTTCTCATTTTGGAAGACCAAAAGGAAAATGTTCAAAAATTTATTCCTTAAGATTCATCATTTCTTATTTATCCAAAAAATTAAAAACCCCTATACAATTTTCGGAAAATTGTATAGGAAAAGCAGTAGAAAAAAAAATTTCTGAATTAAAAAATGGAGAAGTTTTACTATTAGAAAACATTCGTTTCTATAAAGAAGAAGAGGAGGGAAATGAAAATTTTGCTTTCCAATTATCCAAACTTGGAGATATTTATGTAAACGATGCTTTTGGCGTATCTCATCGTCCACATGCTTCCATTAGCATAGTTCCTAAATTTTTTAGAGGAAGAAAATGTATAGGATTTCTTATGAAAAAAGAAATTCAATCTTTAAAAAAAGTTTTAGGAAAAGGGATGGCTCCCATTACAATCTTATTAGGAGGAGCAAAAATTTCTTCTAAAATAGCTATCATTGAAAATCTAATTAACTTGGTAGATTACATATTGATAGGAGGAGCAATGTCTTATCCTTTTATTAAAGCCAAAGGAGGAAAAGTTGGGGATTCCCTTGTAGACGAATATAAAGATCTTAAAATATTGCAAAAAATTATTGAACAATATCAAAAACAAAAGAAAACAAAAATTTTTTTCCCAAAAGATGTGATCATCGCCGATTCTTTTAAAAACTCTGCTAAAACTAAAATCGTTTCTATTCACTCTATCCCTAATGGTTGGATGGGATTGGATATAGGTCCTGCATCCATAAAACATTTTTGCGAAATCATAAATTATTCTCGTACAATTCTTTGGAATGGACCATTAGGAGTTTTTGAATTTCAAAATTTTTCTTCAGGAACTACTTCCATAGCAAAAGCTATCGTGAGAGCTACTGAAAACGGAGCCTTTTCTTTAGTAGGAGGTGGAGATTCTATTGCTGCATTAAAAATGAAAAAATATGAAACTAAAATTAGTTATTTATCTACTGGTGGGGGGGCCATGTTAGAAAGCCTAAAAAATAAAATTCTTCCTGGAATAAAAGCAATAATTTCATAGTTTTTCTTGTATTTTTAATTTTAATTATATTTGTTCATTAAAACAATTGCATTAAAAAAATAATGAATATGTCATTCAAACTTCCAAAATTATCTTATAATTATAAAGATCTAGAACCTTATATAGATCAAAAAACTATGGAAATCCATTATACAAAACATCATGCAGGATATACTAATAATTTAAATAAAGCTATTGAAGGAACAGATCTTACACTTCTTTCTATAGAAGAAATCCTGCGAAGATCTAATATTGAAAAGCGAATAGTACGTAATAATGGTGGAGGTTTTTATAATCATAATTTTTTTTGGGAAATATTAATTCCTCATTTAGATTATACCCCTCCAAGCAAATATATAAAAAACGCCATTGAAAAAGACTTTAAGTCCTTTGACGCTTTTAAAGAAAAATTTACCTCTATTGCTATGAATCGTTTTGGTTCTGGATGGACTTGGTTATGTGTAAAAGAAAAAAAGTTAACTATTTGTTCTACAGCTAATCAAGACAATCCTGTTATGTTAGGAATAGGTTGCGAAGGAGTTCCGATATTAGGATTAGATGTTTGGGAACATGCCTATTATCTTCAATACCAAAACCGTCGTGCTGATTACATCTCTTCTTTTTGGAAGATTATCAACTGGAAAAAAATAGAAGAAAATTACAAAAAAGCCATATAAGAATAGGATATAGAATGGGGAAGATTCTTGTTGAAAATATCAAATTATTTGGATTTCACGGATGCATGCCAGAAGAAGCCACTTTAGGGTCATATTATACGGTAAATTTAGAAATTGAATTAGATCTTTATAAAGCTTCAATAAGTGATGATTTATCAAAAACTATTGACTATGTGCATTTATATCGCATTGTAAAAGAAGAAATGGCTATTAATTCAAAATTATTAGAACATTTAGCTCAAAGAATTATTCAAAGAATCAAAAAATATAGAATAGATTTAGTAAAATCAACAAGAATAAAAATTTGCAAAGAAAATCCACCTCTACAAAGCCGTGTGGATAGAGTTTGCATTGTTTTAGATGGATGATAAATTAAGGCACTGTGGCCGATTGGAAAGGCAGAGGTCTGCAAAACCTTTTATAGCGGTTCGATTCCGCTCTGTGCCTCTTTGATAGATTCTCTTGCACTTTTCTTAAAATATTAATATGATTTTCTATTTTTTTTGTATAAAAAAAATAATTGTACAAAAAATCTTTCTCTGTAATATTATATTTTTTATATATTTTATCCTCTTTCTCTTTACAAAACGGACCATCCAAAGGAGAAAATAAATTATTCAAAAGAAGTTCCGTTATCAGATTTACCATTTTTTTATGAGGAATAATAAGACTAATGGGAATACTTTTTTCTGAAAAAACAAAAAAAACAGTAATAGAATTATTTTTTTCATTTGCAATGATATTTTCTACTTGTTCATTATCAGTTGTTATGTTAATTTATCCTAACTTTTTTGTACATTTGCAAATTTAAATCTTTATTCCTGTGATTTTTCAATAATACAATGATATAATGAAGATCAATAATATTCTCGTTTCACAAGCATTTACAAGTTCAAATTCTCCCTATATAGAACTCAGTAAAAATGAAAATGTAAAAATAGATTTTAGATCTTTCATAGAAGTAAAAGGAGCATCATCTTCTGATGTAAGAAAACAGAAAATAAACTTTTCTGATTTTACTGTAGTTCTTTTCATAAGTAAAAAATCCATAGATCATTATTTTAGATTAGCAGAATCAATGCGTTTCAAAGTTCCTATTTCTATGAAGTATTTTTGTCAAACAGCAGCCATAGCTTATTACTTACAAAAGTATATAGTGTACAGAAAAAGAAAAATATACATTGGAAAAAAATCCTTTCAAGACATTCTCCCTTACATTAAGAAACATTCAAAAGAAAAATTCATTTTACCCTCTTCAGATATATTAAAACCAGAAATTCCAAAAATTCTGAAGAAACTCAATATTTTTTGGAAAAGAGCTATTTTATACAAAACTACTTCTAGTGATTTATCTGATTTAAAAAATATTTATTATGATATTTTAGTTTTCTTTAGCCCAGCATGTATAAAATCTTTATTTGAAAACTTTCCTAAGTTTGATCAAAATAACATAAAAATCGCAACTTTTGGTAAAAATACTTTAGATGCAGCTTACAAAGCCGGATTAAAAATAGAAATAAAAGTTCCAACCAAAAAATAATCCTTCCATGGCTAAAGCTTTAGAAAAATACATACAGGAATATCGTTATAAAAATTATTCCACTGTGACAGATTTAGCCAAATTCCTTGGCTGATCTACATTTTCTCCACGTATAAAAGCTATCTGATAAGCCAATAATTGAAGAGGAATCACCGTGACTAATGGACTAAGTTCTTCAGATATTTCTGGAACTTGTATTACATGATCTGCTAACATACTTACTTGTATATCCCCTTCATTAACTATTGCTATTATTTTTCCTTTCCTTGCTTTAATTTCCTCAATATTTCCTACAATCTTATCATAACATCCTTTTTTTGTAGCTATAATTATAACAGGGATCTTTTCATCTATTAAAGCAATAGGTCCATGCTTCATCTCTGCAGCAGGATACCCCTCAGCATGAATATAGGAAATTTCTTTCAATTTTAAAGCTCCTTCTAAAGCTACTGGAAAATTAATTCCTCTACCTAAATAAAGAAAGTTATTTACATTGTAAAATATTTTAGATATTTTTTTTATAGTTTCATCCATTTTTAATGTCCTGCTCACTTTATCTGGAATAGAACCCAATTCTTGACATAAATATTTGTAACGACTATCTGTAATCGCTGATCTATGTTTTCCTATTTTCAAAGCTAGCAAAACAAGAACAGTGATTTGTGCTGTGAAAGCTTTTGTAGAAGCCACTCCTATTTCAGGTCCAGCATGTGTATAAGCTCCTGCGTCTACATTTCTTGCTATAGATGATCCAACTACATTACAAATTCCAAAAACAAAAGCTCCTTTTTTCTTAGCTAATTTTAAAGCAGCTATAGTATCTGCGGTTTCTCCAGATTGGGAAATCACTATAACAATATCCCTTTTTTCTATAATAGGATTCCTATATCTAAATTCAGAAGCATATTCTACTTCTACTGGAACATGAGCTAATTCTTCTAATAAGTACTCTCCAATTAAACTAGCATGCCATGAAGTTCCACAAGCTACTATAGTTATACATCTAGCATTAATAAATACGTCCTTATTAGATTCAATTCCATCAATACAAATAACTCCCCCATCTGCAATTAATAATCTTCCACGTAAAGTATCTAAAATCGTTTTTGGTTGTTCATAAATTTCTTTTAACATGAAATATTTGTATTCTCCTTTTTCAATCTTTTGAAGATTAATTTTAAGTTCTTTAATAATTGGATTAAGTTTATGATTATCTATAATCTTACGAAGATCTAATTCTTTATCTTTTCTAAGAATAGCCATTTCACCATCTTTCAAATAAAGAGCATTTTTAGTATAATCAATAAAGGGAATAGGATCAGAAGCAATAAAAAACTCCCTTTCATTTATTCCCAATGCTAGAGGACTTCCTAATTTTGCAATAACAATTCTTTCTGGATTTGATTTTTCTACTATAGCTATAGAATATGCTCCAATCACTTCATTCAGAGAAACTCGTACAGCTTCTTCCAAAGATAATTTATTTTTTTTTTGAATATATTCAATCAAGTTTACTAAAACTTCTGTATCTGTTTTACTTTTAAAAGTGAAACCATTTTTCAATAAAATTATTTTAATTGCATGATAATTTTCTATAATTCCATTGTGAATTAAAATAAGTTCATTAGAATTGGAAACATGAGGATGAGCGTTAATATCATCCGGAATTCCATGTGTAGCCCATCTAGTATGTCCTATTCCAGTTGTTCCTTTTATTTGAATTTTACAAGAAGAAATTTTTTTCTTTAATTCATCAACTTTTCCTTTAGTTTTGTATAGATTATATCCATTTTCATAAAAAATAGCTATTCCAGAACTATCGTACCCACGATATTCCAATTTTTTTAATCCATTAATAAGAATCGGATATGCTTCTCTATATCCCAAATAACCAATTATACCACACATTCTAACTGATAAAATTAGAATTTTTTTTAAAATTAATCTGTTTCTAAAACAGTTTCTTTATAAAATTGTTGATAAACGGTTTCTATTTTTTCTACAGGATAATATTTTAATACTAATAATTTATTTTCATCTATATAGTCTTCTATTTCTTTAGGAAAAGAAAGATCTCCTTTAATTATGGCATCGGAAAAAAACATACATAATTTTATCAGATTAAAATAATTTGGATTTTCTAACAATTTTAATTTTCTAGATTTAATTCCATCAAATTTTACCTTTTTAATAATATCCTTGTTAATAATTCCTTTAAAAGGATTATTATAAATAGAAACCACTATTTTCGTATTCTGGTAAACAGGATCATTTTTGTAAAAATTCTTAATATACAGTGGAATAAAAGAACTAATCCAACCATATATATGAATAATATCTGGCTTCCAATTCAATTTTTTAACAGCTTCCAAAACTCCTTTTGTTAAAAAAAGGGCTCTTTCATCATTATCATGAAAAAATATTCCATTCTCATCTTCATATATAGCTTTTCTTTTAAAATATTCTTCATTATCTATAAAATAAACTTGCAGCCTTGCATCAGGAATAGATGCTACCTTAATTAATAAAGGTTGATCCATCTCATTAATAATTAAATTCATTCCTGACAAACGAATGACTTCATGCAATTGATGTCTTCGTTCATTTATTACTCCAAAACGGGGCATGAATATACGTACATCGTTTCCTATAGACTGCATAAACTTGGTAGCCTTTAAAACTGACAAAGAAATAGGATTCTCTGAAGAGAAAGGAAATAAATCTGAAGAAACATATAATAGACGTTTACCTGTCATTTTATGGAGCTAATTTTTTTTATGTTTTGATATATGTATAGTAAGTAAAAAAAAGGATCATTGCAAAGATAATAAATAATATCAAATGCGTAACTGAAAATGAAAAATGTATAATATTTATTTTTTACAAATTACTTGTAGATTGTAGATTTTTAAATGTTAATTGACATGTTTTTTTTATTCATGAAATTAGAAAATAAAATCAATAAGTTTTCAGGATTATCTAATAATAATTTAGCTATTGGATTTATTAATATTACTAGTTATGGATATGCTTTTGTAAATATAAAAGGATTTCCTAAAGACATTTTTATTCCTAAAAAGAAAACGAATAGAGCTATAGAAGGAGACTTAGTCCAAGTAAAATTTAAAAATCGTAAATCAGGAAGAAAAATAGAAGGAGAAGTCATAAAAATTCTGAAAAGGAAAAGAAAGAATTTTACTGGAATATTAAAAATGGAATCTCAATCTCAATATGGATTAGTTATAGTACACAACAATACTATTCACGTGGATATATTGATTCCAATCAACGAATTCAAAGGATATCAACACAATGAAAAAGTATTGGTAGAAATCGTAAAATGGCCAAAAAATTTCAAAAATCCTTTAGGAAAAATAATTAAAGGATTTGGAGTATCTGGAGAATATAAAACAGAAATTTTTTCTTTATTGTCTGAATATGGAATATCCTATGAATTTCCTAAAGAGGTAGAGAAAGAAGCGAAAGAAATAGTACTGAAAAAAAATTCTGATCTAAATATGAGAAGAGATATGCGGAATATTAATACTTTCACTATAGATCCTCTTGATGCAAAAGATATAGATGACGCACTTTCCATTAGAAAATTAAATTCTAATATTTGGGAAATTGGAATTCATATAGCCGATGTTTCTCACTATGTAAAAAAAGGAAGTTTCTTGGATAAAGAAGCATATACACGTGCTAATTCTATTTATTTTGTAGGAAAAGTTATTCCTATGCTTCCAAAAATATTATCCAATGATCTTTGTTCTTTACACCCAGAAAAAGATAAACTAAGTTTTTCTTCCATTTTTAATATGAATAATCAAGGAAAAATTTTAAAAAGTTGGTTTGGGAAAACTATTATACGATCAAATAGAAGATTTACATATGAAGAAGTACAAAAAATCATAGAAAGAAAAAAAGGAGATTATCACGAAGATATTTCTACACTATTCTTTTTTTCTAAAATTTTAACCAAAAATAGACTAAAAAATGGAGCAATTTCTATAGAGAAAGTAGAAATAAAGTTTCATTTAGATAAAAAAAATAATCCTACTAGATTATACTTAGAAAAAAGCAATGAAGCTCATCGTTTGATAGAAGAATTTATGCTATTAGCTAATAGAAAAATTTCAGAATTTGTTAGCTTAAATTTAGATGGAAAACCTTCTAATAGAACCTATATTTACAGAGTTCATGATGAACCAGATTTTCAAAAAATTTTCATTTTAAAAAAAATCATAGAGCCTTTAGGTTATTTTTTAGATCTAAAAAATGTAAAAACATCTATTAATCATTTATTAAAAAGTATTCAAGGAAAACCAGAAAAAAATATGATCGAAAATTTAATTCTTCGAACCATGAGCAAGGCAAAATATTCTACAAAAAATATAGGACACTATGGATTATCTTTTGTTTATTACACCCATTTTACTTCTCCTATTAGAAGATACTCAGATATCATAGCGCATCGTTTATTAAATTATTATTTAACAAAAAAGAACAACAATAAATTAAATTCCATAGAATTTTATGAAGAACAATCTAAGCATTGCAGTGAAAAAGAACGTTTAGCAATAGATGCAGAAAGAGAATTTTTAAAATATTTACAGGTTAAACATATAAAAAAATACCTAGGAAAAGAATTTGAGGGAATTATTACAGGATTTACCGAATGGAGTGTTTATATTGATTTACTCGTATTCCAAACAGAAGGAATGATCCGATTACGTGATATAAAAGAGGATTTATACACTTTACATTCCAATAATTACAGTATAATTGGTAGAAAAAAAAGAAGAGTTTACTATTTAGGAGATAGAGTTAAAGTAAAATTGATTGACGCTGATATAGAAAAAAAACAAATCACTCTTGGTTGGATAAAAAAAGAGTGATAGATCCATTAATTAAATTCTTACATAAGGAGGAACAAAAATAGTATAATCCCCGCCATTTTTCATAATTTCTCTTACAATTCTAGAACTTATATAAGATTTTCCGTAAGAAGAAAGAATAAAAACGGTTTCGATACAATTTCTTTTCTCTAATTCTCTATTAGCATAGAAAACTTTTCTTTCAAATTCAAAATCTAATTGGTCTCTTAGACCTCTCAATATAAATTGAGCCTTCTTTTTTCTACAAAAAGAGATAGTCATTCCTTGAAATAAATCTATTTCTATTTTAGAAAATCCTAAAAAAGTTTTTTGGATCCATTCCTTTCTCCTGTTAATAGAAAACATATTGTTTTTTTCTGAATTTATCCCAATAGCTATAACAATTTTATCAAACAAATTTAAAGATCTCACAATAACATCATAATGTCCTAAAGTTATTGGATCAAAAGATCCAGGAAATACTGCTATTCTCTTATTCATATCTATAAATATAAATTTTTATCAAAAAATAAGAAGCAGAATAAAAGTTTTATTTTTGTTTTTTAAATCATTAAAATAATGGAAAAATTATGTTCAAGTTGCTTAAAAAACGAATGTACTAATAATAGAAATAATATGTTTACAAAAAAAAAATGTGTCAAAAAACTGCATGTAGTAGATTGGTTATCTAATATTAAACCTCCTTTTTTATTAGATAATTTTGATCTTATAGAAGTACAATTTAAAAATGACAGAAAAGAATTTTTCCATAATGCAGAAAAAATAAACCTTTGCAAAGGTGATTTTGTAACTGTAGAATCGAAATCTAGTGGATATGACATCGGAACAGTAACTCTAACCGGAGAATTGGTAAAATTGCAAATACGTAACAAAAATAACCCGTTTTCAAACATAAAAAAAATATACAGAAAATCCACAGAAAAAGAGATAAACATATGGAATTTTTATAAAAAAAAAGAATTGAAAGGTCTTTTAAAAGCTAAAAAAATTGCAAAGCATTTAAATCTCTCCATGAAAATTTGTGATGTGGAATATCAAGGAGATGGAGAGAAAGCTACTTTTTATTATACGGCTGAAAATAGAATTGATTTTAGAAAGTTGATTAAAGAATTAGCTTTAACTTTTCGCATACGTATAGAGATGCGTCAGATAGGATACAGACAAGAAGCCGCAAAAATTGGAGGAATAGGTTCTTGCGGTCGTGAACTTTGTTGTTCCACATGGTTAAAAAATTTTAAAAGTGTCACGACTAATTCGGCTAGATATCAACAATTATCTCTAAATATAGAGAAATTAACTGGACAATGTAGTAAATTAAAATGTTGTCTAAATTATGAATTAGATGCTTATTTATCAGCTATAAAAGATTTTCCAGATTTTAACTGTAAAATACACACAGAAAAAGGAATAGCACAATGTATGAAAATTGATGTGTTTAAAAAAAAAATGTGGTTTTCTTACATTAAAAATCCAAATACTTGGTTTAGAATAGAAATAAAAAAAATAAAAGAAATTCTGGAAAATAATAAAATTTCTCCTCCTCTAGAGAAATTATCAACAATTGACGTGATTCAAAAAACAGAATTAACATTCAAATAACAGATGTTTAGAATATTAATTAAAAAAGATAAGTGTCTAATAAAAAAAATAGAAAAATAAGTTTTTACTTTCGTTTGCTTCTTTTTTACTTTTGGTTTTTCTATTTTCTAGGAATAGGAGCTGCTTTTATAATTTTTTATGCAGCTTCTAAAGGTTATCTAGGCACTCTTCCTAGTACAAAAGATATTGAAAATCCTATAATGGAAGTTGGATCAGAAGTATATGATTCCAATGGGATTTTATTAGGAAAATTTTTCTCAGAAAATAGAACTTTGATTACTTATCAAAAACTTCCAAAAAATCTTGTTAATGCTCTCATGTCAAAGGAAGATATTCGTTTCAAATATCATTCTGGAATAGATGCAAAATCTCTCCTTAGAGCTATTTTTTCTTTAGGAAAGAAAGGAGGAGGAAGTACGATTTCTCAACAATTAGCCAAACTTTTATTTACAGGTCCATCTGCAAAAAATAAGTTACAAAGAATGCATCAGAAACTTTTAGAATGGGTAATGGCTATCGAATTAGAGAAACGTTACACAAAAGAAGAAATCATTACAATGTATTATAATAAATTTGATTTTTTATATAATGCAAAAGGAATAGAAACGGCTTCACATACTTATTTTAATAAAAAAGCCTCCGAACTTAATTTAGGAGAGTGTGCAACATTAGTAGGAATGTTAGAAAATCCATCTTTGTATAATCCAAAATTATATCCTAATAGAGCTAAAAAACAACGAAACCTAGTTTTATATCAGATGAAAAAGTATGATTTTATAAACAATAAGAGATATAAAGATGAGTTAGAAAAACCCGTTAAAATAAATTTTAAAATACAAAAAAAAGATTTTGAATTATTAACTTATTATGGTGAATTTTTAAAAAAAGAAATTCAAGAAGCATTAGATGATTACGAAAAAAAAACCGGACAAAAACTTAACCTTTATTCTAGCGGGTTAAAAATATATACATCTATTGATGCAAAAATGCAAGATTATGCCGAAAAAGCAGTAAAAAAACATCTTAGCCAATTGCAAATTTTATTTAATAATTCTCAGAAGAAAAATAAAAACGCTCCATTTTTAAATATCACTCCAGAAAAAACAAAGAGAATTCTTCTATCAGCTATGCATAGAACTCAACTTTATCAGGATTTACGACAAAAAGGGATTTCAGAAGAAAAAATTATAGAAACGTTTAAAAAACCACAAAATACAAAATTATTCACATGGAATGGATATAAAAAAGTATTCATATCTCCATGGGAATTCATCCGCTATCAAAAGAGCATAATACAAGCTGGATTGATTTCTATAGAAGCTTCTACTGGATATATAAAAGCATGGGTGGGAGGAGTAGATTTCAATTATTTCCAATATGATCATGTAGCAAAAACACAACGTCAAGTGGGTTCTGTTTTCAAACCTATTTTATATGCAGCCGCAATCAATGAATTGCATTATACTCCTTGTACGAAAATATCAAATGAAAAATTTCATTTAGGAAAATGGAGCCCAAGAAATTCCAATGGAAAATATGGAGGTTTTTTAACTTTAAAAGATGGTCTAGCTCTATCTGTTAATACTATTTCCGCTCGTCTTATTTCTCAAATAACTACAGGGCCAGTGATTAATTTAGCAAGAAAAATGGGAATAGACTCCTTAATCCCTAAACATCCATCTATAGCTCTTGGATCTTCGGATTTAACTTTATATGAAATGACAGGGGCTTTTAATACATTTACTAATTATGGAATTTATGTAAGACCCAGTATTTTAGTAAAAATAGAAGATGAATACGGAAAATTAATTAAAGAACATATAGATCTTAGTAGGAGGCAAGTATTTAGTGAAGAAGTAGCATATATTATGTTAAAATTAATGCAAGGAGTAGTCCAATACGGAACCGCCAAAAGATTACATAAATATAATTTTTTTGTAGGAGATATAGCAGGAAAAACAGGTACTACTAATGAAAATTCCGATGGGTGGTTTATAGGAATGACCCCTAATTTAACTACTGGAATTTGGGTAGGATGGGAGGATAGATTTGCTCATTTTGAAAGCATAAAATTAGGACAAGGAGCAAATATGGCATTGCCTATATGGGCCTATTATATGAGAAGTCTCTATAAAGATTCCAGTCTGATTTATCATGAAAAATTATTATTTCACAAACCAGAAAATTATCATTGGGATAATTGTGAAGAAGATCACAATAATGATAAAGAAAAAAATAAAAATATTATAGATTTAGATGAAAATTTAAATCTTGAAAACGGTAGTAAAAATGATGAAAATTTAAATCTTGAAAACGGTAGTAAAAATGATGATCAATAATCAATTGATATGATAAAAAGAATATTAATTTTAGATAAAGATCATCCTTATATTATATATAAATTAAGGAAAGAGGGATTTATTTGCGACGAAAATTATTCTGATCCTATAGAAAAAATTATAAAATTTATCTCCCTATATGATGGAATTATTTTAAGAAGTAGATTGAAATTAAATAAAAACTTGCTTAAAGAAGCAAAAAAATTAAGATTTATAGCTCGTATCGGATCTGGAGTAGAAAATATAGATAAAGACTATGTTTATAAAAATAGGATCACCTTAATTTCTACTCCAGAAGGAAATAGAGATTCCGTGGCAGAACATGCAATAGCTATGCTTTTATCTATAATGAATCATCTCTTTATTTCTAACCAAGAAATCATAAAAGGTAAATGGAATAGAGAATCTAATAGGGGAAGAGAAATTAAGGGAAAAACTATAGGAATTATTGGATATGGAAACACAGGAAAAGCTTTCGCTAAAAAACTTTCAGGATTCGAAGCTACAATATTATGTTATGACATTTTACCTAAAGTAGGAAATATTTATGCACAACAAGTAGATATGAATACAATTTTTCTGAAATCAGATATAATTAGTTTACACGTTCCTTACACAAGGAAAACTAAAGGGATGATTAACGAACATTTTATAAAAAAATTCAGTAAACCTTTTTATTTTATTAACACCTCTCGTGGAGGATGTGTAATTACCGATCATTTAGTAAAAGCATTAAAAAATGGAAAAATATGTGGAGCATGCTTAGATGTGATAGAATACGAAAAATGTTCTTTTGAAAATTTTTTTTATCATCGAAAACTCCCTAAAAATTTTTTTTATCTTATTCATTCTAAAAAAGTTATTCTTACACCACATATAGCTGGATGGACCAAAGAATCAAAATATAAAATGGCTCAAATAATTGTAAAAAAGATTCTTTCTCTCAAAGAAAAAAACTCTATATTGAAAAAAATTATATAAAACTTTAATAATCAATCTTAGTAACTAAAATTTTTTATAGGAAAACACATGATTTTTAAAGAAATTTTTTCTTCATCTAACCAAATTTCATAATAAGCCATTTTTTTGGAAAGTAACATTTTACTAATTTTAGAAGCATATCTATATATTTCTTCATAAGAATGTTTTTCCTACATAGGAACTGTCTATTACATTTCTATTCACATCCTCTTTTTTATAAAGATTAAAAGATTGAATAGTAGGTTTTATTTTATATTTAATTAATCCATGTAATTAAATAGTTTGTCTAATTATTATTTTAATGACTCCTGTTGAATTTTTTCTGAAATTTTATGGATAGCCATCCATTGCTTCGAATTAATAAGACCTCATGGAGTTCGTAAACGAATCATAAAAGAGGATAAACGATCTAATTTTTTTCTTAGAACGTATTTCTCTTATATCTCTATATCATCTTTTTGATATAATCCATGAAATTTTACAACAATTTGATCTTTATCATAACCAACAGACAGTTTTTCTTTCAAGCTGTATACAATTCTTTTTTTATTTTTTCTTCTATCGTTGTCATCTTTTTTTGTAATCACGATCTTTTCTCATTCTATTTTCAAATTTTTTTGGAAAAAATTAATAGACATCTTTCAGATAGCGTCCACTTTCTTTCATTTTTCTTATAAAAAACTCTGGAGAAGTCCCGAGACTTTCTTCTATTACACGAAATATAGTATTTTCAACATCGATACTCATTGGTTTTTTTTGACCACAAATGTATACATACGCTCCATTCTCTATCCATGCAAAAAATTCTTTACGATTTTCCCATATTTTATTTTGTACATATATTTTTTCTTCTTGATCTCTAGAAAAAGCAAGACTCACACGATGAAGTACACCGTTTTTTTTCCAATTTTGTATTTCCGTTTGATATAAAAAATCAGAAGAAAAATGCTGATCTCCAAAAAAAAGCCAATTTCTTCCAGTTGCCCCTATTGCTTCTCTTTCATATAAAAAGGAACGAAATGGTGCTATTCCTGTTCCAGGTCCAATAAGAATAATATCTTTGTCTGATTCTGGTAACTTAAATAAGTAATTTTTATGAATAAAAAAAGATAAAATATCGCCTTCCTTTAATTTAGAAATAAAATCAGAACAATAACCATATCTAATATTTCCATTTATTTGAAATTTATGACGTGATACTGTAATATGGATCTCAGAATCATGAACTCTTGGAGAAGAAGAAATGGAATATAATCTGGGTTTTATAGGATCCAAAATTTCAACTAAATCTTTCGGTTGAATTCTATTTTTCATAGGAAAATTTTTCAAAAGATCAAGAAGATTCCATACTCTATCATGAAGAATGTCTTTTTTTGCCAACGTAGAATATTTTTTTAAAACCTCTTTAGATAAATTAAATATATTTGTTTTTTTTAAAAAATTTGAATATCCTGAAATATCATCCTTTTTTCCTTGAAAATGATTCATAATTTTTTTTACTTCTTCTGAAGGATTTTCCGCTAAAACTCCTATAGAATCCCCTGGTTTATAATCTGCATCTTCAGGATTTTTTATTAAAATTTCAATATGATGAATTTCTTTGTTAGAACCTCTTTCTTTATCGTTTAAAAGTATATTAGTTAGAATAGTTCCATAAATTTTTTTTTTTTCTACATTTTTTTTGAGAATTTTTTCCTTAAATTTGTCTTTTTCAAAAAAATTGTAAATTTTTTTTAACCATTCTTCTGCTTTATCTTCATAAGATACATCACATTTATGTAACGGAATTAATCTACTAGCTCCCACTTCATGTAAACGTTTATCTACATCTTCTCCTGCTTTGCAAAAAAAAGGATAAGAACGATCTCCTAATGCTAATACACTATATTTCATATTATCTAAATGAAGGTCTTTTTCTTGATGAATAAAATCAAAAAAAGATTTAGCAGATGATGGGGGGTTCCCTTCTCCATGGGTACTAATAATTATGAAAAAATAATTTTCTTTTTTCAAATCAATCAAACGGTATTGATCTAAACTTATCAATCTCATTTGTAAATTTCTATTGTTAGCTTTTCTAACAATAGAAAAAGCTAAATTTTTTGCATTTCCTGTTTCTGTCCCATAAACAAGTGTAATTTTTTCTTTGAATTTCCTCAATTTTTTTAAATTTCCATAAGAAGAAATCATTCCAGATAAAAATCCAGACATCCAAATAATTTCTTCTTTAGAAGAATTTTTTATGAATTCAATGAATGCTTTATTTTTTGATTCAGATAACATTTTTTTAAGTTTAAAACAGATATGAATTACAAAAAAACAGAATATTAATACAAAAAATAATTTTTTTTCTTTTCTTATTAACTCTTTACAATTATAAAGAAAACTTGTATATACTTTTTTCATAAGTTTAGTAGTAGCTTGTTCTACTACTATCGCTACCAATTTATCCGTATAAATATTTCTTTGAATACACATATAAATATATAATAAAAATATCTGAATTCTTCAGAAATTTAATCCATTGATGTTTATGAATTGAATTTGGATTATGAAGTGTTATTATAACGAACTGAATAAGCGTATCCCCCTCGCTGTAAGAGGAATTTCTGTATAAGAAGCAGCACCTACAGAAGCAGTAACTCATGGGATATTTTCATAAGAAATATGATATTTTTTTAATTCAATTAATTCATCCATAATATTAGAAAAAATGGAAACATATCCTCCTTTTAGTCTAACTACACATATTTTCCTTGTAAAGCATGATAAATCATGATCTCATGGATTCTCTTTTGAGTCAAATATAATAGACTTTTTTTTCCTACATAAATAATTTTTTTTTAGTATTTATAATTTGAGTACTTTTTTAGTATTTCAGGACTGAAAAAACGATCCACTAACACTATTTCTGATTTTCTTAAATGATAACCGGATTTAAGAGTTATCAAATCAGGGTCTCCTGGGCCTTCTGAAATAAAAATTACTTTTCTCATTTTTTTTTATTATTTTGAATCAAAAAGATCATCCACAGAAAAATACCTTTCTCCAGTATCATAATTGAATGTCAATATTGTAGAATTTTCAGAAAAATTTGATAATTCTTTTGCAATAGCAGACAATACTGCTCCTGTAGAAATTCCTACCAAAATTCCTTCTTTTTTTGCAACTTTGCGAACATAACTAAATGCTTCTTCTTTAGAAACTAAAAAAGTTCCATCTAATATTTTAATATTTAAAATAGAGGGAATAAAACCTGCACCTAATCCTTGTAAGGCATGAGGATTAGGTTTTCCTCCAAATATTACCGGAGATTCTACAGGTTCTACAGAAAATATTTTTACAGTTGGAAATTTTTTCTTTAGAACTTCTCCTATTCCAGTAATATGTCCTCCAGTTCCTACTCCGGTAATAAAATAATCAATCCCCTCAGGAAATGATTCTAAAATTTCCCTAGCCGTAGTATATTTATGTATATTAGAATTAGAAATATTGTCGAATTGTTTTGGAATCCATGAATTAGGAATTTTTTTCACCAATTCTTCCGCTTTTTCAATAGCTCCCTTCATTCCTTCATCTCTAGGAGTAAGAACAAATTTTGCTCCATAAACTGAAAAAATCTTTCTTCTTTCAAGACTCATAGATTCAGGCATTACTAAAATAAGACGATATCCTTTCACAGAAGAAACCATAGCTAATCCAACTCCAGTATTTCCAGAAGTAGGCTCAATGATAGTATTTCCCTTCTTAAGAATTCCTTTTTTCTCTGCATCTTCGATCATGGATAATGCTATTCTATCTTTAATGCTTCCTCCTGGATTATTTTTTTCCAGTTTCATCCAAACTTTATGATTTGGATATAAACGTAGTAGACGTACATGAGGGGTATTTCCAATAGTTTGCAAGATACTTTCTGCTTTCATCTTTTTATTTTTTTATTATATCATATAATTAATAGGATCGGGAAAAGGACTGTTATTTCGCATTCTTATTTCATTTTTTTGATAAACTATAGAATATGGAGGAATACTATGGGTCACCCATACATTTCCGCCAATAACACTATCATGTCCAACTATCGTCTCTCCTCCCAATATAGTTGCTCCCGCATAAATAGTGACTTTATCTTCTATAGTAGGATGACGTTTTTTATTTGCTAATTTTTTATCTACATAAATAGCTCCTAAAGTTACTCCTTGATATATTTTGACTTTATTCCCTATTTTCGTACTAGATCCTATCACTATTCCTGTTCCATGATCTATCACAAAAGCTTTTCCTATTTCTGCAGAAGCATGAATGTCTACTCCAGTTTTACTGTGAGCATATTCTGTGATCAGTCTAGGGAGTATTGGAACTTTTAGAATCCATAATTGATGAGCCAT
Organism: Blattabacterium sp. (Blatta orientalis) str. Tarazona; assembly: GCF_000334405.1. NCBI lineage: Bacteria > Pseudomonadati > Bacteroidota > Flavobacteriia > Flavobacteriales > Blattabacteriaceae > Blattabacterium > Blattabacterium sp. (Blatta orientalis). The sequence goes on along the minus strand of NC_020195.1, from coordinate 266,532 downwards.
TCTATATAATGCAGTAGCAAAAAATCCGGGATAGGACAAATAAATTTCTTCTATTCCGGTTGCAGCTGGATCAAAATCTAAAATAGCATTAGCATCTGTGATCAGTGTTTGATAAATATTAGGAATCTTTTCAAAAAATTTTGGTAAATGTTTTTGACGGGATTCTTCAAAATTTAATTCTAGAAGAATGTTATATAACTCCTGTTGTAATTTTTGATAATTTTTCTTTAAAGATTTTCTATTTTCTAGAATATTCTGATCAGGGGTAAAAAGAAGATGAAATAAACCTTCCACAAATTTTTCGGACATTTTTTTGTGAGGGAAAGGATAAAATCCTTTTTTTTTATTTTCAAACAAATTATTTAAAAAATCTGGATTAGACATAATAAAAATTATTCAATAATCTATTCAATCATACAAGTGGCTACTGTGACATAACTTGTCTTTGTCTCATCTATCAAAATGGATGCTCCGTTATCTTTTATCTTTTTTATTAACAGCTAGAATAATTTTTTGAATATTCAACAATCCAAGAATTAAAGAATGTCTTTGTATTTGTTCTACTACTCCACCATAACGAGCATCTATCAATATAATAGCTAAAGAAGGCCGTATTCCCATATTTTTAGTATATTGGAAATGTTCTGGAATATCTGCTATAAAAAATTTTCTAATTTTTTAGTATTCGGATAATATGCAGAAATGGAATAATTATAAAACTTATTTGTATCTGACCATACTTGATAAGTTTCTTTAAAAATTCTTTCCGTATCTAGGATGAATATTTTTAATTGATCTTCTATAGAATAAGATTCAATTTTTTTAGCAATATCAAACAAACATTTTTCAGATGGATTTTTCCATTTCATATTTTTATTCATTCCCATTTCTTCTTTGAAAAAGAAGACTAATAATTCTAACCAAAAAAACAAAAAACCCTTCGAATTCTATCAAATCAAAGGGAAGGCGCATTATGCACAAATATATAAAGAAATATTTTATATTCATAAAATATAACAGAGGTTTTACCAATTGAATAAATTCTAAAAAAATTTTCTTAACTTACAAGAAGATTTTTTATTACAAAATTTCTTATTTCTTTTCTTTTCAACTTTCCAAAAGAATTTTCTATAAAATTTTTTACAAAAAAAATTCCTTTCGGTTTATAAAATTTTTTTTTCCCCAGGAAAATAGATTGAGGTATTTTCACAGAAAAAAAATGACCTTCAATGATTAATACTATTTTTTCTCCAAAAATTTTATCAGGAATTGAAGAAATTAAAAATCTTTTATGAGAAGGAATAAATGGAGATATTTCCTTTTCTATTAATTCAGGAAGTATTTTAATTCCTCCACTATTAATAATATTATCAAATCTTCCTATCCAATTAAATTTATGTATAGAGATTAAATGAACTATATCATTGGTTTGAATAAAGGTTCCCATATCATATATACCTAAACAATTTCTTTTATCCACGCTTAGATATACATCTTCGAATGATTGAAAATATGGAGTTCTATCTAATCCATTAATTTTTTTAAAGGCTATATGACCTAATGTTTCTGTCATTCCATAAGTAACATAACATATAGTTGAGATTTTTTGCAATCTTTCTTCCAATTCAACAGAAATAGAACTTCCTCCTATCAAAACAATTCGAATTTTATCCAAATGATTTAAACTTGAAAAAACTTGCATGGGAACCATGGAAACAATATCAAAATATCCTTCAATATTTTCTAATGGAGTAGATGAAGGTGGAATGCAATAGATATCCCACTGAAATATCATTGCACGTATCAAAAACATTTTGCTCGCTATAGAATTTGGAGATAGACATAATAAACCTCTAGTTCCTCTTTTTTTTAGATTTAAAAAATTTACGGTTCTTTTTGCCGATTCATACATACATTCTTTTTTCAGAAAAATTTTTTTAGGATAACCAGTGGTTCCAGAAGTAAAACTCATTAATACTGTTTTATTTTTATCATTCCAATTCTTTAAAAAAGAAAGAATGGATTCTTGCCACTGGTATAAAGGATGTCCTTTTAAAACTAAATTAATAATAGATATTTTCTTTGAAGAAAAATGAATCCACATTCCTAGAGAAAATTTTTTATGTTCCATTGATGTAAAGGATTGTACCAAATAGAACCTTTTTTTATCTGAAGAGGAGAAAAAAAATCATTACAAAAATATCCTATATTTAATCCATGTACCCCTCTACTATTTTTGTGTTCTCGTTCCATTTTAAAAGTCCATTGAGCCATAGCATTAATTCCTATATGACTCTCCAAAGAAGAACTAATCCACCATCCAATTTTTCTCTTATTGGCCTCTAATATCCATTCTTTACATCCGTAAAAACCTCCACATATACTTGGTTTTAATACTATATATTGAGGTTTTATAGTATCCAATAGTTTTTTCTTCAACTTTAAATCATTAATACCTATTAATTCTTCATCTAATGCTATAGGAATTTTTGACACTTTACATATTGTAGATATTTCTTTCCAATTTCCGGATTCTATAGGTTGTTCTATGGAATGAATAATATTTATATCATAAAACTTATTTATACAAGAAATAGTATCTTCTTTTTTTTTAAAAGAACCATTTGCATCCATTGATATTTTTATATGTGGATATTTATTTTGAATCTTTTTTAACAAAAAATACAAATATTGATTATGAAAAAGAATTGGATTTATTTTCATTTTGATAAATGAAAAACCTTTAAATATTTCCTTTTCTATTTTTTTTATTTTATATTCTGTATTTCTTATAGAAGAATACCATATTAAACTATTTATAGAAAGTCCTATTTTTCCATCAGTAAATTTAGAATCATATAAGATCTGAAACTTTTTCTTTAAACTCAAAAAAGCCTGCTCCAATCCAAATAAAATCGAAGAATAAGAAATATAAGGACGATAATAATCAATTTCCGTTTTCTTGATAGCGTTTATTTTTCTAGAAATAAACAATAATTCTTTTTCGTAAAAATTTAAATTATACAATTTTTCCAATAATGGATTACATTCTCCAACCCCTATCTTTTCTTCTTTTTTTATAATGAAAAACCAAATTACACTATATTCAAATGTTTTATTGGCATTTTTCACTTCTTTTTTGAAAAAAAATTGATGCTTCTTTAGTTTGGATTTGATTATCATAATATATAATACATAATAATAACCTCATATCTTTATGGATTCTCCCATTCTCAATAAAAATAATTCTTTTCCATTTTCAGAAAACTTTTTTTTTGCCTGTTCTTTATCAATTTCTATAGATTCAAAAGTATCATAATGGACTCCCAATATTTTATTGCATTGTAATAAATTCGAAGCAATAATAGCCTCTTCAACATCCATAGTATAATTTCCCCCTATGGGAAGAATAGATATTTTTAACTTTCCAAAAATAGGAATAAAACTCATTTCATTGGTTAAAGAAGTATCCCCGGATATATAGATATTTCCTTTTTTTGTATGTAAAAGAAAACCTCCCGGATTTCCTCCATAAGTTCCATCATTGAAAACACTAGAATGAACGGCCCAAACGTACTTTAATTTTCCAAATGGAAAAGATATAAAAGATCCATAATTTATTCCATAAGTTTTTAATCCTTTTTTTTCAAAAAAATTGGATATCTCATAGTTTGAGATGATCATAGAATTTAACTTTCTTGCAAAGAATTCTACATCACATACATGATCATAATGTGCGTGAGTTATCAAAATGTAATCAACTTTATTAATTTGACAAATCGTGTTATTTAGCAATAAGGTATTTTTTTTGAATATAGGATTTTCAGAAAAAAAAGGATCTATTAACAAACAGATTTTTTCTATTTCTAATAGACATGTACTATGCGTAAAAAAAGTTATTTTCATTTTCAAATCACGAATATAAGTATTACAATAAAATTATTCTATGAAATAGGAATTTTTCGCATTTTAATAAAAAAAACTCCCAACCCCTATACACATAGAATAAAAAAAAGTGATTAAAACTAATTTTTTCAATTCTGAAGTAAAATCCTTATAATTTTTCATAAAAAAAATTTTCTTTAAATGTTGTGCAAAAAAAGGAAGACTTAATATAAAAAAAAACCATTGATAAATACTTTTATGAGTTAAATAAATAAACCATCCTCCTAAAAATATAGAAATTAATATAGAAAAAATATGATATAATTTTGCATATTTGAGACCAAGTATTCCGGCTATTGTGTATTTTCCATTTTTATAATCATTTTTAATGTCTCTCATGTTATTAACATTTAAAACAGAAAGACTCAAAAATCCTACTGATAATGATAAAAAAATCATTTCCAATGAAAACACATGAGTATACAAAAAATAACTTCCTTCTACAGAAACTAAACCAAAAAAATAGAAAACAAATAAATCTCCCATTCCCATATATCCATATGGATAAGGACCAATGGTGTATTTAATTGAACTATATATGCAAATCAAAAGACCTATAAAATAAAGTAGAAAAATAAAAAGACCATTCTTATTTAAAGATTTATAAATTAAAGAAATACCGGAAAAAAAAGATAATATAGAAAATATATTTATAGCTCTTTTCATAGCTAATAAAGAAATCCATCCTCTTTGAATAATTCTTTTTGGCCCCATACGATAATCATTGTCTACTCCTTGAATACTATCTCCATAATCATTTGAAAAATTAGCCAATATTTGCAATAATATAGCAGTAAAAAGACACAGAAAATAAGTTATAAAATCTCCAAAACCTCTAGATTTAGAAATTAAAAAACTTAAAGTGATTCCAGAAAAAGAAAGGAGTAAAGTTTGAAAACGAACGGCATAAAACCAATATTTTAATTTCATAAAAATCTTGGAAATTTTTTAAAATCTGGATTTCTTTTTTCTAAAAAAGCATCTTTTCCTTCTTTAGACTCTTCCGTCAAATAAAACATTAAAGTAGCGTCTCCAGCTAATTGCATCAATCCATGTTGTCCGTCTAATTCTGCATTTAAACAACGTTTAATCATTCTTAAAGACATAGGACTTCTTTTTTGTATAGTTTGACACCATTCTATAGTTATTTTCTCTAAATCTTTCAAAGGAACTACTTTATTAATCAAACCCATTTTGAAGGCTTCTTCCGCAGAATATTTTTTACATAAAAACCACATTTCTCGTGTTCTTTTCTGACCAATATGACGTGCTAAATAAGAGGAGCCAAACCCACCGTCAAAAGATCCTACTTTAGGTCCTACTTGACTAAAAATAGCGTTATCAGAAGCTATAGTTAAATCACAAACCACATGTAAAACATGTCCTCCTCCTATAGCAAAACCATTGACCATAGCAATAACTGGTTTAGGGATCTCTCTTATTTTTTTATAAAAATCTAAAATATTTAATCTAGGGATTCCATCTTTTCCTAAATACCCTCCCTTTCCCCTAGTTTTTTGATCTCCTCCAGAACAAAAAGATTTATTTCCAGATCCAGTAATAATCAATACATCAATATCTTTTCTTTCATTACATATATCTATAGCATCGATCATTTCTTTTACAGTTTCTACACGAAAAGCATTATGACATTCAGGTCTATTTATTTCTATTTTAGAAATTCCTTTCCAAAAAAGAAATAAAATATCTTCATACTTTTTTATCGAAATCCAATCTACTGTAGAATGCATATTAAAATTGATGTTTATTTTTATATACAAAATAACAAAAAAAATCATTTTTTTAATGAGGTTATTATGTACCGTAATATTTTTGCCGTAATAATAGGATTATCAGTAAGTCTTTCTGAAATATTTTATGCTATAAAATGGATAAAAAAGTGGTTTTCCAAAATACAATTTATTCCACTGAAACAATTACAATATGTATTCATTTATGCTCCTACTGAATTTTTTATAACTTTATTTTTTTTCTATATTTTCAGCGCTTTAATAGGAGGATTAACTACTGCTTTTTTCGTACAAAACGCTAAAAAAGCTTATGCATTATTAACTGGTTTTATTTTATTTATTATTGCTTTCATTCACATATTGTTATATACTTTACCATTATGGTTTGAAATAATTATCCTTCCTATTTTTTTTCCATTTTCATATTTGGGAGGAGAATTTATAGAATTTTTACAAAAAAAGAAACGGATAAACTAATAAATATAAAAATCCAGATAAATAACCTATCATAGCTAGCCAACTAATTTTTTTAAATACCAAAAAAAATACTATTTTTTCCATTCCCATTGCTGCTACACCAGCAGCAGATCCTATAAGGAATATACTTCCTCCTGTTCCGGATACATAAGCTATAAAATGCCAAAATTCATGATCTTTAGGATAAGAAAACATGGCATTAGTAGCTGCTACTAATGGAACATTATCTATAAAAGAAGACATTAATCCAAATAAAAATGTAGTTAGTTTCCATGTGGGAACTATATTATTAATCCAATGAGATAAATTATATAACATACCTAAAGATTCCAAAGATGAAACAGAAAGCAAGATTCCGAAAAAAAATAAGATACTAGAAAAATCTATATTTCGAAATACTTCTTCCATAGAAAAATCTCTTTTTTGCATATTAGTAATCAGTCCTAGTATTCCAAGAGAAAAAGTCATTCCCATATATGGAGGGATTCCAGTGACGGTTTTAAAAATAGGAACAAATAACAAAAGACCCAGTCCAATGTTCAACATACAAAAACCTTTTTTACGATCAAATTTTGATAATTTGCTTTTTTTTATTTGAATGAATCCATCAAAAATAGGCATTAATGAACCGACTAATGTAGAAAAAAACATACATAAAGTAGATGGAATCAATATCCTTTTAATAAGATTAACAGTAGTTACTTTATTAGATATCCATAGCATAGTAGTAGTAATATCACCCATAGGAGACCATACTCCACCTGCATTCGCGGATATAATTACTAAGCCTAAATAATATAAACGTTCTTTATAATCAGAAATTACTTTTTTTAAAATGGTTGCTACAACTATGGTTGCTGTTAGATTATCTATAATAGCAGATAAAAAAAAAGATAATAAACTTATTATCCATAAAAATTTTCGCTTTGTATTAGTAGGAAATAAATCCCTTAATACTTCAAAACCAGAATATTTATCAATAATAGAAATAATAGACATGGCTCCAATAAGAAAAAAGACTATTTCAGATGCTTTTCCCAAATGGAATAACAATAAAATTTTAGGATCTTTATTATTCAATTCAAAAATAGGAATATTCCAAAACATAATTAAAGACCAACAAATAGAAGCCATGAGAAGGGATGGAATAACCTTATTCAAGGATATAATATTCTCAATAGTAATAAAAAAATATCCAATGATAAAAACCAATATTATCATTGATTCCATAGCTAATTCTCTTTAATTGGAGATAAAAATTAACAATTTATTTCCATCCTGTCCATTCTGGATAATGAGAATTTTTACCTAGCATATCTTCGATACGTAATAATTGATTATATTTAGAAGTTCTTTCTGAACGGCAGATAGAACCTGTTTTAATTCTTCCAATATTCAATGCTACAGATAAATCAGCTATAAAAGGATCTTCTGTATCTCCAGAACGATGAGAAATAATGTTACAATATCCATTTTCTTTTCCAGTATTTATGGTTGCTATTGTTTCTGTCAAAGTTCCCACTTGATTCACTTTTATAAGAATAGAATTGGCTATTCCTTCTTTTATTCCCTCATTCAATTTTTCTACTTTCGTTACAAATAAATCATCTCCTACTAACAAAACTTCTTTTCCCAACTCTCTAGTTAATATTTTCCACCCCTCCCAATCATTTTGATCCATTCCATCTTCAATAGATATAATAGGATAACGTCTTGTCAAATAAGACAAGTAATTAACATGTTCTTCTTTAGATCTTTCTACCTTTTCTTTATTTCCCTTTTCAAATTTGGAATAATTATATTTTTCATCTTGATAAAATTCAGATGCTGCACAATCCAAAGCTAAACCTATTTGTTCATAAGGTTCATAATTGGCTTGGTGTATAGCTTCCAAAATATTATCTAACACATCTTCAATTCCATTAAAATTAGAAGAGAAACCACCTTCATCTCCAACATTTGTTGATAAACCTTTTTTAGATAAAATATTTTTTAGTTTATAAAAAACTTTATATCCCATTTGAATAGCATCAAGAAATGTATTAGCCCTCATAGGGACTATCATAAATTCTTGAAAAGCGATAGGAGCATCTGAATGTCTACCCCCGTTAACAATATTCATTAAAGGAATTGGAAGTATATGCGCATGGACTCCTCCTATGTATTTATAAAGGGGGATATTTAACTCCTTAGAAGCTGCTTTTACTACAGCCAAAGAAACTCCTAAAATAGCATTTGCTCCTAGTCTTTTTTTATTTTTTGTTCCGTCTAAATCTAATATTAATTTATCAATAGATATTTGATCCATTATAGAAAAACCTATTAATTCAGGAGCTATAATATTATTCACATTATGAACTGCTTTCAGTACCCCATTCCCTAAAAATTTCTCTCCACCATCCCGCAACTCAAAAGCTTCATTTTCTCCTTTAGAGGCTCCAGATGGAACAGAAGCACGTCCTAATATATTTTTTTCTGTTACCACATCTACTTCTACAGTAGGATTCCCTCTAGAATCTAATATTTGTCTAGCTTTAATAGTTTTAATTTGACTCATAGTTATTTATCTATTTGATCCTTCCTCTTCCTTTTATTACTACGCCTTATAGATTTCTTATTTTTTTTGGAATTATAAATATCATTAAAATCAACTAATTCAATCATAGATAACTTAGCCATATCCCCAAAACGAGATTGTATTTTTATAATTCTTGTATAACCACCAGGACGTTCAAGGACTTTTTGAAAAGATTCTTTAAAAAGTTCTGATACTGCAATTTTATCTCTTAATAATGCAAATATATTCCTTCTAGAATGAAGAGTTTTTATTTTAGATTTAGTAATAATAGGTTCTATATATTGTTTCAGAGCTTTTGCTTTAGCTAAAGTAGTAAAGATTCTTTTTTCTTTAATTAAAGATGAAGACATATTAGAAAGAGTAGATTTTCTGTGTCCGAATTTTCGTCCTAAATGATTGTTTTTTCTCCTATGATTCATAAATCAAAAATCTATTCCTGGTTTAACTTATACTCGGAAATATCCATTCCAAAATACAAACCTTTTTCTTTCATTTTACTTTCTAATTCCTCCAAGGATTTTTTTCCGAAATTTCTCATTTTTAACATATTAGATCTATTGCAATTAACCAAATCTGCTACAGACTGTATAGATGCAGATTTCAAACAATTTTTTGTTCGTACAGATAAATCCATATCAGTCAATTTGGATTTTAATAATGTACGTATACGCAAAAATTCTTCATCATATTTTCTTTCTTTACTAATTTCTTCATGTTCTTTTTTTCCTATTTTTTCATGAGAAAAAATAGAAAAATATTTTATTAAAATTTTAGAAGCTTCCATTAAAGCTATTTTTGGAGACATAGATCCATCTGTTATTATTTCTAATGAAAGACTTTCAAAATCTGTTTTCTGACCCACACGACAATTTTCTATTGTATATTTTACATTTTTAATAGGTGTATAAATAGAATCTATAGGAATATTCCCTATTAAATCATCATTGTTTTTTTTATTTTCTTCTGCTGGAACATAACCTCTTCCTTCTTCAATAGTAAAACTCATTTCTAAGGGGATAGATTTTTCTTTATGGCAAACAACTACATCCGTATTTAAAACTTGAAAACTAGAAATAAATTCATTTAAAATTTTTCCAGTAATTTTTTCTTTATTTTTGATTAATACATTGACTGTTTCTTTCGTTATTCCTTTAACTTTCCGATGAAAACGAATTTTTTTGAAATTCAATATAATTTCAGTGACATCTTCTACTACTCCTTCTATAGTAGAAAACTCATATTTAACTCCTTTAATTTTTATGGAAGTTACCGCAAAACCTTTTAAAGAACCCAAAAGAACTCTCCTTAAAGCATTTCCCAATGTCAGACCATATCCAGGTTCTAAAGGTTTCAAATGAAAAATACCCTTTTGATCTGTAAATTCCGATATCGTGATTCTATCAGGTTTAACAAAATCTAAAATAGACATAATATGATTTTTCCTTATTTTGAATATAATTCAACAATGAGTTGTTCTTTAATATTTTCAGGTATTTGTTTCCTTTTTGGCATAATTCTAAATACTCCAAACATATTCTTTTCATCTAAAATTAACCATTCTACTAATGAGCCTACTTTATTACTTATAGATTCCAATATAACTGGATGTTTTTTAGATTTTTCTCTTATTCCTATTTTATCACCAGGCCTTAATCTGAAAGATGGAATATTGACTATACGATCATTTACTGTAATATGTCTATGAGAAACTATTTGACGAGCAGAAGATCTGGATGGAGAAAATTTCAATCTAAATACAATATTATCCAAACGAGATTCACATGCTTGTAATAATAGTTCTCCGGTAATTCCCTTCTTTCTTGCGGCTTCAAAAAATAACTTTTCAAATTGACGTTCTAATATACCGTAAGTATATTTCGCTTTTTGTTTTTCTATTAGTTGTATAAAATATTCCGATCGTTTCCCTCTGCGACGATTATTTCCATGTTGACCGGAAGGATATTTTCTTCTTTCAAAATACTTGTCTTCTCCGTATATACATTCTCCAAATTTTCTAGAGATTTTTGTTTTTGGTCCTATATATTTTGCCATACAAAAAAATATTAAACTCTTCTTCTTTTAGGAGGACGACAACCATTATGTGGTAAAGGAGTAATATCTTTTATTAAAGTAACTACAATTCCAGAATTACTTAATGCTCTTATAGCAGCATCTCTACCAGCGCCAGGACCTTTTACCTTTACTTCTACTTTTTTTATTCCCGCATTTAATCCTTTTTTGTCTACGTTTTCCGCAGCCATCTGAGCTGCATAAGGAGTATTTTTCTTAGATCCTTTAAAATTCATTTTTCCAGCAGAGGACCAAGCTATTACTTCTCCTTTTTTATTTGTCAGTGTAATAATAATATTATTAAATGTAGATTGAATATGGGCGATCCCCAATGAATCTATTACAATAGATTTTTTTTTCCCCAATGATGATTTTGCCATATATTATTATATGAAATAATTTTATTTTACTGCTTTTTTCTTGTTTGCTACAGTTTTTTTTCTTCCTTTTCTAGTTCTACAATTATTTTTAGTTTTCTGTCCTCTTAAAGGTAAACGTTTTCTATGTCTAGTTCCTCTATAACAACCAATATCCATTAAACTTTTAATACTTAATTGTATTTCAGATCTTAATTCTCCCTCTATTTTCACATGATTTGAAATATATTTCCTAATATTGCTGATTTCTTCATCTGACCAATCCATCACCCTTATATTTTCATTTATTCCAACAGATGATAAAATCTTCTTAGACAGACTTTTACTTATTCCATATAAATACGTAAGTCCAATGATCCCTCTTTTAGATTTAGGTAAATCAACACCTGATATTCTGACTGACATAACATATAAAATTAACGATTAACCTTGTTTCTGTTTAAATCTAGGATTTTTTTTATTGATAATTCGTAAACGTCCTTTTCTTCTAATTATTTTACAATTATCAGTTCTTTTTTTTAAAGAAGTTCTTACTTTCATAATATAAAATTAATATCTATATGTTATTCTTCCTCTTTTTAAATCATAAGATGACATTTCTAATCTCACTTTATCTCCAGGTAATATTTTTATATAATGCATTCTCATTTTTCCAGAAATATGTGCCTTAACAATACATCCATTTTCCAATTCAACACGGAACATGGCATTTGGAGAAGATTCTATAATGGTTCCATCAACTTCAATATGCTTTTGTTTAGCCATATACAAATTAATTAATTACGTTTATTCTTCTGCTACACAATATACAAAAAAAAGAATTATTACTATAATTTACTGCTAATAGTATATCTGCTGTTACGATTTTTCATCATCATCAAATCATCATAATAATAATTCAATAAATATATATCAACTTGTTGTATGATATCTAAAATTACTCCAACTACAATTAATAAAGATGTTCCTCCATAAAATAATGCAAAGTTTTGAGTGATACCTAAACGAAAAACTATAGATGGAAGTATGGCTATTATAGCTAGCAATATAGCTCCAGGAAATGTGATCTTTGATAAGACAGAATCTATATATTCTGCTGTTTCTTTTCCCGGTTTTATCTTTGGAATATGTCCTCCGTTCCTTTTTAAATCATCAGCCATTTGATTGACCGGAATTGTAATTGCAGTATAAAAAAAAGTAAAAATTATCACTAATAAGGAAAAAGTTAAATTATAACATAATCCATAAACATCTTGAAAAAGATAAAAGAATTTTTTCATTTTATCATTATGAACATAATCGTAAAAAGTCAAAGGAAAAAGCATAATAGCCTGAGAAAAAATAATAGGCATTACACCTGCAGCCGTCATTTTTAATGGAATATACTGATGTTTTTTATGAATCAATTTAGAATCAAAACCTAAAGATTTGTAATGAGAAACATATTGCACAGGAATTTTTCTAATAGCTTGAATAATTACAATAGAAAAAAGAATTACTAATAACCATAACAAAATTTCAAAAAACAAAACTATTAAGCCTCCATGACCAACCTCCAATTTACTAAAAATCTCTTTAGTTATAGCATCCGGAAAACGAGCTATAATTCCGGACATAATAATTAAGGAGACCCCGTTTCCTATTCCTTCTTCTGTTATTTTATCCCCTAACCACATAGTAAACAAGGTTCCAGAAGTTAAGATAACAATTCCTATTGTCCAAAACAAAGTTTTTCCATAAAAAGTATTTATTTTTAGAAGATAAGCGTTGGATAAAACTGAATTTGAAAAAGGAATAAACTGTTTGGTTAAAGAAATTAAATATAAAGGAGCTTGTATTAGGCATATGCCTACAGTTAACCATCTTGTAAGAAAATTAATTTGCCTTCTTCCGGTTTCTCCATCTCTTTGCAATCTTTGCAAATAAGGAATAATTATACACATTAATTGTATAATAATAGATGCAGATATATAAGGCATGATTCCCAAAGCAAAAATAGAAGCTCGATTAAAAGCTCCTCCTGTAAAAGAAGAAAGAATTTGCATAAGACCTTTAGAACCTGAATTCAGACTTTCTAAAAAATTACTGATTCCTAATGGATTAATACCAGGAATAGGGATATAAGCCCCAAAACGATATACTAATAAAAAACTTAAAGTGGTTATAATTTTCTTTCGTAATTCTTTCGCATTCCAAATATTATGAAATGTAACTAAAAAATTATTCATTATGATTTTTATCTACTTATGAATAATGCTTCTCCACCAGATTTTTTTATGAAAAAAACCGCTTTTCTACTAAATTTGTGTGCCTCTATTTTTAAAGAATACTGCAATTTTTTTCTTCCTGACAAAATTTTTATCAAATTCTTTTTTTTTCTAACTAGATTATTATCTAATAATACTTGTTTATTAATAATTTTTTTATCCGAAATTTTTCCTTTTTTTATCCAATCTTGCAAAGTATCTAAACTAATTACAGAATATTTCTTTCTGGAAATATTTATAAATCCGAATTTAGGAATCCTTCTTTGTAGGGGCATTTGTCCGCCTTCAAAACCAGGTTTTTTAGAATATCCGGAACGAGACTTAGTCCCCTTATGTCCTCTTCCACAGGTTCCTCCCTTTCCAGATCCTTGTCCTCTTCCCAATCTAGTTTTTTTTTTTCTAGATCCTATTTTTGGCGTTAAAAAATTTAATAATTGCATAAATTAAAAATCGTATTTTATCCATTATATACTTTTCTAATAGAAATTCCTCTTTGTTTAGCTATTTTTTTTGCATCTCTCATATAGCTAAGCGCCTTTATCGTAGCCTTAATAACATTATGTGGATTGGATGATCCTTTAGATTTTGATAAAACATTTCTTAATCCGGCGGCTTCAAGAACAGCCCTCAGAGGACCTCCTGCTATAATTCCGGTCCCTTCAGATGCAGGTTTAATAAGAATACGGGCTCCACCATATTTAGCTTCTTGTTCATGAGGAATTGTTCCATTGGATATGCAAACTTTACATAAACTTCTTTTTGCTTGCTCTCCTGCCTTATGGATTGCATCTGGTGCTTCTTTAGATTTTCCAAATCCATAACCAACCATCCCATTTTCATTTCCTTTAATAACAATAGCACTAAAACTAAAATATCTTCTTCCCTTAGTTACTTTACAAACTCTAGTCACCCCCACTAATCTTTCTTTCAATTCTAATCCTGAATATTTTGTTTTTTTTTCTTTTTCAGATAAAAATGCAGCCATATATTTTTTTTATAATCTATAAATCTAAACCCATTTCTCTTATTCCTTCTGCTAAAGATTTTATCCTTCCATGATATAAATATTTCCCCTTATCAAAAACAACTTTTTTTATTTTCAACATTTTTGCTCTTTTTCCCAAAAGTTTTCCTACTTCGTTAGATAATTCTACTTTTGTTTTCTTTTTATCTCCAAACACTTTTTCTCTAGATGAAGATGAAACTAAAGTTTTTCCAGAAGCATCGTCAATTACTTGCGCGTATATAGCCTTATTACTTCTAAAAACAGATATTCTAGGTCTATTAGAAGTTCCAAATACTCTTTTTTTGTCCTTTTTTTTAATCATAATAATCAATAATCAAGCAGATTTTCCTGCTTTTCTACGAACTTCTTCTTTTAAATATCTAACCCCCTTTCCTTTATATGGTTCTGGTTTTCTAAATGAACGAATTTTAGCAGAAATTAAACCTAATAATTGCTTATCATGAGATTTTAGAATAAGAATAGGATTTTTTCCTTTTTCTGTTTTTGTTTCTATACAAATTTCCTTAGGAATTTGAATCATAATATTATGAGAAAAACCTAAATTTAATTCTAATATTTCTCCATGAAAAGTGACTCTATATCCAATCCCCACTAACTCCAATTTTTTTTTAAATCCCTTGGAAACTCCTTTTATCATATTATAAATTAACACACGATATAATCCATGTAAAGATTTAGATTTTTTATCTTCTTGAGTTCTTCTTAAATTCAATTTTCCTTTCTGTATGGTTAATTTAATTTTATCAGAAATTTCTTGGTTCAAAACTCCTAATTCTCCCTTTACTATTATTTTATTTCCAATAATTCTTAAATTCACATTCTCGGGAATATAAATCGGGATTTTTCCAATTCTAGACATAATTATATTTTAATACACGTAACACAAAACCTCTCCCCCCAACTTTTTTCTTCTAGCTTGTTTATCTGTTATAACACCATGAGAAGTAGAGATAATAGCTATACCCAATCCATTCAATACACGAGGCAAATTTTTATATTTTAAATACTTTCTTAATCCTGGTCTACTGATCCTGATTATTTTTTGAATCACGGAAATGTTTTGATAATATTTTAAAGCTATTTTAATTACTTCTCCTTTTTTATTTTCTAATTTATAATCCAAAATATAACCATTATCTAATAAAACTTTTGTGATTTCTTTTTTTAATTTAGAAGAAGAAACCTCTAGAAGAGGATGTTTTGCAAGACTAGCATTTCTAATTCTAGTTAAAAAATCAGCAATGGAATCAGTATGCATAATCACTATTTTTATTACCAACTTGCTTTTTTCACCCCAGGAATAAGGCCTTGAGATGCCATATTTCTAAAAACGATACGAGATATTCCAAATTGACGCATATACCCCCTACATCTTCCTGTAATGGAACATCTGTTTCTTAAACGCACTGGAGAAGCATTCCTTGGTAATTTTTGCAATAACTCATAATTACGAGAATCTTTTAAAAACTTTCGTTTTTTGTCATATTTTAATACCATTTTTTCTCTTTTTCTTTGTCTCGCTTTTACAGATTCTTTAGCCATTTTTCTTTATTATTTTTTTTATAAACGGTATTCCAAAATGAGATAAAAGACTTTCAGATTCTGTATTTGTTTTAGCAGAAGTAACAAATGTAATATTCATTCCCATATTTTTTTTAATTTGATCTATATTTATTTCAGGATAAATAACTTGTTCAGATATTCCCATGTTATAATTTCCATTTCTATCAAAACTGCTTGTTTTTACCCCATTGAAATCTCTTACTCTGGGTAAAGAAACAGTAATAAGTCTTTCTAAAAATTCATACATTTTCATTCTTCTTAAAGTAACTTTTACACCTATAGGCATTCCTTTTCTTAATTTAAATCCAGATTCATCATGTTTTGAATAACAAAAAATTGCTTTTTGACCTACAATAGCCGTAATTTCTCCCATAGAAGCATCTAAAAACTTTTTATTTAATACAGATATCCCTACACCTTGATGAACAACTATTTTTTTTAGTTTAGGAACTTGCATAATAGAGGGATACTTAAATTTTTTCATTAAACTCTGAACGATTTCTTTTTCGTACAATTTTTTCATCCTAGATTGATAAATCATAGTTTCTCCTTTTTAAGATTGGATATATGTATTGGAGATTCTTTTTCTATTATACCTCCTTTAGTTTTTTTTGCACTAGGTTTAACATGTTTTTTTACTATATTAATTCCATGTATAATAGCCTTTTCTTTTTTAGAAAAAACTTTAAGAACAATTCCTTTATTTCCTTTAAAATTTCCTGACAAAATAGAAACTTTATCTCCTTTTTTTATCATACAAAAAAATTTTTTTATAAAACCTCCTGTGCCAAAGAAATAACTTTCATATACTCTTTATCTCTTAGCTCCCTAGCAACTGGACCAAAAACTCGAGTCCCCATCATCTCTCCAGAAGGATTGATAAGTACACAAGCATTATCATCAAAACTTATGTAAGATCCATCCTTTCTCCTGTTTTTTTTTGTTCTAATTATTATAGCTTTAGCTACTTGACCTTTTTTTACAATTCCTCCACCAGATATAGCTTCTTTTATAGTAACAATAACAGAATCTCCTAATGAAGCATATCTTTTTTTAGTTCCTCCTAAAACTCTAATAATTAAAGCTTCTTTAGCCCCTGTATTGTCTGATACTTTACATCTAGATTCCTGTTGTAACATTTTATGACTTTTCTAAAATAGAAACTAATCTCCAACATTTATTCTTACTAAGAGGACGCATTTCCATGATACTAACTTTATCCCCATTTTTTGAGACATTTTTTTCGTCATGAACCATGTATTTTTTCTTTTTTAAAATGCTTTTTCCATAATATTTATGTTTCACTTTTTTAGTTTCAGAAACAATAATTGTTTTATCCATTTTATCACTAGTTACTATACCGATTCTTTTTTTTCTAATATTCCTACTAACATTAGTAGTAGAAGAAGAATTTTTATTCTTTTCTTTTTCATGAATCATTTCTTCTTTTATTTAATTCAGTTTTTAATTTAGCTATATTTTTTCTAAAAATTCTAATTTCCATAGGATTTTTAATCAAACCAAAAGCATGATCAAATTTTATCTTTTGATAATTATCTTTTTGCTTTTTTATGTGATTTTTAATATCTTTTTCGGATAATGCATTAATATCCGGATATTTCATTATTTTCATTATTTTATATATTCTTTAGAAAAAATAAATTTCATTTTGATAGGAAGTTTTTGAGAAGCTAATCTTAATGCTTCTTTAGCGATTTCCATTTCTACTCCATCTATTTCAAATAGGATCCTACCAGGTTTTACTACAGAGACCCAAAACTCTACAGGTCCCTTTCCTTTTCCCATACGAACTTCCTGTGGCTTTCTTGTGATAGGTTTATCCGGAAAAACATTTATCCATAATTTTCCTTCTCTTTTCATATATCTAGTAGCCGCAACACGAGCAGCTTCTAATTGTCTGGATGTTATCCAAGCACCTTCTAAAGCTTTTATTCCATATAAACCTCTTGATAAAGAAATTCCTTTTGAAGAATTTCCACGTATACGTTCCTTTTTGTTTTTTTTATATTTTGTTTTTTTTGGTTGTAACATGATTCCTCTATCTAAAATTTATAATTTTTTCTTCCTAAAAAAAGAAGCTTTATTATTAGAAAATCTATGTCTTTTTTGCATTCCGAATAGAGGCGATAATTCTCTTTTTCCATATATTTCTCCTTTCATAATCCAAACCTTAACCCCTATGCTTCCATATACAGTATGAGCAACCGCTATATGATAATCCACATCTGCTCGAAAAGTTCCAAGAGAAATCCTTCCCTCTTTATAAGACTCGCATCTAGCCATTTCAGATCCATTCAATCTACCAGATATTTGTATTTTTATCCCTTGAGCATTCATTCTCATAGCAGAAATTATGGATAATTTTATGGCTTTTTTATAAGAAATTCTATTTTCTAATTGTCTCACCAAACTTTTTGCTACTAAAGGAGCATCCAATTCAGGACGTTTCACTTCAGAAATATTAATTTGAACTTCTTTTTTCGTTAGTTTTTTCAATTCTTTTCTAACTGTATCCACCTCGTCTCCTCCCTTTCCTATAACAAGAGCAGGACGTGAAGTTCTAATAGTTATGGTTATAAATTTAAGAGTTCTCTCTATAAAGATTCTAGAAACTATCCCTTTCGGAAGACGAGCCTCTATATATCTTCTTACCTTGAAATCTTCTTGTATTCTATCTTTATAATTATTACACCAACTAGATTGCCATCCCATGATAACGCCAAGACGGTTAACAATTGGATTTGTTTTTTGTCCCATATAACTAACTTATTTATCTTTTCTCTAAAAGAACTAAAACTTTACTTGATTTTTTTCTAATTCTATGACCTCTTCCTTGAGGTACTGGACGCAATCTTTTCAGAGTTCTCCCTTGATTGACTCTAATTTCTTTTATGTATAAGGAAGAATTATTATCTAATGATAAGTTTGAATATTTTTTATGCCAATTAGACAATACTGAAAGAAGTAATTTTCTCAAAAAAATAGAAACTCTTTGTTTTTTACTATATTTCAATATATCCAAAGCTTTTTGTATTTTTTTATTCCGAATTAAATTGACTACTAATCTCATTTTTCTCGGAGAACTATGAACCCCGTTCAAGGAAGCAGATATGATCGCTTTCTCTTCCATATATTACTTGCTTACTACTGTTAATTTTAATTCTTAACTTTTAATTTATTTTTAGATCCAGCATGTCCTCTAAAAGTACGAGTAGGAGCAAATTCCCCTAATTTATGTCCAATCATATTTTCCGTAATATACACATTAATGAATTGTCTTCCATTATGAACTGCAAAAGTTTGTCCAACAAAATCAGGAAGAATGGTTGAGGGCCTAGACCAAGTTTTAATAATAGACTTCTTTTCAGATTTAATATTATTCAAAACTTTATTATATAACTTTTGAGAGACATATGGACCTTTTTTTAAAGATCTTGCCATAATAATAAAAATTTTTATTTCTTTCTTCGTTGTAAAATATATTTATCCGAATGTTTTTTTCTAGTACGAGTTCTAAAGCCTTTAGAAGGTAATCCTCTCCTATTCCTAGGAATTCCACCAGATGCTTTTCCTTCTCCACCTCCCATTGGATGATCTACAGGATTCATTGCCACTCCTCTTGTTCTGGGTCTTTTTCCATAATGTCTATTTTTTCCAGCCTTTCCATATATTTCTAATTGATGATCTGTATTAGAAACTATTCCAATAGTAGCCATACAATTAATCATCACCATTCTTATTTCTCCAGAAGGGAATTTAATGGTTGCATATTTTCCATCTTTTGCAAATAATTGCGCATAAGATCCAGCGCTTCTAGCTATTTTAGCACCTTGTCCAGGTCTTAATTCTATACAAGAAATATTTGTTCCTAAAGGAATTTCGCTCAAATAAGTAGAATTCCCTACATTAAAAGGAACATTTCTTCCAGAAATCACTTTTTGTCCTACTTTAAATCCATCCATAGCTATAACATATCTTTTTTCTCCATCTTTATAATGAAGCAAAGAAATAAAGGAAGATCGATTAGGATCGTATTCTATAGATTTTATGATAGCAGATATCCCCAATTTTTTTCTTTTAAAGTCAAGAATTCTATATTTTTTTTTATGTCCTCCTCCAAGATAACGCATAGTCATTTTCCCATAATTATTTCTTCCTCCAGATTTACACTTTCCTTTTGTCAAAGATTTTTCAGGACAAAATTTCGTAATTTGATCAAAGCTGTTGACTATTCTAAAACGTTGACTAGGTGTTGTTGGTTTTAGCTTTCTTATTGACATTAAATTTATTTTTTATTAAAAAAATCAATTTTTTGATTTTCTTTTAATTGAATAGTGGCCTTTTTTAATCTATTTGTTCTACCATATAAAAACCCTTTCTTAGTATATTTGGATTTATCTTTTCTAGAATAAATCATTGTTCTGATTTTTTTAACAGAAACTCCGAATATTCTAGATATCTCTTCTTTTATCTGATTTTTATTGCAATCAATATATACAGAGAATGTATAACAAGAATTTTCTTCTTTCAAAGAAGATTTATCTGTAAGAAAAGGTTTAATCAAAATCATAGAATTCGCAATTTATGAAATATTTAAAATTCTTTCTATTCTTTTTACCGACTTTTCAGAAAGTATAACATATGAAGAATTTAATAAAGAATAACTATTCAATTCTTCTACGTTTAACAACTGAAAATTTTTTAAATTTCTAGCAGATAAATATAAATTTCTATCTGCTTTTTCTACAATCATCAATAATTTTTCATTCATTAACTGTAATGATTTTAATATGTTTAAAACCAATTTAGTTTTAGGTTTTTTCAATTGAAAATCCTCTATGATTTTTACTTTATTTGTTTTTAATTTATATTCTATAATATTTTTTTTTGCCAAATTTTTTGTTAATTTATTGATTTTCAAAAAATACTTTCTAGGAACAGGACCAAAAACACGTCCTCCTCCTCTAAAGATAGGATTTTTTATATCTCCTTTTCTAGAACCGCCAGTTCCTTTTTGTCTATGTAATTTTCTTCTACTTCCAGATATTTCTCCTCTTTCTTTAGATTTATGAGTTCCTTGACGTTGTGCAGACAGATACCTTTTTACTTCTAAATAGATAGGATGATCATAAGATTTTTTAGAAAAAAATTTTTCATTAAATAGAACTTTACGATTAGTAGAATTTCCTTTAATATCTAAAATTTCTAGTTCCATTTTTTTTTCTTAATCATTAAATATGAATTTCTATTACCAGGGACCGATCCATTTAATATAAAAATATTTTCAGTTACATCAATTTTCAATATTGTTAAATTTTTAATAGTTACATGTTTTCCTCCCATTCTTCCAGCCATTTTCTTTCCTTTAAAAATTCTAGATGGATCGGAACCGGCTCCAACAGATCCAGGTGCTCTCAATCTATTATGTTGTCCGTGACTTCTCTCTCCTACACCTGAAAATTTATGTCTTTTTACTACTCCTTGAAATCCTTTTCCTTTAGTAATTCCTCTTACATCTACCAATTCTCCTTCTACGAAAGAATTTATATTTATTTGACTACCTAATTTTATAGAAGGGATCAAAACATCTTTAAATTCTAACAATTTTTTTTTCGGAAAAACCCCAGATTTTCTAAAATGACCTTGTAAAGCTTTAGTTGTATGTTTTTCTTTTTTATCGATTATTCCTAATTGAATAGAAGAATAACCATCCTTCTCCATTGTTTTTACCTGAATAACATAACAAGGACCTACTTTTATAATAGTACATGGAATATTTTCTCCATTCTTGGAAAAAAGACTAGTCATTCCAAGATTTATACCTATTAAACCAAACATTTTTATTATACTTTAATTTCTGCTTCTACTCCACTCGGCAATTCTAACTTCATCAACGCATCCACTGTTTTAGATGAAGCATTGTGAATTTGTAAAAGTCTTTTATGAGTAGGAAGTAAAAATTGTTCTCTTGATTTTTTATTAACATGAGGAGAACGTAATACTGTAAATATCTTCTTTTCGGTAGGTAATGGAACTGGACCATTAAGCACGACTCCTGTAGGAAGAACAGAATTTACAATTCTTTCAGCTGACTTATCTAACAAATTATAATCATAAGATTTCAATTTAATTTTTATATCATGACCCATGGTATTGATATTGTTAATTTTTTTCTATTTTTTTTTACTTTTTTATCATACTCTCTATATTTATCATTCCCTATGATAATGTTATCCAAAATATTCCTTGGAACTACATCATAATGATAAAATTCCATAGTAGATGTTCCTCTTCCAGAAGAAAGAGTCCTTAATACCGTTACATATCCAAACATCTCAGATAATGGAACTAGGCCTTGAATTATCTTTATATTTCCACGATTACTCAGATTTTGAACTATTCCTCTTCTACGATTTAAATCCCCTATAACATCTCCCATATTTTCTTCTGGAACTAATACTTCCAATTTCATAATCGGTTCTAATAAAATAGGCTTCGATTTTTTGTCCGCTTCTTTGAACCCCAATTTTCCTGCTATTTCAAAAGACAACTGATCAGAATCTACTGGATGATAAGAGCCATCTAAAATAGTGATTTTAGCGCTCTCTATTTCATATCCAGAAAGAGGTCCATTTTTCATCATTTCTTTACATCCTTTTTCTATAGATGGAATGTATTCTTTTGGAATATTTCCACCTTTTATTTTATTGATAAATTCTAAACCACACTTCCCAGGATTACCTGGTTCTAAACGAAACAAAATATCTGCAAATTTTCCACGACCTCCTGTTTGTTTTTTATAAATTTCCCTGTGTTCTACTACATCTGTTAGAGCTTCTTTATATTCTACTTGCGGCTTCCCTTGATTTACTTCTACTTTAAACTCTCTTTTCATTCTATCTGCAAGGATTTCTAAATGCAACTCTCCCATCCCAGATATAATAGTTTGTCCTGTATAATTATCTGTACGAACTTGAAAAGTTGGATCTTCTTCCATTAATTTAGATAATGCAAAACTCATCTTATCTATATCTGATTTAAACTTAGGTTCTATAGCTAAACCAATCACTGGTTCTGGAAAAGAGATATTTTCTAAAAGAATTGGAAATTTTTCATCACATAATGTATCTCCCGTTTTAATATCTTTAAATCCTACTACCGCTGCAATATCTCCAGCGCCTATTTTACAAATAGGGTTTTGTTTATTAGCATGCATCTGATATATACGAGAGATGCGTTCTTTATTTCCAGATCTTGTATTCAAACTATATGATCCCGCGTTAATCTTTCCGGAATATACTCTAAAAAAAGCTAAACGACCTACGAAAGGATCACTGGATATTTTAAAAGCCAAAGCAGAAAATGGCTCTTTTTCACTAGGTTTTCTTGTTTCTTTTGTTTGATTGATCGGATGAATTCCTACTATGTCTTTCACTTCTAACGGAGAAGGCAAATAACGACACACAGCATCTAACATAGCTTGCACTCCTTTATTTTTAAAAGAAGAACCACACAATATAGGGATTATTTTCATTTTGATAGTGTTCTTTTGAACGGAAGAAATAATATCATCTTCTGAAATAGAATAATTATCATATAAGAACTTTTCCATAATAGAATCATCATGTTCCGACAAGGATTCAATCAGTTTATTATGATAATCATTTACCATATTTTTCATTTCATATGGAATAGGTATTTCTTGAAATGTTACTCCATAATTATTATCATCCCAAACAATGGCTTTATTGGCTATTAAATCTACAACTCCTCTAAAATCATCTCCAGACCCAATAGGAATTTGCAATGGAACAGAATTTGCCCCTAACATTTTTTCTATTTGCAAACAAACATTGAAAAAATCAGCTCCTTGACGATCCATTTTATTTACAAAAGCAATTCTAG
Source organism: Blattabacterium sp. (Blatta orientalis) str. Tarazona (assembly GCF_000334405.1). Classification (NCBI taxonomy): domain Bacteria; kingdom Pseudomonadati; phylum Bacteroidota; class Flavobacteriia; order Flavobacteriales; family Blattabacteriaceae; genus Blattabacterium; species Blattabacterium sp. (Blatta orientalis). The sequence goes on along the minus strand of NC_020195.1, from coordinate 242,551 downwards.
GAATATCATATTTATCTGCTTGCCTCCATACTGTTTCTGATTGAGGCTCTACACCATCAACTGCACTAAATAATACCACCATTCCATCTAATACTCTTAAAGATCTTTCTACCTCTACTGTAAAGTCAACGTGACCTGGAGTGTCAATAATATTTATCTGATATTTCTTATTTTTATAAATCCAATTACAACATGTTGCGGCAGAAGTAATGGTGATTCCACGTTCTTGTTCTTGCAACATCCAATCCATAGTCGCTGCTCCATCATGAACTTCTCCAATTTTATGATTGATTCCTGTATAAAATAAAATCCTTTCTGTAGTTGTTGTTTTTCCTGCATCAATATGTGCTGCTATACCTATATTTCTTGTATACTTTAAATCTTTTGACATGATATTAATTAAAATCTAAAATGTGAAAAAGCTTTATTGGCTTCAGCCATTTTATGTATACTTTCTTTTCTTTTTACTGCTTCTCCCTGTTCTCGAAAAGCATCAAATATTTCAGAAGCTAATTTACTAGCCATTGTTTTTTCATTTCTAATAGAAGCACAAGATATAAGCAATTTCATGGCTTTGGTTATTTTACTATTAGAAGAAATAGGAACGGGAACTTGAATATTAGCACCTCCCATACGACGACTTCTTACTTCTACATAAGGCATTACATTTTTTAAGCCTTCTTTCCATATTTCTAATGCAGATTTTTCTTCCTTTTCTTTTATGGAATCTATTCTTTCCATAGCCTTATAAAATATTTTATAGGCTAAGTTTTTTTTTCCATTTTTCATCAAATGATTAACAAATCGTGTTACCAGAGAATCGTTAAATTTTGGATCAGGAAAATATACTTTTCTTTTTCTTTTCGTCTTTCTCATTTTTTTATTTCTTCTTTTCTATTTTAGCTCCATATTTACTTCTACTTTTTTTTCTTCCATTTACTCCAGCTGTATCCCTAGCTCCACGTATTATCTTATATTTTACTCCTGGTAAATCTTTTACTCTTCCTCCTTTCACCAAAACTATAGAATGCTCTTGAAGATTATGTCCCTCTCCAGCAATATAGCTAATAACCTCTTTTCCATTTGTAAAACGAACACGAGCTACTTTACGCATAGCAGAATTTGGTTTTTTTGGAGTAGTAGTATAAACACGTATACAGACTCCTCTTCGTTGAGGACAAAATCCCAAAGCTATGGATTTCCTCTTTTTAGAAATGGAAGATCTACCTTTTCTAATTAATTGTTGTATGGTAGGCATATGTTTTTAGAATTAGAACGCAAATTATATTATTTAAGAAGAAATTACAAAAAATAAAATTAATTAATTTTTTCGTTTTGAAAAGGGACCTCTTCCAAAGATTGAATATTAAGTTCTTGATATATGTAACGGTAAGTAGAAAGTAAACATGGATATCCATCTACAATAGCTACATTGTGTTCGAAATGTGCTGATATATCTTTGTCTGAAGTGGTCACAGTCCATCCATCATCATGAAAAATAACTCCTGGAGTTCCTCTATTGACCATGGGTTCTATCGATAGAACAAAACCTTCTTCTAATTTTAACCCTCTTCCTTTTTCCCCAAAATTAGGAATTTGAGGATCTTCATGCATTTTTTTTCCTAAACCATGTCCAACAAGATCTTTTACCACACTATATCCATAATTTTCAATGCAAGATTGTATGGAGTAACCTATATCTCCAATAAAATTCCCCTGTTTGCATTTAGATAGACCTATATACAAAGATTCCTTTGAACGATTAAGAAATTTTCTAACAGTATTTGGAACTTTTCCTACCTCAAATGTATAGGCATGTTCTCCATAAAAACCATTCATGTAAACTCCGCAATCTATAGATAATATATCCCCATGACATAAAGGTTCTTGATTAGGGACCCCATGTACAACTTGAGAATTAGGAGAAACACATAAAGTATTTGGATAATCATATAGACCTAAAAAAGCTGGAATTCCGCCATGATCACGAATAAAACTTTCTGCAAGATGATCTAAATAAAGTGTATTTATGCCAGGTTTCACTTCTTTAGCTAACATTCCCAATGTTTTAGATGCTAATAATGCGCTTTTTTTGATAAGAATTATTTCTTCAATGGTTTTTATCATAATACTTTTATTATAGAATCTCCACTCATTATACAAGGTTTAGGTAATCCCATTAATTGAAGAATAGTAGGAGAAACATCAGATAAAATAGCTTCACTTCTTAATACATTTTTCTTTCTAAATGTTGGATCTAAAAGAATGAAAGGAACTAAGGAATTTGTATGAGTGGTATTAGGACTCCCATCTAGATTAATCATGCAGTCAGCATTTCCATGATCTCCAACTATAACAACTGTATACGAATTTTTTATGGCTTCTTCAGAACAAACTTTCGTACAATTATCAACAAATTCACAGGCTTTGATAGTTTCAAGCATTTTTCCAGTATGACCTACCATATCCGGATTAGCAAAATTCAAACATATAAAATCCGTTTCTTTTCTCCTTAATTCAGGAATAATTTTATTCATTATTTTTTTTGCACTCATTTCTGGTTTTAAATCATAAGTCGAAATTTTAGGAGACTCGCATAAAATACGAGTTTCTCCATTAAAAGGTTTTTCACGACCTCCTGAAAAGAAAAAAGTTACATGGGGATATTTTTCTGTTTCAGCAATACGAATTTGCTTTTTACCATTTTTTTCTAATATTTCTCCCAATGTATTTGACAAATTTTTTTTTCTAAAAAGAACATAAATATCTTTATATACAGAATTGTAACACGTCATTGTTACATAATATAAATTCATCTTTTTTACATTTAAAGAAGAACTATTATTACTGTTATTCGTTAGTAATTCAGTAATCTGTCTTGAACGATCTGAACGAAAATTAAAGCAAAGAACAATATCTCCTTTTTCTATTCTGGAAAAATGATTTCCAGAATGATCTCCAACTATTATGGGAGTTATAAATTCATCAGTTATCCCTCTATCATAAAAAGAGTTCATGCATTCTAGAATGTTATCAGTATAAAAACCCTTAGAATGAACAAGAGCATCATATGCTATTTTAGTTCTTTCCCACCTTTTATCTCTATCCATGGAATAATATCTCCCAATAACCGATGATAATTTTCCCACGGATCTTTTTGTTTTTTCTAACAGTTTTTTTATATATTTTATTCCACTTCTAGGAGAAGAATCACGTCCGTCTGTAAATGCATGTATAAATACATTTTTAATGTTCTTTTCATAGGAAGCATCCAATAAAGCAAAAAGATGATTTATATGTGAGTGAACTCCTCCATCAGATAATAGTCCAAAAAAATGGATTTTTTTCCCAGAAGATATCACATAATCCAGTATAGGATTAATTTTTTTCATAAAAATTTTATTTTTGATGGATTCATCTATTTCTTCTAAACTTTGAATAACTTTTCTTCCAGATCCTAAATTTATATGACCTACTTCAGAATTTCCCATTTGACCATCAGGTAATCCCACAGGAATTCCAGAAGCATGTAATTTGCTAAAAGGATATTGTTGGTAACACGAATCTATAAAAGGTGTATTTGCTTGATTAATAGCAGAATAAAAAGAATTTTTATTTGATAAACCCCATCCGTCTAATATGATCAATATTAATTTTTTCATTTTTTTTACGGAAAAGTAATCCTCTTATAAATCTTTATCTTCAAATTTTTATGAAATTTATTTATATATTCTCGAATAGTAATTTTGTTATCTTTTATAAATCTCTGATTGAGAAGAGTATTTTCCAATATAAACTTCCTAATCTTTCCTAAAATGATTTTCTTCTTTATGTCACTTGGTTTATTTTCTTTTTCTACCTGATATGAAACAATTTCCTTCTCTTTTTCTATAACAGAATTCGAAATTCCTTTCTCATCTATAGCTATAGGATTCATAGCAGTGATATGCATAGCAATATTTTTAGCCATAGTTGAATTAATTCCTTCAGGAGAAGAAAAACCCACTAAAGTGGCTATTTTTTGATTATTATGAATATAACTTGCGACAAATGGAGATTCTATTCTTTCAAATATTTTCAATTCTATTTTTTCACCTACTACCCCCATTTTTTCTATAATCAAGTCTTGAATCGTTTTTCCACGATAAGAACTAGATAAGAACTTTTTTTTATTGTTATATAACAAAGAAATTTTCGATAACATGGATAAGAAATCCAAAAAATTTTTGTTTTTAGAAAGAAAATCAGTTTCACAACTCAATCCAATAGTAACTCCAAAAGTTTGATCATAATTAATAGAAGAATGTAAAGCTCCTTCTTTGACTTCTAAAAAAGAACGCTGTGTAGCAATATTTTCTCCTTTTTTTCTTAAAAAATTAATGGCTTTATCGAAATTCCCCTCAGACTTTATTAGAGCTTCTTTGCAATCCATGATTCCAATTCCAGTTAATTCTCTAAGCTTTTTTATTTGAGTAGCTGGAATTTTCATGATTTTTCAGATATTTTTCCATTTTTTAATTCGTTCCTATCTGTTTTCCCTACCGAAGAAAAGCCTTCTTGAATAGCTTTTGTTATGAATTTTAGAATGATATCAATAGATTTGGAAGAATCATCGTTAGATGGAATAGGAAATTGAATTCCATTTGGATTTGTATTTGTATCTACCATAGCAAAAACAGGTATATTTAATTTCATGGCTTCCGATAAAGCTATTTTTTCTTTATATGGATCTACTAAAAAAATTCCACCAGGTAAGTGGTTCATTGAAGATATACTCCCTAAATTTTTGTACAATTTTGCATATAATCTGCTTATTAATAATCGTTCTTTTTTAGATAAAGTATCAAATGTTCCATTTTTTTTCATTTTTTCTATATTGTTCATTTTTTTCACAGATCTACGAATAGTTGCAAAATTTGTTAAAAAACCTCCTAACCATCTTTCTGTAACACAAGGCATATTTACACTTCTAGCATAGAAAAGGACTTTTTCCTTAGCCTGTGCTTTCGTACCTACTAATAAAATTTTTTTTCCCATAGATACTATTTTTTTTAAACCTATACAGGCTTCTTCCAATTTTGTGATAGTTTTTGATAAATCGATAATATGAATTCCTCCTTTTTTCATAAAAATAAAAGGACGCATATTCGGATTCCATTTACGTGCAATATGTCCAAAATGAACTCCAGCTTTCAATAAATCTTGAGTATTAATTTTTTTTTCCATTTTTGTTCTGATTTTCTAACGTTTTGAAAACTGAAATTTTTTCCTTGCTTTTTTTTACCAAATTTTTTCTTTCAACTTCTCTAGAATCACGAGTTAAAAGGCCTTCATCTTTTAATAAGCTTCTATTATTTGAATCCAATTTACAAAGAGCACGAGATATAGCTAAACGAATAGCTTCAGCTTGACCGTTAAAACCTCCTCCATTAACTTTAATTTTTATGTTAAATTTTTTATTATCTATTTTTTTTAATGGATACAAAATTTTTCCGTGAACATTTTTTGGAAAATAATTTTCTAAGTTTTTAGAATTTATTGAAATAGATAATTTTTCTCCTGATTCTAAGTATACTCTAGCAAGAGATCTTTTCCTTCTTCCTATGGAATGTATTATCATTCTTAAAAGTTTATTTGATTAAAATAGGTTTTTGTACCTGATGTTTATGCTCTGATCCCTGATAAATATGAAGATTTTTAATTATTTGATGTCTTAAACGATTTTTTGGAAGCATCCCCTTAACCGCTTTGTAGATTAATAATCTTGAATCTTTATTAAAAACTTCTTTTACAGAGGAAATTTTCTTTCCTCCAGGATAACCAGTATAACGGACATATTTTTTGTAATTCCATTTTTTTCCAGTTAGTTTAATTTTTTCAGAATTAATCACAATAACATGATCCCCACAATCCACATTTGGAGAAAAACTAGGTTTATGTTTTCCTCGTATTCTTAATGCTACTTTTGAAGAAAAACGTCCAAGACACTGATGAGATGCATCCATTATCACCCAAATTTTTTCCTCAACAGAACTTTTTTTCCCATAAATAGTTTTAAAACTCAACGAATCCATTTTTCAATTTTAACTGTAATATAAGATTTTTTCAAAAAAAATTTAATATTAGTGACTTTTTGTCATATAAAAACTCAATTTCTTTATTGATGTAAAAGCTTATTTTTGTCATAGATTCTATAACTTCATTATGGCATAATGATTGGAGTGTGAAAGTTTATATGAAAAAAATGTAATAAAAATGAGTAAAATTATAGGAATAGATTTAGGAACAACAAATTCTTGTGTTTCCGTCATGGAGATAAATGATCCTGTTGTTATACCTAATTCAGAAGGAAAAAGAACTACTCCATCTATAGTAGCTTTTGTAGAAGGTGGAGAAAGAAAAATAGGAGATCCTGCAAAAAGACAAGCAGTTACAAATCCACAAAAAACTGTTTTCTCGATCAAACGTTTCATGGGGAGGATGTATTCTGAAATAACGGAAGAATTAAAACATGTTCCTTACAAAGTAGTAAAAGGAGGAAATAATACACCTCGTGTTGATATAGAAAATCGGTTATATGCTCCTCAAGAAATATCTGCTATGATTCTTCAAAAAATGAAAAAAACTGCTGAGGATTATTTAGGAAAAGAAGTGAATAAAGCAGTGATCACTGTTCCTGCATATTTTAATGACGCTCAAAGACAGGCTACTAAAGAAGCAGGAGAAATAGCTGGACTACAAGTAGAAAGAATTATTAATGAACCTACTGCGGCTGCATTGGCATATGGATTAGATAAAAACAATCAAAATAAAAAAATAGCGGTATATGATCTAGGAGGAGGGACTTTTGATGTTTCCATACTGGAATTAGGAGATGGAGTTTTTGAAGTTCTTTCTACTAATGGAGACACTCACTTAGGAGGAGATGATTTTGATCAAGTTATCATAGATTACTTCGCGAATGAATTTAAATCTAAAGAAGGAATAGATTTAAGAAAAGATCCTATGGCATTACAACGTTTAAAAGAAGCTTCAGAAAAAGCAAAAATTGAATTATCTTCTTCTACTCAAACAGAGGTTAATCTACCATACATTACAGCTACAGAATCAGGTCCAAAACATTTAGTTCTTACATTAACTCGTGCTAAATTTGAACAATTGTCTGAGAATTTAATACGTAGATCCATTAATCCTTGTACTAAAGCCTTGAAGGATGCTGGACTAACTACTAAAGATATTGATGAGGTTATTTTGGTAGGAGGATCGACTCGGATTCCTAAGGTTCAGGAAGGAGTTGAAAATTTTTTTCAAAGGAAACCATCCAAAGGGGTTAATCCGGATGAAGTAGTTGCTATTGGGGCGGCTATACAAGGAGGTGTTTTAACTGGAGATGTTCAAAACGTCTTGTTACTTGATGTAACTCCTTTATCTTTAGGAATTGAAACATTAGGCGGTGTTTTTACGAAACTGATTGAATCAAACACTACTATTCCTACTAAAAAATCAGAGGTTTTTTCTACAGCAGCAGATAATCAGTCTGCAGTAACTATCCGAGTAGGACAAGGAGAAAGACCTATGTTTAATGATAATAAGGAAATAGGGAGATTTGATTTAGTAGATATTCCTCCTGCTCCTAGAGGAACCCCTCAAATAGAGGTAAGTTTTGATATTGATGCCAGTGGAATACTTCATGTTTCCGCAAAAGATAAAGGAACAGGAAAAGAACAATCTATACGTATTGAAACTTCATCTGGATTAAGTCAAGATGAAATAGAAAAAATGAAAAAAGAAGCAGAAGAAAATGCTCAAAAAGATGAAAAAATTAAAGGAGAAATAGATAAATTAAATGTCGCAGATAATCAAATTTTTCAATCAGAAAAACAATTAAAAGATTATGGAGATAAATTATCTGATAATAATAAAAAAAATATAGAAAATTCTTTGGAAGAATTAAAACAAGCGTATTCTAAAAAAGATTTTTCGAAAATTGAAATTTGTATGAAAAAATTAAACGAAGCTTGGACAAATGCTTCGCAAGAAATCTACGCGGCTTCCAAAACAAAGAGTCATACAGATAATTCTGAAAATGAAGAAAAAAATAATAAAGGAAACAAAGGAAATGAGAATGTACAGGATGTGGATTATGAAGAAGTAAAATGAAACATTTTTTCTCTTTTTGTTAGAAGATTAGATTTAGAAAAAGGAGTAGAATTATTATTGTGGAATAATAGAAATAACAGTTTTTCCGCCAATTACTTTCTCTCCTTTTTTTATGAGAACAAAGGTATTTAACGGCAAATAAATATCTACTCTGGATCCAAACTTAATAAATCCAAATTCTTCTCCCTTTTTTGCTAGAGAATTTTTTTTTGCATAAAAAACTATACGACGGGCTAAAAATCCTGCTATTTGTCGAAATAGGATTTCTTTTTTTGTTCTCGTTTCTACCACAGTAGTGGTACGTTCATTATTTAATGAAGCTTTTTTATCCCATGCTAACCAGTATTTTCCTGGATGATATTTTGCATAAATTATTTTTCCAGATACTGGAAATCTATTTATATGAACATCAAAAGGAGACATAAAAATAGATATGCATATACATTTTTTCTTTATAAATTCGTTTTCCAAAGTTTTTTTTATTCCTATGACTTTTCCATCAGCAGGAGAAAGTACTTTACTTTCATCTTTATAATGACTTATAGATATTATTCTTTTAGGATTTCTGAAAAAAGAAATAAGAAAACAATACAACATAATAGAAAATGAAAAAATAAATAAATTAAGAAACTTAGAGAATAAAATAGCTGAAATAGAAACCCCTATTAATATTAGAATTAATGCATAGATTAAAAAAGGAAAACCTTCCTTATGAATCATAAAAATTCTTTTACTATAAAAAATGAGTAACCCCAGCAGCTATTGTAGCTATAATAGGTATTACAAATATAAAGCTATCTAATCTATCTAAAAATCCTCCATGTCCAGGAAACCAGATTCCTGAATTTTTGACACTATAAGATCTTTTAATAGTAGATTCTACTAGATCTCCAATAGTTGCAAAGATAGGGATAGAAATAGCTAAAATGAACCAATATTTTTCCCCCCATATCTTATATAAAAAGAAACCAAAAATCAAGCAAAAAAATAAACCTCCTATAAATCCTTCCAAAGATTTCTTAGGAGATATAGATACAGCTATTTTTCTCTTTCCCCACTTTTTTCCTATTAAATAGGATAATGTGTCATTAGTCCATATTAAAATAAAAGTTCCCAAAATTAATTTTCTTCCTCCATATATAGTATATATATAAGAAGCCAACAGAAAAGGTATAATTATGTATACGAAACCGAAAATTAAATGGCTGATTTGTGTGATTTTTTCTTTATGAGAAGAAGTTTTAGAAAATAATTGAATGGTAAAAAATATTATAGAATAAGGAATAAAACATATAATATATAAAATTAAACCTTCTTTTCTTAAAAAATCTAAAAATATAGAAAAAAGTATAAAAAATGAAGCTATTTTAATCAAAAAAGTATTCGTTTTTAAAATAACTAAAAATTCAAATAAACAAAAAAAAGATAATATCATCATCACAATTCTGAAAATCTTTTCTCCTTCTTTTATAGAAAAAATGATTAAAAAAACATAAATCAATCCGGTGAAAAATCTTATCAGAAAGTCTAATTTCTTTTTTTTCTTCATTAACAATATTTTTTAAGAAGAAGGAAGATTACTTACTGAAGTAAAAATATCTCCTAAATCCTCGGAAAAAGGTCTTTCTCCAAAAATTTTTTTCAAATCTTCCCTGAAGATCACTTCTTTTTCTAGAAGTTCATTAGCTAGCATAGATAATTTTTTTTCATTACTTTTTAATAGATTTTTTGCTCTTTGATATTGTTCAGCAATAATTTTCGAGATTTCTTCATCTATGATTTGTGCTGTTTTTTCACTATAAGGTTTTGAAAAAGAAAATTCACTTTGCCCCGTAGAATCATAATAAGAAATATTTCCAATTCTATCATTTAACCCAAAAATAGCTACCATAGATTGTGCTTGTTTTGTAACTCTTTCCAAATCATTCAATGCCCCTGTTGAAATACTGCTGAAAATAACTTCTTCTGCAGATCTCCCTCCTAATAGAGCACAAATTTCGTCTTTCATTTGTTCTGGAGTGGTAAGTTGTCTTTCTTCTGGAAGATACCAAGCGGATCCCAAAGATTTTCCTCTTGGGACAATAGTCACTTTGACTAAAGGAGCCGCATGTTCTAATAACCAACTTACAGTAGCATGTCCCGCTTCATGATAAGCTATTCTTTTTTTCTCATTTGGTTTTATTATTTTATTCTTTTTTTCCAGTCCTCCTATAATACGATCTATGGCGTCTAAAAAATCCTGATTTTCTATCTTGGATCTATTTTTTCTCGCTGCGATAAGAGCCGATTCATTGCAAATGTTTGCTATATCTGCTCCACTAAATCCTGGGGTTTGTTTAGCTAAAAAAACTATATCAACTTTATTAGATAATACAAGCCTTTGTAAGTGAACACGAAATATTTCTTTTCTTTCATTCAATTCCGGAAGATCTACTAATATAGTACGATCAAATCTACCTGGACGAAGCAACGCTTTATCTAATATATCAGATCTATTTGTAGCAGCTAACACAATAACATTTGTGTGAGTCCCAAATCCGTCCATTTCTGTAAGTAGCTGATTTAAAGTGTTTTCTCTTTCATCATTAGATCCTGCTATACTACTTTTTCCTCTAGCTCTTCCTATGGCATCTATTTCATCAATAAATATGATACAGGGATATTTATCTTTTGCTTTTTCAAATAAATCTCTTACTCTAGAAGCTCCTACTCCTACAAACATTTCTACAAAGTCAGAACCAGATAAGGAAAAAAAAGGAACTTTTGCCTCTCCAGCTACAGCTTTTGCCAATAAAGTTTTTCCAGTTCCAGGCGGTCCTATTAAAAGGGCGCCTTTCGGAATTTTTCCTCCTAACTTAGTATACTTTTGAGGACTTTTCAAGAATTCTACAATTTCTTGTACTTCTTCTTTGGCACCTTCCAAACCAGCAACATCTTTAAATGTGATTTTCACATTATCATTTTCATCAAATAACTTAGCTCTAGATTTTCCAATATTAAATATTTGCCCTCCAGGACCTCCTCCAGTAGCTCCAATTCTACGAAAAACAAAAACCCAGAAGATAATCAGCAAAATAAAGAATATCCCATAATCAAAAAAAAATTTTGTAATAGTATATTCTTGTTGATTTTTAAAATCAATAAGAGTATCCAGATTATATTTTTTTTTATATTCTTCAAATTTTTTCTGAAAAAACTGTAAATCTCCTATTTCAAATTCGTATTGTAAAGGATGCGAAATAAACTTCTTTTTGCGATCATTTTTTATTATATCATGTGGTGAATGAAGAATATCATGAGATGGCAAAAATTCTTTTTTTAAATAAACATGTACAATTTCCCTATGTTTTACTATAATTTTTTGTACTTCTCCTTTCATAAGAATATCAAAAAAAGTGTCCTGATCTATTTTTTTAGGATTAGAAAAAGAAGATTTAAAGAAAAATATCCCTAGAAATATGGCTAGTATAATTGCATATATCCAAAAAAAGTTGTTTTTACTTTTTACTTTTTTATCTATCATAGGTTTTCTTCATTTATTTAAATATAAATCAAGCATGGCTATAAATTTATTGTCCAAATATTTTCTATGTTATAATATAATCTGACTCTTTTTTGAAAAACATGTACAACAATAGAAACATAATCTATCAATATCCATTCTCTATTTTTTAAACCTTCTATATGCCAGGGTTTTTTTTTTAACTTTTCAATTGTAATCTTTTCTATGGATTTATATATAGCATAAACTTGATTTTTAGATTCTCCATTACAAACAACAAAATAGTCACAAACAAAATTATTTCTATTTTTTAAGTTTAAAACAGAAATATCTTCACCTTTTACTATTTGAATCCCTTCTATAATTTTTTTTAATAGCAAAACGGATTTTTTTAGTAGAAATATTCTAGTAATTTACTTGTTAAGCGTTTTTTACTAACTAACTCAAAAACAAAAATAAGGTTTTCACTTTAAAGAAGTTAAATTTTTCAACATAAAATATTTTGAAAAGATTTATTTGGCCAATATATTTAATTTTTCTACAAAAAGTAGATTCTACTAATCAATACATAAAAAGGAAAATTTCAAAATGTATGAATAACTGGACTGTTATTTGGTCCATGCATCAAACAAATGGAAAAGGAGTAGGTAATAATTTATGGGAAACAGAAAAAGAAAAAAATTTAACTTTCAGCATTTTTTTTAAATCGATTCCCTTATCTATTGATAAAGGATATGTAATGAATATGATTGTAAGTAACGCTATTCATAAAACTTTATTTAGTTATAGCGAATTCATTTGGATTAAATGGCCTAATGACATTATTCTAATGAACAAAAAAATAGGAGGAATACTAATTGAGAATAAAGTTCTTAATAAGAAAATACATACAACAATTATCGGAATAGGATTAAATGTTAATCAATTAAAATTTAATTCTAAATTTAAAGCTTCTTCTTTAAAAAAGATTCTTAACAAGGATTTTGAATTAGACAAATTATTTTATAACATAATTTATTCCATACAAAAAGAATATTTTCTTTTTACAATTCACGGAGAATCGGATATAAGAGATTATTACGTAAATCATCTTTATATGAAAGATAAAATCTCTTTTTTCTATATAAGAAAAAATATTCATTGTGAAATCAATGGATTTTCTAAAGGAATTATTCGAAATATAACAAGAAGAGGAAATTTAGTGATTGAATTTAACAAGAATAAAAATTTTTTTTTCTCAAAAGAAGTACAATTGATTTTTTAAAAATCAGAAATTTTTTCCATTCTTTTTTTTTTCATGATTTCTTTTATTCTATATTTCCAATAATGGCGTTTTTTTGGTTTTTTTGATTTTCTTGAATTTTCTGACGAATCTTATTTTCATCTAACAAAAATTTTTTAATAAAGAAAATTAAACCAATATTAATAATATTAGATATAAAATAATAAAGAGAAAGTCCAGAGGCATAACTATTTATAAATAAAAGCATTATGATAGGCATTAAATATAATATAAAAGGCATATCGGATGCATTATTTTGATTATTTAAAGTATCATTACTGCCTACGTTATTACTTAATTTTGTATAAACTAAAAGAGCAAATGAATACAATAATGTAAGTAAACTCACATGACTTCCATAAAAAGGAATAGAAAATGGTAACTCTAAAATAGAGTCATATGAAGTGAGATCATCCACCCACAAAAAAGATTTTCCTCTGAGATTAATCAAAGTTGGAAAAAATTTAAATAAGGAGTAAAAAATAGGAATCTGAAATAGAGCAGAAAAACATCCAGACATTGGGTTTATTCCTGCTTTTTGATATAATTCCATCATAGCCCTTTGTTTTTTTAATGGATCCGAATTCCTGAATTTATTATTAATCTCGTCAATTTCTGGACGAATCAACTTCATCATAGCGCTTAACTTATATTGTTTATAGGTTATTGGTGATAATATTAATTTCACTACAATTGTCATTAAAATAATGATTACTCCATAATTCAAATTTGTTTTTTCTAAAAATTGAAAAATTGCCAAAAAGAAATATTTATTAATCCATTTTAAAAAACCCCAACCAAATGGAATAATATTTTCTATTTGTTGATCAAACTTTTTCAATAAAGAAAAATCTATAGGTCCAAAATATAATTGAAAAGGGATATTTACTTCTTCATGTTCTTTTATCTTTAATAAAATATTAGATTGAATTTTTTTTAAAAAAACTCCTGAAGAAAAATTTTCAGAACGTATAAAAAAATCTTTTAAAGGTTTTTTGGTATAAAATTGTTGCAAAAATTGTTGTTTATAAGCTACCCAATTCAAATTATATATATTTTTTTCTTCCGATTTTTTTTCGGATAAAAATTGAATCTTGGAATGAGAATTCTTTTTGTAAGAATAATAAACTTGTGTGTAAGAATTTTCCCAATTTCTATCCTTTTCTAGGGAAAAAACTTTTTGTTCTAAATTAATTGAAATAGTTTTATTTCCTTTTTCAGGAAATAAATTCACTGTTCGTACATAAAAGCCTACATGGTATTGGGCTCCTTCACTTAAAGTGTATATATGATCTATAAAACCTACACCATAAGGATTATGAGCTCTCATTATAAGAATTATAAGTTTTCCTCTTTTCTGAAAAAAAAAAGGATGAAAATACAATGAGTTTGTAGTGATTAAATTTTTCTTAGAATGTTTATTATTAGAATTAACCCAAAAAATCATTTTATATAAAAAACTAGAATCTTTTATTAAGTAAAGATTTTTATTATGTGATAAATGAGTCAAATCATAAGCTTTGTATTTTTTTAAAAAAACTTCATCTATCATTCCTCCTAAACTAGAGATCCTTAGTCTTAAAACTTCATTTTCTAAAACACAATCCTTCTTTGTATTTTTTTTTGAAACGAAAGATGATTTATCAGATAAGGAAACTCTTTTTTCTGGAAATCTATTTGATATAAATTCTTTATCGCTATATGTGTTAAAATATGTAAAAACAGTCAAGATTAACAATATAAGAAATAAACCAATTGTAGAATTATAATCCAAATTTTTTTCCTTCATACATAATGATAATCAAATGATTTATGATTTTTAGAAATTTGTACAAAATAAGTAAACAAAGGATGAGGATGAGTTACTGTACTATTATACTCAGGATGATACTGAACTCCTAAGAAAAAAACATGATTATCTAATTCAATCGCTTCTACTAAACCTGTTTCTTGGTTTATTCCCACGGCTTTCATTCCAGCATTAGAAAAACTTTCTAAATAAGCATTATTAAACTCGTATCTATGACGATGTCTTTCAAAAATTTCTTTCTTTCCATAAATAGAAAAAATTTTAGATTTCTCTATTAAAGAACATTTCCAATTTCCTAGTCTCATTGTCCCACCTTTTTGCATTATATTTTTTTGTTCTTTCATTAAACTAATAACTGGATGAGATGTCTTTGGATTAGTTTCAGAACTTTCTGCTTTTTGTATTTTCAATACATTTCTAGCAAACTCTATTACTGCTATTTGCATTCCCAAACATATACCTAAAAAAGGTATTTCATTTTCTCTAGCATATCTTGCAGCTAGTATTTTTCCTTCTATCCCTCTATTTCCAAATCCAGGAGTAATTAAAATTCCAGAAATTCCTTCAAAATATTCTTTTATATTTTTTTCTTTGATCATTCCGGAATAAATCCATTTTATATCTACATAAGTTTCATTTTCTGTTCCAGCATGAATTAACGCTTCTGTAATAGATTTATACGAATCACGCAAAGAAACATATTTTCCAACTAGGGCAATTTTTATCCTACATTTAGGATTTTTATGTTTCTTCAAAAAAACTTTCCATTTTTTTAAATTTGGAGTAATCAAAGTAGACAAATTTAAATGATTTAAAACTACTTTATCAAAATTTTGTACATGTAATAAACATGGAATATCATAAATAACTTTAGTATTAATAGATTCAATAACATTCTCTGGTTTCACATTACAAAATAAAGCTAATTTATTACGAATACTTTTAGATATATGTTTTTCTGTTCTACAAATTAAAATATCTGCTTGAATTCCATTCTCCATTAAATTTCTAACAGAATGTTGTGTAGGTTTTGTTTTGATTTCTCCAGTTACTGATATATAGGGTAGTAAAGTTAAATGAATAACCAATCCATTGGATTCTCCTAATTCCCATTTCAACTGACGAACAGTCTCGATATAAGGAAGAATTTCTATATCTCCTACTGTACCTCCTATTTCAGTAATAATAATGTCATAATCATTGGATTTTTCAAGCTTTTTAATGCGTTTTTTAATTTCATTAGTTATATGAGGGATGACCTGCACGGTTTCTCCTAAATAATTTCCTTTTCTTTCATTATCAATAACAGTTTTATATATCATCCCAGATGTCACATTATTATCTTTTGTTGTTTGTTGGTCTAAAAAACGTTCATAATGTCCTAAATCTAGATCCGTTTCCGCTCCATCACTAGTTACAAAACACTCTCCATGTTCATAAGGATTTAAGGTTCCTGGATCTATATTGAAATAAGGATCCATTTTTTGAATTGTGACTTTATAACCTCTATGCTTTAATAACATGCCTAAAGAAGCAGATACAATTCCCTTTCCTAAGGAAGAAGTTACTCCTCCTGTAACAAAAACATATTTTGTTTCCATAAAAAATGTTGTGAAAAAACTCTTCCGTATTTTATAATTTCATTAGATTTCATTAGAAAAAATTCATATCGAATTGAAAACTTGGAATAAAAAAGAATTTATAATTTTTTTTATATTTGCCAAACTTGGAGCAAGTTCTACACAATCAGCTCCCTAGTCAAATCCTCCAGGGTGGGAACACAGCAAAGGTAATTAGGTAGTAGCGATGTGATGTAGATTCGCTTGCTCCTTTTTTATGTAAAAGGAATCTTGAAAAATTTATGGAAGATTCATTGAAATGCAATTTTTGTGGAAGAAGAAAAAATGAAATAACTTTCCTCATATCAGGTGTGAGTGGTCATATTTGCAATTTTTGTATAGAAAAAACATACTCCATAATTCACAGGAAATTTTCTACAGAAAAAGAAAAAAAAAATGTAGAAGAAAAAAAAATAATAGAAATAAAGAAACCAAAAGAAATAAAAAAATTTTTAGATAAATATGTGATAGGACAAAATGAAGCGAAAAAGGTTATATCTGTAGCTGTATATAATCATTACAAACGTGTAATTCATTTTCTTAATAATAAAGAAGAAAATAATGATGTAGAAATAGAAAAGTCTAATATTCTATTGATAGGAAATACAGGAACGGGAAAAACATTACTCGCTAAAAGTATTTCTAGGCTTTTAAAAATTCCTTTTACCATAGCAGATGCTACAGCATTAACAGAAGCAGGATATGTAGGAGAAGATGTAGAATCTATTTTAACTAGATTGTTGCAATCAGCAAATTACGATGTAAATTCCGCGGAAAAAGGAATTGTATTTATAGACGAAATAGATAAAATATCTAGAAAAAAAAATAATCCATCTCTCACCAGAGATGTATCTGGAGAAGGTGTTCAACAAGCTTTGTTAAAAATTCTAGAAGGATCAATTATTAACGTTCCACCACAAGGAGGACGCAAACATCCTGATCAAAAAATGATATCAATTAATACGGAAAATATCTTATTTATAGCTGGAGGGACCTTCGACGGAATAGAAAACATTTTATCTGATAGAATTCATCAATTTTCTATAGGATTCATTAATCCTAATAAAAAAAACAAAAATGAAAAAAATTTTTTGAAGAATATCACCGCGCATGACCTAAGAAAATTCGGATTGATTCCTGAACTTATAGGAAGGTTTCCTATTATTACTTACTTAAATTCATTAGACAAAATCATGTTAAAAAAAATATTAATAGAACCGAAAAATGCTTTAATTAAACAATATAAAAAACTGTTTGATTTAGATCAAATATCCATCGAGATTACAGATGAAGTTTTAGACATTATAATAGATAAAACCCTTGAATTAGGTTTAGGAGCAAGAGGATTACGTTCTTTCTGTGAAAAAATATTTGTAGACTACATGTTTAATATAGAAGAAATAAATAAAAATAAAATATTAAACATAGATAAAGAAATGGTCATAGAAAAATTCAATGGATTGTAGTCTTTATCTCTTTGCATTTTCCCTAACCAAACTCCATAATTCCGATTTTAGCTGAACAAGTCCATCTCTTGTAAAAGAAGAAATAAAAATAATATTTTCTTTTAAAAAAAGAAAATTTTTTTTTATTTCTTCTTTCGTTCTCTTATCAATTAAATCTGATTTAGAAACTGCTAACAAACGTTTCTTATTTAATAATTTCGGATTAAATTTTTTCAATTCATTTAATAAAGTTGAATATTCCATTTTATGATTTTCTGTATTTGAAGAAATTAAAAACAGCAAAATAAAATTACGTTCTACATGTCTCAAAAATTTATATCCTAATCCTTTTCCCTCCGAAGCTTTTTCTATAATTCCCGGAAGATCAGCAACTATAAATGAATCATAATTCATTTTAACTATTCCAAAATTTGGAATTGTAGTAGTAAAACAAAAATTTCCTATTTTTGGTCTTGCTTTTGTAATTTTGGATAGCAAAGTGGATTTTCCTGTATTAGGAAATCCAATGATTCCAACGTCTGCTAGTATTTTCAATTCCAAAATTATCCAATTCCCCTTAGTCTTTACTCCAGATTGCGCATAATAAGGAGATCTTCTTTTCGAACTCTTAAAAAAAGCATTTCCTTTTCCACCTATTCCTCCTTGGAATAAAACTTCTTCTTGAAAATTTCTAGTAATTTCTGCTAATATGTTCTGATTAACATCTTTAACGATAGTTCCTACAGGAACTTCTATGAATAAATCTTTCCCATTAGCTCCGGTTAAATTTTTTTTCCCCCCTGGAAAACCAGAATTTGCGATCCAATGTCTATTATATTTTAAATGAATAAATGTATGAATATTAGAATTTCCTCGCATAATAATATTTCCTCCTTTTCCTCCATCTCCACCATCAGATACTCCTCTCCTTATAGATCTTTCTCTATGAAAGTGTATTGCTCCTTTTCCTCCATCTCCACTTTTACAGTAAATCTTTATAAAATCTATGAAATTATCTTTCATCAAAAAAAATTCATGATTTTCTTCTTAATAAAAAGAGATACATTTTCTATAGAAGAAGAAGCTGGGACATTTACAATAATATTTTTCCATTTTTCTTCATTCCAAATACATGCAGTTTCTTTATTATATTCTTCTATCCTTCTTTGAACTGTTATAATATCCGTATCATCATCACGATAACTTGTTTTTCCTCTGTTCAATAATCTATTGATTAACAATTTTTTTTCAATAGAAAAATAAAAAATCACATCTATCTTTCCTATAGATTTCTCTTTTAATATTTTATCTAGAGAAGAAACTTGATTTTTTGTTCTAGGATATCCATCATAAATGATCCCCCTAGATGAAATATTCTTTTTTATTTCTACATTTAACATATTTATAGTAATGTGATCAGGAACTAATAATCCTTGTTTAAGATAATAACGAACTATTTTTCCCAAATTTGTTTTGCACTTTATATGATGTCTAAACATGACGCCAGTAGATAAATGAATGAATCCTAAATTTTTTTTTAAAATTTTTGCTTGAGTTCCTTTTCCACATCCTGGTGGACCAAATAATACTACATGTATCATAAATAACATATGAATCTTATACTTAGAAATTTTTATAAATGAATAGCTTTTCCATAAGCGTGAGCAACAGATTCTAAAATAGATTCACTTAACGAAGGATGAGGGTGAATGCATGTTATTATCTCATGATTTGTTGCCTCTAACTTTCTAGCAACCACTACTTCGGAAATTATATCGCTCACATGATTTCCAATCATGTGACAACCTAACCATTCATCATATTTATCATCAAAAATAACTTTAACAAATCCTTCCGTGTTTCCATCACAAACAGATTTTCCGATAGCACTAAAAGGAAATTTTCCTATTCGAATTTTATATCCTTTTTCCCTAGCTTCTTTTTCTGTATAACCTACTGAAGCAATTTCAGGTAAGCAATAAACACATTTAGGAATATTGTTATAATCTATTTTTTGAGGATTTAATCCTTTTATATTTTCTATACATACAATGGCTTCATGTGATGCAACATGAGCTAAAGAAGGTCCTTCTATTACATCTCCAATTGCATAATATCCATCCACATTAGTTCTATAATTTTCATCTACAGAAATAAAACCTTTTTTAGTATAAATTCCTACTTCCTCTAGTCCTATGAACTCAATATTGGATACTGTTCCAATAGCAGAGATAACTATATCTGCTTCCAAAAGAAAGTCTCCATCAATAGTATGAATATCAGCTACAATTCCTTTATTCGAACAATTAATTTCTTTTACAAAAGAAGAAACATAACATTGAATTCCTATTTTCTCAAAAGAAGATTTTAATTGATCAGATATTTCCTCATCTCCATTTGGAAAAAGTTGAGAACATTGTTCTATAATGGTGACTTTTGATCCCATGGAATGATAAAAATAAGAAAATTCTAATCCAACAGAGCCAGATCCAATAATAATTATTCTTTTAGGCAAAAACGGAAGAGAAAGAGCTTCTTTATATCCTATTATTTTTTTTCCATCCTGAGGAATTTTTTTATCTATTCTAGATCTAGATCCCGTGGCTATGACAATATGAGAAGCGTAAAATTCTTCAAATTTTTCTCCATTTCTAAAAATATCAATTTTTTTTCCATTTTTTAACTTAGCGTTTCCATAAATAACATGAATTCCATTTTTTTTCATTAAAAATGATAGACCATTTCTCATTTTATCCACTACTTGTCTACTTTTAGATATGATTTTAGAAAAATCGATTTCTAATGGATTTTTTATTCCAAATAAATCCTTATTTTCCCTTATTTTTTGTAATTCTTTAGCAGTATTCAAAAGAGATTTAGTAGGAATACATCCCCAATTCAAGCAGACACCACCCAAAGATTCTTTTTCAATCAAAGCTGTTTTCATTCCTAATTGCGCTGCACGTATGGATGCCACATAACCTCCAGGTCCACTTCCTAAGACAATAACATCAAAATACATAATATTTATGTTATTCAATAACAATGATAAATTTACGGATTTTTATTTATCAATTTTTAACGAACGAAGAAATCCATTGTTGAGAAATATAACTTTTTTTTTCATAAATTTGTTCTTTAGCATTGTGTTTTACAATTATGAAATTTTTTATAGATACAGCTAATTTAGAAGAAATTAAAAAAGCTAAAGCATTAGGAATATTAGATGGGGTCACAACTAATCCTTCTTTAATATCTAAGGAATCTATTGATAAAGAATCAATAATGAATCATTATGTATCTATTTGTAATCTTTTAGAAAATGAAGAAGACTTGAGTGCAGAAATAATTAGTACAAATTATATGGATATGATTCAAGAAGGTGAAAAACTTTCACTTTTGCATCCAAAAATTGTAGTAAAAATTCCCATGTGTGAAGAAGGAATTAAAGCTATAAAATTTTTATCAAAAAAAAATATTAAAACTAATTGTACTCTTGTTTTTTCCATAGGACAAGCTATTCTAGCAGCAAAATCTGGTTCCTATTATGTATCTCCATTTTTAGGGAGACTAGATGATATATCATATAATGGATTGAATTTGATAAAAGACATTAAGAATATTTATGAAAATTATCATTTTGAAACAAATATTTTAGCCGCTTCAATACGTCATCCATTACATATCATAGAATGTGCTAAAATAGGAATTCACGCAATTACTTCTCCTTTAAAAGTTATATGCGATCTTACAAAACACCCACTTACGAATATTGGACTAGATAAATTTTTGGAAGATTATAAAAGAAAATTTTAATTAATTTTTATTTTTCTATCTAACAGATATTGAATAGAAATAGAAGTAGGCTTGGGAAGTTTTTCATAAAATATGGAAAGATTTATTTGTTCTTTATTCTCAAAAATCTCCTCTAAATTATTTTTGTTCATAAGATTAAATTCTTCCAATTTTTTATCTAAATCTCCTTTAATCCAATAATTAATTTTTTCACTAATTTTCTCTAAAATACAAATAGTTTCATATATATTTTTTTCAGATTTTTTTTCCAATTCTATACGATCTATAGTGATTGTATCTATTGGAGCATTAATTTCTTTGAAATTCATAATTTCAATAATTCTTTATAATATGTTTTCAATTTTTTTATTTTGTAATGAGAATCAGGATATAATTTTACATATTTTTGATAGGCTTCAAAGAAATCTAAGGCTTTTTCTTTGTTTTCTGCCATTTTATATGTAATAATACAAGTTTTGTATAAAGCTTTTTCTTTATAGATACTTTTTGGATATTTTTTGACAAAGTCCTTAAAGTAAATTGAAGCCGCCTTATATTTACGCATAATGAAATAAGTGTTAGCTATATAATAATCTCTTTTTTCAAGTTTTTTTATCAGTTTGACTATAATATTCCTAATTTCTTGTATTTTTTGACTATTTGGATATTTTGTGATAAATTGATTTAAAGTATCAATAGCTGCATGAGTTTTTGCCTGATCCAAATCAAAATTTAATGAATGAATAAATTCATTAAATCCACGGTCAAATAAACGATCTTCTTCCGAATTATGACCATTAAAATTAGAAAGATCCTTTTTTGAAAAAAAATTCCAATTTTTGAAAACATTTTTCAATATTGAAATTTCATTTTTAGAAAAATTAGAATTGGAAGGATTTCTATGAAAAAAAGAAGTAAAAATATGACTATCATAATTTTTTAATACATGTTGGTCTTTGTAACAAGAAAATATTATAAATAATGATAAAAAAATTATTTTATTATTCACGATTCAGATGAAAATTTTTTATATCTCGATCAAATAAATATAATCCAGCCTTATCTTTTTCAACTAATTTGATCTTAGATAAGATCATTTTAGTCAAAGCTTCTTCTTCTATTTGTTCTTCAACATACCATTGCAAAAAATTATAAGTAAAATAATCTCTTTCTTGTAAAGATAATTCTACTAAAGAATTAATTTCTTCAGAAATTATTTTTTCATGTTCAAATAATTTTTGAAATAATTCTTTTAAAGAATTATACGAAACATTCTCAATGATAGTTTTTTCCATAAAAGCATCTGCATATCCACCTCTTTTATTAATATATCTTATTAATTTTAACATATGTTTTCTTTCTTCATCCGAATGATCATATAAAAAATTAGAGATTCCCTCCAAACTCTCATGTTTGCATTCCACCCAAGATGCCATAGATAAATATAATTGAGAAGATTCTAATTCTCTATTTAATTGTTTTTTTAAACCTATCTGTATTTTTTCACTGAACATGATTTATACTATTTTTGATATTAATTATTTGAGTTATATAAATTTAACTCCTTTTTTATTTTTTTCTCTAGAAAAGAAGTTCCATTTATCAATGGCAATCTGACATAAGAATTACATATTTTTAGAACTTTTAATAAAGTTTTAATTCCCGTAGGGTTTCCTTCTTCATAAATCAGTTCAATCATATTGATTATCTTGTAAAAAATGGAGAAAGCTTCTTGAATCTTATTTTCTTTTGCTAAAGATACCATTTCAGAAACTTCTTTTGGAAATCCTTGAGCAATCACTGAAATCACTCCATCTCCTCCTCCTAATATTACAGGTAAAGTAATAAAATCATCTCCTGATATTAAACTGAAACTTTTTGGTTTTTTCTCAATGATTTTATAAGATTGTAAGAGGCACCCAGAAGCTTCTTTTATTCCTATTATGTTCTCAAAATCATTAGATAATCTAATAACTGTGTCTGGAAGAATATTAGTTCCAGTTCTCTTAGGGACGTTATAAATAATTATTTTAGCATCCGTATTATTGACAATAGATTTAAAATGCTGATATATTCCTTCTTGAGAAGGTCTATTATAATATGGAGAAACAGAAAGAATTGCAGAAAAATCGTCCAAATTTATATTCTTTATTTTTTCTATAATGTCTTCTGTATTATTTCCCCCTATACCTAATATTAAGGGCAATTTTGTCTGATTAATATTTTTAACGCATTCAATTATATTTTTTTTTTCTTTCTTTTTTAAAGTAGACGTTTCAGCTGTAGTACCTAATACTACTAAATAATCTACTTTTTTTTCTGCGACATGTTTTACAATTTTTTCAAGCCCTTCGAAATCAATTTTTCCATCTCTTTTAAAAGGAGTAACCAACGCTACACCTGTTCCGTATAATTTTTTCATATATTAGTTTACTACATTTGGTATAAATATCGTTGTTATTTCATATTGAAAAATCATTCACTCTTTATTTTTTTTCCATATAATAAAAAACAGATGTAGACGTAGATGACGTAGATAATAAATATTAAGAATTTAATAGTCTTTTTTCGCTCTTGGTCTCGCTGCAGAAACAATAATATTTCTTCCCATAAATTCTGTTCCATTTAATTTTTCTATAGCCTGTTTTGCGTTTTCTTCATTAGACATTTCTATAAATCCAAAACCTTTGCTTCTTTTATTAGATGTAGATTCATCAAAAATAATTTTTGCATGGGTGACTTCTCCTATAGATTCAAAATAGTTTTTTAATTCTTGTTCTGTCATCTCATAAGATAAATTTCCAACGTATAATTTCGTATTGTCCATATTAAAAATAAATTGTTTTAAAAGCAAATTTAGAGAAATATTTTTTCTAAAAAAGAAAAATATTCTACTTAAATAAGTTTTTTAATTCTATAAAAAAAAGTACTATTCAGATTAAATTTCTATGAATAATAATTTATTAAAAATCTCAAATATTTTATCTTAAAAAATTTTTAAGAATTCCAAAGAATGCATTTGATGAAAATGAAAGAATTCCCTATTGTATGGTCTTTATTAGACAATGACTTTTACAAGTTTACTATGCAAAATGCTATAATAAAATTATTCCCCTCAGCAAAAGCAAAATATGAATTGATTAATCGTGGAAAACACTCTTTTCCAAAGGATTTTTCCAAAATATTAAAAAATCATCTAAAAAAAATGTCTAACTTAAAATTATCAAATAAAGAAAGAATTTTTTTAGAAAAAAACTGTCCTTACTTAGACTCTTCTTATTTAGATTATTTAGAAAAATACCAATACGATCCAAAAGAAGTTAATATATCTCAGAATGGAAAAAATATACAAATCTATATAGAAGGATTATGGAGTAGAACTATTTTATGGGAAGTTCCTTTAATGGCAATAATATCTGAATTGTATTATCATTTGACAGGAGCAAAACGTATTTCCAATAATAAGATTATTTTTCTAACAAGAAAAAAATTAGCCGAATACAAAAAGTTAAATGTTAAAATCGGAGAGTATGGAACTAGAAGAAGATATTCTTATGAAGTTCAAAAATTAGTTTTGAAAATTCTCAAAGAAGATGGAACTCCTTTCTTTATGGGAAGTAGTAATGTTCACCTATCTCAAGTTTTTTCCATTAAACCTCTTGGAACCCATGGGCATGAATGGGTGATGTTTCATGCAGCTAAATATGGGTTCAATATAGCTGATCGAATAGCTATGGAAAACTGGTTAAACATATATGGGAGGAATCTAGGAATTGCCTTATCCGATACATATACCTCTTCTATATTCTTCAAAAATTTCGATAAAAAACTAGCAAATATCTTCGAAGGAATTAGACATGACAGTGGAAATCCTATTTCATTTATTAATGAAACTATAAAACATTATAATAGATTTAAAATAAATCCTTTGAAAAAAAAAATTATATTTTCTGATAACCTAGATCCATATAAAGTAGCTAGTATTTCCTCTTTTTGCAAAAAAAGGATAAATCCATTTTTTGGAATAGGAACTAATTTTACTAATGATGTAGGACCACCTTCTATGAATATAGTCATAAAAATGGTAAAAGCTCTACCGGAAAAAAAATGGATATCGGTTGTGAAACTCTCTAATGTGGAGGAGAAATCCACAGGAGACAAAAACATGATTCTTTTGGCTAAAAAAATTCTTCATCTTCCATTTCCATCCTAAAATTTCAAGGATATTTTTCAATTATGACATAATGACATTTTATTTTTTTACCTTTATTATAATCATTCATAAATAATTTTATAAATGAGATGAAAAAAAATTTTTTAAGCACATTAAAAACTCCATTTTTCTATTATATAGAAAGTTATGGCTGTCATATGAATACTTCTGATACTGAAATAATAATTTCAATCCTATCAAAAAATGGATTTTTATTAACAAATAATTTAAAAAAAGCTCATATTATCCTACTCAATACATGTGCAATACGGAAGAAAGCAGAACTATCTATTGAAAAAAGATTAGATAATTTAAGATATTTAAAATCAAATAATCAAAAAATTCCATTATTTGGGATTCTTGGATGTTTATCAAAATCAGAAAAATATTCAAATCTAATAGATTTTTCTATAGGTCCAAATTCTTATAGAAAGATACCTGATATCATTCGTTTAGTTATGATGAATGATGAAAAAAAAATAAAAATCCATTTTTATTATCTGATAATCAAGATGAAACATATGAAAATATTAGTCCCTATCCATAATAAAAAAAAGATAACCACTTTTTTAAGTATAACAAGAGGATGTGATAATATGTGTACGTTTTGCATAGTTCCTTTTACAAGAGGAAGAGAAAGAAGCAGTAGTCCATATTCTATAATTAAAGAATGTGAAAACTTATACGAAAAGGGATATAAAGAAGTAACTCTGTTAGGTCAAAATGTAGATTCTTATCTTTGGTTTGGGGGTGGTTTAAAAAAAAAGATAAAAATAGATAATAGCAACGAAAAAATAATTGATTTTTCAAGACTTTTGGATTTATTAGCTTCAAAAATACCATTTATGCGAATTCGATTTTCCACATCTAATCCTCATGATATGTCTGATAGAGTGATAGAAGTTATTTCAAAACATTCTAACATATGCAAACACATTCATTTACCAGTTCAATCAGGAAGTAATAAAATATTAAAACTGATGAATAGAAAATATACCATAGAAAAATATCTTTCTCTAATACAGAAAATTAGATCTATAGTCCCTGAATGTTCTATTTCACATGATATTATAACAGGTTTTTGTAATGAGGAAGAAGAAGATCATCTAGAAACTATTAGCTTAATGAATAAAGTGAAATATGATTATGGGTACATGTTTTCTTATTCTCCTAGGCCTGGAACCTATGCTTATAAAAAATTAAAAGATAATGTTCCAGAAAATGTAAAAAAAAGAAGATTAAAAGAAATTATTGATTTACAAAGAATTCATTCTATTTTTCGAATGAAAAAATATTTGGGAACAATACAAGAAGTTTTAATAGAAGGAAAATCCAAAAAAAACAATCAAGATTGGTATGGACGGAATACGCAAAATATTGTGGTAGTTTTTCCAAAAAAGCTATCAAAGATAGGAGAAACAGTTTTTGTGAAAATAACTAATTGTACATCTGCCACATTAATAGGAAAAATAGATGACAATGAAAATAAATAATAAAATCCATTCCATACATGGAATCTATTCACAATATAAAACAAAAATTTAGTATTGTTGGAAATGAATATTCCTTGCATAGAGCTTTGGAAAAAGCTGTTCAAGTAGCGCCTACAGATATTTCTGTATTAGTTCTTGGAGAGAGTGGAGTAGGAAAAGAATTCATTCCAAAAATTATTCATCAATTTTCTTGTAGAAAACATCATTCTTATATAGCTGTAAATTGTGGGGCTATTCCAGAAGGAACAATTGATAGCGAATTATTTGGACACGAAAAAGGATCTTTTACAGGGGCTACAAGTATGCGTAAAGGATATTTTGAAGGGGCAGATGGAGGAACTATTTTTTTAGATGAAGTAGGAGAACTACCTTTAACTACACAAGTTCGTCTTCTTAGAGTTTTAGAATCCGGTGAATTTATTAAAGTAGGATCTTCTCAAATACAAAAGACTAATATACGCATTGTAGCTGCTACTAATTTGAATATGATAGAATCTATTCAAAAAGGAAAATTTAGAGAAGATTTATTTTATCGTCTAAATACTGTACAAATTAATGTCCCTCCTTTACGTTTTCGTAAGAACGATATTAGATTATTGTTTAAAAAATTTTCTAATGATTTTGCTGAAAAATATCACATGCCTCCAATAAAACTTACTGAAGATGCCTTTAAGTATTTAGAAAATTATCCTTGGCCTGGAAATATTAGACAATTAAAAAACTTAACAGAACAAGTATCTGTAGTTAGAAAAAAACGTGAAATTTCTATAGAAAAATTAAAAGAATATCTTCCAGAAAATATTCCTTCTTTATCATTTTCTAGTTCAAATAACGAACAATTCTTTCATGATTTTTCAAATGAAAGAGATTTTCTTTATAAAATTTTGTTTGACATGAGAAAAAATTTGAATAATCTAAAAAATTTAACCTTTCAATTGATAAAAAGTAAAAATAATACTAATAATAATTTTTTAGAAGAAAATCAACAACTTATGGAAAAAGTTTTTGGAAATATGATCAAACCCTCCAATAATCCTGTAAAATCTATAGTAGAAGATTCTATATTTAGATTAGAACATTCTTCTAATTCATCTAAAAATCCATCGACAAATGAAGATTTTGATTATGAAGAAGTAGAAGAAGATTCTACTAATAAAAACGAATCAAACACTTTTTCTTTACAGAAAAAAGAAATAGAATTTATTCAAAAGGCTCTAAAAAAAAATAATGGAAAAAGGAGAAAAACAGCTAGAGAGTTAGGGATTTCAGAAAGAACATTGTATAGGAAAATCAAACAATATGGTCTGTAAGAAAATTCTGATTATTTTTATCACTGGTTTAACTGTATTTTTTAATCATGTATATTCCTCCAAAAGAGAAAAAACAATAGAACTTGGAAATTTTTCGGAAGAAATAAATATCCCAGGAAAATCTCTTTCATTTGAAATGAAAAAAAAATTCGAAGATTATATCCTTTTGCATAATCCTTTAGGTTTAGTTTTGAAAAATGGAGATCTTCTTTTAGAGGGGAAAATTACTGATTATAAAATACATTCAATAAAAAATTATCCATTGAAAATAATTGAAATAAAAGCAAAAATTTTTTGCAAAGATAATTCTAATCCAGAGAAAAATTGGACTCAAAATTTTGAAATTTTAGAGAAAGTTCCTCATGAGGAGGTTTTTTTCCTGGATAATTCTTATATAATAGATCGAATTACAAAAAATTTTGTAGTAAAATTATACAATAGAATATTTAATAATTGGTAAAAAAAACGATTAATGTATTTAACTATACTTATTGGATTTTTTATTATTCTAACATGTTTGTTTCTTATTGGGATAATTTTGATCCAAAATCCTAAAAAAGGATTTATTTCTCAATCTTTTATGGAGAAAAATTTTAGATTTTTTGGAATAAAGAGAACTAATATTTTTTTGGAAAAAATAACTTGGACCTTATCTATCATTATCTTGTTTTTAACTTTTTTTTCAATTTATTATTAAAATACAAACAGTAAATATGTCATTATGGCATTAAATTTTATACAAATGTAAAAAATTCGAATTTTTTACATTTGGCATGTTTTTGGCTTTGAACGATAAGTATCGTTAACCTTAAAAATTATTTTAAATATGGGGAAAGTAAAGATTAAACCTTTAGCAGATCGTGTTTTAGTGCAACCTGATCCTGCTGAAACAAAAACAGCTTCAGGTATTATCATTCCTGATACTGCAAAAGAAAAACCACAAAAAGGCACTATAATAGCAGTTGGAAATGGAAAAAAAGATGAACCTATGATCCTAAAAGAGGGAGACAGAGTTTTATATGGAAAGTATTCAGGAACTGAACTGAAATGGGAAGGAGAAGAATATCTTATTATGAGAGAGTCTGATGTTATAGCTATTATATGATTTTAGGATAATAAATCCACAAATTACAACTAATAAAAATATAAAAATTATGGCAAAAGATATTAAATTTGATATTGAAGCAAGAGATAAGTTAAAAAAAGGTGTAGATGCATTGGCTAATGCTGTTAAAGTAACTTTAGGGCCAAAAGGACGTAATGTGGTATTGCAAAAATCTTTTGGAGGTCCTCAAGTAACCAAAGATGGAGTTACCGTGGCTAAGGAAATAGAGCTAGAGGATCCTATAGAGAATTTAGGAGCTCAAATGGTTAAAGAAGTCGCCTCTAAAACGAATGATGTCGCAGGAGATGGGACCACAACTGCTACTGTTCTAGCGCAAGCTATTGTTAGAGAAGGATTGAAAAATGTTGCTGCTGGAGCTAATCCTATGGATTTAAAAAGAGGAATAGATAAAGCTTTGGAAGTCGTTATTTCGGATTTGAAAAAACAATCTAGAGAAGTTGGAGGAAATACAGAAAAAATTAAGCAAGTGGCTTCTATCTCTGCAAATAATGATGAAAAAACTGGTGCATTAATAGCAGATGCTTTTGAAAAAGTAGGAAAAGAAGGAGTTATTACTGTAGAAGAAGCTAAAGGAACAGATACATCCGTAGATGTAGTTGAAGGTATGCAATTTGATAGAGGATATCAGTCTCCTTATTTTGTCACAAATACAGAAAAAATGATAACAGAATTTGATCAACCGCAAATTCTTTTATCCGATAAAAAAATAGCTGCTATGAAAGATTTGCTGCCTATATTAGAACCTGTGGCACAATCTGGAAAACCTTTATTAATTATTTCAGAAGAAGTAGAAGGAGAAGCTTTGGCTACATTAGTCGTTAACAAAATACGTGGAACCTTGAAAGTAGCAGCTATAAAAGCTCCTGGTTTCGGTGACAGAAGAAAAGCTATGTTGGAAGATATTGCAATTCTTACAGGAGGTACCGTAATTTCTGAAGAAACTGGCAGCAAACTAGAAGATGTTAAACTTAACATGCTAGGAAAGGCAGAAAGGGTTATTATTGATAAAGATAATACAACTATTGTTAATGGTGGCGGAAGTAAAAAAGATATAAGAGCACGTGTTGATCAAATAAAAGCTCAAATAGAAACTACTACATCGGATTATGACAAAGAAAAATTGCAAGAACGTCTTGCTAAATTGGCAGGAGGGGTTGCAGTTCTTTATGTAGGCGCAGCATCTGAAGTAGAGATGAAAGAGAAAAAAGATCGTGTAGATGACGCTTTGAATGCTACTCGTGCAGCTGTTGAAGAAGGAATTGTAGCGGGAGGAGGAGTAGCACTAGTTCGTGCTATAAAATCGTTAGATCATTTTATGGGAGAGAACCCAGATCAAGATACTGGAATACAAATAGTTAGAAGGTCATTAGAGGAACCTTTGCGTCAAATAGTGGCTAATGCAGGTGGAGAAGGATCTGTAGTAGTGGCTAAAGTAGCCGAAGGAAAAGGAGATTTTGGTTATGATGCAAAAATTGGAGAGTATAAAAACATGATAGTAGAAGGGATTATAGATCCTACTAAGGTAGCTAGAGTAGCATTGGAAAATGCGGCTTCAGTATCTGGAATGTTGTTAACTACTGAATGTGTTGTTACAGAAATTAAAAAAGAGGAAATCAATACTCCTCCAATGCCTGGAGCTGGAGGTGGAGGAATGGGAGGAATGATGTAGTTAAAGAAAAAAAATAGTGTCTGCTTATTTAGGACACTATTTTTTTTTTAAAACCAGTTTTTTTGAATTTTTAAAGTTTGTTCAATTACATCTCTTACGCATCCTTTTCCGCCTTCTTTTGGAGAAATATATTTAGATATTTCTTTAACCTCTTGAACAGCATCTATCGGGGAGCAAGGCAATGCGACAGATTTCATAATTTCCATATCTGGAATATCATCTCCCATATATAGTATACTATTCCTGGCAATATTCAAAGTATGACAATATTCATCTAAATATTTCTTTTTATTATTAACTCCTTGATAAATATGACGAATATTCAAACCTCTTAGACGTCTAAAAACCATCAAATCTGATCCCCTTGTTATAATACACAAATTATAGCCTTTTTTTTTTGCTAATTGCATGGCATATCCATCTTTAGCAAACATTTGACGAACCATATTTCCGTCAGGAAATAGATTTAAAGTACAATTTGTTAATACCCCATCAACATCAAATATAAAAGTATTAATATTATTCATTATATTCCTATAGTTATCCATAAAAATCAATCAATAACAACTTAAAAAATCACTATAAAAACTATAATGAATGAATACTGCTTTTGCCATTATATATCTTCAAAATCAATATTTGTAAAATTTTTCGTTTCTGATGTTTTTTTTTGCACATCTTTAATTTCTTGATTAAAAGCATGATTTTTAAAATCTTTTTGATGACGCTCTGAGATGACTTCTCTTCCTTTTTCATTAATGATAAATCGAATCATATCATCTAATATGCTCTGAAACTTTGAAAAATCTTCTTTATACAAGTATATTTTATGTTTTTTATAAGTAACTTCACCAGTTTCAGAAAAGTTTTTCTTACTTTCAGTTATAGTTAAATAATAATCTCCTGCTCTAGTTTCTCTTGCATCAAAAAAATAAGTACGACTCCCAGTCTTTAGAGTACGTGAACAAATTTCATTTCTTTCTTTAATATTTTCTTTTTCGTCCATTTCAAACAATATTATATTCCTAATTAAGCAAATCTAAATAAAAAAAACGGTCTATACCACGTTTTCCTGAAATTATTCTAAATAATTTTTTTTAAAAAAAGATACTATGATTTCCTATTTTAGATATTTTTCCATTTTTCAAAACAATAATAAGATCAAAATCAGATATATATGAAATATCATGTGTAATAATGATAATAGTAGTATTTTTCATATCCTCTTTTATATAACGAATGATTGATTTTCTAGTTTTTTGATCTATAGCAGAAAAACTATCATCAAATATAAGAATGCTTGGATTTCTTATAATAGCTCTAGCTATACATATTCTTTGTTTCTGACCTCCAGATAAAGTTATTCCTCTTTCTCCTATAACAGTTTCGTATCCGTTTTTAAAATTAAGAATATCATTTTCTATCATAGCCTTTTTCGCTGCATCATAAACTTTACAAGGTTCCACTTTTTCTATACTTCCTAAAGCTATGTTATTATAAATAGAATCCGAAAATAGAAAGGATTCTTGAGGGACGTAACCTATTTTACTTCGGAAATTATAAAGATCATGATTTTTCAAAGATAGATTATCGATAAGAATTTCTCCTTTATAAGGATCATATAAACGGGATATCAATCTCCCTATAGTCGTTTTTCCAGATCCTGTTTCTCCAGTCAATATTAAAGTTTTCCCTTTTGGAATAGTAAAAGATACTTTACTTATAGTTTTCGTAGGTTTGTCTTTTCTGTTGTAAATAAAGCTAACATTTTTAAATTGAACCTTTCCAAAAATTTTAGTTTTTATTAAATTATTATTATTAAATATTTCAGGCGTTTCTTTTAAAAATTCATTAATACGTATTTGTGATACTTTCGCTCTTTCTACAATAGAGACCACCCATCCTAAAATAATAAAAGGAAAAATCAAAACATTTATATACGTAAAAAATTCTGCAATAGTTCCTATTTCTCTTATTTCTCCTTTAAAATATTTTTTACCTCCAAAAAAAAGAATTAATAAATGACTTGTTCCAATAAGAAAAATAATAACAGAAGATAGAATGGTATCAATTTTTGCCAATTCTATATTTTTATTTCGATATTCCAATATAACTTTTTTATGTTTTTCTTGAAAAAATTTTTCAGATACAAATGATTTAATTACTTGAATCCCAGAAAAAGTTTCTTGCATAAAAGAACAAATAATAGATTGATAATTTTGAACTTCTTCACTTTTTTTAGTTATGTAAATACTAATATAATAAATAGAAACAAAAAGAATTGGTATAGGTAATATTACATAAAAGGTTAATGTTCGATCTATACGAAACATTTGTATGATAACCATTAAAAATAAAACTACAAGATTGATAAAATACATGACTCCTGGACCTATATACTGTCGTATAAAAGAAACATCTTCTGTAAGACGATTCATTAAATCTCCTGTTGAATTTTTTCTGTAAAAAGATAAATTAAGTTTTTGATAATGCGAAAATATTTCATTTTTTATATCAAATTCAATCATTCTAGATGTAGTAATAATACATTGCCTCATGTGATATTTTACAAATCCACCTATAATTGGAATTATCAATATAATACCTGTATAGATGCAGATCTTCATTTCTAAATTGGAATAATCCCTTGTATCATGTTTTGAAAAACTTGTGAAAATATTTTTTATGATATTAATAGATTTTCCTATATATGGAATAGGCAACAAAGTTAAAACATTGGATATTAAAATTAATATAAACCCCATGCACAAACGTGATTTATATTTACGAAAATATTTCTTACTAAAAGACAGTAAACCCCCCATACAAAACACAAAATTACAAACTTTTTAAGTTTCACTTTTTATTTATATAATTGCAAAAATTGCAAGACTTACGTTATTGTATAAAAAAAATCTATGCCATTTAAAAAAATGTTAATTAGGCGATATTTCAGAATAAGAAGTTTGCAATTTTTATATGCTCAACATCTATCTAAAATGGATTCAAGTAAAGTAGAAAAAAACATGCTTCAAAGCATTGATGAATTGCATGAT
Source organism: Blattabacterium sp. (Blatta orientalis) str. Tarazona (assembly GCF_000334405.1). NCBI lineage: Bacteria > Pseudomonadati > Bacteroidota > Flavobacteriia > Flavobacteriales > Blattabacteriaceae > Blattabacterium > Blattabacterium sp. (Blatta orientalis). The sequence continues at coordinate 208,071 of NC_020195.1, read as the reverse complement.
TTGTATATATCGCTTCTTCATTTGATCTTAAAAATTAGAGATAAAGCACTAAAAATAAATCGATTTATTCCTAAAAATAAAATTAGTCCTGTGCAAAAAATTGCATATAATTCTGTAATAAAAATATTGTCTAATAATAAATATTTATTGGAATATGATTACAAGAAAAAAAATTCTGAAAAAATCTTATGGGAAAAACAAGATCAATATGTTCTTTTTTTATTAAAGGAAATACAAGAATCCAATTTTTTGGATATTCAAGAGCCTAATTCTTCTTTTGAAAAAGATAAAAATTTTCTCATCAAATATTACAAAAATTTTGTCATTCCTAATAAAAAATTGGTAGAATATATAGAAGATCTGTATATAAATGGATCAAATGACTTATATATAGCACATATGATGGTGTGTAAAACTTTGCAATTTATTCAATTATCTACTCCAAAAAATTTTAAATTGTATAATGTTTATAGGAACGATGAAAGTAAAAAATTTATCGTTAGTTTATATAGAAACACAATTTTTCATAAAAGGGAATTTAATGAATTAATTAGCAATATATCCAACAATTGGAATATAGAAAGGATAGCCATAATTGATTTAATCATATTACAAATGGCTATTTGTGAATTCTTATATTTTCCAAATATTCCCCCAAAAGCAACGATGAATGAATATATAGAAATTGCAAAAATTTTTTGTATGGATAAAAGCAAAACTTTTATTAATGGAATTCTAGATCAAGTATTCAAATTGTTACATAAAAATAATAAAATTTTCAAAGTAGGAAAAGGATTAAAGTAATTAATTTATTCTTATGTTTATTTATTTTATTATTATTTATAAAGAAATATTAATTTTTATTTTATGTTTTCCATATTACAACAAAATCCTATAACAAATACTCTTTGGATGTTTGCTCTAATATTTATTGTATTTTATTTTTTCATGATACGTCCCCAAATACGAAAACAAAAAATAGAAAAGAAATTCCAAGAAAATATAAAAAAAGGGAATCACATAGTAACGAGTTCAGGGATACATGGAAAAATTATAGAAGTTACAGATCACTTCTATATATTAGAAACCATTGTAGGAAAAATAAAACTTGAAAGAAATACTATATCTAAAGAATTAACTCAATTACGTTATGGAAATACTTTTAGTGCAAAAACACCTAAAATAGAAAAGAAATGAAATATTTTTTAATAGGAGTTACTGGAAAGATGGGCACTGGAAAAAGTTTATTTTCCTCTTTTTTTGAAAGAAAAGGAATTCCTGTTTATTCCTCTGATAAAAGAGGAAAAATATTAATGAACAAAATCGAGAATATAAGAAAAAATATTATAAAAATTTTTGGAAAAAAATCTTATGAAAAAAATAGAATAAACACAAATTTTTTATCTGAAAAAGTATTTAGAGATCCTATTGCATTAAAATTGTTATGTTCCATTGTTCACCCTTGGGTTTTTTTAGATTTCAAAAATTGGATTTTATCTCAAAAAAAAACTTTATATTTCATCAAAGAATCTGCTATTTTATTTGAAAGTGGAGCATATAAAAACTGTGATTTAATTATCACTTTAACTTCCCCCGTAGAAACAATGATTGAAAGAGTTATGAAAAGAGATAATTTAAAAGAAGATCAAATTCTGAATCGTCTCAATATTCAAATTTCTAATAGAAAAAAAATAAAACATTCTAATATAATCATTAAAAATATCCAAGATATTTCTTTCTTAGAAAAGAAAGCAAAAAAAATACATAAAGAAATTATTTCAAAAATTTATAAAAAAAATGGGAAAAGGAGATAAAAAAACTAGAAGAGGAAAAATAAGAAACAAAACATATGGAAATCTTCGTCCAAATCCAAGAAATACAAGGAAGAAAAAAAGAGAAACTAATAATCACTAATCATCTTTTTTATCAGTAAAAATAGACATAAAATATATCAATTGGGCTAAACTTCCCAATGCAGAAACCACATATGTCATAGATGCCCATTTCAGAGAGTCTTTCGCAGTATTATATTCTTGATAGGAAACTATATTTTTAGTTTTTAACCAATTTAAAGCCCTTCTACTTGCGTCGAACTCTATTGGAAGAGTTATAAAGGAAAAAATCACAGCTAAGGAAAACAAACCTATTCCTAATTTTAGAAGAAATGCATTTTTTCCTCCTGAACTATAGAAAATCGCAAGTCCAGACATGAGTACTATATTCGTAAATTTTGAGCTAAAATTCAAGATAGGAACTAACTGATTTCGCAATTTTAACATATTGTAACCTAACTTGTGTTGTAATACGTGACCACACTCATGAGCGGCGACTGCAGCTGCAGCAGCCGTTTTTTCATGATAAACCCTATCACTTAAATTAACTGTTTTATTCATAGGATTATAATGATCTGTTAATTCTCCATCAACAGATATAACAATGACGTCATAAATCCCATTATCAGTTAACATCTTCTCTGCTATTTCTTTTCCACTCATGTGATTGTGTAAATACAACTCAGAATAAATTCTAAATTTATTTTTTAATATTTTACTAATAATAACACTAAAAAAAAATGTTATCCCTACAATCCAATAATAAGTCATAAAAAATACAGATCTATTTTTTTATTAACAAAATTATTAATTTATTAGTTAAAATGAAAATATAATTTTTATAAATTTATAACGTCAAACTTTTAACCATGAATATCCCAACAGTAAATAGTCTAAAAAGAGTCGTTATTATTGGTGCAGGATTTGCTGGGTTACAAGTTGCAAAAAAATTAAAAAGGGATAGGTTTCAAGTAGTACTTATAGATAAAAATAATTATCACACCTTTCAACCTTTATTATATCAAGTAGCTACAGCAGGATTAGAGCCAGATTCTATTGCACATTCTATTAGAACAATTATCAAAAAAACAAAAAATTTCTTTTTTAGACTAGCTTATGTTCATTATATCAATACAGAAAAACAAAAAATATATACAAATGTTGGAGACTTGTTTTATGATTATTTAATTATGGCTACTGGTTCAGTTACCAATTATTTTGGAAACAAAAATATTGAACATTTTGCTTTTCCTATGAAATCTATTCCAGAAGCTTTAAATTTAAGAAGTCTTATATTGCAAGATTTTGAATCTGCTTTGCTTACTAAAGATTCTAAAGAAAGAGAAAGACTTATGACTTTTGTTATTGTTGGTGGAGGACCTACTGGAGTAGAATTAGCAGGAGCGCTAGCAGAAATGAAAAAATACGTATTACCAAACGATTATCCAGATTTGGATATACAACGTATGAATATTCATTTGTTGCAAGCCACTCCAAGATTATTAGACGGAATGTCTGAACCCTCTGCGAAACAAGCTTTTAAAAATTTAAAAGAATTAGGGGTTAATATTTGGTTAGATTGCTTAGTTAAAGATTATGACGGAAAAATTGTTTTTATAGACAAAAATAAAAGCATAGAATCTGCTAACGTTATATGGGCGGCTGGAGTAAAAGGTGCTATTATAAAAGGATTTTTAAAAGAAGATATGGAAGGACAAAGAATTTTGGTGGATGATTATTTAAAAACTTTAAGATATAAAAATATTTTCGCTATTGGCGATGTTGCTTATATGATTAAAAATTCCTCTTATCCAAATGGACATCCTATGATGGCACAACCAGCTATTCAACAAGGAAATTATTTAGCGGATAATTTTAATCGTTTTCTAGAAAAAAAACAGATTAAACCTTTTCGATACAAAAATTTAGGAACTATGGCCACTATTGGCAGAAATAAAGCGGTATGTGATTTTCCATATTTTAAATTAAAAGGTTTTTCAGCTTGGATTGTTTGGATGTTTGTCCATTTAGTTAGTTTAGTAGGTTTTAGAAATAGAGTTATCGCTTTAATGAATTGGGTCATTCAATATCTTCATTATAATAAAAGTGTAAGACTTATTATAAGACCATTTCACAGAAAAAAAATCAATCAAAAATAAATTTAGAAAGAATGTTTTTGAATTTATTTTCTGTTTCTGCATATTCTTTATTAGCTTCACTATCCTTTGTGATTCCGCTCCCTGCATATAAAACAATTTCTTTTTTGTCCATTTTTATTTTTGCACATCTTAAGTTAAGATATAATTCTATTCTACTCCCTCCATCATAAACAGGACCAAAATAACCTGTATAGAAATTTCTTTGATATCCTTCATATTTACGTATATAATCTAAAGAATTATTTTTAGGAAATCCACATATAGAAGGTGTTGGGGATATCTCGTCTAATATTTTGAAATAATTTGGTTTCTCCAAAAAAGAAAAACTAATAGGAGTTTCTAAATGATGCAAATGTCCTATATTTAAAATTCTAGTTTTTTCAACACAAAGATTTCCAGAAAATTTTTTAAAAAAATTGACAAAATATTTTATTACTATATTATGCTCTTCTACTTCTTTTTTAGTCCATCTATGATTGCCCCAAATAGTTCCAGCTAATGCTACAGTTTTTAACTTTTTTTCATTACATTTTACTAGTAATTCCGGAGAAGCTCCTATCCAAAAACCATAATTAAAGTCATACCATAAAGTAACAAATGCATTCGGATATGAATAAATAAGCTTTTGAAAGGTTTTCTTCAAGTAAAAATTTTGAAATGGAATTTTAATACATCTAGATAAAACTACTTTTTCAAAATCTCTATTCTTTTTTATAGTTTCAATAGCATTTTCAATCAAATTCTTATATTTTTTCGAATAAATTAATAAAGAAGATCCACTATTTTGCAATGGAAAAATGAAATTATCCATTTTTTTTGGATTTTCTATATTTATAGAATAAATTTTTTTTGTATAAATCCTTATGGTATAATTTCGATTAAAACTGACAATTAAGAAAAAGTTATTTTCTTTTTTAGATTTCTCTTCTTGAGAAAAAAAATATATTTTTTTTTCATAAGGTTTTTTAAATAGTACAAAACTTTTATTGTTCCAATAATTTTCAATTATTTTTTTATATAAGTTTATCACATTTATCTTTACCATTTTACTTAGTTATTTTTTTTCTTTGGGAATTATTATGTTAGTCATTTTACAATAACTAATTTTTTCCTTTTTTTCATTATAAATACTAATTTGAATGAAATGAATTGTTTTTCCTTTATGAATTATCTTTGCTTTTGCGAAGATTACACCTTTTATGACTTTTTGTATGTGATTAGCTGAAATTTCAATATTAAAAACATTAAAAACGTTTTTATTTATATTTATGATAGACAAAGAACTTCCAACACTTTCAGCTAAGGCTATTGTAGCACCACCATGAAGAAAACCTATAGGTTGTAGTTTTTTCTTGTTTACAGGCATTTTTGCCACTAAAAAATTTAATCCTAAATAGATATATTTTATTTGAAGAGTATTCATCAATGTATTCTTTCTTAAACTATTTAACTCTTTTAAGATTTTTTTATTTTTTTTCTCCATAATTTCAAAATTTCTAACGTCATTACTTACATATCCTCCTAAACCTATAGAATTAGGTAAGATTTTTAAGTTATTTCAAAAAAATCAAATGTAAAAATTAAGAGATAAATCCTCATTAAGTGCAATACTATAAGCGTAAGAAACATTCAAGTTTATATTATAGAATTTCTACTACCCGTATCATTATCAAAAATGAAAAAAATAGTTTTAAAAAAAAACATATTCCCATACTAACACGTACATTTGCCCGTTAAAAAATTAACCATGGCGAGAAAACAAGAGGATTTTATTCCTTTGATAGGAAAAAAAAACAAAATTATCGGGTTCGAAAAAAAAGAAAAAATTCATACAAAAGGGTTATTACACAGCGCGGTATCTGTTTTTGTCTTTAATGATAAATCCAAAAAAGATGACAATAGGTTGTTAATGTTGCAAAAAAGATCTTCAGAAAAATATCACTCTTCACTTTTATGGACTAATACCTGTTGTAGTCATCCTCGGAAACATGAATCTGTTTTGACAGCTGCACATCGTTGTTTAATAGAAGAAATGGGTTTTGATTGTTTTCTAGAAAAAAAATTTTGTTTTACCTATCATGAATTATTAAATAATGGATTAATAGAAAATGAATTAGATCACGTATTCGTAGGATATCACGCTTATTCTCCTATCATTAATTCTAAAGAAGTAGATAATTGGAAATGGATCACTCTAAAAGGATTAAGAAAAGATATTCAACTTTATCCGAACTCTTACACCATTTGGTTAAAAATTATTATTAAAAATTATCTACAAAAATTAATTTAGATTAAAAAAAAATTATATGAAAGCAACTATAAGTAGAAAAGGATATTTCAGTTCCGCGCATAAACTATACAATCCTCAATGGGATTATCATAAGAATATTGAAATATTTGGAAAATGCGCTTATTTAAATTATCATGGACATAATTATGAATATATAGTAAGTCTTACAGGAAAAATAAATCCGGAAACTGGATTTGTTTTCAGTTTACAAAAATTAAAAAATATTCTTCATGAAGAAATAGAAGAACTTTTTGATCACAAAAATATTAATCTCGATATTAAAGATTTCTCGATAATTAACCCTACTGCAGAAAATATTGTTATTTTCTTATGGAATCGAAATAAAAAAAAAATATCGTCTAACTTACATTTAAAAATAACTCTGTATGAAACTAAAAATAATTTTGTAGAATATGATGGATCATAATGTAAAAAAAACAGCTCTATATAACAGTCATATAAAATTAGGAGCTAAAATGATTTCTTATTCTGGTTTTTATATGCCTCTTCAATATGTTTCTTCATTAATAGAACATATGTCTGTAAGAAAAAATGTTGGAATTTTTGACGTAAGTCATATGGGAAAATTTATTTTAAAAGGAAAAAATTCTCATAACTTTTTACAATATTTTACAACTAATGATCTGTCTAATATAAAGACAGGTCAAGCTCAATACTCTTGTTTCATCAATCACTTAGGAGGAATTATAGATGATTTAGTCATTTACAAAATTTCAGAAGAAAAATTTTTACTTATAGTTAATGCGGCTAATATTGAGAAAAACAAAAAATGGATAAATGACCATTTGAATTATCAAAATTTAACATTTATAGATTCATCTCAAGAATATTCTCTTCTAGCTATCCAAGGGCCAAAATCTTTGTCTTCTATTCAAAAATTAACAAATATTTCTTTGTCTAAAATTCCTTTTTATTGTTTTGAAATAGGAAAATTTTCAGAAATAGACAATGTTTTGATATCTTGTACGGGATATACTGGATCTAAAGGAGTGGAAATTTATATCCGCAATGAATATGCAGAAAATATTTGGAATGAAATTTTAAAAATAGGAGAATCTTTTCAAATAAAACCTTGTGGAATAGCTAGTAGAGATTCTTTAAGATTGGAAATGGGGTATCGTTTATATGGTCAGGAATTATCTGAAGAAATAACACCTATAGAAGCTGGATTATCTTGGATTACAAAGTTTAATAAAAAATTTATAGGAAGAGAAATATTGTTGAAACAAAAAAAGAAGGAAACTATAAAAGTTTATACCTTTTCTTGTAGAAAAAAAGGAAAAATACCTAGATCAGGATATTCATTCAAAAACGAAAAAAACTTCACAGTTGGAAAAGTAACTTCTGGAGGATATTCTCCAGTCCTAAAAAAAGGAATAGGATTAGGATATATAAAAAAAAATAATTGGAGTTTAGACAAAAATTCTATATTTGTTTCAATAAGAAACAGAAATATTCCTATTCAAATAGTAAAACTCCCCTTTATAAAAAAACATAGAAATATTCTGTATTTCCTTATTTCAACATAAAAAATATAAAAAATAACATATTTACAACATATCAAAAAAAATTTTTTATTAGCCATTCCTGTTACTTTTACTCAATTAGGGGTCATATGTGTTGGTTTTTCTGATAATATAATGGTAGGTATTTTAGGAAAAAAAGCTTTAGCCTCAGTTTCTTTAGCCAATTCCGTTTTTTTTATTATCATCATTTTTGGACTTGGAATTTCCACATCAATTTCTTCTTTAATAGCATCTTTGGATGCTAAACATGAATATAAAAAAGGAGCCATGATTTTTTATCATGGTCTAATTCTTAATTTTCTTTTGTCAATTCTTATGTATGTTTTTATACATGTTTTTTTCTATGTTATTCCATATTTAGGACAACCTCAAGAAATTTTAAGTGACACCATATCTTTTTTAAGAATTATAGCTTTATCTTTTATTCCATGGATGGCTTTCGAAGTTTTCGAAATTTCCGAAGGATTATCTTTAGTTGTTCCTAGCCTGATTATTACTTGGATTTCGGCTTTTATCAATATAATATTAAATTATTCATTTATTAACGGATTTTATGGATTTCCAAATTTAGGAATAAAAGGAATCGCTTATGCTACTTTAATTTCTCGTATAACTATGCTCATAGGTCTTTATCTTCTATTATATAAGTATAAAAAAGTTCGTATTTACTACAAGTATTTTCATTGTTTTTTTAAGAAAGAATATTTTGAAAAAATCCTGAAAATAGGAATTCCTTCTGGACTACACATGTTATTTGAAATGAGTGCTTTCTCTATATCTTCTTTTATCACTGGAAAATGTGGAATCAAAGAATTAGCAGCACATCAAATAGTAATTAGTCTTGTTACTTCTACTTTTCTTCTAAGTACAGGATTTTCTGTAGCTGCAACAGTAAGAATAGGAAATCAATTAGCATTAAAAAATTATTCTGAATTAAGAAAAATAGGATGGTCTGTTCTATTTATGGAAATGACATTTATGCTGGTATGTAGTTTTTTCTTTATCTTATTTAGAAATCATATTCCATATATATATATAAAAAACGACCATGAAGTTGTTGGTATAGCAAAAAAAATGATTATCATTGCTAGCATTTTTCAATTATTTGATGGATTACAAGGAATAATTCTTGGAGCTTTGAGAGGAATACAAGATGTTAAAATTCCTATGTGGATAAGTTTTTTTTCTTATTGGATTATAGCATTGCCCATAGCATGGATTTTTTCTATATATCTAAAAATGGGGGGGAAAGGAGTTTGGATGGGTTTAGGAATAGGTCTTACTATTTCATCTATGCTACTGATGATAAGATATGAAACTATAACTAAAAGACTCATAAAAATGAATGATAATTGAATTTTCATTTAAAGATTAAATATCTATATTTGTCAGAACATGTATAATTATGTATTAATGTGGAAATCTTAATTAAGTGTTCTTAATTAATTTCATTCGTTTATGAAAACATTCAAAGATTATAATTTTTTAAACGATAAAATTATTCAAGCTTTAGAAGATATAGGAATAAAAACTCCTACACCTATACAAAAAGAAGTTATTCCCTATTTGTTAAAATCAGGAAAAGATCTAATAGCATTGGCACAAACCGGAACTGGAAAAACAGCTGCTTTTGGCTTGCCGATCATACAAAAAATAAATTTAGAATTCCGCTTTCCTCAAGCATTAATTTTATGTCCTACAAGAGAACTTTGTATACAGATAACACGTGATCTTTCCCGTTTTTCTAGATATATTTCATTAATAAAAATTATCCCCTTATATGGAGGGGTTAGCATCGAGAATCAAATGCTATCTTTACAAAAAAAGACTCACATTATTGTCGGGACGCCAGGTAGAATTATTGATTTAATTGAAAGAAAAAAATTGCATTTATCCGATATAAAATATTTAGTACTTGACGAGGCGGATGAAATGTTGAATATGGGGTTTAAAGAAGAATTAGATTCCATTATAATAAAACTACCGAAAAAAAGACAAAGTCTTCTATTTTCTGCCACGATGTCTAAATATATGAATGGAATAGCACATAATTACTTAATAGATCCTATAGAAATTATTACAGGAAAACGAAATTTTGCATCTGATGATGTGAGGCATATCTATTATATAGTGAGCAATCAAAATAAATATCTTGCTTTAAAACGTATCGTAGATATCAATCCAGATATTTATGGAATTATCTTTTGTAAAACTAGAAAAGAAACTAGAGAAATAGCAGAGTCTTTAATACAAGACGGTTATAATGCAGATGCACTTTATGGAGATCTTTCGCAATCACAACGGGAATCCGTTATGAACCGGTTTAGAAATAGAATTTTACAATTCCTTGTGGCGACAGATATAGCGGCACGTGGAATAGATGTAAATGATGTGACTCATGTCATTAATTACAATATTCCAGATGAAAGTGAAATCTATGTACATAGGAGTGGTCGAACAGGAAGAGCTGGAAATACGGGAATTTCTGTTTGTATTATTCATTCTAGAGAAACTAGAAATCTACGAGAATTTGAAAAAAAAATAGGAAAAAGTTTTGAGAGAATTATGATTCCTTCTGGAGAAGAAGTCTGTGAAAAAAAACTCTTTCATTTTATAGAAAAAGTAAAAAAAGTAGTAGTGGATGAACAATCTATGAAAACATTTCTTCCAGAAATCCAAAAAAGATTGGAGGTATTTGATCGAGAAGAATTAATCAAACGTTTCTCTTGGATAGAGTTTAATCGTTTTTTTTCCTATTACAAAAACTCTAAGGATCTAAACAATCCTATTTTTTCGTACAAAAAAAATTATTCTGTAAAAAAAAAATTTCTCTCAAAGAGAGTGAAAAAAGAATCTTTTTCAAAACTTTTTCTAAATATAGGATATAAAGACAATTTAACAAAATTAGGCCTGATTAATCTAATCAATCAAGCAGTTAATAATTCACGTATTAATATTGGAAATATAGAAATTTTATCCAACTTTTCTTTATTTGAAGTAGAAAAACGTTATCAAAAAAAAATATTAATAGGAATGAGTAGAATCCATCATTTTGGAAGACCTATTTCTATAGAGATAAAAAATTAAAATTTGATTTATGGCTGGTAATATTTTTGGGAATTTATTTAGAGTTACTACTTTCGGAGAAAGCCATGGAAATGCTTTAGGAGGTATTATTGATGGATGTCCCGCTGGAATAGAATTGAATCTTGAAGAAATTCAAAATGAATTAAATAGAAGAAGACCAGGTCAATCCTCTATTGTTACTCAAAGAAATGAATCGGATAAAGTAAATTTTCTTTCTGGAATTTTAGACAATAAAACTACAGGGACTCCTATTGGATTTATTATCTACAATAAGGATCATCAATCAGATGATTATAGACATATTCAAAATATATATCGTCCTTCTCACTCAGATTTTACCTATGAAAAAAAATATGGAATAAGAGATTATAGAGGTGGTGGGCGTTCTTCTGCACGTGAAACAATATGTAGAGTTGTAGCTGGATCCATTGCTAAACAATTAATAAAAGACATAAAAATTATATCTTATGTTTCTTCCGTGGGAAACATATCCATAAACAAACCTTATCAAGATTTGGACTTATCCAAAATAGAAGAAAACTCTATCAGATGTCCTGATCCATACACTGCTGAAAAAATGATATCTCTAATCCGTAAAATTCAGAAAAAAGGAGATACCATAGGTGGGACTATAACCTGTGTCATAAAAAATGTTCCAGTAGGGATTGGAGAGCCTGTTTTTAACAAATTACATGCTGAATTGGCAAAAGCTATGCTTTCTATTAATGCTGTAAAAGGTTTTGAATATGGTAGTGGATTTTTTGGATCTGAATTGACCGGATCTAAACATAATGATTTATTTAATAGTGACGGAAGCACTAAAACAAACTTTTCCGGAGGGATTTTAGGTGGAATTTCAAATGGAATGGATATTTATTTTAGGATAGCATTTAAACCTGTAGCTACAATAATGCAAAAACAAAAAACTATAGATAAAGAAGGAAATCTAGTTTTTATGGAAGGAAAGGGGAGGCATGATCCTTGTGTACTTCCTCGTGCTATTCCCATTGTAGAATCTATGACGGCTTTAGTTTTGGCAGATTATTGGATGTATAGAAAATTATCTAAATATTCTTCAATAAGAAATTGAAACCTTATTTTATAATTTTTATTTTAGGTCCAACTGGTGTTGGAAAAACGTCTATATCCATTTTTTTAGCAAAGAGATTAAAAACTGAAATTTTATCTTGTGATTCTAGACAATTTTATCAAGAATTAAAAATAGGATCTTCCCGACCTACTATAAAAGAGCTTGAATCGGTTCCACATCATTTTATAGGACATTTAACTATTCATGAGTCTTATAATGCCAAATGTTTTGAGAAAGATTCATTAAAAAAAATGAAACAATTATTTAAAAAATATTCTATTTTAATTATGGTAGGAGGATCTGGATTATATGAAAAATCGATAACAGAAGGTTTGTCGGATATTCCTAATATTGATTTGAATATTAGAAATAATCTAATCTATAATTTTAAAAAAAAGGAATTCTTTTCTTCAAAAGAAATTCAAAAATTATCCAAAATCCCTACAAATATAGACAGGAATAATCCAAGGCGTTTGATAAGATATCTAGAAATAGTTAGATCTACAGGAAAAAATCCTTCTTTCTTTTTTAAGAAGAAAAATTTAAGATTTTTTTTAACCCTAAAAATTGGATTAACTTTGCCAAGAGAAGAAATCTATATTCGAATAAATAAGAGAGTAGAAAAAATGATTCAAATGGGGTTATTAGAAGAAGCTTGTAGGTATTATCCTTACAAACATTTAAATAGTTTACAGACCATAGGGTACAAAGAAATTTTTGATTTTTTATCTAAAAAGAAACAATCCTTCCATGAAGCAATAGAAGAAATAAAAAAAAACACCAGAAGATATGCAAAAAGACAATTGACTTGGTATCGAAAAGACCCTTCTATTACATGGTTTCATCCAAAAGAAAAAGAGAAAATATTTTATTTTATTTTGAATAAAGTGGAAATGGGCAATACTGGATTTGAACCAGTGACCCCCTGCTTGTAAAACAGGTGCTCTAAACCATGCTGAGCTAATTGCCCTAAAAATATCTTCAAATGTAAAGAAAAATTTATAAATTCAATAAAGCTTCAGATACAGTAAAAGTGCTTCCACTTATTAAAATTAGATCTTTTTTTTAGCTTGAGATTTTGCTGATAAAAAAGCTTTCTTTACAGAAGGGAAAAAACATATTTTTCGGTTATTTTTAAACATTTTTTTTACCAAAATTTTCAAATTTTGAATAGAAAATTTTCTTTCTATATTAGGTTGACAAAAGTAATAAAAAGCTTCAAGAGGAAAATATCTTAACATTATTTCTACCTTTTTTTCTTTTACGAAACCTAATACTAAATGCAAATTTTTATATGATTCTTTTTTCAATTGTTTATTGATCATAAGAACACCTTCTTCATTATGAGCTATATCACAAATGATTTTTGGATTTTTTCGTTGTAAAATATGCCAACGTCCTTTAAAATTAGTATTTTCAATAACTTTTTTTAACCCGCTCTTTATAGATTCATTAGAAACTATTATATTTTTTCTTTTTTGTAAAATATCTATAGTTTTTAAGACTATAATTCTATTCAAATTTTGATAATCTGCTTCAAAAGGCATTTGATATTTGGAATAATCTTTTACATAATTTGAGAAATATATTGGAGCGTTTTTTTTTAAGGCTTCTTTAAAAAAAACAAATTGGATTTCTTTAGAAATCTCGCTCCCAATTATAACCGATATGTTCCTCTTTATAATTCCTGCTTTTTCCAAAGCTATTTTTAATCTATCATCTCCCAATGATTCTGTATGATCTTCACTAATATTAGTAATAATGGAAATTTCCGGATTTATAATATTAGTGGAATCTAAACGCCCTCCCAATCCTACTTCAATAATAGCTAGATGAACTTTCTTTTCCTTAAAGTATTGAAATGCTAAAGCCGTATTCATTTCAAAAAATGACATTTTTTCTTTTTCAATAATTTTCTTATTTTCTGCAATAAAATTGATAATGAAATCTTTTTCTATTAAAATACCATTACAGCTGATTCTCTCTCTAAAGTCTATTAGATGAGGAGAAGTGAATAAACCTATGTTATATCTTTCTTCTTGCAAGATAGAAGATAACATATGTACTGTTGACCCCTTTCCGTTAGTCCCTCCAACATGAATGCTTTTAAAAAAATTTTGTGGATTTCCTAAATGAGAGCAAAAAGATTGTATTCTTTTCAAACCAGGTTTATAGGATTTCAATCCTTTTTTTTGATAAATGGGAAGACGGTTAAAAATCCATTGAATAGTTTCAGAGTAATTCACTAAATATAGAAGTTTAATAATATAGCAAAAATAGATTTTTTTAAAAAAATTCATTAAATTTATCGAGTAGTATTATTACACTCTGAAATAATAAAAACACATTTACACTTTATCGAAAAAATTATAGAAGAAGATTTAAAAAGAGGTTTACCTATTGAAAAAATTAGATTTCGATTTCCTCCAGAGCCAAATGGGGTTCTTCACATTGGACATGTTAAAGCTATATATCTGAATTTTGAATTAGGAAGAAAGTATAAAGCACCTGTCAATTTAAGATTCGATGATACAAATCCTATTGGAGAAGAAAAAAAATTCATAGAATCTATCAAAGAAGATATCAGATTTTTGGGATTTGAATGGAATAAAGAATGCTATGCTTCGGATTATTTTCAAAAGCTTTATGAATGGGCCGTAGAACTTATTAAAAAGAATAAAGCTTATGTAGACGACCAATCTAAAGAAATCATACAAAGTCAAAGAAAAACTCCTTTTGAAGGGGGGATAAACAGTCTATATCGTAATAGATCTGTAAATGAAAATTTGTATTTATTCGAAAAAATGAAGAATGGATTTTTTGAAGAAGAATCATGTGTCCTAAGAGCTAGGATAGACATGAAATCTTCAAATATGAACATGCGAGATCCAATTATGTATAGAATTTTGAAAAAAAGACATCCTCGTACTAAAAACGAATGGTGTATTTATCCTACTTATGATTGGACCCATGGTCAATGTGATTATATTGAACAAATATCTCATTCTTTATGTTCTTTGGAATTTGAAAATAGACGTCCATTATATAATTGGTATCTAGATCAAATTTGTGAAAGCAATAAAATAAGGCCAAAACAAATAGAATTTTCAAGACTAAATATGAGTCATACCATAACTAGTAAAAGAAAAATACAATACTTGATTGAAAAAAATGTGATTTCATCATGGGATGATCCCCGGATTTTAACAATATCTGGATTGCGTCGTAGGGGGTACACATCTTTAGCTATAAAAAATTTTATTCAAAAAATAGGAATAACAAAAAGAAAAAATCTTATTGACACCTCTCTTTTAGAATTTAGAATTAGAGAACATTTGAACAAAATTGCTCCTAGAGTAATGGTGGTATTAAAACCAATAAGATTAGTCATTGATAATTATTCTATAAATTCTACTGAATGGCTAGAAGCAGATAATAATCCAGAAAATAAGAAATTTGGATGTAGAAAAATTCCTTTTTCAAAATTTTTATATATTGAGGAAAATGATTTTCTAGAAAAAAAAGTAAAAAAATTTTTTAGACTTTCAATTGGACATGAAGTCAGACTTAAAAATGCTTATATCATTAAAGCAAATTTTGTTGTAAAAGATTCTAATGGAAAAATAAAAGAAATACATTGTACTTATGACCCAACAAGTCAATCTGGAAAAATTGTAAAAAATGAAGATAAAAAAAGAGTAAAAACTACCTTACACTGGGTTTCTATAAAACATTCTATTCCCATAAAGATATATTTATATTATCCACTTTTTTCAATAAAAAATCCAGATAAAGAAAATTTTAAAGAACACATAAATTCAAAATCTATAGAAAAGATTGTAGCCTATGCAGAACCTATCTTACAAAAAGCTAAAAGTGGAGATTGCTTTCAATTCCAAAGAATTGGATATTTCTATGCAAATATTGATCTAAATAATAATAAAGAAGAACTAATCTTTCATAAAACCGCTTCTCTTAAAGATCAATGGAAAAAAATAAATAAAAAGTAATTACAAAATTTCTATATCCTGATTTTCATATTCTCTTAATCCAGTTCCTGCAGGTATTTTATGTCCTACAATTACATTTTCCTTTAATCCATACAAATGATCAGTCTTACTACTTATAGCTGCTTCACTTAAAACTTTAGTTGTTTCTTGAAAAGAAGCTGCAGATATAAAAGATTTAGTCTGCAAAGCTGCTTTGGTTATCCCTTGTAATATAGGTCTTGCAGTAGCTGGTATAGCATTTCTAGTTTTCATCAGTTTCTTATTCTTATATTTTAAAACAGCATTTTCATTCCGAAAATCTCTATAACTAATCAAATCTCCAGATTTAAAATTTTGAGAATCTCCATGATTTTCAACTACTTTCATCTGAAAAATTCTATCATTTTCTTCTATAAAATCGTCCTTATATTCAATATTTCCTTCTAAAAATTTAGTATCTCCTACTTCAATCACTTCTACTTTACGCATCATTTGCAAAACAATCACTTCAAAATGCTTATCGTTAATTTTAACACCTTGCAAACGATATACTTCTTGTATTTCTTTCACCAAATATTCTTGAACAGCTCTTGGGCCCCTTATATTTAAAATATCATTCGGAGTAACTGCTCCATCGGATAAAGGCATTCCTGCTTTTACATAATCATTCTCTTGAACTAGAAGTTGATTAGAAAGTTTTACTAAATACTTTCTAATTTCCCCTGTTTTAGATTCTACTATAATTTCTCTATTTCCTCTTTTTATTTTTCCATGACTGACTATTCCATCCATTTCTGATACTACAGCAGGATTAGAAGGATTACGAGCTTCAAACAATTCAGATAAACGAGGTAACCCTCCTGTAATATCTCCAGACTTAGCGGACTTCCTGGGAACTTTAACCAAAATTTTTCCTACTTTTATTTTCTCTTGATCTTTTACCATTAGATGAGCGCCTACTGGTAAATTGTAAACCTTCAATTCTTCATTATTTTCATCCAAAATTTTTAATGTAGGTATTAAATTTTTATTTCTTACTTCTGTAATAACTTTTTCTTGAAATCCAGTTTGCTCATCTATTTCCACTTGAAAGGTCACCCCCTGTTCTAAATGTTGATAAGAAATTTTTCCAGTATACTCTGCCACAATAACAGCATTATACAGATCCCACTGGCAAATTATATCTCCTTCTTTTAACTCATCCCCATGTTTAACATATAAAGTAGCTCCATAAGGAATATTATTATTCATTAAAATGGATGACTTATTCTTATTAAATAGTTTCATTTCTGTAGAACGAGATACAACAACTCCAACTTTTTCTCCATAATCATTTTTAGTTTGAACAATTTTTAAATCCTCAAATTCTATAATTCCATCATATTTTGCTCGTATCTGTGAAGATTCTGTGATATTCCCAGCTGTTCCTCCAACATGAAAAGTACGTAAAGTTAATTGAGTTCCCGGTTCTCCAATGGATTGTGCGGCAATAACTCCTACAGCTTCTCCTTTTTTAACTATCTTTCCTGTAGAAAGATTCCGTCCATAACATTTAGAACAAATGCCCATTTTAGCTTCACAAGTAAGAGGAGAACGTACTTCCACGAACTCTATTCCAGATTTTTCAATTAAATCTGCAATTCTTTCATCAATCATTTCTCCAGAATGAACTATTAATTCATTGTTTTTTGGATGAAAAAGATCATTTAAAGATATACGCCCCAAAATTCTATCAAATAAAGTTTCAACTACTTCTTCGTTTTTTTTCAATGCTGATATTTCTAAACCACGTAACGTGTTACAATCTTCCATTTTTATAATTACATCTTGAGCCGCATCTACTAGACGTCTTGTCAAATATCCGGCATCTGCAGTTTTCAATGCGGTATCAGCCAATCCCTTACGAGCTCCATGAGTAGATATAAAATACTCTAAAATAGAAAGTCCTTCTCTAAAATTAGACAAAATAGGATTCTCAATGATTTCTCCACCAGAAGATCCTGCTTTTTGAGGTTTAGCCATTAATCCGCGCATTCCAGAAAGCTGACGAATTTGTTCCTTAGATCCTCTTGCTCCAGAATCTAACATCATATATACGGAATTAAAACCATGCCTATCTTCACGCATATGCTTCATTACTTTTTCTGTTAACATAGCATTTGTATTTGTCCATATATCAATAACTTGGTTATAACGTTCGTTATTTGTTATTAACCCCATATTATAATTCATTTTCACATTGTCTACTTGTTTTATAGCATAATTTACCATGTTTTTTTTATCACTTGGAATGATAATATCTCCTAATCCAAAAGAAAGACCTCCTTTGAAAGCATTATAAAATCCTAATTCTTTGATGTCATCTAAGAATTTTGCAGTAGTAGGAACATCTGTTAAATGCAAGATCTTTCCAATAATTTCCCTTAAAGATTTTTTTGTAAGGGATTCATTAATGAATCCTACTTTTTTAGGAACCACTTGATTAAATAAAACTCTGCCTACAGTAGTTTCTATCAATTGATCAAATAAAGTTTCTTTCTTTCGAACACTAACTTTCACTTTTATTAAAGCATGTAATTCCACCACATTTTGATTATATGCTATTTCTACCTCTTCTGGAGAATAAAAAATAAGTCCTTCTCCTTTTACTTTCCTAGAAGAAGAAACTAATGGTTTAGTCATGTAATATAAACCTAATACCATATCTTGAGATGGAACAGTAATAGGAGAACCATTAGCAGGATTTAAAATATTCTGAGAAGCTAACATAAGAAGTTGAGCTTCTAAAATAGCTCCAGAAGATAAAGGAAGATGTACGGCCATTTGATCTCCATCAAAATCTGCGTTAAAAGCAGCACAAACTAAAGGATGTAATTGAATCGCTTTTCCCTCTATCAATTTTGGCTGAAAAGCTTGAATTCCTAATCTATGTAAAGTTGGTGCTCTATTCAACAAAACAGGATGTCCTTTTAATGCATTCTCTAAAATATCCCAAATCATTGGATCTCTTTTGTCTATAATTCTTTTAGCAGATTTTACAGTTTTTACAATCCCTCTTTCAATTAACTTTCGTATAACAAAAGGTTTATAAAGTTCAGCGGCCATATCTTTAGGAAGTCCACACTCATGTAATTTTAAATGTGGTCCTACTACAATAACTGAACGAGCAGAATAATCTACTCTCTTTCCAAGAAGATTTTGTCTGAAACGACCTTGTTTTCCTTTTAAAGAATCAGATAAGGATTTTAAAGGACGATTCGCCTCAGATTTCACTGCGGATACTTTTCTGGAATTGTCAAAAAGAGAATCTACAGCTTCCTGAAGCATCCTTTTCTCATTTCGTAAAATAACTTCAGGAGCCTTAATTTCTATAAGCCTTTTTAAACGATTATTTCTTATAAGAACACGACGATATAAATCCGTCATATCAGAAGCCGCATAACGACCTCCATCTAGAGGAACAAGAGGACGTAATTCAGGAGGAATAACAGCTAAAATATGAATAATCATCCAAGAAACATTTCCCCCATTCTTTTTTCCCTCTCTAAAAGATTCTACTACTTGTAAACGTTTTAAAGCTTCAATACGTCTTTGTTTAGAAGTTTCATTATGAGCTTGATTTCTCAAATCAAGAGATAATCTATCTAAATCTAAACGAGTCAAAAGATCTTCTATACACTCAGCTCCCATCTTAGCTATAAATTTCTTAGGATCCGTATCTTCTAAATAAAAATTTCCTTTTGGAAGTTTATTTAAAACATATAAATACTCTTCCTCTGTAAGAAAATCTCCTTTTTGAAAAAATGAACCATCTGAACGAGTAGACTCCCCTCCCTGAATTACCACATATCTTTCATAATAAATAATCATCTCAAGCTTTTTAGATGGCAATCCTAATAAATATCCAATTTTATTGGGGGAAGAACGAAAACACCAAATATGAACCACGGGGACTACCAAATTAATATGCCCCATGCGTTCTCTTCTTACCTTTTTCTCTGTGACTTCTACTCCACATCTATCACAAACAATTCCTTTGTAACGGATTCGTTTATATTTTCCACAAGCACACTCATAATCCTTAACTGGACCGAAAATCCGCTCACAAAAAAGACCATCTCTTTCTGGTTTATGAGTTCTATAATTGATGGTTTCCGGTTTTAAAACCTCTCCATGAGATTCTTTCAATATAACTTCTGGAGATGCTAATCGAATAGTAATTTTATTAAATTTTTTATTTCTTTTTCTATTCATTTTTTCATAAAATATAAGAAACTGAAAACTTTCATTCTTCTAAATTAATATCCAGTCCAAGTCCTTTTAATTCATAACACAAAACATTAAAAGATTCTGGATTATTGGGTTCAGGCATGGGATCCCCTTTTACTATAGCTTCATAAGTTTTAGCTCTTCCTGTTACATCATCAGATTTAACAGTTAATATTTCACGCAAAATATTAGAAGCTCCAAAAGCTTCTAAAGCCCAAACTTCCATTTCTCCAAAACGCTGTCCTCCAAACTGAGCCTTTCCTCCTAAAGGCTGTTGGGTGATCAGAGAATATGGACCTATAGAACGAGCATGCATTTTATCATCAACCATATGACCTAGCTTTAACATGTATATTACCCCTACTGTTGCTGGTTGATCAAATCTATCTCCTGTCCCCCCATCAAACAAATAAGTAGTTCCGAAACGAGGAATATTAGCTTTATCTGTAAATTCAGATATTTTCTCTATAGTAGCTCCATCAAATATAGGAGTTGAAAATTTAATATTTAACTTGTAACCAGCCCAACCTAATACAGTCTCATATATTTGTCCAATATTCATTCTAGAGGGAACTCCTAATGGATTTAAAACTATATCTACAGGACTACCGTCTTCTAAAAACGGCATATCTTCCTCACGAAGAATACGAGCCACTACTCCTTTATTTCCATGTCTACCAGCCATTTTATCTCCAACTTTCAATTTTCTTTTCTTTGCAATATAAACTTTAGCCATTTTAATAATCCCAGAAGGCAATTCATCTCCAACAGTAATAGAAAATTTTTTGTGTTTCAACATACTATTTAAATCATTAACAGAAATTTGATAATTATGTAGTATTTCCGATACAAGATTATTAGTTTCTACATCAAAAGTCCAACCTCCCTCCGGGAGGTCTATATAATCAGATATTTTATTAAGTAATTTCGCAGTGAATTTAGTTCCTTCTTCTATAATTTCCTGTTTTTTTTCATTAATAATAATTTTCTTAGAAATTTTTCCATGTAAAACGGTATGCAATTTTTGTAATAATTGATTTTTTAAATCAGAGAATTTTTTATCATATTCTTTTTCTATGCGCTCTAACTGTATTTTATCCTGAACTCTAGATTTTTTATCTTTTATACTACGAGTGAATAATTTCGTATCTATTACCACACCAAATAAAGAAGGTTCTGCTCTTAAAGAAGCATCTTTTACATTTCCAGCCTTATCTCCAAAAATAGCTCTCAATAATTTTTCTTCTGGAGTAGGATCAGATTCTCCTTTAGGGGTGATTTTTCCAATCAAAATATCACCAGGTCTTACTTCCGCACCTACTCGTATAATTCCATTTTCATCTAAATCTTTAGTAGCTTCTTCACTAACATTTGGAATATCATTTGTTAATTCTTCCATTCCTAATTTTGTATCACGTACATCTAGAGAATACTCATCTATATGTATAGAAGTAAACCAATCTTCACTTACTACTTTTTCTGAAATTAAAACGGCATCTTCAAAATTATATCCATTACATGGAATAAAAGCAGCTCTTAAATTTCTTCCTAAAGCTAATTCTCCATTTTCAGTAGCATATCCTTCACATAAAATCTGTCCTTTTACTACTTTCATTCCCTTTTTAACAATAGGTTTTAAAGTAATACATGTATTTTGATTAGTTTTTCTAAATTTAATCAAATCATAAGTTTTCACTTTAGGTTCAAAACTGACCAAAGCTTCTTTTTCCGTTTTTTCATAACGTATAATTATTTTTCTTGCATCAAGATATTCCACTAATCCATTGCTTTCTGCATTAATTAAAATACGAGAGTCTCTGGCTACCTGTTTTTCTAATCCAGTTCCTACAATTGGGGCTTCAGGTTTTAATAAGGGAACAGCTTGACGCATCATATTAGAACCCATGAGAGCTCTATTCGCATCATCATGTTCCAAAAAAGGAATTAAGGAAGCAGATATAGAAGCGATTTGATTAGGAGCTACATCTATATAATCCACTTTTTTTGGAGTGACTATAGGAAAATCTCCATCTTCACGAGCTATTATTCTATCAGAAACAAAATTTCCATATTGATCTATAGCATTAGCTTGTGCTATGATTTTTCCTTCTTCTTCTTCTGCACTTAAATATTTAACCTTAGATTTTAAATCTACTTTTCCATCATGAATAGCTTGATAAGGAGTTTCTACAAACCCCATATCATTAATCTTTGCAAAAACAGAAAGAGAAGAAATTAAGCCAATGTTTGGACCTTCTGGAGTTTCAATGGGGCAAAGTCTTCCATAATGAGAATAATTTACGTCTCTAACCTCAAATCCAGCCCTTTCTCTGGATAACCCTCCAGGACCTAAAGCAGACAATCTTCTCTTATGAGTAAGTTCAGATAATGGATTTGTCTGATCCATAAATTGGGATAATTGATTAGTTCCAAAAAAAGTATTTATAACAGAAGATAAAGTTTTTGCATTAATAAGATCTACCGGCATAAAAACTTCATTATCACGAACATTCATCCGTTCTCTTATTGTTCTAGCCATTCTGGCCAAACCAATACTAAATTGGGCATAAAGCTGTTCTCCTACAGTTCTTACACGTCTATTAGATAGATGATCTATATCATCCACTTCTCTTTTAGAATTGAACAAAGCATTCAAATGTTCAACTATAGCAATAATATCTTCTTTAGTTAAAACTAGATAATCCGGATCAATATTTAATCCAAGACGTTTATTCAAACGATATCTCCCCACAGGTCCTAAACTGTATCTAGTATCAGAAAAAAAAGACTTATCTATAACTCCTCTAGCCGTTTCTTCATCTGGAGGTTCTGTATTTCTAAGCTGTCTATATATATACTCTACAGCTTCTTTTTCAGAATTAGTGGGATCTTTTTGCAGAGTGTTATAAATGATAGAATAATCTTTCTTCTTTCCTTCCTTTTTATGTAATAAAATTGTTTTTATCTCATGTTGGATCATCAAATCAATATGCTCTTGTGTTATGGTGACATCTCTATCTATCAAAACTTCATTTTTCTCTACAGAAATCACCTCACCAGTATCTTCATCTACAAAATCTTCATGCCAAATATTCAATATTCTAGCGGCCAAAGCTCTTGATAAAATAGATTTTTTGTCTTCTATTTCTGTTATTTTTACTTCTTCTGCTAAATCAAATATTTCTAATATATCTTTATCTCTTTCATATCCAATAGCACGAAGTAAAGTGGTCATGGGTAATTTTTTCTTTCTGTCTATATAGGCATACATAACATTGTTGATATCCGTAGCAAATTCAATCCAAGATCCTTTAAAAGGAATTATTCTTGCGGAATATAACTTCGTTCCATTAGCATGATGAGATTGTCCAAAAAATACTCCAGGAGAACGATGCAATTGAGAAACTATCACACGTTCTGCTCCATTGAATATAAAAGAACCAGAAGGAGTCATATACGGATAAGTCCCTAAATAGACATCTTGATATACAGTCTCAAAATCCTCATGTTCTGGGTCTGTACAATATAACTTTAATTTTGCTTTTAAAGGAACATTATAAGTTAATCCCCTTTCAATGCATTCTTCTATAGAATATCTGGGGGTATCGATAGAGTACCCTTTGAATTCTAAAACGAAGGAATTTCTCGCATCAGAAATAGGAAAATTCTCTGTAAAAGCTTTAAATAGACCTTCATTTTTTCGATTTTCTGGTTTTGTATCTAATTGAAAAAATTCTTTAAATGATTTTATTTGAATATCCAAAAAAATCAGGATACTCTACTTGTTTTGCCACTGAGGCAAAAGTTATTCTTTCTGAGACATTTTCTGTGTTCACCAAATCTAACAGTAATTTTAACTTAAAAACAAAAAAATAAATCTTGATTTATCATTTCAGTTCAACATCAGCTCCTATTTCTTCTAGTTTCTTTTTTAATTCTTCTGCTTCTTTTTTATCAATAGATTCTTTAATAACGTTTGGAACATTATCTACTAATTCCTTAGACTCTTTGA
Organism: Blattabacterium sp. (Blatta orientalis) str. Tarazona; assembly: GCF_000334405.1. Taxonomy (NCBI): domain Bacteria; kingdom Pseudomonadati; phylum Bacteroidota; class Flavobacteriia; order Flavobacteriales; family Blattabacteriaceae; genus Blattabacterium; species Blattabacterium sp. (Blatta orientalis). Next base: position 183,796 of record NC_020195.1, on the reverse strand, counting down.
GTCCTTTTCCAGTGATTTCTTTAACTAATTTCACCACAGATAATTTAGAATTTCCTGATGATTTTAAGATTAAGTTAAAAATATTTTTTTCTTCTTTTTCGGAAGATATTTCCTTCTTTTTTGAAGAATCAACCACTAAAGTATCAGATGGTTCAATCCCATACTCATTTTTTAAGAGATTAGATAATTCATTAACTTGTTGAACAGTTAAATTAACCAATTGTTCCGCTAGCTTTTTTATCATTTTATTATTTTTTTTAATTGTTAGAAAACACGTTTATTTTTAGATATAGATAACGTCTTTAGAATTCTAAAAATCTGATTTTCTCCATTTTTTATGGATAAAATAACCTGTTCAATAGTGGATTGAAGCATTTTTAAAATATCTATTATGAGATCTTTTTTGGATTTAATATTAATTAATACATCTAAATCTTTATTTCCAAAATAAAAAGATTCTTCTATATATGCTCCTTTTAAATAAGGTTTTTCTATTTTTTCGGAAACATGAAAATTTCTTATAATTTTTGATGGAATATTCCCTAAATCTGAATTGCAAGCTAAAACAGAAGTATTTCCATTTAAAATAGAAAAAAAAGAATCTAATTTTTTATTTTTAATATTTTCTAAAGCTTTTTTCAATAAAGTATTTTTGACTACTCTCATTTGAATATTATATTCATAAAAATTCTTTCTTAGAATAGAAATTTGATTAGAATTTAAATCGGATACATCAATTAAATATATTGTATCATTATCCGATAATATAGAAATTAATTTTGATAATTCTGTTCTTTTTTTTTCTTTCTTCATTTGTTTATAAAACTTTTAAATTCTACTAAAACACTACTACTCATAGAAGTCGATAAATAAATACTTTTTATATAAGATCCTTTAGAAGAAGAAGGTTTACTCCGAGTAATTTTATTCATGAGGGCTTTTACATTATTTGATATATATTGAGAATTAAAAGAGATCCTTCCGATAGAAGCATGAATAATTCCATAACGATCCGTTTTAAACGAAATTTTTCCAGATTTAATTTCCTTAATAGAATTTCCTGGATTCATAGAAACTGTATCCACTTGAGGATTTGGCATTAGACCCCTGGGTCCTAATATTTTTCCTACAGAACTCAATTGATCCATAACAGATGGCATAGCTACAATAACGTCAATATCCAGCCATCCAGATTTAATTTTTTCTAGATAATCCAATCCTACATAATCTGCCCCAGCTTCTTTAGCTTCCAATTCTTTATCTTTTGGAACTAGAGCTAAAACACAAACGTTTCTTCCTGTTCCATGTGGTAATCGAACAGTTCCTCGTACCATTTGATTTGGAATACGTGTATCTATATTCAGATGAACAGAAATATCCACTGAAGCGTCAAATTTAACAAAAGATATTTCTTTAAGAAGAATAGATGCTTCCTCTAAAGAATATTTCTTATTCTTATTAATTTTTTCCAGAATTTTTTTTCTATTTTTAGTTAACTTCTTTGACATGAGTATTTATTTATCGACTTCTATTCCCATAGAACGTGCAGTTCCAGAAATCATAGATATAGCAGAATCTATGGAAGAACAATTCATATCTTCCATTTTATTTTTCGCAATCATTCTAATTTGATCCAAACTAACTTTTCCAATTTTAGAACGATTTGGTTCTCTGGATCCTTTTTCTGCTTTTATCAGATTCATTAACTGAATAGATACAGGAGGTTTTTTAATTAGAAAAGAAAAAGATTTATCTTCATATATAGTAATAATCACTGGACATATCTCTCCCTTCCATTTTTGAGTCCTAGAATTATATTGTTTACAAAATTCCATAATATTCACTCCTGAACTTCCTAAAATAGGACCAATAGGAGGTGATGGGTTTGCATTTCCTCCATTGATTTTTTGTATTTTTATTTTTTTGACTATTTTTTTTTGACTAATCATTATTCTGTTCTAAATTTTCTCTATTTGTGTAAAATTCAATTCCAAGGGGGTTTTTCTCCCAAAAATCAAAACTGCTAATTCCAGTTTTCTTTTTTCTTCATTAATTTTTTCAATAGTTCCATTAAAACCGCTAAAAGGGCCATCTATTACTTTTATAGTTTCTCCAACTACAAAAGGAATGCAAAAATTTTCATAACTTTCGGATAATTGATCTATCTTTCCTAACATTTTATTAACCTCTTCTTTTCTCATAGGAATAGCAGAACCTCCTTTTCCTTCACTTAAAAAATTTATCACACCAGGAACATTTTTGATGGCATGGACAGCCTCTCCCTCAAGATGGACTTCTATCATAACATATCCTGGAAAGTGCACTTTTTCCCTATGAATTTTTTTCCCTTTTCTCATTTGGATAACTTTTTCAATGGGGACTAAAACCTTTCCTATATATTCTTGAAATCCATTATCTCTAATTTCATTCTCAATATAGGATTTTACCTTACTTTCTTGACCACTAATGGTTTTTAAAACATACCATTTTCTTTCAAAATCACTCATCGATACTTAACTTTTATGTTTTATTTTAAGGAAAATAATTTTTTAATAAAAAAAATAAAAAAACCATCCACTCCATATAGAAACAGAGATAAAAATATAGAAAAAAACGACACTATTATCGTAGTAATTTGTAAATCAACCCACCTTGGCCAGGTGATGCAATAAACAAATTCATCGTAAATTTCCAAAAAAAATTTTTTTTTCATGCTCTATCTACGATTTTCGCACGGATGGTAAGAATCGAACTTACGACATTCGGTTTTGGAGACCGATGCTCTACCAACTGAGCTACATCCGTATGTATATAATTAATCCATAATCTTAGTAACTTGTCCTGCTCCAACAGTCTTTCCTCCTTCACGAATAGCAAAACGCAAATTTTCACTTAAAGCTACCGGTTGATGTAAATCAACTTCCATAGAAATATTATCTCCAGGCATAACCATTTCTATTCCATCAGACAGATGAATTTCTCCCGTAACATCTGTTGTTCTCAAATAAAATTGTGGACGATATTTATCATGAAAAGGAGTATGTCTACCTCCTTCCTCTTTTGTAAGAATATATACTTCCGCTTTAAATTTCTTATGAGGTTTTATAGATCCTGGTTTTCCAATAACCATTCCACGTCGGATATCTTTTTTTTCTATTCCACGCAATAAAAGTCCTACATTATCTCCAGCTTGACCTTTATCCAAAATTTTACGAAACATTTCTACTCCTGTTACGGTAGACGATAATTTTTCTTCTCCCATTCCAATAATATCAACTAAATCTCCTGTATTAATGATTCCACTTTCGATACGACCAGTGGCTACTGTTCCTCTCCCTGTAATGGTAAACACATCTTCTACAGGCATTAGAAATTCTTTATCCATTTCTCGAACTGGTTCTGGAATATACTCATCTAATACATTCATCAATTCTTGTATCTTTTCTACCCATTTCTTTTCTCCATTTAAAGCCCCTAAGGCAGATCCTTTAATCATAGGAATATTATCTCCATCATATTCATATTTAGAAAGTAACTCTCGGATTTCCATTTCTACTAATTCTAATAATTCTGGATCATTTACTTGATCTACTTTATTCATAAAAACAACTATTTTGGGAACTCCAACTTGACGTGCTAATAAAATATGCTCTCTAGTTTGAGGCATAGGTCCGTCTGTAGCGGCAACCACTAAAATAGCTCCATCCATTTGAGCTGCTCCAGTAATCATATTTTTAATATAATCCGCATGTCCTGGACAATCTACATGGGCATAATGCCTCTTCACTGTTTCATATTCTACATGAGAAGTATTAATAGTTATTCCTCTAGCTTTTTCCTCTGGAGCATTATCGATTGCATCAAAGCTTTTCTCCTCTGCCAATCCTATTTCTGATAATACTTTTGTAATGGCAGCTGTTAAAGTTGTTTTTCCATGATCTACGTGACCAGTTGTACCTATATTTAAATGTGGCTTGTCACGTTTAAATTTTTCTTTTGCCATGATAATTTCTAAAATTTTTAATAATTTTTATTCAAGAAAAAGCCAACGGCGGGATTTGAACCCGTGACCTCTTCCTTACCAAGGAAGTGCTCTACCCCTGAGCTACATTGGCCTTCATTCATAATTAAGTAGAGCGGAAGACGGGATTCGAACCCGCGACATTCAACTTGGAAGGCTGACGCTCTACCAACTGAGCTACTTCCGCCTAATATGGGGAGAGCAGGATTCGAACCTGCGAAGGCAAAGCCAACAGATTTACAGTCTGTCCTCGTTAACCAAACTTGAGTATCTCCCCAAAATAAAGCCGGTGGAGGGATTCGAACCCACGACCCCGAGATTACAAATCACGTGCTCTTGCCATCTGAGCTACACCGGCTGTTTTTATTTTATCATAGAATTAAATAATTATTCACTAAGGAAATCAGGTAGGTACAAATCTATAGAGATTTTTATAATTCTCAAAAAAATAATGAGTCTCAAAAAATTTTTACATGTTTGATTTTATTTTTGAAAATAAACAATAAAATAACTCCGAGAAATATTATAAAATCTGAAAAATTGAAAACTGGTTTAAAAAAATGAAAATGAGATCCTCCAAAAAATGGAATCCAAGCAGGAATATAAGTATCTATTATAGGAAAATAAAACATGTCTACTACGCATCCTTCCATGAAATTTGCATATCCATTATTTGATAAATAAAGATTTATTTTAGATATCCCTGCATAAGAAATCCACTTATGAGATCCTCTATCATAAATAGTTCCTGTATCAAATAACAATCCATATAAGGCGCTATCTAAAAAATTTCCTATAGCTCCCGATAAAATAAAAGTGGTAGGAATTATCAAATAATTAGAAGATTTTTTTTTATTCTTTTTATAAAGAAAAATAGACAGAAAAAAAACTAAAATGATACGAAAAATACTTAAAATAATTTTTCCTAAATATCCAGGAGCGAGATAAATCCCATAGGCCATTCCAGGGTTTTCTACAAAAAAAATCCAAAAAAATGGAAAAATAGACACTCCACTCCCTAATTCAAAATGAGTTTTTACATAAATTTTTAAAATTTGATCTGTTAATAAAATAGAGGAAATACTTAGAAAAATTTTTTTCAAAAAATTAAAAATTTACTTTTTTTTTCTTCAACTTTCTTTTTCCTTCAATACTTAAAGTAGTATGTGGAACGGCCATTAAACGTGCTTTAGGAATCAATTTTTTTGTTATGCGACAAATTCCATAATCTTTGTTTTCAACTCTAATTAAAGCTGTATTCAAACTTCGTATAAATTTTTGTAAGTGTTCTATGATTTGAGCATTTTGTTCTTTACTAAGCGTTTCTGATCCTTCTTCAAAAGCTTTAAATGTAGGATAAGTATCATCTGTTCCATTATTTTGATCATTAGCAAAGGATTCTTTAAGGATTAACAAATCTTTTTTGGCTTTTTCTAGTTTTTCAAGTATCAGTTTCCGAAACTCATTCCTCTCTTCCATCGAATATCTTTGTTTTATTTTCATTTTTATATATTTTCGACTTTTCGAATCAGTATATATATGGAATTTTCTTCAAAATTAACCATTATCCCTTTTTTTTCTATATCTTCTTCTAACAAAAGATCTACAGCTAGAGTTTCTTGACAAATATAATCTTTGTGTTTCTGTATGAGAGATTTTATTTTTTGAATGGCATTTATATAGATTAATATCTTTTCTAAAACCTCATAGTTACACTTTTTTCTCAATTTCTGTATATCCCTAACCAATCCTCTTATAACCCCTTCTTCCCAAAGAGAATTAGTCACGCGAAGATCTAAAGCGATTGTCAATTCATTATCAAATAGAATAGACCAATTTTTAATAATTTCAGTGGTTATTTTAACATCTTTTAAAAAAAGTACAACCTTTTCTCCTTGAAGAAAAAAAACATATTTCTTTTTAATTTCTATTTCTTGAATCTCCTTCTGAGTGAATCTTTTGATGATTTCAGAAATTTTTTGAGTTCTATTTCCAAATCTAGGACCTAAAGATCTATAATTTGGTTGAATACGCTTTTTTAATTCTAAAGATTTATAAGAATCCGGATATTCAATTTCCTTGACATTAATTTCTTGTTTAAGAATCTCAGATATTTTTTGTAATCCGAAACGGATTTTAGAATCATGAACCAAAACAAGTAATTTTTGTAAAGGTTGACGAATTTTTATCCCATTCTTTTTTCTAACAGAAAAAACCATAGCAGTAATTTTCTGAACAAGTGCCATTCTTTCTTCCAATTCTTTATTTATAAAATTTGAATTATAAACTGGAAAATCAGCTAAATGAATACTTTCAAAAGTTTCTTTTTTTGTAACTGAGTTTAAATCCATATATAATCTCTCTGAAAAAAATGGAGTAATAGGAGAAATTAATTTAGCGACTGTAATCAGACATTTATAAAGAATTTGATACGCAGATATTTTACTTTTCGTATATTTTTCTTTCCAAAATCTTCTTCTACATAACCTGACATACCAATTACTTAACTTATCTAATACAAAATAGAAAATAAAACGAGCGGCTTTAGTAGGATTATAATTTGAGTAATGTTCATCCACTATCTTAATCATTGTATTCAATTCAGAAAGAATCCAAAAATCTAATTCTGTGTTGTTTTCTGAATAACAATCTTCTTCTTTATAGTAAAATCCATCTATATTAGCATAGAGAACAAAGAAAGAATAAATATTGTAAAGGGTTCCAAAAAATTTATTGATTCCTGTATGAATTTCTTTTATGTTAAATTTTAAATTATCCCAAGGTTCAGAATTAAATACAATATACCAACGGATAGCATCCGGTCCATAATCTTCTATCAAATTGAATGGATTTATAGCATTCCCTTTGCTTTTAGACATTTTATGTCCTTTTTCATCCAAAACTAACCCAGTAGATATAACATTTTTATATGCTTTAGAATTAAATAAAATAGAACTAATAACATGTAATGTAAAAAACCATCCTCTTGTTTGATCTATCCCTTCTGCAATAAAATCTGCGGGGAAAAAAAAATTCTTATCTATAAAATCTTTATTCTCAAATGGATAATGAAATTGAGCATATGGCATAGCTCCAGAATCAAACCATACATCTATTAAGTCAGGTTCTCTATTCATTGGTTCTCCTTGACTAGAAACTAATATCACCTTATCCAAAAAATGTTTGTGTAAATCTATTTTTTCGTAATTTTCATCTTTCATATCACCTGGAGTAAAATTCTTCCATGGGATGTTATGCATAAATCCATGTTCAATAGATTTTTGAATTTCCATAAATAATTCTTTAATAGATCCTATGACTATTTCTTCATTTCCGTTTTTTGTTCTCCAAATGGGTAATGGTGTGCCCCAATATCTAGAACGTGATAAATTCCAGTTTTTTACATTTTCTAGCCAAGATTCGAAACGTTTTTTTCCTATAAATTTCGGATACCAATTGACTCTTTTATTTAAAAGAATCATCTTATTTTTTATTTGAGTAGTATTTATAAACCATGAATCTAAAGGATAATAAAGTATAGGTTTTTCTGTTCTCCAACAATGTGGATAAAAATGTGCATACATTTCTACTTGAAATAGTTTCTTTTCTTTCTCAAGAAAAGAAACTATTTCTTGATCTACAGAAACTTGTTTTTTATTTTTTTTTGAATCAAAATCCTTCTTGACATATTTTCCACCAAATCCATGAGGAAAATTTTTTAAAAACCTTCCTCTCATATCTACTAAAGGAACTAGTTTTTTTTCCTGATTTAAGACTAACAGAGATGGAATATTATGTTCTCTAGCTATTTTTAAATCCTCTATTCCAAATGTAGGAGATACATGAACTATCCCTGTCCCTTCTATTGCATTTACATAATCACCTTCTATAACTCGAAAGGCTTTTTCTTCTTCTTGATGAGGTTTAAACCAAGGAAGTAATTGTTCATATCTACTTTGAATTAATTTACTTCCTTTAAATTTATATTCAATAAAATAAGGAAATCTATTTTTTTTGATTTTTATATGATCAAATTCACTACTATTTGAAACGGGATAAAATTTTTTTGGAGATAAGACTTTATGAATTAACCTTTCAGAAAAAATAATGTTTTCTTTTAAAAAAGTATAAGGATTATAAATTTTCACTAAGAGATAATCTATATTCGACCCGATAGCTAATGCAGTATTAGATGGAAGAGTCCAAGGAGTAGTAGTCCAAGATAGAAAATAAATGTCTCCTAAGAAATTACGAATTTCTTTTGGTAAGGTTTCTTTTTTTGCTTTAAATTTTAAAGTAGGAGCTATTTGTTTTACCTCCTTATAGGTTCCTGGCATGTTTAACTCATGATGGCTTAATCCAGTTCCTGCAGCAGGGGAATATGGTTGAATTGTATAATCTTTATAAAGAATCTTTTTTTGATAGAATGTTTTGATTAACCACCAGACACTTTCTATATATTTTGGATTATATGTAATGAATGGATCCCTCATGTCTAACCAGTATCCTATTCTATTCGTAAAATTAATCCATTCTTTCATCGATTCGTTCACGAAACTTTTACAAAGTTTATTATATTCTTCTATACTGATATTTTTCCCTACATCATTTTTAGTAATTCCCATTTTTTTCTCAACATTCAGCTCAATAGGTAACCCATGAGTATCCCATCCTGCTTTTCTAATCACTTTTTTTCCTTTAATAGTATGATATCTACAAAAAATATCTTTTATAGTTCTGGCTACCATATGGTGTAGTCCTGGACTTCCATTTAAAGAAGGTGGTCCTTCATAAAGAATATAGGTAGATATTTTCTTCTCAGAAATATTTCTAGATTGAAAACTTTTTTGAGAAATATTGTTTTTTTTCCAGTATTGATATATTTCTGCAGAAATCTTTTTAAGGTCTAGTTTTTTATACTCTCTAAATATTTTTGACATAATGAATAAAAATTACAAAAAAAAAGGTCTTTATCCTTCCAATTAAACTTTTTTATAAAAAAATACCCTATTTTATTTAATTACTACTATAATATTATGAATAAAAAAAAGAATTCTAATTCTCAAAAGGAAGAAACTCCATTATTCAAACAATATAATGATATAAAAGCTAAATATCCAGATACTATATTATTATTTCAGGTAGGAGATTTTTATGAAACTTTTGGAGAAGATGCCATCAAGTGTTCTAAAATATTAGATATAGTTTTAACTAGAAGATCAAATAATCACAAAAATACTCATTTAGCTGGTTTTCCTTATCACTCTTTAAATAATTATTTACCAAGACTAATACGATCAGGACATCGTGTTGCTATTTGTGATCAATTAGAAGAACCAAAAAAAGGAAAAAATATTGTTAATAGAGGAGTTATAGAACTAGTAACTCCGGGAATAGCTATAGACGAAAATATTTTACAAACTAAATCCAATAATTTCTTAGCCTCTATTCATGCAGATAAAAAATACTTAGGATTAAGTTTTTTAGATATTTCTACAGGAGAATTTTTTATAGTAGAAGATACTAAAGAAAATCTTCTACACTATTTAAAACATTTTAATCCAAGTGAAATTATTTTTCAGAGAAAAGAAAAAAAGTATTTTGATGAATTATTTAAAAACAAGTATTATACCTTTCTTATGGAAGATTGGATGTTCAATTACCCATTTGCATATGAAAAATTAATATCCCATTTTCAAACAAATTCTTTAAAAGGATTTGGAATTGAAGATCTAAAATTAGGAATTATAGCATCCGGAATTATATTAAGCTATTTATATGATACACAGCATTATAAAATAAAACATATTTCTAACATAAAAAGGATTAAAAAAGAAGAACACATGTGGATTGATGATTTTACTTTCCAAAACTTGGAAATATTTCATGGTCTGAATAAACAAGGAGTGTCCTTAATTGATATCATAGATCAGACATTAACTCCTATGGGAAGTAGATTACTAAAACATTGGATTTATTTTCCATTAATCAATGTCCCTTCCATACAAAGACGTCACCAAATTGTAGAAGAATTATTTTCGAATATTTCAATTCGTGATTTTATCCAAAAAAAACTTAAAGAAATCTCTGATATAGAACGAATGATTTCAAAAATGGCTATTGGAAGAATTTCTCCACGTGAAATCATTACATTACATAAATCTTTGACAGCTATTTATGAGATAAAAAAAATTTTGTTATCCCAAAAATCTAAAATTCTTTTAGAACTAGGAAATAGCTTTCAAAATTGTCATATAATATCTAAAAAAATTACAGAAACTATCCATCCGGATCCTCCAAATCATATTGAAAAAGGAAATGTAATTGTAAAAGGATTTTCTCAAGAATTAGACAAAATTCGTTTTCTATATTTTTCCAAAAAAGAATATCTGGAAAAACTCCGTTCTATTGAACAATCAAATACAGGAATTCCCAATTTAAAAATTGGTTATAATAACATTTTTGGATATTTTTTTGAAGTGAAAAACACAAAAAAACACAAAGTTCCATCTCATTGGATACGAAAGCAAACATTAACTAACTCAGAAAGATATACTACTGAAAAATTAAAAAATTATGAGTTGCAAATTTTAAATTCCGAACAAAAAATATTCTCTCTTGAAAAAGAAATTTTCCATAATCTGATCAACAAACTATTAAAATATATAAAACCTTTACAGGAAAATGCGAAAATAATTGCAAAACTAGATGTTTTATGTTCATTTTCTATTTCTGCATTAGAAAATAATTATGTAAAACCAAAAATAAATCATTCTTTTGAACTATGTATAAAAAAAGGAAGACATCCGGTAATCGAAAGACAATTCATTTCTAAAATCTCTTATATTCCTAATGATCTGTTTTTAAATAAAACAGATCAACAAATTATGATTATAACAGGACCAAATATGTCAGGGAAATCAGCTATTTTACGTCAAACAGCTATCATTATATTAATGGCGCATATTGGAAGTTTCGTTCCTGCTCAATATGCAAAAATGGGTTTAGTAGATAAAATATTTAGCAGAGTTGGAGCTTCCGATAATATTTCTTTAGGGGAATCCACTTTCATGGTAGAAATGAATGAAACTGCTAACATATTAAACAATCTTTCTAAAAGAAGTTTTATTATTTTAGATGAAATTGGACGAGGAACTAGTACATATGATGGAATATCCATTGCTTGGTCTATTGTAGAATTTTTACATGAAAACTCTTTTAGACCTTTAACTTTGTTCGCCACTCATTATCATGAATTAAACAAAATGAGTTCTTTTTTCAAAAGAATTAAAAATTACCACATTTCTGTAAAAAAAATTAATGAAAATATTATTTTTATGCGAACATTGATTGATGGAGGCAGCGAACATAGTTTTGGAATTCATGTAGCAAAAATTTCAGGAATGCCCACAAGAGTAATCCACAGAGCAAAAGAAATATTAAAAACGTTAGATAAAAAAAATCAAGTCTTCCAAGAAAATCCTAAAATTTTATTCAAAAAAAAAGCCTTTTTTATCCTAAAAAAGGATTATGAATTATTTCCTTAAAAATAAAATAAATTTGCGACATATATTAAAGTATTTTTACCTTTATGTAGTCATTCTTTTTTAACAAGCGAGAATAGCTCAGGTGGTAGAGTACGACCTTGCCAAGGTCGGGGTCGCGGGTTCGTAACCCGTTCTCGCTTTTTACTAAAACCCGGGTGGTGGAATCGGTAGACACACAGGACTTAAAATCCTGTGATCTGTTAAGATCGTACGGGTTCAAATCCCGTCCCGGGTATTATTTGCTATTCGCCTATTTTTTTATAATTGAAATAATTTGGAGATTCTTTTGTAATACTTACACTATGTGGGTGATTTTCTTTTAATCCAGAGTTAGTGATTGTTACAAATTTTCCCATTTTCATTAATTCTGGAATAGTAGAAACTCCACAATATCCCATTCCAGAACGCAATCCTCCACAAATTTGATAGAGAACATCTTTCATTTTTCCTTTATAAGGAACTTTTGCTTCTATTCCTTCTGGAACATATTTTTCTTTAAATTGAAAATATCGGTCTTTACTTCCTCTTTTCATAGCTACTAAGGACCCCATCCCTACATAAGTTTTGAACTTTCTCCCCTGAAAAATTATTTCTTCACCTGGAGCTTCATCAGTTCCTGCAAATAGACTTCCAATCATTACAGAACTAGCTCCAGCAGCAATAGCTTTTACTACGTCTCCAGAATATCTGATTCCTCCATCCGAAATTACATTTACATTTCTTTTTTTTGCATATTCATAAACATCTTGTATAGCAGTTATTTGAGGCATTCCTACTCCAGCAATGACTCTTGTTGTACAAATAGATCCGGAGCCAATTCCCACTTTCAAAATAGTAGAACCAGCATCTATTAAATCTTTAGCAGCTTCCATAGTAACTATATTTCCAGCTATTAAAACTACTTCAGGAAAAGAAGTTCTGATGGATTTTATCATTTTTAATACACTGAGAGAATGACCATGAGCCGAATCTATAGAAATAAGATCTACTCCTACTTTTACTAAAGAGGCTACTCGATCCAAAGTATTTTTTTCTATGCCTACAGCTGCTCCCACACGTAAACGGCCTTTAGAATCTTTGCAAGCATTTGGATGTTCTATCAAATTATCTATATCTCTAATAGTAATTAAACCTACCAATTTTTTCAAATCATCTACAATAGGTAGTTTTTCTATTCTTTCTTTCAAAAGAATATTTTTTGCCTCTTCTAAAGTTATGTTCTTTTTAGAAGTAATTAATTTTTCTTTGGTCATTACATCTTCAACCAAAGAATCTAAATCCATGCGATATTTAATATCTCTGTTAGTTATAATCCCTACTAAAGTATGATCTTTTTCAATTACGGGAAGTCCAGATATATGATACCTCTTCATAAGATATTGAGCCTCTCTAAGTGTTGATTTTCTGGATAGTGTAATGGGATCATCAATCATTCCACTTTCACTTCTTTTTACTTTGTAAACCTCTTCCGATTGGTTTTTTATATTCATGTTTTTGTGAATAATCCCCATTCCGCCTTCTCTAGCTATGGATATAGCTAGAGAAGATTCCGTAACTGTATCCATAGCAGCGCTTAATATGGGGATATTAAGAGTTATATCAAATGTTAAGGAAGTTTTAAGAGATACTTCTGATGGAAGAATAGAAGAGAAAGAGGGAACAAGTAATACATCATCAAAGGTTAATGCTTCCTTTAAAATTTTTTTATTTAAAGACATAATCTTGATAGTTTTTCTTAAAATATATATAATTTTGAATAGTTAAGTGATTTAGAAGGATCTAATATTCTTATTTTCAAACTAAATAAAAAGAAGAAATTAGTATTCAATATGTCATTTTTCAATTTTTTTAAAAAAAATTCAAATAATGATATATTTTTTCATTCCAAATTTTTATATAAATTTGCCCAGAATATGTTATAACTGAAATACTATTGATTATGATGAAAAAATTAAGAATTACTGTAACCACAATTTTTTTAGCAATATTTTTATTTACAAGTAGTTGTAATAACAAGTCTAAAAACGAAAATGGAAATCCTACTACAACAGAAGAGGAAAAAACAGCTAATACAAATGAAAATACAACAAATTCTACTCCTACTACTCCTCCTTCTACATCTAGTGAGGAAGAAACTTCCAATTCAAATTCAAAAAATGAAGATTCAACATCTAATAACAATAAAGAAAAAGATAAGGTAACTTCCGAAGAGAACGAAAAGAACAATAAATAAAAAAAAGAGTAACCAAAAGGAGAAGAGAGAGAAGAGAGGAGGAGTAACCAAGAAGAGAGGAGAAGAGAGGAGAAGAGAGGAGAAGAGAGGAGAAGAGAGGTTCAAATTTTTCTCTTTTGGTTCTACAATATCCTTATCTATTTTTCACTCTTGCCTTTTTCCTCGAAGAAATCTGAAATAATAAATTTTTGATCTACGTACTTTTCCTTTTTTATTTATCACAATATTTTGTATATTAGGTTGATTGAAAATAAATATACGTTCTATTCCTATTTCTCCGCTCATTTTACGAACAGTGAAAGTTTTTGTTAATCCTTTTCCTTGTTTCTTAATAACTACTCCTTTAAAAGATTGAATCTTTTTTTTCTCCTTCTCTAATTTCAAAAAAACAGTGATAGTATCTCCAGAACTAAATGGAGGAAGATCATTCTTTTGAATACATTTTTCTTCTATATAATTCACACAATTTTTATTTGACATACGTTATAAAATTAATTAGTATTTTTTACTTCACATAGAATCTTTTTTGTCAAAAAATTTGTTCTTTTTTTGAGGAACTTTCTATATGTAACCGAAGAATATTTTCTGTATTAGATTTTCTTACATGGATCCATTCATTATTTAGCAAATAAATCTTAATTCCATCTTCAAGATCCATATTCTTTCCTTTATATTTATCTTTTATTTTTTCTAGGATTTCTCCAATTTTTTGATTAGAAGATAATCGAATTTTACTTTTAGACATAAAGTAATTAGGATATCTTTTTTTTAATTTAGTTAACGATATTTTAGAAAGTTTAGCTACATGAGTTAAAAATAAAGCAATACCTACCAAAGCATCTCTTCCATAACGTAAGTCTGGGTAAATAACCCCACCATTGCCTTCTCCTCCAATAATAGCCTGAACTTCTTTCATTTTTTTCACAACATGCACTTCTCCTACAGAAGTAGAATAATAGGGAGCTCCTTTATTCATAGATAAGTATTTTAAGGCATGAGAAGAAGATGAAGTAGAAACAATAGGTCCTATTTTATTTCCTAATAGATAATCTGCAATTGATACCAAAGTATATTCTTCTCCAAAAAAGTCTCCATTTTCACAAATAAATACCACTCTATCTACATCTGGATCTACAGATATTCCTAAATCTGCTCTCATTTCTGGTACTTTTTTACAAATTTCTTTTAGATTCTTCTCAATGGGTTCAGGATTGTGAATAAAATCTCCATGAGGATCACAATACATTTTTATTACTTTTACTCCCAAACATTTTAAAAGAATAGGCACTGCTATTCCTCCAGTAGAATTAATTCCATCTACAACAATTTTAAATCTAGCTTCTTTAATAATCTCTTTATCTACCAATGGTAAAGAAAGAATAGTATCTATATGTTTATGAATATAATTTTTTTTATACCGATGAGTACCTAATTTATTAAAAGAAGCAAAATAGAAATACTCCTTTTCCACTATATGAAATACTTTTTGAAAGTCTTTTTCAGACAAAAATTCCCCTTGGGAATTAAACATCTTTAATCCATTCCAATTTTTTTGATTATGGCTAGCTGTTAACATTACACCTCCATCTGCTTTTTCATTCATAACGGCTATACCAACAGTAGGGGTTGTAGATAAACCAATGTCAATGACATTTATTCCAAGACTCTGAAAAGTTATAACCAAAAATCGTTGAAAAATGGAAGAAGTCATACGTCCATCTCTGCCTAATACTACTAAATATTTATTTTTATACTTATATTTCCTTTTCATCCAGGAAACATATCCTGCTGAAAATTTGATAATCTCTAGAGGAGAAAAACCTTCCCCTTTTTTCCCTCCCAGTGTACCTCTTATTCCAGATGAAGATCTTACAAGTGTCAAGAATTAATTCGTATTTTTCTATATAACAAAAATACAAAATTAATTTTTGAGAATTACTCAAATTTAATCACTTTAATAGGAGGAATTTTACTAATAATAAATAAAAAAGGAAAAAAAACGGAAAAAAACATATTAATATAATAGATATATTAACACATAAAAAGTGATTTATATTTAAATAAACAGGAACAACATCAACATAATATTGTGTTTGATTTAATGATATAAATCTAAATTCTTTTTGCAGTATTAAAAATAAAAAACCAATACTATTTCCTATTATTAACGGAGGTATTAAAATATGCATAATATAATATAAAAATATTTTATGTATAATTTTGTTTCTAGCTCCTAAAGTTTTTAAAATTCCTATAGTTTTCATTCTTTCTAAAAGGAGTATTAGAGAAAATACAATTATATTAAATATAATAGCTATAATGACAACAAAAATAATAACAAAAACATTAACATTAAAAACATTTAACCATTCTATAATATCTTGATTATATTGATTGTATATAGTTTTAACTAGAAATTTATCAGAATATTTTCGATCTATTTCTTTCTTTATAGATTCCATCCTCTTAAAATCAAGAGAAGATATAAAAATTTCAAATCCTTCTACAAAATTTTCTTTCCATCCGTTAATACTCTGTATATGTTTCATATCGCCAATCAGATAAACATTATCAAATTCAGGAATTCCTGTATCGTATAAACCACATACATAAAATTTTTTATAAAAAACAAAAGGTTTCCCATTTTTTATGGAAATAAAACCTATTAAAATAGAGGATCCTTTGTTTAATTTCAATAAATTATAAATTTTTTTGGATAAAAGAATTTCAGAACGAGAAAACAAATTTTTTTTTGACCCTGATACCAAAAAATTTTTAAAAAAAACAGGATTATAATCTTTGGATATCCCTTTGAAAACAAATCTATCCACATTTTTTTTTCCCCCATTTTTACATACTATGACTTCTTTTTCAGAAAAAGGATAAACAAAATTAACGGAATTAAAAAAATAAGTTTTCTTTTCTAAAGAAAGAAAACAGGTCTCTTTTTTCGGATTATTTACAACAATAATTGGACCTTGAATATTTAAGAATTTCTGGTTGATTACTTTTTTAAACCCAAAACCTACAGAAAAAGTTAAAATACTTATAATTACACTAAATACTATAGTAGATTGTGTCACTAAAACTATAGTGCGTAATATTTTCTTTTTTCTACAATCTTTCCAATTGTTTTCTGGAAAAAACCATTCAAAATTCAATGATTTTTCATTTAAAATGAAAAATCATCCTCATCTTTCAAAGATTCCTTATTATAATTAAAATTTTTTTCTTTTTCCAAAACATTTTTTTGATAATCTTCCTCCCATATTAAAGAATAATTTTCCTTTTTTTCAAAATTTACAAATTTTGCTTGATCACTTACAAACTTTAAACGAAACCGATCCAAACATCCATTTCTATGTTTAGCTATAATTATTTCTGCTTGACCTATGCAAGAATCCTTCTCCTCTGTATCCCAAGTATTAAATCCATAATATTCAGGTCTATAAATAAATAAAACGATATCTGCATCTTGTTCAATAGCTCCGGATTCACGCAAATCAGATAGCAATGGCCTTTTACTCCCCCCTCTTATTTCCACTGCTCTAGACAACTGTGATAAGGCTATGATAGGAATGTCTAATTCTTTAGCAAGAGATTTTAAACTACGAGAGATTATGGATATTTCTTGTTCTCTATTTCTAAATTTTGAACCAGAATCGCTAATTCCCATTAATTGCATATAATCTATCATCACTAATTTTACTCCATGTTGAGAAATTAAACGACGACATTTTGCGCGCAAATTAAATATAGATAAAGATGGAGTATCATCTATAAAAAGTGGAGCATTTTTTAATTTTTTAGTTTTATAAAACAAACGTTTCCAATCTAAATCAGAAAGACTAGCACTTTTAAGTTTTTCGGAAGAAATTCCAGTTTCTGAGGAAATTAATCTCGTTATTAATTGAATAGAAGACATTTCCAATGAAAAAATCACCACAGGAACCTTTTGTTCAATAACAATATTTCTAACCATAGATAACATAAAAGTTGTTTTTCCCATTCCAGGTCTAGAAGCAAGTATTATCAAATCTGAATTTTGCCATCCAGAAGTAACTTTATCTAATTTTTGAAACCCAGATGGAATACCACTCAAACCTTCTTTATTATTTTCTACTTCTTTTATCCTATCAATAGCCTTTCTTATAAGATATTGAGTAGTCTCATACTTTTTTGTTCTCAAATATTTTTGATTTATCTCAAAAAGTTTAGATTCTGCTTTATCTAAAAGTTCGAAAACATCTGTACTATCTTCATAACAATGTTCTATAATATTTGAAGAGATGCTAATCAATTTTCTTAGAATAAATTTTTGTTGGACAATCCGACTATGATATTCTATGTGAGCAGATGAAACAACTTTCTGTGTTAATTCTATTAGATAGAACTCTCCTCCTGATTTTTCAAGTTTTCCATTTTTACGAAGTTGATTAGATACAGTATAAATATCTACTGGTTTAGAATCCTGATATAATTGTTGTATTGAACGAAATATTTCTTGATGTTCTTTTTTATAAAAGACTTCTGGAACAAGAATATCTATAATCTCATCTAATCCCTTTTTATCAATCATAACAGAACCTATAATCGCCTCCTCTAAATCCAATGCTTGAGGAGGTATTTTTCCATTTTTCATAAAATCAGGACTAGGACGAAGTATACTCTCTTCCTCTTGGATCAGATGACTCATTTTTTTCATGATATACTTTTAGCTTTTCTAATCATTAAAAACCCCTATGGAAATATACTTATTTTTTCTAGTTCTGATAAGTTCTTCTATATCAATACAAGATAATTCTTTATAGTATTTTATTATTTTTGTTTTTATAGTTTTATAAGCTTGTTCTGGACAAAAATGCGCTCCTCCTAAGGGTTCTTTTATCACATCATCTATAAGATTTAATTTATGCATATCTTCTGCTGTGAGTTTCAATGCTTCTGCAGATTTTTCCTTATTCTTCCAATTCCCCCAAAGTATTGTAGAACAACTCTCAGGAGAGATAACAGAATACCATGAATTCTCCATCATAGAAACTTTATCTCCTATTCCTATTCCCAAGGCACCACCACTAGCTCCTTCTCCTATAATTAGAACAATAATAGGAACTCTTAGGCACATCATTTCATAAATATTTTTTCCAATAGCTTCTCCTTGACCTCTTTCTTCTGCTTCTATTCCAGGAAAAGCTCCTGGAGTGTCTATAAATGTTACAATAGGTTTGCGGAATTTTTCCGATAATTTCATAAGACGCAGCGCTTTTCTATATCCTTCAGGATTAGGCATCCCAAATCTTCTGTATTGTCTATCTTTCGTATTTTTTCCTTTTTGTGTTCCTATAAACATAAAAGTCTGATTTTCTATTTTACCAAATCCCCCTATCATAGCCTTATCGTCTCCAATATGACGATCTCCATGCAATTCAATAAAAGACTCTTTTTTTGTAATAGATAATATATAATCTAAAGTATAAGGTCTATTAGGGTGACGAGACAGTTGCACTCTTTGCCAAGGAGTTAATCGACTATGTAGTTGTTTGATAGTTTTTTCTAACTTATGTTGCAACTGATTACAGACTTCTTTCATATCCACTCCACTCTTTTTTTCTATCATCAAACAATTAATGTATTGATCCTGAATTTCTTGTATAGGTTTTTCAAAATCTAAATATTCCATGATTATATAAAAGACTGAATATACTCTCTATTCATAAAAGAGATATTTTCTGTAGAAATCCCTTTTGGACAATCGATTTCACAAGCTTGAGTATTAGTACAATTTCCAAAACCCTCTTCATCCATTTTTTTTACCATATTCAATACACGTTTTTTTCTTTCAATCTTTCCTTGAGGTAACAAAGCTAATTGCGTTATTTTTGCAGAAACAAATAACATGGCAGATCTATTTTTACATGTAGCGACACAAGCTCCACAACCAATGCATACAGCGGAATCAAAAGCTTTATCTGCATTTTCTTTTGGAATAGAAATCATATTTCCATCCACCGTTTTTCCAAAAGTATTTACAGAAATAAAACCACCTGATGTAATAATTCTATCAAAAGAAGATCTATCTACAACAAGATCCTTAATAATAGGAAAAGACTTAGCTCTCCAAGGTTCTATGTATATGGTTTCTCCATTATTAAAATGACGCATGTGAAGCTGACATGTTGTAATCAAGTCTTGAGGTCCATGAGCTCTACCATTAATATACAAAGAACACATCCCACAAATTCCTTCACGACAGTCATGATCAAATGAAATAGGAAGTTCTTTTTTTTTAGATAAAATTTGATTATTTAACAAATCTAACATCTCTAAAAAAGAACTATCAGGTGAGATCTCATCAACTTTATAAGTTTTAAACTCGCCTTTTTCTTTACTATTTTCTTGTCTCCATACTTTTAATATAAAATTGAGTAATCCTTTCATGATAATTTATTTATAAGAACGCGATTGCGGTTGAACAAAATTAAAAGTTAAGTCTTCTTTATGCATAATTTCTTCACTAATAGATTTTCCTTCTTGATATTCCCATATAGAAACATATTTATAATGAAGATCATCACGAAGGGCCTCTCCTTCTTTTGTTTGAAATTCTTCTCTGAAATGACTTCCACAAGATTCTTTTCTATTTAAAGAATCCATAGCTATGAGTTCTCCCAATTCTAAAAAATCTGCTACACGTCCTGCTTTTTCCAATTCTGAATTGAATCCATCTCGAATATTTCCAGGAACAAAAACATTTGTCCAAAATTCTTCACGAAGTTCTTGTATTTTTTTTATCGCCTCAGATAACCCATTCTCATTTCTACTCATTCCAACATATTTCCACATGATAGTTCCAAGTTTTTTATGGAAAAAATCAACAGATTCTTTTCCATTGGAGAAAAAAAATTTTTGAATTCTTTCTTTTACATTTTTCTCGGATTTATCAAATTCTTTATGTTTTGTGGATATTGTTTTTGTCCTTCCTATATAATATCTAGACAAATAATCTGCTATAGTATAAGGCAAAATAAAATAACCATCAGCTAAACCTTGCATTAAAGCAGAAGCTCCAAGACGATTAGCACCGTGATCGGAAAAATTCGCTTCTCCTATAACATAACAACCTTTTATTGATGATGTTAAATTATAATCTACCCATATTCCTCCCATGGTATAATGAACAGCTGGATAAATCTTCATAGGAGTTTTATAAGGATTTTTATTAGTAATTTTTTCATACATGTGAAATAAATTCCCATATTTAGACTCTATAAATTCTTCTCCAAATTTTTTAATTTCCATGTCATTTGAATTTTTTATCCCAAGTTCATTTGCTTTTTCTATTCCATATCTTTCTATGGAAGAAGAAAAATCCAAAAAAACTCCTTCTTTTGTTTCATTATTTTCTATTCCAAAACCCTTATCACAACGTTCTTTAGCCGCTCTAGATGCTACATCTCTTGGAACAAGATTTCCAAATGATGGATAACGTCTTTCAAGATAATAATCTCTTTCTTCTTCTTTAAGATCTTCAGGATTTTTTTTTCCATTTCGTATAGAAATAGCATCTTCTATTTTTTTTGGAACCCATATTCTTCCGTCATTTCTCAATGATTCTGACATTAATGTTAATTTAGATTGATAGTTTCCATGTACAGGAATACAAGTAGGATGTATTTGAGTATAACAAGGATTAGCAAAAAAACCTCCTTTTTTATGAACTTTCCATATAGCGCTAGCATTAGATCCCATAGCATTAGTAGATAAAAAAAACACATTTCCATAACCTCCTGAGGCAATGACAACAGCATGAGCTGCATGACGCTCAATTTCTCCAGTAATCAAATTTCTAGCAATAATCCCTCTAGCTAAACCTTCTATTACCACTAAATCTAACATTTCATGACGGTTGTACATTTTTATCCTTCCTTTTCCTATTTGTCTAGACATAGCTGAATAGCAAGCAAGCAAAAGCTGTTGTCCTGTTTGTCCTTTAGCGTAAAAAGTTCTTGAAACTTTAGTTCCCCCAAAAGATCTATTTTCAAGATATCCTGCATAATCCCTAGCAAACGGAACTCCCTGAGCTACACATTGATCAATAATGTTTGAAGATATTTCTGACAAACGATAAACATTAGCCTCACGAGATCTGTAATCTCCTCCTTTAATAGTATCATAAAAAAGTTGATAAACAGAATCATTATCTCCCTTATAATTTTTAGAAGCATTAATACCACCTTGAGCGGCTACAGAATGTGCTCTTCTTGGGGAATCTTGATAACAAAAAACTTTTACTTTATATCCTAATTCAGCTAGAGTAGCCGAAGCAGATCCCCCAGAAAGGCCTGTTCCAATTACAATAATCTCCATATTAGATCTATTGTTTGGAGAGACTAATTCTAAAATAGATTTATGATGAATCCATTTATGAGTCAAAGGACCACTTGGAATTTTAGAATTTAATTTTAAAGAATTTTTAGTCATTGAGATATATTAATTTCCATTGAAAAAAAACCAAATAGCGATAATCGAAAAACCAGAACAAATAAACAAAAAATAAAAAAAACTAAACTTTCGTATCCAAAATAATTTCTTTTTATTAGATAATCCCAACGATTGAAAAGAAGATTGAAATCCATGGTTTAAATGAAATCCCAAAACTAAAAAAGAAAAAACATAGATGAATGTATATATAGGATTTTTAAATAAGGAAATGACTAAAATATAATCTGAAGTATGAGAATATTTCATAGGAATCATAAAATTCATTAAATGCAGAACTAAAAAACACAAGATTAAAACCCCCGTATGAACCATAGTCAGACTACTAAATGTTGATAAAGGTTTTTTTATAGCATAATCCATTTTTCCTTTTGATTTTTTATTCTTTAAATGTAATCTAATTCCAAAAAAAATATGAATAATAAAACCTAAAGCAAGAACATATTCTAGAATTTTTACAAGAAAATTTCTTCTCATGAAAGACACTGCGTTATTAAACGCTTCTTCTCCAGAAAAAAGAAAAAGATTAACACTCAAATGTAATAACAAAAAAGACATAAGGAAGATCCCTGTAGTCGCCATAACTACTTTTCTTCCAAGAGAAGATTGAATAAAACGACACTGAATCACTGATTAAATTGCGAATTTATATCTTCGTAAAGATATTTTATTTTTTTTCAAAAAATTATCAATTTTTTATTTTTTGAAAGGCTTCAATTAATAAATCAACATCTTTTTTTTCATTGAAAATTCCAAAAGAAATTCTTACAGGCATCATTTTTTTTAATAAATGTTTGCTAGTTATAGAAAGAATGACATGAGAGAATTTTTTCAAATTTCTTGAGTGACAAGAACTTCCCTTAGAAATAGCTATTCCCATTAGATCTAAATGAAAATATAATAAATGATCTTTTTTTGGATAAAAAATATTTAATATGTTAGGAATACTTTTATCCATAGATTCTGATAACCCATTAAAAATAATGTCTGGAATGATTTTTTTCAATTCTGAAATACAATAGAATTTTAAATCCCTAATTTTTTCTATATGATTGGGAAAATCACAACAGGATAAATGTAAAGCTTCCGCTAGTCCTACTATTCCATAAATATTTTCCGTCCCTGAACGAATCCCATATTCTTGATAACCTCCTGTGATAAAAGATTTTATATTTTTTATAATTTTTTCTCTAATAAAAACAAAACCTATCCCTTTTGGTCCATAAAATTTGTGTGCACTAGCAGTAGCAAAATCAAAAGGTAATTGTCTCATATTGACAGGAAAATTTCCAATGATTTGAATAGTGTCCGAATGAAAATAAGCTTTGTATTCTTTGCAAAGAAATCCAACTTTTTCTATATCCAATAAATTCCCAATTTCATTGTTAGCGTACATTAAACTTACAAGTATTTTATTCGGATAATTTTTTTTTAATATTTTTTCGAGATGATTTAAGTCTATAACTCCTTTATCCTGAATTTGAAGAAATTCTACAAAAACTTTATTTTTCTGAACTAAATCTATAACGGTTTGTAATACAGAATCATGTTCCAGTGGAGAAGTCAAAATATATTTGACTTTTAAATCAATAACAGAAGATCTCAAAACTAGATTGTTTGCTTCAGTTCCACTAGAGGTAAAAAGAATCTCAGATGGGGAAGCATTTATATCCTTTGCTATACGTATTCTTGACTCTTCTATTATGGAACGTGCTAGCCTTCCATAACTATGTTGTGTGGAAGAAGGGTTTCCAAATGAATATTTTAATGTATTTACCATGACTTTTCTAACTTCGCTCCTTACAGGAGTGGTAGCTGCATTATCTAAGTATGCTCTTTTCATAAGAATTAAGAATAGAATTAAGTTGCATAGTTAGTTACAAAAATAGAAAATTATGTTATAATTTATTCAAATTCCGTTGATTAAAAAATATATAAAAAATTTCCTCGTTATTAATTTTGTATATTTATCCTTGTCTTAAGATCTTTTTTTATAAAGCTTCTACTTATTACCTTTTGTTTTAAAAATGTTATTAAAATGTCTATTTTATTTTTATTTAAATTGAGTACATATGAAAATAAATGTTGGATTTTCGGTTCTCATGGGGTTTATAATTGGAATTATTACATGTTATTTATTTGGAAAAAAAACCATCTTGAAAAAGTATATTCATTTATTAGAAAAATCTAAAATTCAAGCAAAAAAAATTATAAAAAATGCAGAAAAAGAAGGAGATTATATAAAAAAAAATAAAATTATTCAAGCAAAAGAAAAATTTATAGAACTTAAATCTAAACATGAAAAAGATGTTCGTCTTAGAGAAAAAAAAATAACGGATATAGAAAATAAAACAAGAGAAAAAGAATCTAGATTATCTAAAGAAATTGAAATTTATTTTAAAAGAAATAATCGTCTAGAAAATCAAATACATGATTGTGAAAAAAAATTCAAAATTCTTCAAAAAAAACAAGAAGAATTTAAAAACATGCAGATAAAACAAGTAGAACTACTTGAAAAAATATCCAATTATTCTTCTGAAGAAGCTAAAAATGAATTAATTGAAGCACTTAAAGGAGAAGCGAAAGTCAAAGCACAAACACATATACAAAATATTATAGAAGAATCCCAACTCACTGCAAAAATGGAAGCCAGAAAAATAGTCATTCAAGCTATTCAAAGAATGGGGACAGAACAAGCTGTTGAGAATGCAGTTTCTGTATTCAATATAGAATCGGATGACGTAAAAGGTCGCATTATTGGACGAGAAGGAAGAAATATAAGAGCTCTGGAAAAAGCAACAGGAGTAGAAATTATTGTAGATGATACTCCAGAAGCTATTCTATTATCTTGTTTCAATCCTATACGTAGAGAAGTAGCTAGGTTATCACTTCATAAATTGGTAATAGACGGACGAATACATCCAGCAAGAATTGAAGAGATCGTAGCAAAAACTAGAAAAAAAATTGAAGAAGAAATAGTAGAAATAGGAAAAAAAAACATAATCGATTTAGGAATTCATGGGATACACCCAGAATTAATTAGAATGATAGGTAGGATGAAATACCGTTCTTCTTATGGACAGAATCTATTACAACATTCTAGAGAAGTGGCTCATTTAGCAGGAATATTAGCCTCTGAATTAGGATTAAATGCAAAATTAGCTAAGCGGGCGGGTTTATTACATGATATAGGAAAAGTTCCTGAAACAGAATCAGAGCTCCCTCATGCTATTTTAGGAATGCAATGGGCTGAAAAATACGGAGAAAATATGGAAGTTTGTAATGCAATAGGCTCTCATCATGATGAAATAGAAATGAAAGTTCTAATATCTCCTATCGTACAAGTATCGGATTCTATTAGTGGAGCTCGTCCTGGAGTAAGAAGGAATTCTTTTGAATCTTATTCTAAAAGATTAAAAAATCTGGAAGATATTGCTTTGAGTTTTGATGGGGTAAATAAGGCTTTTGCTATACAGGCAGGTAGAGAACTGAGAGTTTTAGTGGAAAGCGAAAAAATAGATGATAAAAAAGCTTTTCAGTTATCTTTTGATATAACAGAGAAAATAAAAAACGAAATGACCTATCCTGGTCAAATAAAAGTAACAGTGATCAGAGAAACCAGAGCTGTACAAATAGCTAGATAAAATCTAATTATAAATTATGAAAGATTCTATTACTTCCTTTATCGAAAAATATTTTCTTCATTTTAA
Organism: Blattabacterium sp. (Blatta orientalis) str. Tarazona; assembly: GCF_000334405.1. NCBI lineage: Bacteria > Pseudomonadati > Bacteroidota > Flavobacteriia > Flavobacteriales > Blattabacteriaceae > Blattabacterium > Blattabacterium sp. (Blatta orientalis). The sequence continues at coordinate 157,786 of NC_020195.1, read as the reverse complement.
TGCTCTAACTTTATCAGAAGCAGCTAAAGCTTATAAACATCATATTAAAAATGATGGAAAAATGATGATTACATTGGCAGGTGCAATGAGTACTGCAGAATTAGGAAAAATATTAGCTGAAATGATCCGAAAAGATAAAGTTCATATTATTTCTTGTACTGGTGCTAATTTAGAAGAAGATATAACTAATTTAATAGCTCATTCACATTATAAGAAAATTTCTAATTATAGAGATTTAACTCCTAATGAAGAAAAAAATTTTTTAAAAAAAGGATTTAATCGTGTTACAGATACTTGTATTCCAGAAGATAAATCCTTTAAATTTCTACAAAAACATATTCTCAATATATGGAAAAGAGCTAAGGAAAAATCTGAACGATATTTTCCCCATGAATATATTTATCAATTATTATTAGAAAATATTTTAGAACCATATTATGATATCAATTCAAAAGATAGTTGGGTTTTGGCTGCCGCAAAAAAAAATTTACCCATGGTTGTTCCAGGTTGGGAAGATAGCACAATAGGGAACATATTCGCTTCATATTGTATGAAAAAATTATTTTCACCAATTCTTGTAAAGAATGGAATCGAATATATGATTTATTTAGCTAAATGGTACCAAAAAGAATCTGTGAAAAATAAAATAGGATTTTTTCAGATAGGCGGAGGAATTTCCGGAGACTTTCCTATCTGTGTAGTTCCTATGCTTTCTCAAGATATAGGATGGATCCCTACTCCTTATTGGGCTTATTTTTGCCAAATTTCTGATTCTACTACTAGTTATGGATCCTATTCCGGAGCTATTCCTAATGAAAAAATAACTTGGGGAAAATTAGATAAGGACACTCCTAAGTTTATCATTGAATCGGATGCTACTATTGTAGCACCATTAATTTTTGCTTATATATTAGATATGTAAGAAAGCAGATTTGTATAACTTTATTAAATAAAATACATTAGTAATGAATAATTTATATGATCTTGTTGTTATCGGTTCTGGCCCAGGAGGTTATGTTTCAGCTATTCGTGCAAGTCAATTAGGAATTCATACTGCTCTTATAGAGAAATATCAAGATTTAGGCGGAACCTGTTTAAATGTGGGCTGCATTCCTTCAAAATCTCTTTTATATTCTTCTAAATATTTTTTATTTGCAAAAAATCATCATCATTCCCATGGAATTATTTATGATAAATTATCTTTGGATTTAGAAAAAATGATGAAAAGGAAAAATGAAATCGTGAAAAAAACAAATGAAGGAGTGAAATATCTCATGAAAAAAAATAATATTGATTTATATAAAGGCCTAGCTACATTTAAGAAAAATCATGTGATTTCTATCACAGAAAGAAAAACTTTTAAAAAAATACAAGAAATACAATTTAAATATTGTATAATATCTACAGGTTCTAAACCAAGAGGTCTCCCATTCTCAAATTTTGAGAAAAGAAAAAGAATTATTTCCTCTACGGAGGCTCTTTCTATGGATGAAATTCCAAAAAAATTAATAATAATTGGAGGAGGAATAATCGGATTAGAATTAGCTTCTATTTACCATAGGTTAGGAAGTCAAGTAACTATTATTGAAACCATGGATAAAATAATTTCAAATATGGATCATTCTTTAAGTCAAGAGATTCAAAAAATATTAGAAAAATCTGGAATTCAAATAGAAACATCCTTATTAATCCAGGATATAGTTTCATTAGATTCTAATGAAATTTCAGTTTATGTTAAAAATAAAAATAATGGAAAAAAAATGAAATATATAGGGGATTATTGCCTCATATCAATTGGAAGGACCCCTTATACAGAAAATCTTGGATTAGAACATATAGGAATTCAAAAAGATCAAAAAGGTTTCATTTTAGTTAATGATTTTTTACAAAGTTCTGTAGAAAATATCTATGCGATAGGAGATGTCATAGGCGGAAAAATGTTAGCACACAAAGCGGAAGAAGAAGGTTTATATGTAGCAGAACATCTAGCTGGACAAAAACCAAATAAAATAAACTATAATTTAGTCCCATCTGTTCTATATACTAATCCTGAAGTATCTAGTATTGGGTTTACAGAAAAAGAAATCAAGAATAAAGGAATAGAATACAATATAGGTTTCTTTCCTATGAGAATATTGGGAATAGCTCGTGCTAGCGGATCTACAGAAGGTTTTGTAAAAATGCTATCTCATAAAAAAACAGATGAAATATTAGGAGTTCATATGATAGGCGATCATGCCTCCGATATGATAATGGAAGCTTCTGTCGCTATGGAATTTCGTGCCTCTTCAGAAGATATCTATAGAATTTGCCACCCACATCCTACTTTTAGCGAATCTTTTAAAGAAGCTGCCTTGTTGAGTTTTGAAAATAAAGCCATACACATGTAATTACCAAATTATAGGCTTTTTTCCCATTTTTTTCAAAAATTGATTAGTTTTTAAAAACTGTTTAGATCCTAAAAAACCAAAATTTGCAGAAAGAGGAGACGGATGTGATGTTTTTAATATATAATGATTATTAAAATCAATTAGAGAATCTTTTTTTTTGGCTAACTCTCCCCACAATAAAAAAACAATATGCTTTTTTTTATTCGAAATTATTCGAATGATTTTATCCGTAAAAATCTCCCAACCTTTATTTCTATGAGATCCAGGAAGTCCTTTTCTTACCGTTAAGACAGAATTAAGTAATAAAACACCTTGGATTGCCCAAAAAATTAAAGAACCACTAATAGGAAATGATTTGTTTTGAAAACAATTATTCACTTCTATAAAAATATTCTTTAAAGAAGGAGGAATTTCGACTCCATCCGGAACAGAAAAGGATAAACCATCAGCTTGATCATCTTTATAATAAGGGTCTTGCCCTAGAATAACTACTTTTAGTTTAGAAAAAGAACAATAATTGAAGAAGAAAAAATATTTTTTTTCTGGAAAACAAACATAATTTTTATATTCAATCCTAAGGAATTTTAATAATTTTTGAAAATAAAGCTTATCCAATTCCTCTTTTATGAAAAAAAACCAATCCTCATTTATGTTCAGAAATTTTTTTATTAATATTTCTTTTTTCATAAGATCTAAAACTTATCATTTTTTTATTTTCCTCATCCCAAAGTTTATATTTTGCGCATTTTAAACTTCCTGAAAAGTTCATTTTTGTTACATATTTATCGAAAATAGGATTTTTACTATGACAATCAGGTAAATAATAAAATGGAATACTGGGAGCTAAATGATGGATGTGATGATATCCAATATTTCCTGTAAACCAATGAATTATTTTAGGTAATTTGTAAAAAGAACTACCTTTTATAGCGGCTATACAGTAATCCCAATTAGTTTTCCATTCTTTGTAATTAGGATTATGTTGATGTTGAACATAAAAAACCCATATAGCTACAATAGAAAATAAAACAATAGTTGGAAATTGAATAAATAATAATTTAAAAAAACCAATAAAATTTCCTATAAAAATATAAAAAAATAAAATACAAAAATTGCTGATCCAAAGATTTACTTTTGCTTTTTCCCAACCTTTTATATGAATTAATGGTAATCTATTGTGTATAAAAATATAATAGATAGGTCCTAAAAAAAACATGACGATAAAGGATCGATACATTCTATACTTTATTTTTTTCCAAAAATTCAATTTTTGATATTCCCTAACAGTTAAAATAGTTATATCACCTATATCTCTAAAATCCAATTGAGAATTATGTGCATGATGATAATTATGTGATTTAGCCCAATATTTAAACGGAATTAAAGTAAAAAGGCTACAAATAAAACCTATGATATTATTAATTTTTTTTGAAGAGGTAAATGATTGATGTCCACAGTCATGTTGAATGATGAATATTCTAATCAAAAAAAAGGAGTTGAATATAGATAAGAAAATTGTTAGATACTTTGAATAATTGAAGATGCAAAAGACTATTGTTATCCAAATGAAAACAAAAGGAAAAAAAGTATTTAAAATTTGAATAAAAGCTTTCCAATTATTTTGGATAATAAAGTTTTTGCTATATCTTTCCAATTTTTAAATGCTTTCTTAATTTCTAAATATTGAGAATTCATTGAAATGAAAAATTCTTTTAAAAAGAATCATGCAAAAAATTTTTCTTTTTAAGAAGATCTTCTTTAGATTCTACATGGCTATCATCTAGAACGCAACAATTTACTGGACAAATTGTTACACATTGTGGTTCTTCATAAAAACCAACACATTCTGTACACTTTTCTGCTACTATAAAATATATATCCTTTTTTTTTGGTTTCTGAGGAAATATTGGATCCAAAAAAAAATCTTCTGACATTTTTTTCTTCCACAAAGAAGTTCCATCTGACATTCTCCATACTTTTCCTCCTTCATAAATTGCATGATTAGGACATTCAGATTCACAGGCCCCACAATTTATACATTCTTCTGTGATTTTTATAGACATTTAAATTAAATTTAATGTAGATTCTATAATATAATGAACAATCTGATTCAGACTTTCGATAAGTTAGGTCTTTTTCTTAGAGAATTTAAGAAATTTTATGCACATGAAAAATATATTTCTGGAAATTTTAAAAAATTTTTTTTTCCATTTCAGAATATTATAAAAAAAATCCCCATTATCAATAGCTGGTTTAGGACAGAAGATTTATTCATCACTATTGAACAATGGGGGAAAATACTTACAAAAGAAAAACTAGAATATTGGTTGAATAAATATTCTTTTATCAAGAAAAAGAATCAAATCAAAACTATTTTAGTTATTATGCCGGGAAATATTCCCATAGTAGGGTTTCATGATTTTTTATGTGTCCTTTTATCAGGACATCGAATTTTAATAAAATTGTCCGAAGAAGATAATTTGTTACTTCCTTTTTTAGGCAAAATAATTACTCATATAAATCCTTTATTAGAAAAAAAAATAAAATTTTCTAAAAATTTTTTTAAAGAAAAATATGATTCGGTTATAGCAAGTTGCAGTAATAATACAGCTCGTTATTTTGAATACTACTTTAGAAAATATCCTATGATACTTAGAAAAAGACGAACTTCTATAGCTATTCTACAAGGAAATGAAAGTAAAAAAGATTTAATCTCTTTAAATAAAGACATTTTAACTTATTCTGGAAGAGGATGTAGAAATGTGGGAAAGATATTCATTCCTAACAATTATGATCTTCATCTCATCTTGGATCAAAATTTATTATCCTATGTAATGAAAAATTATAAGTACATTGATAACTACAATTATTATCTTTCCATATATACTCTAAATAACATAGTCATTAAAAGAAACCCTATGATGATTTTAATAGAAAACAAAGATTACCATAGTCCAATCTCAGTGGTATATTATGAATTTTATTCCAATTTAAACCAATTAAAAAAATTGATACACAAAAATAGAAAACATTTACAATGCTTAGTATCAAGAAATATTTGTAAAAATGAAGTTGATTTTGGAAAAACTCAATTCCCTAAATTATGGGATTATTCAGACAATATTGATACAATGAAGTTCCTTACAGAAAAAAATTAAGATGGAATTTTAATAATAAGTTTATCCTTTTCTCCTATATACATATTTTTTATAACTCTTCCATCTATTACAGGAGCCCTTAATCCATCTTTCAAAAAGATATTACAGATGAATATTCTAGATTCATCCCAAATATTTTCTTTGAGAAAACTCTCTAAAGTCATTCTACCTCCTTCTACAATTAGAGATAAAATGTTTTTCTGATATAGATAATTTAAGATATTTTTTATAATCTCTTTATCAAAAGAAATCTGAACAAATTCTGTATTTTTCTGATTTTCTTTTTTCTTTTCGGTAAAAACAATTGTTTTTTTCGTTCCATCCAAAATAAAATAAGAAGTAGATATACTCAATTTTCTATCCATAAAAATTCTAATTGGATCTGATCCGAACCATTCTCTAACATCTAATTTTGGATTATCATTAAACACGGTTTTTCTTCCTACTAAAATACTATCCTCTTCAGATCTCCATTTATGACTCAATTGTCTAGAATAAATTCCACTAATCCATGAAGGTTTTTCTTTCTCATTCCCTTTCAAAGAATCCATAAAACCATCATCACTTTGCGCCCATTTCAATATAATATAAGGTCTCTTTTTTTCATAAAAAGTAAAAAAACGTTTATTTAAAATGCGACACTGATCCTTTAAAACATTTTCTATCACTTCTATTCCATTTTCTCTCAATTTTTTTATCCCCAAACCGTTTACCTTATGACAAGGATCTTGTATTCCTATTACCACTCTAGGGATCTTACTTTTAATGATTAAATCAACACAAGGAGGAGTTTTTCCAAAATGTGCGCATGGTTCTAATGTGACATAAAGGGTCGAATCAGTTAATAAAGATGGATTTTCAACCCTATTAATAGCATTTACCTCTGCATGATCCATTCCTACTTTATAATGCCATCCTTCTGATAAAATCAAACCATTTCTTTCTATTAAACATCCTACCATAGGATTAGGAGAAGTGGATCCTAATCCATTTTTTGCCAGTTGAATAGCCCTATACATAAAGATTTTTTTATGGTTCATTTTTCATAAACCTATTTTAATGAATTCCAGATCTTCCAAGATTCTTCTGCTTGAATACGTAACATTTCTAAACCATTTCTGATCGTAGACCCTTTTTCTTCTCCTTTTTTTAAGAACAAAGTTTTAGATGGATTATAAACCAAATCATAGAGATAGTGTTTAGAAGAAAGGAATTTATAAGGTAAAGGTGGGCATAAATGGATATTTGGAAAAGTCCCCAATGGAGTGCAGTTAATAATAATTTTATGATCTTCTAAAAGACATTGGTTCACTTCTTCATAAACCAAAAAATTTTTATTTTTTCTTCTAGAAACATATCTGTATGGGATTCCCATTCTTTTTAGAATAAAGGAAACTGATCTAGATACCCCACCTGTTCCAAGAATCAAAGCCTTTTGATTTTTATATGATAATTTATTTATGTCCTTTTTGAAAGAAAACTCAAAACCTAAAACATCTGTATTATAACCAATCCGATGTTTCTCTTCATTTATCTTTACTACATTAACAGATCCAATAAATTTTGCTTCTGGCATAAGTTTATTTAAAAAGGGAATAATGCTCTTTTTATATGGAATAGTAATATTGCATCCTTTCAAGAATGGGTTTTTAAAAATCCGTAAAACATCTTCTATTTTTGGAATATCGAATATTTCATAAGTGACTTCAGAAATAGATTCTTTTTTAAATTTTTTCATGAAATAGTCTCTTGAAAAAGAATAACTGATTTCTCTTCCTATCAATCCAAAAATTCGTTTATAGTTTTTACAGAAGCTATACATAGAATTAAAGATGCATCTATATTTTTTTTTATTCCTCTTTCTTTAATCGCATACGTTCTCTATATCTAGCTCGTAAAATTTCATTTCTCCTACCTTCAGAAGGTTTTATATATTGTTGTTTTTCTCTAAATTCCTTTAAAATCCGCGTTTTATCAAATTTCTTTTTGCATTTCTTCAAGGCTTTATCAATAGATTCTCCCTCTCTAACTGTTGTAATTAATACCATACTACAAAAATAATGTAAAAAAAACAATGTGGACACTATCGGATTTGAACCGACGACCTCTACTCTGTCAAAGTAGCGCTCTAAACCACCTGAGCTAAATGTCCATTTTTCAGGACAAAATTAAATATTTTTTATTATTATTATCATTTTAATGCGATAGATAATATAAAAAAAATGTCACATAATGTATTAGAAAAATCTATAGAATATTTAAAGGGATTCAGTTTAAAAAAACACGTTTATTTAATATAGAATTACAAATTCATACATATGAAGATCTTACTTTTTTTTTATCCTACAAAATATGTCCGTTATTTTATATTAAATAATATATCAGAGTTAATAAAAAAAAATCATCCCGAAAATCTCCTTATACAAATAACAGGAAAAATTACCCATTTAGAAGAAATAAACTATCAAAATAAAAAAAGAAAAGTATTGGTAGCACATTTAGAGAATGAAACAGGATCTGTTGAATTGGTCTGGTTCCAGACCATAAAGTTTTTTAGAAAAATCATCAAAAAAAACATGACGATAACAGTACACGGGAGGGTAAAACATTTTCAAGGAAAAATTCAAATCATTCATCCAGATATTCAAAAATTTAAATTTTCAGAAAAAAATTACTCTATATATCCTATATATTCCATCCCTAAAAAACTTAGGGAAAATGGAATAAATAATTCTTTTATGATAGAAATCTTGAAGAATCTAATAGAAGAATCAAAAAATGATATAGAAGAAATATTTCTTCAGGATATTATGAAAAAAGAATTAATGCAAAGGAAGGAAGCATTGATTCAAATACATTTTCCGCAATCTTTAGAAAAATTATTTCAAGCAAAATATCGTTTAAAATTCGAAGAATTATTTTTTTTAAAATTATTCCTTTTATCCAAAAAAAACAGAAATAAAAGTTCTTCATCTAACAGTTATCCCTTTTCAAGATTAGGAAAAAATTTTTATAACTTCTACAAATATTGTTTACCATTTCCTTTAACAGAGGAACAAAAAAGAGTATTCAGAGAAATACGCAATGATTTAAAAAAACCTATGCAAATGAACCGATTATTACAAGGAGATGTAGGGTGTGGAAAAACTATAATAGCTGTTTTATCCATGCTTCTTGCTTTAGATAATGGATTTCAATCTTGTTTAATGGTTCCTACTGAAGTTTTAGCAATACAACATTATTCTTCTATAAAAAAAATGTTTTCTGGAATTGGAATTCAACTAGCTTTATTAACTAGTTCCACCTCTATTCAAATGAAAAAATGTATATATCATGATGTTTTTATCGGAAAAATTTCCATTCTCATAGGAACACACACTTTGATTCAAGATACAGTCCATTTTAAAAATCTTGGATTAGCTATAATTGATGAGCAACAGCGTTTTGGAGTGGAACAAAGAGCTAAGATTTTAGAAAAAAATGAAAACCCCCCTCACATATTAATCATGACGGCCACTCCCATTCCTAGAACTTTAAGCATGACTCTTTATAATGACTTAAAGATATCCATTATAAGGGAATTTCCCATAAATAGAAAACCTATTAAAACTGTTCACTTTCGCAATAAAAATAGATCTAAAGTCCTTGAAATTATAAAGAATCAGATTAAAAAAGGAAGACAAATATACATTGTTTATCCTACTATAGAGAAATTCAAAAAAAATGGGTCGAAATATTTAATGAATTTAATGAGAGGTTATCAATTTATAAAAGAAAACTTTCCAAAATTAAAAGATCGAATTGGAATTCTACATGGTAGAATGAGTTATCAAGAAAAAAACATTCAAATGAATCGATTTTTACGTGGAGAAACTCCAATTATGGTCTCTACTACTGTTATAGAAGTAGGAGTAGATGTTCCTAATGCTTCAGTGATTTTAATAGAAAATGCAGATTGCTTTGGTTTATCTCAATTACATCAATTAAGAGGGAGGGTGGGAAGAGGCCCACATCAAAGTTATTGTCTTCTTATGACTAATGACAAAATTAGTGTAGAAAGCCATTTTAGAATGCAAATTATGTGCGAAACTAAAGATGGTTTAGAAATAGCTAAAAAAGATCTTCAATTAAGAGGAAGTGGAGATTTAATAGGAACTAAACAAAGCGGAAATGCTTATTTTCGAATTGCAAATCTTCTTAAAGATTACAAATTAATAAAAGAAGTCATTCCTATTGCTAAAAAATTTTTTAACAAAAATCCTAATTTTCTGTTAAATCATAAAACCACTAAAAATCATTTCTATAAATGCTACAAGTCTTTTTGGGGAAAAATAAGCTAAAAATAAAAAATATGGATTATAGATCATCACTTAATAGTTCCCAACGAAAAATTATAGAAACAATTCATGGGCCTGTTCTAGTGATTGCTGGAGCTGGATCCGGAAAAACCCGTGTAATTACACATCGTATAGTACACATGATCAATAATATAGGAATAAGTCCCTCTAGAATATTAGCTTTAACTTTTACTAATAAAGCAGCTAAAGAAATGAAGATGCGCATTTCAAATATGTTGAATCAAACGGATTTTAATCAGATCTCCCTTGGGACTTTTCATTCTATATTTTCAGGGGTTTTGCGAAAAGAATCTCATTGGCTTGGTTACAAATCAAATTACACTATTTACGATCAAAGAGACTCAGAAAATGTAATAAAAAAAATATTAGATGACTTCAATTTTAAAACATCTCTCAGTCCTACGAAAATCAGAAGAAAAATATCGGAATATAAAAATAACTTGAAGTCTATCAACAATGAAAAATCATATCAGGATATAAAAAAAATATATGAATATTATGTAAAACGTTGTTTAAAATCAGAAGCTTTAGATTTTGATGACATATTACTTCATACAAATTATTTATTTTTTCATTTTCCTAAAATACTACATAAATACCAAGAAAAATTCCAATACATATTAATCGATGAATATCAGGATACAAATTTTTCTCAAAATACGATCATTAAAAATTTATCTTTAAAACATAGAAATATTTTTGCCGTAGGTGATGATGCTCAAAGTATATATGCTTTTCGTGGGGCGAACATCTCAAATATTTTAAATTTTCATACGGATTACAATGAAGCAAAAATTTTTCGTCTTGAACAAAATTATCGTTCTACAAATCACATAGTGCAGGTCTCTAATAAGATTATTTCTTTTAATAAAAATCAAATCTTTAAAAAAATTTGGACAAATAACGAAAAAGGTGAGAAAGTAAAAATATATGGAGCTTCTTCTGAAAAGATAGAAGCGCAATACATTGCTTCTTCCATCTATTTCACTAAAAGAAATACAAAATTTCAAAATAAAGATTTTGCTATTCTCTATAGAACCAATACACAATCAAATATCCTAGAACAAGCTCTAAAAGAAAAAAAAATACCATACAAAATATACGGATCCATATCCTTCTATAAAAGGAAAGGAATTCTAGATTTTTTAGCTTATTTAAAAATCATCACGAATCCTAACGAAGAGGAATCCCTATTACGTATAAATAAAAAAAAAATAGGAAATAAAAAAGCTATTAAATTAATATTAAATTTCTCTAAAAAGGAGAAGAAAACTTTTTATAATCTTTTAAAGAATCTGATAAATTATTATCCTTTCCTAAGAATCAACAAAAAAACAAAAGAAAAATTAGAAAATTTCATTTTAACAATAGAAAAATTTCGTTTGGAATTAAACGAAAAAAATACCTATACAATAGCGAAAAACATAGCAAATTTCTTCTTAGAAGAAGATAAAAAAAATTTTTATAATGCTGATGATTTTCAATACATATTAGAGAATATATCTATATATCTAAAAGAGCAAAAAATATTAAAGAAAAATGGAGATATGAGTTTATCTGGATTTTTGCGATATTTTTCTTTAAAAGAAGGAATCGATGAGGAAAATGAAGAAAATCAGGTATCCTTAATGACTATACATTCATCTAAAGGTTTAGAATTTTCCGTGGTTTTTATTGCAGGATTAGAAGAAAACTTATTTCCATCAAAATCTAGTTTAGAAAATGAATTGAAACTTGAAGAAGAACGCCGTCTATTCTATGTTGCTATAACAAGAGCTCAAAAAAAAGCTATATTAACATATGCAAAATCTCGTTTTTTATGGGGAAAAAAAATCAGAACGGTTCCTAGTCGTTTTATTCAGGAAATAAGCGAGAAATTTATTGACAGAGAACATGGAATTAATAATTCAAATAAAGCCAATCCTATATCAAAAGATTTGTATCCTGATGAAAAGAATACATTATCCATGTTTAAAAAAGGAGTTAAAGTATTTCACAAAAATTTTGGAATGGGAATAATACTAGACATTCAAAATGGAATAGCTATAATTAAATTTCAACAATTAGGAATAAAAAAAATTTTACTAAAAATAGCTAAACTTGTTATTTATTCCTAATTATTAAATTTCTTTTTATGTTATGGAAGATAAAAAGATGAAACTAAATTTTAGTCTACAAAAATTAATTTTTTTTGTAGCTATTCTTTTATTTCTCATCAAGTTAATTACTTGGTATATCACTTCTTCTCTTTCTATATTTAGTGATGCAATGGAAAGTATAACCAATATTATTAGTGGATTTATCGGTTTGTATAGCCTGTATATATCCTCTTTACCCAAAGATAAAAATCATCCATATGGTCATGGGAAAATAGAATTTATATCAACAGCTATAGAAGGATTCTTAATTTTTTTTGTAGGAATGGCTATTTGCATAAAAACTTTTATACATGTAAAACATCATGATCCTATTCTATTAAAATTAGATTATGGAATTCCTCTGATGTCATTTACCGCTATTGTTAATTATGGGTTAGGTTTTTTAGCCTGTAAAATAGGAAATAAAAATGGAGCTTTAACGTTAATAGCTAGTGGGAAGCATCTTCAAACAGATACTTATTCTACTTTTGGAATAGTGATAGGATTAATATTGTTAAATATTACAAAATGGATATGGATAGACCCTATTATTTCTGTTATTTTTTCCTTTGTAATTTTATATACAGGATTAAAATTGTTAAGATATGCTACAGCTGGTATTATGGATGAGTCTGATAAAGAACTTTTAAAAAAATTATCTTTTTATATAAATGCAAAAAGAGATATTCATTGGATTGACCTTCATCATTTAAAAATTATTAAATATGGAAGTGCTTTACATGTTGATTGTCATTTAACTGTTCCATGGTTTTTTAATGTCAAAGAATCCAATAAAGAAGTCCAAAAGTTGACAACTTTAACAAAAGATAAATTTGGACATAAAGTAGAATTATCTGTACATGTAGATGCTTGCACAGATAATCATTGCATATCCTGTTTCAATCCTTTCTGTAAGGAAAGAAAAAATTTTTTGCAGAAAAGATCTTATTTTTATAAATAAAAAATCAATATGGAATATAATACTAATCGTTTCAAATTGGTTATCCCAGAATATGGTAGAAATATTCATAAGATGATTGCTTATGCAATACAAATAAAAAATAGGAAAAAACGTAATCGTTGCGCTTGGAGTATCATTAAATTGATGACGGATTCAAATCCTAGATTGAATAATCCATATTTTCAACATAAACTATGGAATCAATTATTTATTATGTCTAAATATCAATTAGATGTTGATCCTCCTTTTCCAAAACCTCATCCAGAAAAAATAAAAATTTTTTATTATAAAAAAGTGGAATATCCTGAATATTTAACTGATTTCCGATATTATGGAAAAATCATTAGAAACATGATCCATGTAGCAATACATTGCAAAAATAGACAAAAAAAAGAAGGGTTATTTTATGCGATAGCAAATACTATGAAGAAAAATTATTTGAGATGGAATAAAAACCTTGTAGAAGATGATATTATCTTTAAAGATTTAAAAGTCCTTTCAAAAGGAAAAATCTGTTTAATGAATAATACAGATCCGTTATTACAATGCTCCTATCTTTTAAATCCAAAAAGAAAAAAAAACTATATGAGAAAAAAGAAAATAGGATGAATTATGGCTTCTTTTAAGATAGAAGGAGGATCTCCTCTAAAAGGAGAAATAAAACCACAAGGAGCAAAAAATGAAGCTTTGCAAGTTTTATGTGCAGTCTTGCTAACCTCTGAGAAATTGAGAATAAAAAATATTCCAGAAATAGGAGATGTAAAATGTTTGATGCAAATACTTCAACACTTAGGAGTTGTAGTAAAAAAAAATGATATTGGAGATTTTACTTTTCAAGCTAAAAACATTTGTCTAGAATATTTAAATACGAAAAAATTTCGTGAGGATGGAAAATGTATTAGAGGATCTGTCATGATTGCGGGACCTTTGCTAGCTAGATTTGGAAAAGGGTGCATGCCGATCCCAGGAGGAGATAGAATTGGTCGTAGACGTTTAGATGCACATCTAAGAGGTTTTGAATCTTTAGGAAGTCATATAGATTATAATAGAGAAAATCAGTATTTCTATCTGACCTCTAAATATTTAAAAGGAAAATTTCTTCTTCTAGAAGAAGCCTCTATAACAGCTACAGCTAACATTATCATGGCGGCATCTTTAGCTAAAGGAAAAACCACTATTTATAATGCGGCTTGTGAACCATATATTCAACAATTATGTAGGTTATTAAATAGAATGGGGGCAAAAATAAAAGGCATAGGTTCTAATTTAATCCATGTTACTGGAGTTACAGAATTGAGAGGATGTATCCATACTATTTTACCTGATATGGTAGAAATAGGAAGTTGGATAGGATTAGCCGCTATTACTAGTTCTGAGATAATAATTCGGAATGTTAGTTGGAAAAACCTAGGAATCATTCCGAATATATTCCAAAAAATGGGAATCTCCTTAGAAAAGAAAGACGATGATATTTATATCCCATCTCAAAAATCATACCAGATAAAAAAATTATTAAATAACGCCATATTAACAATTTCTGACGCGCCATGGCCAGGTTTAACTCCAGATTTACTAAGTATTTTAACTGTGGTAGCTACTCAAGCGAAAGGAAGTGTCTTAATCCATCAAAAAATGTTCGAAAGTAGATTATTTTTTGTAGACAAATTAATTGAAATGGGTGCACAAATAATATTATGTGATCCTCATAGAGCAACCGTTATTGGTTTGAATCATCAATCTTCTTTACGAGGGACTCTATTAAACTCTCCAGATATACGGGCTGGAATATCTCTTCTTATAGCTGCACTTTCTGCTAAAGGAACTAGTAGGATAAAGAATATAGAACAAATAGACCGAGGATATGAAAATATTGATCAAAGATTACGTCTTTTAGGAGCAAATATTGTAAGGATAGAATGATCTTTTTTTTCTCCAATTGTAGGGATCTATAGGGTTATTTTTTTTCCATAGTCCAATTTTCTTTTTCTCGCTTGAGATTCAATTCTTTTATATAGAACATTTTTAGAAAATTTCCAAACCCAAGCAAATCCAGACTCTATAATATCCTTTCCTAAATCTTTATTTTTATCATAAATAACCAACCCAACAATACGATTATATTTGTCTCTTTTTAGATTCTTGATTAAAACTGTTTTATTTAGAATTTTTTTGTTAAAAAATTTTTTGCTTCTATTCCATAAGATTGATTTTTTTCTGGACAATCTATATCAGAAATTCTTATTTTATATTCTTCCATTTTTTTCGTATCAATTCTAAAAGTATCTCCATCATAAATTTTGATCACTTTTCCCGTAATTGAGGATACGATGGACAATGAAATAATAAGAAAAAACTGAACAATAAACACTATATTTTTAATAAGGAGAAAAAAATAATTTACATAATAATTCACAAAATCAACTAACTTTATAATTGGATGAAAAGATCGAAAAATGAAAAAATACTATGGAAAAAGAAAAATTCGAATATATCACTAAAGAGGGATTAAAAAACTACAACAAGAAATAGAAAGATTAGAAAACATTGAAAGACCAAAAATATCAATGCAAATAGCAGAAGCCAGAGATAAAGGAGATCTTTCAGAAAATGCAGAATATGATGCTATAAAAGAAGCACAGGGTTTTTTAGAAATGAACATAGCCAAATTAAAAAAAAAACTATCCAATGCAAGAATTATTGATGGATCAAAAATCAATAGAAGCAGAGTTTCTATTCTATCTACAGTTAGGGTAAAAAATTTAACATATGGAGGAGAACAAATATATACCTTAGTTCCAGAAGGAGAAGCAGATTTAAAATCTGGTAAAATTTCTATAAACACTCCTATATCTACAGGATTACTTGGAAAACAAGTAGGACAAATTGCTCATATTAAGTTACCTAATAAAATGATACTTGATTATGAAATTTTAGAAATAGCATTTAGTGAATGAAATGAATCGTAAAAATATATTTACACATATAATAAGAAACGAAGTCCCTGCTTATAAAGTCGCAGAAGATTTTGAAAATCTTGCTTTTTTAGATATTTATCCAATAAAAATTGGTCATACTTTAGTGATTCCAAAAAAAAATAATCCAGAAAAAATATTTTCTCTTCCAGAAAAAGATTTTTTATCTATCATGTCTTTTACTAGAAAAGTAGCTATAGGCATTGAAAAAATAATTCCTTGTAATCGTGTTGGAATATTTGTGATGGGTTTTGAAATTCCACATGTTCATATCCATTTAATCCCTATGGATCAAGAAAGTGATGGGGATTTTTCTAAGAAAAGAATATCTTTATCTGCAAATCATTTCAAGATTTTATCAGAAAAAATTAAAAAATCTATTGGTTTGTAAATTAACATTCTCTATCTATTCCAATGAAATAGAATTTTTAAACCTTTTATTGTATGCAACTTATCTTTAAGATGAATTTTTTTAGTTAAAGGAGTATAAATATGAGAAAGCCCTCCTGTAGCTATAACAAAACAGTTTGTTTTTAATTCTTTATTAATTCGGTTAATGAGTCCTTCTACCATACTGATGTATCCATAAATAATTCCACTTTGGATACAGGTTTCAGTATACTGTCCTAATATACTAGGGGGTTTTTTTAATTCTATTTGCGATAGTTGAGCCGTATTTCCTATCAATGCAGATAAAGAGCTATTGACTCCTGGAGCAATAATAACTCCTTGAAGAGTTCCAGATTTATCTATGCAGGTTAAACTTAAAGCAGTTCCAAAATCGACCACTAGAGTATTTTTTTTATTATGTGTATATGCAGCTATAGCATTAGCATATAAATCTGTTCCTAATTGATGAGAATAATGTTTTATTGGAGAAGCGGAATATCTATCTACTACTATCGGTTTTATTTTATGAATTTCATATAAAGATTGTTCTACAATGTTTGTAAGAGGAGGGACTACGGATCCAATCACAATATTTTGTATTAATTTGGATAGGATTCCATATTGTTGATAAATATTCCTAAATAATAAAATATATTCATCCAATGATCTATGTGGATTACTGTTAATAATCCATGAACAATTACATTTTAAATTATAATTATTATTAAATAGTCCAAAACGAAGACTGGAATTTCCAATATTTATAGTTAACAACATTATTAACTTCATTTTTGAATAAGAAAAACGTAATTTCTATAATAACTATATTTTAATATAAGAATATGTTCATATATTTTCATAAGAAAAAAAATATCTATTATAAAACAAAAGGAAATGGAATCTCCATGGTTTTTTTACATGGATTTATGGAAAGTTTAGAAATTTGGAATTATATATATGATATTTTTTCAAAAAAATACAAAGTCCTTTCAATTGATTTACCTGGTCATGGAAAAAGTTTTCTAGAAAAAAAAGATTCTTCCACTACCACAATGGAAGAAGTGGCTGATACTATTAAATTTCTTTTACAAAAAGAGAATATAGAAAAAGCTGTTTTTATAGGTCATTCTATGGGAGGATATATAGCTTTAGCGCTTGCAGAAGAATATCCAGAGATATTTTTAGGTTTATGTTTACTTCATTCTACCGCAGAATCAGATACAAAAGAAAAAAAAAATAATCGTATTCGATCCATAAAATTCGCAATAGATCATTATCCATTATTTGTATCTACTAGTATTAATACATTATTTGATCCTAATAAATTAAGTTCTTTCCAAAAAGAATTAAAATTTTTAAAAAGAATAGCTATTTCAACTCCTATTCATAGTGTAATATCTTTTTTGCGTGGAATGTCTATTCGTAAAGATAGAAGATTTTTATTAAAAAGAACTAAATTTCCAAAATTATATGTGGTCGGAATATATGATTTAATACTTCCTGCAAAAAAACTCCGTGAAGAAGCAAAAAGCGGATATAACAGTCATTTTATTGATGTTCCAACTGGTCACATGGGGGCAATAGAAAACCCTCAAAAAATAGTAAAAGTATTAGAAAGTTTCATGGAAACTATAAAAAATAAAGATTCATAGATAATGAATGAAAAAAAAATTACGAAAAAAATATCTTTTTTACAGAAAATCACTTACTAAAAAAGAAGTATTGAAAAGTAGTTATGATATATTTATTCAATTCAAAAAACTTTTCTTTATATGGGAGAAAACATATTATCATATTTTTTTACCTATACAAAAATATAACGAAATCAATACTTTCCTCATTACTAACTTTCTTTTTCAAAAAGGGAAATATATAACAGTTCCTTACTCAAATTTTCACAGTTTATCCATAGAAAATTGTCTTCTTGATAGAAAAACTACCTTAAAGAATAACAAATATGGAATTCCTGAACCTGTACAAAAACATATTATTCCTCCTTCCTTTATTGAAGTGATATTTGTCCCTTTATTAGTTTTTGATTTAAAAGGATATCGTATTGGTTATGGAAAAGGATTTTATGATAGATTTCTTACACTATGCAAAAAAAATGTTCTAAAAATAGGATTGAGTTTTTTTAACCCAATAGATAATATTCCATCAATCCATAAAAATGATCTTATGATCGATATAGGAATTACTAGAAAGAAAGTTTTTTTCCTTAAAAATTTTTAATAGAAAAAACTTTAAAAATATCCCAAATAATAACCATAATCATCATCAAACTAATCATTAGAAATCCAATGATGGTACAACATTCAAAAATTCTTTCATTTATTCTTTTTTTAGTGATCATTTCTATCAGAATAAATAAGATATAACCGCCATCTAATGATGGAACAGGAAATAAATTTAAGAAAGCTAACCATATGGATAAAGTGGCTGTTAAAGTCCAAAAAATCCCCCAATTCCATTGAGAAGGAAATTCTTTAGCCATAGAAAAAAAACTCCCAACCTGTTTATAAGCTTTAGTTTCTAAATGAAAAACGTTTTTTAAAAAAAATATTTGATTTTTTAAAACCTCCCAAGTTTTTTTTACTCCATAAGGAAAACTTTCAATTATGGAATAATTCTTTTTTTCGAATAAAAAAATATTATCCATTTCCATAAAATTTTTGAGAGAAATTCCTAAAATCCCTTTTTGATCTAAAAAAACTTCTTTTTGAAGTAGTCTCCCATTTCTATTGATAGAAATAAAAATGGTTTGGTTATTATATTTTGATAAAATATCTTTTAGTTGATCGGAAAATAAAAGAAACTCTGAATTGATCGCTAAAATTTCATCATTATTTTTTAATCCAGATTTATAGGCTCCTGAATCTTTTACTACGTAATTTATAATAGGTGGAACACGAGGTTTTATTATAAAATAACTGAATTCTTTTCTATCAAAAAAAAATCTTTTTTTATCATCATTTAATGATAAATGGATAATTTTTCCCATGCGATCTATAGTAATGGAATTACCTAAAAGAATTGCTTTAGGGATTTCATGAAAATAAGGGATATATTTTCCGTTGACAAGTAGAATGTTGTCCCCATTTCTTAACCCTATTTTTTTTCCTAAATAATCTACCTCAATTCCATATTTAACATTTTTTGTAGGAAGATAAGTTTCTCCATATTTAAATAGCAAAAAAGAAAAAATCACAAAAGAAAATAACACATTCGAAATAATTCCTCCGGATACAATCAATAGTCTTTTTATTGCAGATTTTGAACGGAATTCCCAATCTATTTTTTCTTTTTCTGAATAATCTCTCTCTTCATTTGTCATCATTCCAGATATTTTAACATATCCTCCTAAAGGGATCCAACCTATTCCATAAATAGTATCTCCTATTTTTTTTTTGAAAATAGAAAACCAAGGATCAAAAAACAAAAAAAATCTCTCTACACGTACTTTAAATGCTTTAGATAATAAAAAATGACCTAATTCATGAATAAGAATTAATATAGATATACTTAGTAGTAACTGTATGGATCTAACAAAAATAGACGTCATAAGTTATAACATATTTTTAAAGATAAATTTAAACCTTTATTTCATTTTTTCTATCGACAAAAAGTAATTTCATTTGTTTATAAAAACAACATAAAATATTCTTTGCATAAAGAAAGTATATTTAACAAAGAATAAAATTTTAAATACATATAAATTTGAACTTATCTAATCTTAAAAAAGGAGAAAAAGGGATTATAAAGGGATATAAAAATGAAGATTTTCCTATAAAATTGTTAGAATTAGGTGTTTTACCTGGTGTTAAGTTTGAAATACTTTTTGTTTCTATTTTTTATGATCCACTATGTATTATTTATGATCAATCTTGTTTAGCTTTACGTAAGAAAGAAGCGGAAAATATTCTCATAGAACCTATTATTTAGAAATGCGGAAAAGAATAATTAAATTAGCTCTTATTGGAAATCCAAATGTCGGAAAAACTTCTTTGTTTAATCAATTAACTGGACTCAACCAAAAAGTTGGAAATTATTTAGGAGTCACAGTAGATAAAAAAATAGGATTTTTTTCTTATGAAAAGACCCACTATCAGATAATAGATCTTCCAGGAACCTATAGCATATATCCCTCATCTGAAGATGAGGAAATAGTTTGTAAATTACTAAACAATATAGATGATATTGATTATCCAGATAAAATCCTTGTTGTAGCTGACTCATCGAATATTAAAAAAAGTCTTTTATTATTTAGACAGATACAAGATTTAGGTTTTCCTGTTCTCTTTATTTTGAATATGCTTGATGAAGACAAAAAAAAAGGGGTTTTTATTGATATAGAAAAACTTAAGAAATTTCTTCTAACTGAAATCGTCTTAATCGATGCAAGAAAAGGAATAGGAATAGATAAGATAAAACAGAAAATAAGTAGTCTGAACCATAAAAATAAATTTTCCTTTTTCTTTAATCCAGGATCATCTCATTCCATTGCTATTCAAGATGTAAAAAATGGTTATCAGGTCAACACTTATAGAGCTTGGTATTATTTAGCAAATAATAAAAAATTCTTAAAAGAGGATGAACTTTTGAAGGAGATTAAGAAAAAACACAATATCATTTCTAAAAAATTACAAATTAGAGAAACATTAGATAGATATGAAGAAATAGGAAAAATTTTTTCTAAAACAGTTTCTGAGTTTCTTTTGGATCCCCAAAGAAATTCTTTAGATTTTTCTAAAAAGATAGATAATTATTTATTATTACATCCTTTTTGGGGTTATCTCATTTTCTTTTTTTTCTTGTTTATCATATTTCAAAGTGTCTTTTTTTGGGCAGAAAATCCTAAAAAAATTCTAGAATTTTTTTTTTCTATTCTTCAAAAAAAACTAGAAAATATTTATCCAGGTCCCCTAAACAATTTCTTTGTACAAGGTTTTTTACCTGGAATTAGTACTATTATCACTTTTATCCCCCAAATTTTTCTTTTATTATTTTTCCTTCTTCTTATGGAAGAAAGTGGTTATATAAGCAGAGTGATATTTTTAATGGATAGAATTATGCGGCCATTTGGATTAAATGGAAAAAGTGTAGTTCCTCTTATTTCTAGTGTAGCCTGTGCCATCCCTGCAATAATGTCTGCTAGACATATTGAAAATTATAGAGATCGTTTAATCACCATTTTAGTAACTCCTTTTATAACCTGTTCTGCTAGATTACCTGTTTACACATTAATAATTTCTCTCATCATTCCGGATAAAAAATGGTATTTCATTCAGTTGAGAGGATTAGTCCTTATGGGAATGTACCTTTTAGGTTTTTTTTCTGCTTTAAGTATATCCATGATTCTTCATCTATTTCTTAAAAAAGATTATCAAAGTCATCTTATTATGGAAATGCCTACTTATAAATGGCCCATATTCGGAAATATATTGATTACTCTATGGATAAATATCAAATCTTTCATGTATAACGCTGGAAAAATAATTGTATTATTAAGTGTATTAATTTGGGGGTTAGGATCTTTTGGTCCTAAAAAAGATTTTTCCCCATCCAGTAAATATTCAATTAGTTTTGAAAATATATTTGAAAAAAAAGAATTACCCAATTCTTATTTGGGTTTACTAGGAAAAAAAATGGAACCCATTCTTCTTCCATTAGGATATGATTGGAAAATAGGAATAGGTTTAATCTCTTCTCTTATAGCAAGAGAAGTATTTGTTAGTACTATGGCTTCTGTATATAGTATAGAAAAAAATGGAAATTTTTTCTTAAAAGAAAAAATGAAAAAAGAAATATTCAGTGATACAGGTAAACCCGTTTACAATTTTGCTACAGGATTTTCTTTGCTTTTTTTCTATGCTTTTTCTATGCAATGTTTAAGTACCTTATCTATAGTAAAAAAAGAAACAAAGTCTTGGAAATGGCCCATAATACAATTCTTTTTTATGACCACATTCGCTTATATTTCTTCTTTTTTTATTTATCAAATATTAAAAACCTAAAATGTGGCAGTATATTATTATTGGTTTATTTTTTTTGTATTCCATATTTCATTTTTTCAAAAATTTTTTGAAATTTTTCTCTACTAAAACTAGTAGTTTTTGTAGAAAGAAATGTAAATGTAATTGTAGATTATGAATTTTTTTTCTTGAAAATTTCAATAGAATCGTATATATTTTTTTTAAATAATTCAGATAAAGATATTCCGGCTATTTTTAATTGCTTTGGAAGTATACTTTCTTCCGAAAGTCCAGGAATTGTATTAATTTCTAAAAAAAAAGGATCTCCATTTACCAGTATATATTCCGATCTAGATATCCCTGATAAATTTAAAATTTCATAGACCTTTTTTGCCAATTTTTGTATTTTTTTTTCAAGACTTGGTAATAATCTAGCAGGTGTGATTTCTTGAGATTTTCCAGAATACTTCGATTCAAAATCGAAGAAATCATTTCTACTGATAATTTCTGTAATAGGTAAAACTTTAATATCCTGATTCCAGGAAATAACTCCTACTGAAACTTCAGTCCCTTTCAGAAATGATTCTACAATAATTTCTTGATCTTTTCTAAAAGCATGTTCTATAGCCTTGGCTAGTTCTCTTTCTTGATAGACTTTAGATATCCCTAAACTAGATCCGGATCTATTAGGTTTTACAAAACATGGTAATCCTACTTTTTTTAGTAATTTTTTTTCACAAAAAGATTGGTTTTTATTTAAAAAAAAGGAAGGAGCTGTTTTAATTCCAAATTCTTTCAAGAAAGTTAAACAATATTTTTTATTAAAAGTGATACTGGCATGATGAAAATGGCATCCTGTATAGGGAATTTTCAGTAAATGAAAATAAGCTTGTAAAACTCCGTCTTCTCCTGGAGTTCCATGTATAGCATTAAAAACACAATCAAATTTCAAAATTTGATCATTTGTAATACGAACGGTAAAATCATGTTTATTCACAGGATACTCTTTATTATTTTTATCCTTTAAAATCCATTTTTCTATGAATAAATAGATTTTATAAACTTCAAATTCTTCTTTACTTAGATTTTTGTAAACTACTTCTCCGCTTTTTAACGAAATAATAGATTCCTCTGTATAACCTCCCATAACAATAGCTATTTTTTTCATTATTCTCTATTTTTTTTATATTAATCAGTTACATTTTATTTTATTCTTACATGAAGTATTCAAAATATTGTTTGATTTTACTTCTAAATTTATTAATTGCTATATTTATTTTATATAAAATAACTAGCCTTGCATTAAAATGGGTCGATATTTACACAAAACACGGTTCTTACGTGATTGTCCCAAATCTCCGATATTTAACTTTAAACCAATCTATATCTATTTTAAAAAAATTAGGATTAAAATATGATGTAGATACATCACATTATGATCCATCTTTTAAACCTTATCAAGTACTTTCCTTTTTTCCAGAAGCAGGAGATCCTGTGAAAGTAGGAAGATCTATATACATACAAGCTAATGCAAAAAAATTTCAAACTACAGTTCTCCCCAATATAATTAATAAAAACAAACGTATAGCGATCAAATTACTTCATGCTCACCATATCTTGGTGAAAGATATAAGATATGTAAATGATCTTTCTAAGGATACGGTTTTAAAAGTAGTTTATAAAGGAAAAATCATTCCTTCTGGATCAATTCTTCCACATCAAGATGGAATTACATTAATAATAGGAAAAGGATACAAAAAAAATAATTATTCCTATACGGTTCCAAATGTAACTGGAATGTCTTTATCTAATGCCACCTATACTTTGAAAGAAAAATTATTTAACATCATTAATTTTTATTATGAAGATCCATTGGATGATGCTTCTGCTACGAAAGCAAAAGTATATCGTCAGGAACCTACTCCTGGAAAGATGCAGGATAACAAAAAACCCATTTATCTATGGTTAACTACCAAACCTTTAGATAGGTTAATAAAAACATCTGAATCCAACAAAGATGATTCAAAAAAAACATGAAAAAAGAAAAAATTCCAATAAACGAAGAAATGGATGAACAAAAGACTAAAACGAAACCTCCTGTTTTTGGAAAATAAAAATAAAAAAAATGTCTATAAAAAAATTTAAATTTTTTGTAGAAAAACATCAAAAAACTATTCGAATTGATAAATTTTTGAGGAAATCTATTCAAAATATCAGCAGAAACCAAATTCATAAGGCTACTAATTCTGGAAAGATTTTAGTAAATCAATGTATTATAAAAAAAAATTATAAAATAAAACCTTTTGATCTTGTGGAAGCAGAGATTTATTATCCTCCCATTTTAGATTCAGAATATAAAAATATTATTGCAGAAAATCTCCCTCTAAATATTCTTTATGAAGATGAAGATATTCTTGTTATCAACAAAGCTGCAGGAATGGTAGTACATCCAGGTTTTGGAAACGAAAAAGGAACCTTAATTCATGGAATTAAATATCATTTTAAAAATAATCATCAATTATATCGATTAGGTTTAGTACACAGAATAGATAAAGATACTACAGGTTTACTTGTTTTAGCTAAAAATGAATATGCACAAAAATATTTATTTCAACAATTTATTTCTAAAACTATTCAAAGAAAATATCTAGCCTTAGTATGGGGAGACATACAAAAAAAAGAAGGAACTATAAGTGGTTTTATAGGAAGAGATCCTAATAATAGAAAGAGAATGACTCTTTTTCAAAGAAATTTTTACAGAAGTAGGTATTCCGTTACTCATTATAAAGTTTTGGAAAGATTTAAATATCTAACCTATGTTTCTTGTAATTTAGAAACAGGAAAAACGCATCAAATAAGAGTTCATTTCAAATATTTAGGACATCCTTTGTTCAATGATTCTACTTATGGTGGAGATAAAATATTTATGAAAAAATATTTATCGAAAAAATCGATAAATTTTTTCAAAGATTCTTTAAATCTTTTAAAAAGACAAGCTTTACATGCAGGATCCCTTTCTTTTATTCATCCAAAAAATGGAAAATGCCATTTTACCTGTTCAATTCCTGAAGATTTTAAAAAAGTTCTCCAAAAATTAAGAAATCAATCTTTTATAACAAAGTCCCCTGAAGAAGAATATAAGAGATTGAAAAATATATAATTAACCCGACAACATCTACCAATGTAGCTACGAATGGTGCAGAAGAACTAGCTGGATCTCCCCTAAATTTTTTAATAACAAAAGGTAACATAGATCCACTAAATGTTCCCCATAGTACAACTCCAATTAAAGATAAAAAAATAGTTACCCCAACTAATATCCAATGAGGTCCATAATTAAAAAAATTTATCTTATGCCATGTCAAAACACGTATAAAACCCGTTAAACCCAAAATACTTCCTAAAAAAAAACCACATATGATTTCTCTTCGCATTACTATCCACCAATCTTTCATTTTCACTTCTCCTAAAGCCATTGCTTGAATAATTAGACTAGCTGCTTGAGATCCGCTATTTCCCCCGCTAGAAACAACTAAAGGAATAAATAAGGCTAAAACAACCGCTTTTTCTATAGCACTAGAAAAATACTGCATTACTGTGGTCGTCAACATCTCACCTATAAATAACAATGTTAACCATCCAGCTCTTTTCTTAATTAGTTTGGATAAAGGAACATTCAGATAAGATTGATTCAAAGCTTCCATTCCACCTATTTTTTGGATATCTTCTCTATAATTTTCATTTACGACCCATAAAATATCATCTATAGTAACTATTCCAAGCAAAATTTTTTGATCATCTATGACAGGTAGTGAGACTCGATTATTCATAGAAAATATCTTAGTAGCTTCTTCTTCTGTATCAATAACACTTAAAGCTGCTGTGTATCGTCCATCCATCAAATCAGCTACTTTTGTAGCTGTATCTACTAATAAAAATTCTTGTATTTTTATGTCATCCACTAATTTTCCTTTTTGATTTACTATATAAACTATTTCTATCACATCACTATTTTTACCTTCTTTACGTATATAGTCTAATACTTCTTGTACACTCCAAGTGTCTTGGACAGCAAGATAATATGGAATCATTAAACGGCCTACACTGTTCTCAGGATATCCTAAAGAAACTAATGTATTACGTTTTTCTTCCGGATTTAAATATTTAATTAAATCTTTCAAAGAATTTTTTGGAAGATTTTCCAAGAAGGAAACACGATCGTCTACTGATAGTTTATTCAATAATTCCATCATTTTAATTGAAGGAAGACTTTCTATAATTTTTTTTTTTATAGGAAAATCTAAAACTTTAAAAACTGAAGTTCCTCTATTTATTTTCAACAAAATGAATATATCTACAACCTTATCCGGATGATCTTGGATTAATTTAACTAGGAAACTAATAGTTTGATTATTTAAAAAATTTTCGTCAAAATGATTTTCTAAACATTCTTTATGGTGATTAAACATTTCTTTTCTTTTTTGTAGAAAAACTTTTTTTTCATTATCATAAAATTTTTAGATTAAAAATTTCCTCCAGTTAGAAATTACTAAAATTACGTAATAAAATCATTAGTAATTTTACAAAATTTAAAATAGAATAAACATGGAATATAATTTTCGTGAAATAGAAAAACGTTGGCAAATATTTTGGAAAAAACATAATATTTTTCATACAAAAGAAAATAACGGAAATAAATCTTCCAAATACTATATATTAAATATGTTTCCTTATCCTTCTGGTTCAGGACTCCATATAGGACATTGTTTAGGATATATAGCTTCAGATATTTATGCACGATACAAACGGACAACAGGTCATAATGTTCTATTCCCTATAGGATTTGATTCTTTTGGGCTTCCTGCAGAACAATATGCTATTCAAACTGGACAGCATCCTTTTAAAACTACTCGTCAAAATGTAAAAAAATATCAAAGTCAAATGGATAAAATAGGACTTTCTTTTGATTGGAGTCGAAAATTATCTACTAGCGATCCTACTTATTATCGTTGGACTCAATGGATGTTTATCCAAATATTTAATTCTTGGTATGATAAAACTAGTGAAAAAGCTAAATCGATAGATCTTTTAGTAGAAGAATTTAATAAAAATGGAAATTTATTGGTTAATGCTAGTCATTCTTTAAACTATAAATTTGATTCTAAAATGTGGAAAGAATTCAATTCTTCTAAAAAGGAATCTATTCTTTTGAATTATCGTTTGGCTTTTTTATGTGAAAATACAGTAAATTGGTGTCCAGGATTAGGAACAGTTTTAGCCAATGATGAAATTACAAATGGAAGAAGTCAAAGAGGTGGGTATCCTATTCATAGAAAAAAAATGTTACAATGGCATATAAGAATTACCGCTTATATAGAAAGACTTTTAAAAGGATTAGAATCTGTTGATTGTTCCAAGTCTTTAAAAAAATTACAATATAATTGGATAGGAAAAACATTAGGATATTCTATTTTTTTAGAACTTTTTTTCCAAAACCAAAAAGAGAATATCAAAAGAATAGAACTTTTCATCTCTCGTCCAGAAACTATATTTGGAATGACATTCATTATTTTATCTACAGATCATCCAATGGCAGAAAAAATTTCTATTTCCTCTCATAGAGAAGAAGTTTCTCTATACTGTAAAAAAAATCTTGTAGAAGAAAAAAATATTTCTGGTGTTTTTACAGGAAATTATGTGATCCATCCTTTTATTAAAAAAAAGAAAATCCCTATTTATGTTAGTAATAGTTTTTCTGTAGATCATGAAACCCTATCTATAATAGGGGTCCCTGGTCATGAAAAAATTTGCAAAAAATTTGCAAAAAATATGGATTTAGAAGTTTTATCTGTTTTGACTCCTGAAAAAAAAGAAGAGAATACTAATAATGAACTTTATGAAGGAAAAAATGGAATATGCATTAATTCTGATTTTCTAAATGGGTTAAAAGTTCAAGAAGCTAAAAAAAAAGTCATTCAAATCTTGGAAGAGAAAAATATAGGGTTCAAAAAAAATAGTTATCGATTACGTGATGCTATTTTTTCTAGACAAAGATATTGGGGGGAACCCATTCCTATTTATTTTAAAAATAAAATTCCAAAAACCATTCCCCTTGAAAAACTTCCATTGCTTCTTCCAGAAATAAATAATTATCATCCAAAAAATGGAAAATCTCCATTAACTAGAGTAAAAAATTGGGCTTGGGACGAAAGAAAAATGAAAATAGTTTCCAATACTCTTGTGGATAATAAATATGTCTTTCCAATAGAAACTAGCACGATGCCAAGTTGGGCTGGATCAAGTTGGTATTTTCTTCGCTATATGGATGCTCATAACAATCAATTCTTTTTGGATAAGAAAAAAGAACATATTTGGAAAAATATTGATTTATATATAGGAGGAGCTGAACATTCTACGGGTCATTTGATTTATGCAAGATTTTGGCATAAATTTCTGAAAGATAGAGGATGGGTTAGTACAGAAGAACCCTTTAAGAAAATATTCAATCAAGGAATGATTCTGAATTATTCAGCTACTATACTAAAAATTATTGGAAAAAATATATTTATTTCCTATGGATTAAGAAACTCTCATAATCAAGGAGAAAATTTACAAAAAATATATGTAGATATATCTCTAGTAAATTCTAATAATGAATTAGATATCAATAAGTTTCAAGATTCTAGACCTGAATTTTCTCAGGCAAAATTTTTTTTAGAAAAGGGACGTTTTTTTTGTCAAAGACAATTAGAAAAAATGTCAAAATCTAAATATAATGTCATCACTCCAGATAAGATTTCTGAAAAATATGGATCAGATATATTTCGTCTTTATGAAATGTTTTTGGGTCCTGTTATGGAATCAAAACCTTGGAATGAGGAAAAAATCAATGGAATAAAAAATTTTTTAAATAAGTTTTTGCGTTTATTTCATATAAATAAAGTATTTCAGGTTAGTGACTTAGATCCGACATTTCAAGAACTAAAAATTTTACATCACACCATCAAAAAACTACAGGAAAAAATTAATTCATTTTCTTTTAATACATCCATTAGTTATTTGATGATAATGGTTAATCAATTAAGTATTTTAAAATGCAATAAAAGAAAAATATTGGAACCGTTAGTGAAATTAATAGCGCCTTTTTCTCCTCATATAGCTGAAGAACTTTGGAGAAAACTCGGAAAAGAAAAATCTATTATTTTTTATCCATTTCCTGTTTATGACCAAAAATTTCTTGTGAAAGAAAAAATTACTTATCCGATTATGTTTAATGGAAAATTAAAATTCCAAGAAACGTTTGAATCCAAACTAACAATTGAGGAAATCCGAAAAAAAATTTTAAATCATCCTAAAATAAAGTTCATTTTAGATGAAAAAATATTACAAAAAATTATCATCATCCCAAAAAAAATAATAAATATTTTATTTATTTAAATCATATTTTATAATTTAAAATTAATCGATGTTTGATGAAAGTTTTATTGTTATAAAACGTAGATTTGTATCTGGTCATCCGGCAGTCGTTTTGAAATTTTTTTCATTAAATGTGTAAAAACTTTTTTTATGTCAAAAAAAACCAAAAGTAAAGCTGATGCGTATAGTTTTTTTAGTTGTATAGAAAAAAATTTTGATAAAGCTGCACGGTACCTTTCTATTAAAAAAGGTCTTTTAGAGCAAATTAAATCTTGTAATGCTGTGTATCGCATGCATTTTCCTGTAAAAATAGGAAAAGAAATTCAAGTGATTGAAGCATATAGGGTTCAACACTCCCATCATAAACTTCCCTGCAAAGGAGGCATTAGATATAGCATAAAAGTAAACCAAGATGAAGTGATGACTTTAGCTGCATTGATGACGTATAAATGTGCTATAGTAGATGTTCCTTTTGGTGGAGCTAAAGGGGGGATTAAAATTGATCCACAAATTATCTCTACAGAAAATATAGAAAAAATAACCCGTCGTTACACTTCTGAATTAATAAAAAAAATTTTAATAGGTCCAGGGATAGATGTTCCAGCCCCTGATTATGGAACCGGAGAAAGAGAAATGAGTTGGATTTTTGACACCTTTTTATCTCTTAGTCCTGGAGAAGTGGATGCTCTAGCCTGTGTTACAGGAAAACCTGTTTCTCAAGGTGGAGTAAGAGGAAGAAAAGAAGCAACAGGATTAGGAGTATTTTATGGAATTAGAGAATTATGTAAGATGAAAGAAGAGATGTTATCTGTAGGTCTTGATGTAGGATTAAATGGAAAAAAAGTGATTATCCAAGGTCTAGGAAATGTAGGTTATCATGCGGCAACATTTTTTCATGAAGCAGGAGCTATTATTGTAGCTTTAGCAGAAAGGGAAGGAGCTATTTACAATAAAAAAGGTTTGAATGTCTCAAATGTGATTATTCACTTGAAGAAAACCGGATCTATATTGAATTTTCCAGAATCAAAAAATATAGAGGATACAGAAAAAGCCTTAGAATTAGAATGTGATATCCTTATTCCAGCTGCGTTAGAAAATGTGATTCATAAACATAATGCCAATCGGATTAAGGCAAAAATTATTGGAGAAGCCGCTAATGGACCAGTGACTCCTGAAGCTGATGATATATTAGGGAAAAAGGGAGTTCTTATAGTTCCAGATATTTATTTGAATGCTGGAGGAGTCACTGTCTCTTACTTTGAATGGTTAAAAAATTTAAGTCATGTTCGTTATGGACGCATGGAAAAACGTTTTAGTGAAAATATGAATACAGAATTGCTGCAAGTTATAGAAACTAGTTGTAGAAAAAAAATTCCAATAGAAGAAAAAAAAATGATTTTAAGAGGACCAAGAGAAATAGATCTAGTACGTAGTGGACTAGAAGATACAATGATCAATGGATTTCATAAGATTCGTGATCTAAAAAAATCCTTAAAAATAGAAAACATGCGTACTGCGGCATTTGTTCTTGCTATAAACAAAATCATAGATTCTTATGAAAAATTAGGTATTTTTCCATAATCTTTAATCTTTTTTTAAATATCTTTTTCATGAAGTACAAAAGATCCTTGTTGAAATTAAGCGGAGAAGCTCTTATGGGAAATAACGAATTCGGACTTCATTCTACTCGTCTTCAACAATACGCTGAAGAAGTCAAAAAAGTAGTAGAAATGGGGGGACAGGTAGCTATAGTGATTGGTGGAGGAAATATATTTAGAGGATTTTCTTCTAGAATAAAGGAAAATACGATAGATAGGATAGGAGGAGATTATATGGGGATGTTAGCTACTGTTATAAACGGAATAGCTTTCCAAGCTTACTTAAAAAATGTCGGAATATGTACTTCTATACAAACAGCTATTAGAATGGATCAAATAGCAGAACCATTTGTAAAAGATAAAGCTATTCATCATCTTGAAAAAGGAAGAGTGGTGATATTCGTGGCAGGTTTAGGAAATCCATATTTTACCACAGATACAGCTGCCGTATTACGTGCTATAGAAATTAAAGCCGATGTTTTATTAAAAGGAACCAGAGTAGATGGAATCTATACCAAGGATCCAGAAAAAGATAAATATGCTAAAAAACTTAAGAAAATATCCTTTGATATGGCTTATCAAATGGGAATCAAGGTAATGGATCAAACAGCTTTTATTTTAGGAAATGAAAATAATTTACCTATTATTATTTTTGATATAAATAGAAAAGAAAATTTTAAAAAAGTAATTTCCGGAGAAGAGATAGGAACTCTGGTTTCTAACGAAAAATAGAAAAAATTATGGATGAATTAAATGTAAATTTTTTTTCTTGCAAAAAAGATATGGAGAAAATTTTTAAACAACTTCAAGAAGAAATCCATCGCATTCGATTGGGAAGCAAATCCGTTGTTCCCCTTTTAGAAAAAATAAAAATAAAGTGTTATGCTTCTTTTTTTCCTTTAATTGAAGTGGCCACAATTACCATTGTAGATAATATGAATATTACGATTCATCCTTGGGATCGTGCTATCATCTCCTATATAGACAAAGCAATTATAGATGAAAATCTTGGTTTTATGCCAACCAATAAAGGAGAATCCATTCACATTCGTCTTCCTATTCTTACGGAAGAAGGAAGAAAGAACTTAATGAAAAAATTAAAACAAAAACAGAAAAGCAAAATATTCGTGAGAACCACACGAAAAAAGTATAACCAATCTATAAAAAGATTGAAAATATCTGAAGATTTATCTAAAACAGGAGAAAATCGTATACAAAAAATTACCAAGGTCTCTATTCAAAAAATAGATGTTCTTTTTTTTTCCAAAGAAAAAGAAATATTAAGTATATAATTCGTTGATCCATGATAGAAAAATATTCAATTAAAGAATTATTGGAAAAAGGAAAAAAATTTTTAAATAAAAAAGTTTTAGTTGAGGGATGGATTCGTTCTTTTCGAAATTCCATTTTCATCACATTAAATGATGGATCAACAATAAAAAATATTCAAATTATTTTATCTAAAAATTTAGAAAAGGAGTTTTTGAAAAAAATTACCATTGGGAGTTCCATTAAAGTTATAGGTATAATCATAGAAAGTTTAGGAAAAAAACAATCTATAGAATTAAAATCTTTAGATATAAGGATCTATGGAGAAGTAGACCAAAAAAGTTTTCAAAAAACTATTTTACAACCGAAAAAACATAGTTTAGAAACCTTACGAAAACAAGCACATCTACGTTTTCGTACAAATATTTTTAGTAGTATTATGCGTGTCCGTCATCATGTAGCTTTTTCTATACATAAATATTTTCATGAACATGGTTTTTTTTACATCAATACTCCAATTATTACCACTTCAAATGCTGAAGGAGCTGGAAAAATGTTTCAGGTAACAACTATGGATTTAAAAAATATTCCACATATAAGAGAAAATGTAGATTATGCAAAAGATTTTTTTCAGTGCAAAACCTACTTGAGTGTATCTGGACAATTAGAAGCAGAAACCGCTTCTTTAGCTTTAGGAAAAGTATATACATTTGGACCTGCTTTTCGTGCAGAAAATTCCAATACTTCACGACATTTATCTGAATTTTGGATGATAGAACCAGAAATGGCCTTTTATCATTTAGAAGAAAATATGGATATAGCTGAGGATTTTTTAAAATTTGTTATACGATATACCATTGAAAATTGTATAGAAGATCTATCCTTTTTAAAGGACCATATAAAAAAATGGAATCAAAAACAGAAATCTACACTTTTAGAAAGATTAGAGCTTATATTAAAATTTCCGTTTCAAAGAATTAGTTACACGGAAGTAATAAATATTCTGGAAAAAAGCATCCAGAAAAAAATGGTAAAATTTGTTCATCCAGTTATTTGGGGAATGGATTTACAATCAGAACATGAACAATATCTAGTAAAAAAATGTTTTCAATGCCCTGTAATTGTTTTTGATTATCCTTCTTGTATTAAAGCCTTTTATATGCGTATAAATAATGATGGAAAAACAGTTAGAGCTATGGATATTTTATTTCCAGAAATAGGAGAAATCATTGGAGGCTCTCAACGGGAAGAACGTTATGATATTTTATTAAAGCGTATCAAAGATAAAAACATAGATGATAGGAAACTTTGGTGGTATTTAGATACACGTCGTTTTGGTTCTGTTCCTCATAGTGGATTTGGCCTAGGATTTGATCGTTTAGTTCAATTCATTACAGGGATGAAAAATATTCGGGATGTTATTCCTTTTCCAAGAACTCCACATAATGCAGAATTCTAAAAAATGTTAAAACAGAAATTTTTACAAAAAGGACAACAAAAACTTTCCCCACAACAAATAAAACTAATGAAATTAGTGCAATTATCTACTTTAGATTTTGAACAAAGAGTGAAACAAGAATTGGAAGAAAATCCAGCATTAGAAGAAATAGAAGAAGAGCCTTCTTCTATAGAAGAGTCAGATACATCTGTCATTGATTTTGATCTTCCAGAACAAGAAGATAAATCCATAGATATTTCTGAAATAAATATAGATGAATATTTAAGTGATGATGAAATTCTAGATTTCAAAAATAATAACAAAAATAATCACAATGAAGAAAAATATATCCCCATAGTTTCTGGAATTTCTTTTCAAGAATATTTAAAAAGTCAATTACATACTTTTCGTTTAAATCAAGAAGATTTGTTAATTGCAGATTTTATATTAGGAAATATAGACGAAGATGGCTACATAAGAAGAAAAATTACAGCCATCGTAGATGATATTCTTTTGATACTTGGGATTCCAGTAACTGCAGAAAAAGTGGAAAAACTACTTGTAAATTATATCCAAAAACTAGAACCCATAGGAATAGGAGCTAGGAATTTACAAGAATGTCTTTTTATCCAATTAGAAAATAAAAAAAAATACACACGATGTAAACTTAGCAAAAAGGATAATAAGAAACAATTTCGAATTTTTTACAAAAAAAATTATAAAAAACTGCAAAATAAATTAGGAACAACAAAGAATGATTTACGAAAAGCTATCTATCAAATAGAAAAATTAAATCCAAAACCAGGAAAAATTTACTCTGGAAATCCTAGAAATTTAGATCATCTGATTCCAGATTTTACTATTTGTATTTCAGATGGAAAATTAGAATTATCTTTAAATCATAGAAATACTCCAGAAATAAAAGTATCCTCCTTATATTTAGACATGTTAAAATCTTATAAAAGTTCAAAAGAGAGGAACATGAAAAAAAATGAAAATACGATTTTGTTTTTAAAACAAAAAATAGATTCAGCAAAATGGTTCGTAGACGCTATAAAACAGCGTCAAAATACATTAATGTTAACAATGAATGCCATTATGGATTATCAAAAAGAATACTTTTTCACTGGAGATCCATATAAAATAAAACCGATGATTTTAAAAAATATATCTCAAAAAATAGGTGTAGGGATATCCACTGTATCTCGTGTTGCCAATAGTAAATATGTCAATACCCCATATGGAACTTTTTTGATCAAAAGTTTTTTTTCTGAAAAAATGATAAACGAAGAAGGGATAGAAATTTCTTCTATTGAAATAAAAAAGTTATTGGGAGAATCTATTGCTAAAGAAAATAAAAGAAGACCACTAACTGACGAAAAATTATCGAAAATTCTCAAAAAAAAAGGTTATCTGGTGGCCCGTAGGACTGTAGCTAAATATAGAGACCAAATGCAAATTCCAGTTGCAAGAATGAGAAAAATCCTTTGAGAATCATTTATTGATAATAATAGTTTTACAATTAGAAAACTCTTTAAGAGATAGAACAGATAGTTCTCTTCCGTATCCAGATTTTTTTTATTCCTCCAAAAGGAAAACGAGGATCAGATTTTACTATTTCATTGATAAAAACCATACCTGTATTTATTTTCTTGGATAAAAATTCCGCTTTTTTTAAGTCTTTAGTCCAAAGAGAAGCCCCTAGACCATAACAGGTTGCATTTACCATAGAAGGAATTTCTTCCTCATTAGAAAAAGTATAAACGATTCCTATTGGTCCAAATATTTCCTCTTGATTGTAAGAAAAATTCTTATCTTCCATTTTCAATAAACAAGGAGAAAAAAAATTTTCATCTCTTGTAGTTTGTAAACATACTTTTCCTCCATTTGAAATAATATCTTTATATTGTTTATATAATTTTTCAGATAAGTCTACACGAGAAATATACCCTATTTTAGTAGATTCCTCATGTACATCTCCCCTATGATACTGTTTCATTTCTTGAATAACCAGATCTATAAAATCATCTACAATAAAATTATCTACTATAAATCTTTTAGCGGAAATACATGTTTGTCCTGTATTATTCAATCTAGATTCCGTAGCTAATTTAGCCGTTTTTTTTAGATTCTCTACATCTCTCATAACTACAAAAGCATCATTTCCACCTAATTCTAAAACAGATTTTTTAATATATTTTCCAGATAAATATCCTATATGACTTCCAGCTAAATGACTTCCTGTAAAAGAAACACCTTGTATAATTGGATGAGCTATAACAGATTTTATTTTAGGTATATCTATTAAAAAAACTTGAAAAAGTCCTCTTGGAAAACCAGATTCAATAAATATTTTTTCTAAAAGAAGAGAACATCCAGCCGTATTAGTAGCAGGTTTAAGTACTATTACATTCCCTAATAAAATATTAGGAATTGCATATCTTATGGTTTGCCAAATAGGATAATTCCAAGGCATAATTCCTAATGTAGCTCCTATAGATTCAAATCGAATATAAGATTTTTCATATTCAGTAGATATATCCTGAAAAAAGATCGATTCTTCTAAACTAGAATAATACTCGCATAATTTGATACACTTTTCTACTTCCAAACGTGATTGAGTTATAGGTTTTCCCATTTCTTGAGTTATTAAATAGGCTATAATGTCTATGAGATCTTGCATGGAAGAAGATAATTTCATTATATATCCTATCCTAGAAGAATAGGAAAAATTTTTCCATTTTTCATAAGCTTTTTGAGCTAGAGAGAGCTTATCCATAATATCCTTATCCTCTATAAAAGAATAAGTATTTAGTATATGATTATCAACAGGATTAATAGTATGAAACCTCATATTTTCTTTTTTTTTATAAAATAAAGAAAAGAATGGTAAAATTTTTACGAAATTTTACCATTCAATCTAACAGATAATTTTACATTAAAAGCAATGGCATAAAACTTTATTTTTTTTAAAAATAAAAGTATCCCATTAGCTCGAATCGGAGATAAAAATGTTTGAAATCCTATTTCAGAAATAAAATTCGCCTTCGAAGAAATAATTTCAAAAGGAGAATGTCCAGAATAAACAAAAATCATAAGAGCCGCCATTCCTTTAGGTAATAAGGCATCACTATCTGCATCAAAAAAAACCAGTTTTCCTCTTAATTTAGAATCTAACCAAACTTTAGATTGGCATCCATGAATCAATTTATCTTCAGATCTAAATTTATCAGATTTTTTTGGTAATTTCATTCCTAAATCTATAAGATATTCATATTTTTCTTCCCAATTTCTTAGAAAAGAAAATTCTTTTTTGATTCTTTCTTCTTTATCCTGTAACGTCATTTCAAAGATTTTACACAAATATATCCTTTTTGATAAGATATTTTTCTACCTAATTTTTTCTCTTGCCTTTTTGCTGCTTCTGTCATATTTTTAAGTGAAGGAAGAACTTCTTCCCATTTTCTAGTTTTTAATCCACAATCTGGATTAATCCAAATATTTCTGATTGGTAATTTATTAGAAGCTTTTTGAATTAAATCAAATATTTCTTCCACAGTAGGAATTCTTGGAGAATGAATATCATATACTCCTGGTCCAATTTCATTAGGATAAGAAAATTCTGAAAATGCCTGTAGCAATTCCATTTTAGACCTTGAAGTTTCCATAGTAATGACATCGGCATCCAAATCCGCTATATGTTCTAATATATCATTAAATTCACTATAACACATATGTGTGTGAATTTGTGTTTCATCTTCTACCCCGCTTGAAGAAATACGAAAAGCTTTAATAGACCAATCAAAATATCCTTTCCAATCCTTTTTTTTTAAGGGAAGTCCTTCTCTAAGAGCTGGTTCATCTATTTGAATTATTTGAATTCCAGATTTTTCTAAAGATTCTACTTCATCTCTAATAGCCCAAGCAATCTGATAAGCAGTAGTAGAAAGGGGTTGATCATCTCTGACAAAAGACCATTGTAAGATAGTCACAGGTCCGGTTAACATTCCTTTCATTAACTTATTTGTTTTAGACTGTGCAAAACAAATCCACTTAACTGTCATATCATTAGATCTGCTTACATCTCCATAAATCACAGGAGGCTTCACACAACGACTTCCATAACTCTGAACCCATCCATTTTCAGTAGTAAGAAATCCTTTTAATTTTTCTGAAAAAAATTCTACCATATCATTTCTCTCAAATTCTCCATGCACAAAAACATCTAGATTTATTTCTTCTTGTTTTCGAATAAGATCTATAATAAATTCTTCAATTCTTTTTTCATATTCTTCTTGACTTAATTCGTTTTTCCGAAATTTACTCCTTAAAGTACGAATTTCTTTTGTTTGAGGAAAAGAGCCGATCGTAGTAGTAGGAAACAAAGGAAAAAGAAATTTTTTATTCTGTTTTTTCTGACGTATTTTAAAAGGACTTTTCCTTTTTGTCTCCTCTTTTTTTACTTGTAAAACTCTTTTTTTTACCTCTTTATTGTGAATAATTGAAGAATCTTTTGCTTTTTCCAAAGAATCAAAATTTTTCAATAAAATCTTCTGATTTCCCTTTATGATATTTTCTAAATCACTTAATTCATAAATTTTTTGTTTTGCAAAAGACATTCTGTTTTTTACATCTGGATGAATAGATCTCTCTTCTTCTATATCTAAAGGAACATGTAAAAGAGAACAATTAGGTGCAATCATCACTTTTTTTTCTCCTAAAATTTTGATTGCTTTTTCTATGTGTTTAATGGAATTCATATAATTATTCTTCCAAATATTTCTTCCATCGATTAATCCTAAAGATAACATCATATCTTTGTTTCTTAAGAAATTCAATATCTCTTCCAATTGTTCTGGATTTTCTATCAAATCAATATGTAAAGCCTTTATAGAAATATCCCTAAGAAGAAATAGATTTTCAGAAATTCCATCGAAATAAGATGTTAATAAAATATTAATTCCGGAAAAAATATTGGATATTTTTTGGTAGGCATATTGAAAAGCCTCTATTTCTTTTTTAGTTAAATCTAAAACTAAAATGGGTTCATCTATTTGAATCCAAACAGCTCCTTGATCTATCAATCTTTGTATTATTTGTATGTAAGTAGGAAGAATGTTTTCTATTAAATCCATTCTATGAAAAGATTTATTCTTCTCCTTTCCCAAAAAAAGAAAAGAAACAGGACCAATCAAAACTGGTTTTGGAATTCCATTCTCTAAAAATTTTCTAGCTTCTTCAAACTCTTCGAATACTTTTTTAGAGAAAACATGAAATTTTTGATCTTTTTGAAATTCTGGAACTATATAATGATAATTCGTATTAAACCATTTAGTCATTTCCATCGCCTTGATATCCCATCCATTTTTTTGAAATCCTCTAGCCATAGAAAAATAAAGATCAATATCATCATGTATGATGGGAATTGAAGAATAGGATTCTGGGATTACTCCCAATAATAGAGACATATCCAATATCTGATCATAAAAACTAAAATCATTACACGGAATCAAATCTAAACCAGATTTTTCTTGCATTTTCCAATTTTCTTCCCGTATTTTTTTACCAATGTGGAATAATTCATTAGGAGTAATTTTATGATTCCAGTAAGCTTCACAAGCTCTTTTTAATTCCCTTCGGATTCCTATACGAGGATAACCTAAATTATGTTTCAGCATAAAATCATTTTATTTATTATATACAATCTAAACTAAATAACTAAAAAAATTAAGGGTTTATATAACCATTATTTATAGAAAAAGAAATAAAAAATATATTTCATTCATACATAGAATTATATAAATATTCTAAAATCTCCTTATCTGAAAGAGAAAAAGGAACATTTCTTCTCTTCATCATCCTTTCAGCTGTTTCACATACTTTTTTAAAAGAAATTACTTTTCTTTCTTGTATTCCACCTAAGGTGAAAGAAGGAATGTATCTAGGTGGAAATCCATATCCAAAAATATTAGCATTTATGCCTACTATTGTAGCTGTATTAAATTGAGTATTAACCGAAGATTTCGAATAATCTCCCATAATTAAACCAAAAAATTGAACCTCAATAGGAAAAAAGTCTTTTTTTTCATAATTCCAAACTGTCACTTTAGAATAATCATTTCTTAAATTAGAGATATTAGTTCCAGCACCTAAATTACACCATTCTCCCAAAATAGTATTTCCCAAAAAACCATCATGAGCTTTATTAGAATAAGAAAATATTACAGAATTGATTATTTCCCCCCCTACTTTACAAAATGGACCAATAGTTGTAGATCCATACACTTTAGTTCCCATATTTAATGTAGATTTTTTACAAATAGCTACCGGGCCTCTAATCATAGATCCTTCCATAATTTGAACTCCTCTTTCAAGGTATATTGGACCTAATTTTGCATTTAATACGATATTTTCTGCTATGATATCTTCTTCTAAAAATATCTTTTCCTTAAAAAGTAGGTTATTCTTTCCAAACAAAGAAAAGGAATTTTTTCCTTTTGTTAAAAAAGAAAAATCTTGTTTCAATACAATTTCATTTTTGATAAAAATATCCCATGGATATTGGATATAAATCACTTGATTAATATGATATATTTTTTTATACTTTTTCAGATAGGGAGGATCTATTCTATATCTATAGTGAGATCTTCGTACTGCTACCATTTTCTCCTTGAAAAATATAGCTTCATCCTCTTTCAACTTATAGATTATTGAAATCAATTCTTCATTAGGAATAAATGAAGAATTGATTAGCAATATATTTTTGAAAACGTCTTTAACAGTAGTAGTATTTTTTTCCATTCCATATTTTTTTGAAAGATATGGCTTAGTAAGAACAAAAGCTTTTCCTCCAAAATATTTTTCCCATCTTTCTCTTATGGTTAAAATTCCTAAACGAATTTCTGATATAGGCCTGGTCAAGGTAATAGGCCGCAAATTTTTCCATTCTGTACTTCCATCATATAATATAAAAGAATCCATTTATCCAATTTTTTTATATTTTTCATATTTTTTCTTAAATCTTTCTGCTGGTCCTGTTCTTCCTAAAAATCTCTTTTCTCCAGTAAAAAAAGGATGGGAATAGCTAGAGATTTCCATTTTATATAGTGGATAGCTAGATCCATCTATTTGAATAGTCTCTTTAGTTTTCACTGTAGATCTACAAATGAACATTTTTTCATTATTAATATCTTTAAAGACTACAGGTCGATAATTTTCAGGATGTATTTTTTTTTTCATAATAATAATTTTTTTGTAGGAAAACGATAAATCATCCCATTTATATTCATTCCTGCCCCTAACGAAGCCATCATGATGGTATCTCCAGGTTGAATTTCATGAGGAGGCATTTTTCCTTGAAGAATCAAATCTAACAAAGTTGGGACCGTGGCTACAGAAGAATTTCCTAATTTTTGAATAGTCATAGGCATTAAATTTTTACAAAAATCTTTGTTAAAAGATGAATAATCATATAATTTCAATAATCTTTTTAAGATGGCATAATCCATTTTTGCATTAGCTTGATGAATAAGAATTTTTTTTATATCCTTAAGATGTAAATTTGCACGATCTAATATACTTTTTAGCATATTTGGAACTTCTGTCAATGCATATTCATAGATCCGTCTTCCATTCATTCTAATATTTACTAAAGATTTTTTATAGTTAGGGTTTAAAGAAGGTCCATTAGTCAAATAATGTAATTCCTCATTATTATCGCACTGAGAGTCATAATAAAGAATTCCGTGATTTCCTCCTTTTATTTCAATAGCAGACAAAACGGCTGCCCCCGCTCCATCTGAAAAAATCATAGCATTTCTATCATGTGGGTCTATTACTTTAGATAAGGTTTCAGAACTAGTAATCAGTATATTTTTTGCGTATTTAGATCTTAATAATTGATCAGCTAATATCATTCCTTCTATCCATCCTGGACAACCAAAAATCATATCATAGGGACGACATTTCTTATTTCTTATTTGAAGTTTATTTTTTACTCTAGCAGCTATAGAAGGCACTAAATCAGATTGAAAAGAAATAGGATGTATATCTCCATAATTATGGGCAGATATAATGTAATCTATTTTTTCTTTATAAATTTTTGAATTAACTAAAGCTCTTTTTGCAGCTATAGTGGCCATATCAGAATTAAATAAAGTGTTATTTACATATCTTCTTTCTTTGATCTCTGTAATTTTTTGAAACTTTTTAATAATATCTTCATTTGATTTATCAATTTTTAACCCCTTCTTATTGTAAAACGTATGTTTTAAAAAATGATTACTTTTTATAACCTTTTCTGGAAAATAATGCCCAGTCCCTGTAATGATTGATCGAATCATTTTTTTATTTGTAAATAATAACTAAAAAGTAAAAAAAATTACTTTGCAAAGAATCGTTTTTCTTAAGTAAATTAAATTATACATATAAATAATATTATGAACAAATATCCTTTCTCTTCGAAAGAAGAAGAATTAACAAAAATGTTTGATAATATTTCATCCAAATATGATTTTCTTAATCACCTTTTATCTTTTGGAATAGATTTCATATGGAGAAAACAAGTAATAGAACTACTAACTAAATTTAGTACAAAAAACATCCAAAAGGTATTAGATATAGCTACAGGAACAGGAGATTTGGCTCTTTTGATAGCTAAAAAATTTCACAAAACTTATGTTATCGGATTGGATCCTTCTAAAGAA
Organism: Blattabacterium sp. (Blatta orientalis) str. Tarazona; assembly: GCF_000334405.1. Taxonomy (NCBI): domain Bacteria; kingdom Pseudomonadati; phylum Bacteroidota; class Flavobacteriia; order Flavobacteriales; family Blattabacteriaceae; genus Blattabacterium; species Blattabacterium sp. (Blatta orientalis). The sequence goes on along the minus strand of NC_020195.1, from coordinate 115,021 downwards.
ATGCTAAAAATAGCCAGAAATAAAATAAAAGATAATTTATTGAAAAAAAGAATCCAATTTATTCAGGGATATTCACAAAATATGCCTTTCGAAAACGCTACTTTTGACGTAGTTACCATCTCCTTTGGAGTAAGAAATTTTCAGAATTTTCATCTTTCTTTTCAAGAAATATATAGAATTCTTAAACCAATGGGAATTTTGGAAATATTAGAGTTTTCTAAACCATCGAATCCTTATATAAAAAAAATTTATCATTTTTATTCTCATTCTATTCTTCCTAGAATAGGAAATTTTTTATCCAAAAATAATTTTGCTTACAATTACTTACAAGAATCTATTAAATCTTTTTCTTATTGTGGAAATAAAATGAAAAAATTTTTAAAATATTACGGATTTAATCCCATACATTCACAAAAACTAACATTTGGAATTGTATCTATTTATTTATCCAAAAAAATAATCTAATATAATGAAGTATTTGTCTGGATATTTCACTTCTGCTTTTCTTAAAAGAAGAATAAAAAGAATAGAGTCTATCATTCGTAATCCAATAGAAATACAATACAAATTAATTCATCAACTGATTGCTTATGCTAAAAATACGGAATTTGGAAAAAAATATGGATTCTTCGATATAAAAAAATATCAACAATTCTCTGAAAGAATACCTATATGCAAATACCCAGATTTACAACCTATAATTGAAAGAATTCGTAAAGGAGAAAAGAACTTATTATGGCCAGGAAAAGTAAAATGGTTCGCTAGATCTTCTGGAACTACAAGTACGAAAAGTAAATATATTCCTGTCACAAAATTATCCATGCATGAATGTCACTACAAAGCAGGAAAGGACATGTTGTCTATATATATTCATAATCATCCAAAAACAAAAATATTCTTTGGAAAAGCTTTGCGTTTAGGAGGAAGCCACGAATTATATAGAAATTATAATACTTTTTATGGAGATTTGTCTTCTATTTTAATCAAAAATCTACCTTTTTGGGCAGAATATATTAGTATTCCTAGAAAAAAAATAGCTCTTATGAGTGAATGGGAAGAGAAATTAGAAACTCTTGTTAAAGAAACGGAAAAAAAAGATGTTCGTCTTTTATTAGGAGTTTGTTCTTGGCTTCTAATCTTTTTAAATCATTTATTAAAAAAATTTGAAAAAAAAAAATACAATGATATCTGGCCCCACATAGAGGTCATCTTTCATGGAGGCGTAAGTTTTAACCCATATAGAGAACAATATAATGATTTATTTAGTCCTTCTGTAAATTACTATGACGTATATAGTGCTTCAGAAGGATTTTTTGCGGTACAGGATCAGAAAAACGTAGAAGATCTTTTACTTTTATTAGATCATGGAATTTTTTATGAATTTATTCCTATGGAAGAAATTCATAATCCTTATCCAAAAATAATTCCCATTGAAAAAGTGGAATTAAAAAAAAATTACGCCTTAGTGGTTTCTACCAATGCTGGACTTTGGAGATATATAGTTGGAGATACTATTAAATTTACCAGTTTATCCCCGTACAGAATTTCTATTTCTGGAAGAACAAACCACTATATTAATACTTTTGGAGAAGAATTAATCATAGAAAATGCAGAAAAAGCTTTAAATGTAACTTGCATAAAAACAGATTCTATCATTCATGAATATACAGCTGGCCCTATTTATATGAATCAAAAAAATTCTGGAGCTCATGAATGGATTATAGAATTCAAAAAACCACCAAAAGATTTATGTTATTTTAGGGATACTTTAGATAAGGAATTAAAGTCCTTGAATTCTGATTATGAAATTAAAAGATATAAAAACATGATATTACGTCCTCCAGTAATATTCGTAGCTAGAAATGGATTATTTTACGATTGGTTAAAAAAACACAGAAAACTAGGTGGTCAAAATAAAATTCCACGCCTCTCCAATGATAGAAAATATATAGATTCTCTGCTAAACATGAAATGATAAAATAATAAAAAAAAAGACATATTAGCAAAATATTTTTAACTTTATTCTCAGAAAATAAAGATTATATGTATGTATTTGAATGCAGAGAAAAAAAAAAGAAATATTTAAAACTTATGGGACCTCTGTTTTCGACACAGGTTCTTCCAAAGCTCAAGTAGCTTTATTTACTTATCGTATTAATCATTTAAGCAAGCATCTTAAGAATAACAAAAAGGATTTTAATACAGAAAGAGCACTAGTAAGATTAGTAGGAAAAAGAAAAAAATTACTGAAATATATAGAAAAAAAGGATGTAAATAGTTATAAAAAAATTATTCAACTCCTAGGATTAAGAAAATGATCATTGCATGCATGTGATTTCTTCTATTATATCATCAAACAAATAATAATATATAAATATTTCTTTTTGTTTATTAATAATCCATAAAGAATAAAATATGCCAGATACACTAAAAGAAATCATATCTTTAGAAGATGGGGCCCCTATTGTTATAGAAACAGGAAAAATAGCTAGACAAGCAGATGGGGCAGCCATTGTTCGGGCGAAAAACACCATCCTATTAGCTACTGTAGTAGTTTCTAAAGAAATAAAAAATGAGATTAATTTTTTACCATTAACAGTAGATTACAGAGAAAAATATTCTGCAAGTGGTAAAATTCCTGGTGGATTTATAAAAAGAGAAGGAAGACCTTCCGATGAGGAAATTTTAACTATGAGATTAGTTGATCGTGTCTTAAGGCCTACTTTTTCCGAATCGTTTCGAAATGAAATACAAATCATGATCTCCCTCTTATCATATGATAAAACAGTTTTACCAGATGAATTAGCTGGATTAGCCGCTTCCACAGCTTTATCCGTAGCTGGAATTCCATTCAATGGGCCTATATCCGAAATCCGGATTATACGCGTAAATGGGAAATTCATTATAAATCCAAGTTTAGATCAATTAGAAAAAGCAGATATAGATTTAATAGTAGGAGCTTCTGAGCATTCCATTATCATGATAGAAGGAGAAATGAAAGAAATTACAGAAAAAGAATTTCTACAAGCCATAAATATAGCTCATAACGCAATAAAACCTCAAATAGAGGCTCAAAAAAAATTAGGTAAAAAAATTCCAAAAAATCGTTTCTTTGACTTTAAAGAGAACAATAGGGGAAATCCTTCCTTAGAAAAGGAATTTTTAGAAAAGAACTTTTTCTTTTTCTTACGAAAAACTTATGGAATATATAAAGATCTTTTGGATAAGAAAACCAGGTCTATTCAAGAAAAAACTATTTTAAACAATTTTAAAAAAAAATTATCCATAGAAGAGAGGGAAAAAAATGAAATTTTTATTGATCAATATTATGAAGAGATTAAAAAAAGAGTAGTCAGACATATGATTTTGGAAGAAGGGATTCGACTAGATGGGAGAAACAACCAACAAATACGTCCTATATGGAGTATTGTGGATTATCTTCCTGGAGTTCATGGTTCCGCTTTATTCTCGAGAGGAGAAACTCAATCGTTAACTACTGTCACATTAGGTTCCTCTTTGGATGTCAATAAGATTGACAATGTTATTATGGAAAACCAGGAAAAATTTTATCTCCATTATAATTTTCCTCCTTTTTCTACAGGAGAAATACGTCCAATTAGAGGAGTCTCTAGGCGTGAAGTAGGCCATGGAAATTTAGCACAACGTGCTTTAAAAAATGTGATTCCTGATAATAATCCATATACAATTCGTGTAGTCTCAGATATTTTAGAATCTAATGGGTCTTCTTCTATGGCAACAGTTTGCGCAGCAAGTTTAGCCTTAATGGATGCAGGTATAGCTATTGAAAATCCTGTTTCCGGGATTTCTATGGGATTATTTACAGATAAAGAAAAAAAAGTAATCCTATCTGATATAATGGGAGAGGAAGACGGATTTGGAGAACTTGATTTGAAAATAACAGGAACAAAAAATGGAATAACCGCATGTCAAATGGATGTAAAAAAAATACAAGGATTGACTAATGATCTTTTAAGTAAAATTTTAATGCAAGCTTTAGAAGGTCGTCTGTTTATTCTAAAAAAAATGCTGGAAACTTTACCAAAATATAGAAATAAACCAAAACCTAACGCTCCTAAAATATATACTTTCAATATTCCTAAAGATTTCATAGGTGCGGTTATTGGTCCTGGTGGGAAAGTGATTCAAGAAATACAATCTTGTACAGATACCAGTATCCTTATTGAAGAAAAAGGAGATATGGGGGCTATTGAAATTATAGGAAAGGATTATCAAAAAATGAAACAAGCCATTAATAGAATTCAAGAAATTACTTTTGTTCCTGAAATTGGAAAGGTTTATAAAGCAAAAGTAAAGTCTATAAAAGATTTTGGAGCTTTTGTAGAAATATCTAAAGGAGTGGAAGGGCTATTGCATATTTCTGAAATAGGATGGAAAAGATTAAATAATATAGAAGAGGAATTGCACATTGGAGAGATCATTGAAGTAAAATTTATGGGAATGGATGAGAAAAATAAAAAAATGAAACTTTCTAGAAAAGTACTTTTACCTCGTCCAAAGAATTAAAAATAATAAAAATACATGAGACAACTTAAAATTACTAAACAAGTAACAAATCGTGAATCTGAATCATTAGATAAATACCTTCATGAAATAGGAAAAATTCCCCTATTAACCCCTGAAGAAGAAGTTGAATACGCTCGTAGAGCAAGAGAAGGAGATTCTTCTGCTATAGAAAAACTTGTTAATGCAAACTTACGTTTTGTAGTTTCTGTGGCTAAACAATATCAAAATCAAGGATTAAGTTTATGTGATTTAATTAATGAAGGAAATTTAGGTTTAATAAAAGGAATTTTACGTTTTGATGAGACTAGAGGATTTAAATGTATTTCTTATGTGGTTTGGTGGATCAGACAAGCTATTTTACAAGCTATAGCAGAACAGTCCCGTTCGATTCGTCAACCTACAAACAAATTAGCTTTATTGAACAAAATACTAAAAACTCTAGCTCAATTAGAACAAGAACTTCAAAGAACGCCTTCTGCAAGAGAAATAGCAGAACATTTAGATATGAATGAAAAAGATGTGGAGGAGTCTATCAAAAATTCAGGAAGACATGTTTCTATGGATGCTCCTTTAATAGAAGGAGAGGATTCTAATTTGTATGATTTGGTAAGGTCCGATGAATCTCCTCGTCCAGATGAGTATTTAGAAAGAGAATCTCTTCGCAAAGATATAAAAAGAATTTTGGAAACTTTAAGCGAAAGAGAACGTCGTGTTATCATATTACATTTTGGATTGAATGGATCTCCACCTATGACTCTGGAAGAAGTTGGACAATCTTGCGATTTAACCAGAGAACGGGTAAGACAAATTGAGAGCATAGCTTTAAAAAGATTGAAACATTCTTCTAGAAGCAAAATCCTAAAACCTTATTTAGGATAATAATATGAGACCTCGAAGGGATTCGAACCCATAACCTTCTGATCCGTAGTCAGATGCTCTATCCTATTAAGCTACGAGGCCTAATGCATAACCCACACAAAGATATTAAGATTGAATAATTGTCAAAAATTTTTCTATTTCTAGTGAAGAATTTCCTACAAGTCCTCCATCTATATCTTCTTGAGCAAAAAGATTTCTTGCATTAAGATCGTTTATACTTCCTCCATATAAGATAGACATTTTTTTGGAAACTTTTTCTCCATATTTATCTAGAAATAAGGATCTAATATATCGATGCATGGTCTGAGCTTCTTCAGAAGTTGCTGTTTTTCCGGTCCCAATGGCCCATATAGGCTCATATGCTATGATAAAATAACTAATTTCTTCTAAAGAAGAACAATGAAATACAGTTTCTTCCAATTGTTTTTTGACTATCAAAAATTGTTCGTTTTTTTCTCTTTCCAAAGCAGTTTCTCCGATACAAAAAATAATATGAAAACCATATTTTAATGCTATTTTAATTTTTTTTAGCAATATCTCATTTTTTTCAGAAAAATATTTTCTTCGCTCACTGTGTCCTAATATTACTTTATGAATTCCTATGGATCTTAACATGGAAGCAGATACTTCTCCCGTATAAGATCCATTTTCCATTTGAAAAATATTTTGTGCCGCAAGACTCAAAGAACTCCCCTGTAATATTTGATTTGAAATATGCAAGAAAGGAAAAGATGGAGCAATAATTACTTTCTTTTTGTTATTTATTTTTTTTTCATAAAAAAAATTTTTAAATAAATTTCTGAGAAAAGAAGTGGTTTCATAGAAATCATGATTCATTTTCCAATTTGCAATTACAATTTTTTTTTTCATTTCTATTCTTAATTCTATTTTAATTTCTTTTTTTAGGAATATTTTTCATTAATAAGAATATAGTCATATTTAACATTTTTAAACAGATATTTTCTAATTTTTTGTATAAAATTTTTGTTTCTTTTTGTTTCAAATACAAAATTTCTTCTAATAGATTTTCTATTGAAATACTTTCCTTTTGGTTATTATCATCATATAATTCTTTGATTTTATCAAATTTTTGAATATAAATGTTCATGACTTCAGAATGAGAAACCTTTTTTTTAAAATCAATATTTAATTTTATTAATGTAATTACAATATAATTAATCACATCTATAAATGTATCTATAACTTTCTCTTCTTCTACTTCTTGAAATCCTCTTTCTTGAATATTTTGAATCCGAACTACTTTAATGAAAATTTGATCTATTATAGAAGATATTTTGATCTCTTTCCATGAAAGATCATAAACTTTTAATTTTTCTTTAAATAATTCTTCACATTTTCTCATGAGAAAATCAATAGAAATATGATTCATATCATTTTAATTTTATATATGGATGTAGGTGTAAAAATAATTTTTTAATGACAATTAATTGTGGAGGAACCTTATTGTGTTTTAAAGAACCAAAAATTATGGGGATAGTTAATCTAACTCCTGATTCTTTTTATGATGGAGGAAAGCTAAAATCAGAACTTCATATGCTACGACATGTAGAAAATCTATTAGAAGAAGGATCTGATTTTATCGATGTTGGAGGTTGTTCAACTCGTCCATGGTCTAAATTTCCTACAGAAGAAGAAGAAATAAAGAGGGTTATTCCGTTTATTCGTTCCATCCTAAAAACATTTCCAAATACTAAAATATCTATAGACACTTTCCGTAGTAAAGTAGCCAGAATGGCTGTAGAAGAAGGAGCTTTAATTATAAATGATGTTTCTGGAGGAAATCTAGATAAAAAAATGTTTTCCTTATTCTCTAAATTTCGTATTCCATATATATTATGTCATATGAAGGGGATTCCTCTTAATATGCAAAAAAAACCATGTTATCAGAATACAATTATAGAAATAAACAACTTTTTTTCTCGAAAAATTTCCATGTTGAAAAAACATGGAATCAATGATATAATTATAGATCCTGGTTTTGGTTTTGGAAAAACATTACAACAAAATTTTCAATTATTGAAACATTTATCTTTGCTAGGATTTGGAGATTACCTAATTTTAGTAGGTATTTCTAGAAAGTCTATGATTCAAAAAATTCTAAGGATTTCTTCTGAAGAATCTTTAAATGCTACTTCGATCATCCATACTATAGCTCTCTTGAAGAAAGTTAATTTTTTACGTGTACATGATGTAAAAGAAGCTGTAGAGTGTATAAAATTGGTCCAGTATTATAGGAATAGAATATAATATCAGTCTACCATTAAAAAACGTATATTATTTTTTTTATATGAATCCGTTTTTTCATTATTATATTTTTTTGAAAATTTCTTTCATTGATATTTTAGATGTTTTTCTAGTAGCCATGATTTTCTTACAAGTATATAGACTTGTCTATAACACAGCGGTTTTAAATATTTTTTACGGAATTATTGCGACTTTTGTTTTCTGGAAAATAGTCGAAGCATATGAAATGAAATACCTGAGTATAGTAATGAGTGCTTTTTTTAAAGGAGGTTTTTTAGCTTTAATTATTCTATTTCAACCAGAAATTAGAAAATTTCTTCTCATAGTTGGGAGCAGAATTTTTTTTAAAAAATTTATTATTTCTCTTTTTAGAAAATCCGGTGTTTCTGTGAAAACCGAAACAATAGATAGTATCGTGAAGGCTTGTGCTATTTTATCAGGAGATAAAACAGGAGTATTAATTGTTATTCAAATGCATCAAGATATAAAAGAATTTATCCAGAATGGAGATGAAATGGAAGCGAAAGTGAACATTCCTATTTTAGAAAGCATTTTTTATAAAAATAGTCCATTACATGATGGGGCTGTAGTTGTTATAGGAGATAAAATAGTAAGAACAAGAGCAATACTTCCCGTTTCTTACAATAAAGAAATTCCATCTCGTTTAGGTCTTCGTCACAGAGCTGCTATCGGGTTATCCGAAAAAACAGACGCCATTTGTTTAGTTATTTCCGAAGAAACAGGTTATATTTCTTATATTAAAGATCAAAAAAGAACAGTGATTACTAACATTAATAATTTAAAAATGAAACTGGAAAAGGATATTCTGTAAAAAAAAATTACATTTGTGAAAATACAAGATTTGTATAGATTGTATACTATTTCTTCCGGGATAGAAATAAATAGTAAAAAAGTAAAAAATGGTTCCATTTTTTTTGCTTTAAAAGGAAAAAATTTTGATGGAAATCAGTTTGCTCATGAAGCGATTTCAAATGGGGCCATGATAGCCATTGTAGATAATATAAAATATTCTTTTCCTCATAAAAACATTTTTTTTGTAAAAAATGCTTTATCTTCTTTACAAGAGTTGGCTCTATATCACAGATTACAACTTAATAGAGTTCCTATTATAGCCATTACAGGAAGTAATGGAAAAACGACGACTAAAGAATTAACAACAGCTATTCTCTCTAAAAAATATGAAGTAGTTCATTCTACTGAAAAAAATTTCAATAATCATATAGGAATTCCATTAACCTTGTTATCTATGCCTAAAAATACACAGATTTCTGTTGTAGAAATTGGAGCAAATCAAGAAAAAGAAATACAAAAAATGTGTTCTATTATTCATCCAAACTATGGATATATAACTAATTTCGGAAAAGCTCATCTGGAAGGATTTAAAAATATAAAAGGAGTGATTCGTGGAAAATTGGAATTGTACAATTTTTTTAAAAAAAACAAAAAAAAAGTTTTTGTAAATGGAGATGATCCTATTCAATTAATTCATAGTTTAGGTATTGAAAGATATATTTTTTCGGAAAGAGTTAATTCGGATGTAAATGTTCCTATTAAATATTTTTGGAACAAAACAGATTTAAAATCTGTATTATGTATTAAAGACATGCAAATAGTTTCTTCATTGGTTGGTTCTTATAATTTGTATAATATAGCTTCTGCTATAACTATTGGAAATTATTTTAAAGTTCCTTTAAAAAAAATAAAAAAAGCTGTAGAAGGCTATATTCCAAATAATTATCGTTCTCAAATTTTAGAGAAAGAAAATGTAAAAATCATAGTAGATTGTTATAATGCAAATCCTAGCAGTATGATAGAAACTCTTACCTTTTTTAATAAAATTCAAGGAAATAAAATAGCTATATTAGGAGATATGTTAGAATTGGGATCTTTTTCTAAGAAAGAACATGCGAAAATCATTTCATTTTTAGAAAAGAGCAATATAAATGCAATTTTCTTAATTGGGGAAATATTTTCTAATACAAATAGAAATTCCTCTAATAGAATCCGAATATTTTCTCATAAAAATATTTTTATTCAATGGATAAAAAGCAATTCTCTAAAAGCAGATTATATCCTAATTAAAGGATCTAGAAAAAATTCCTTAGAAAGTCTGATTCATTTCATCTAAATTCTTTTGTGGATTTATATCTTAAAGATTAAATTTGTATACGATAATTTCATAAAGTTAATGAAAGAAATTACCACAGAAACTTACTTAAAGTGGTTTCAAGATATGTCTTTTTGGAGAAAATTTGAGGACAAATGTCGTTCCCTATACTTAAAACGAAAAATTAGAGGATTTTTACATTTATATAATGGACAAGAAGCACTTCCTGCTGGGTTGACTCATGCTATGGATATGTCTAAAGATAAGATTATTACCGCTTATAGATGTCATATTTTACCTATTTCTATGGGAGTGAATCCAAAAAAAGTTATGGCAGAACTCCTAGGAAAGGTTACAGGGACATCTCATGGGATTGGAGGGTCTATGCACATTTTTAGCAAAAAACATCGTTTTTATGGTGGACATGGAATTGTAGGAGGACAAATTCCCCTAGGAGCTGGGATTGCTTTCGCAGATAAATATTTCAATAGAGATGCAGTAACGCTTACACTTATGGGAGACGGGGCCGTTAGACAAGGAGCTTTACATGAAACTTTTAACATGTCTATGATATGGAAACTTCCTGTTGTTTTTATATGTGAAAATAATCAATATGCTATGGGAACATCCGTAAAAAGGAGTACAAATATAGAAGAAATTTATAAAATTGGTCATTCGTATGGAATGCCATCTTTTCCTGTAGATGGAATGGATCCTGAAAAAATAGCTAAAGCTGCTTATATAGCCATTGAAAGAGCTAGAAGTGGAAATGGATCTACTTTTTTGGATATTAAAACTTACAGATATAGGGGCCATTCTATGTCTGATACTGAATCATATCGTAGTAAAGAAGAAGTTCATTCCTATAAAAAAAAGGATCCAATTTTGAAATTGAAAAAAATCATTATACAAAATAAGTGGGAAACCATAGAAAGATTAAATTCTATTGAAAATAAAATAAAAAAAGAAGTAGATTCTTGTGTAGAATTTGCAGAAAATTCGGATGATCCTTCTTTAGAACATATGTATGATGTTGTTTATAACGAATCAAATTATCCTTTTTTGGATCAAGTGATACCTTCCTGATTTGTTGTGATGTTACTTGTTTTATAATAAATATCTGAAAAATCATGGCGGAAATAATATCCATGCCCCAATTGAGTGATACGATGGAAGAGGGGACTATAATTAAATGGAATAAAAAAGTAGGAGACAAAGTTTCCGAAGGAGATATTTTAGCAGAAATCGAAACGGATAAAGCTACTCAAGATTTTGAAATTGACGTTAGTGGAATTCTTCTTTTTATTGGTGTAGAAGAAGGGAAAAAAACACGTGTCAATGATATATTAGCCATCATTGGTGAAGAAGGAGAAGATATTAGCCATCTTATTAAAAATTCAAAAGAAAAAATAAAGGAGAAAAAGGGAGAAAAAATACTTTCTAATGAGAATAGAAAAAAGAATAAAGACAGGATATTTATCTCTCCTTTAGCAAAAAGAATGGCCAAAGAAGTAGGGATTTCTATCAGAAAGATAAAAGGAAGTGGAGATCACGGTCGGATCATTAAAAGAGATATTGAAACATACGAAAAAACATTAGATGATAATAATAGAAGAATAGTCCATGAACAAATAGATGATAAACGAGTCATTCTTTCTTCTATGAGAAAAAAAATAGCTGAACATTTAACTCATTCAAAATTTACAGCTCCTCACTATTATCTCATTATTGAAATTGATGTAGGAAAAATGATACAATTAAGAAAAGATTTAAATGAAAAACTCTCTACCGAAGAAAAAATTTCTTTTAATGATATTATTATTAAAGCAGTTGCAATCTCTTTGAAAAAGAATCCTAATGTAAATACTTCATGGAAAGAAGAAGAAATAATCTATCATTCTTTCATTAATATTGGAGTGGCAGTAGCAGTAAAAGAAGGGTTAATTGTTCCAGTGATCCACAATGCGGATCAAAAATCATTACTACAAATATCCCAAGAAATCAAAGATAAAGTTTTACGTTCAAAGTCTAGAAAAATAAAGCCTGAAGAGATAGAAAATAGTACGTTTACAGTTTCAAATCTAGGAATGTACGGAATAGAATTTTTTACTTCTATTATTAATATTCCTAATTCTTCTATTCTTTCTATAGGAACCATTACAGAAAAACCTATTGTAAAAAATTCCGAAATTTCAATCGGATATGTCATGAAAGTAACTTTATCTTGTGATCACAGAATAATAGATGGATCTACAGGAAGTAATTTTCTTAAGCATTTAAAAAACCTGTTAGAAGATCCAATCCTCATATTAGTTTAATTTATTTTTTAGTAGTAGAAAATATCCAGGAAATAATCATTGGAAATAAAAATATGGCTACGGTAAAAAATAGAAAAAAAACCCTCCAAAGAAAAATTTTTATTCGAGAAAATGGAATGTATAAAAGGAGATAATAAAAGTTTTATTCCAAGTAACAAAATTACGGAAAATGCTGAATTTTTTAAAAATGGATATAATTCCAGTAATTTAATAAATCCTTGAGCTGCAAATCTCATAGCTAAGATTCCTATAAAAACTCCTAAAAAAATTAATAAAAAATTTTCTGATAAAGCTACAGCAGCAAATAGATTATCAATAGAAAAAGCTAAATCCATTATTTCTATAGAAAGAAGAACCATCCAAAAGGAATTTCTAAGTTTTCTATCCTTGTTTTTTTTAAAAGAAGAATTCTTTGATGAAAAAAAATAATTTAATCCAAGGTAAATTAAATATAACCCTCCTAATGGTTTTAACCACCAAATTTTAATTAAGAAAGAAGCGCATAAAAGCGCAATCCCTCTAAAAAAATAAGCTCCAAAAATTCCGTATTTAAAAGCTTTTTTTCTATCTTCTTTCTTCAAATCCATAATCATAGAAGCTAGCACAGCCGCATTATCTATTGATAAAATACTTTCTATAAAAAATAAATTTCCTATAATGGAAATGGAGATGAGAGGATTCTCTACTATATCTATAATAGAATTTAAGAAAAAGTCCTTCATTTTGACTATTAAAAACTTTGTAAAGAAAGTAAATTTCTGTAAGTTTCTTTTTTGAAATTAAAACTTTGTATTTTCCTTGTTCTATTATTTTTCCTTTCTCTAATACAATAAGATGATCTGCATTTTGTCTAATAGTAGAAGAAAATCGATGGAAAATAACTAATGAAGTCCTGTTTTTAAACATGTTTTAAACATTTTATTTAAAGATTGGAGAATTTTTCAACACCGTTATAGATATGCTAATTCTTTGTATTTGTCCCATAGACAACTTTGTTTCTATTATATCCAATAACGGATTTTATAGAAACTCTTTCTAGACATAAAGCAATATTATTGAAAACAGAATCATTAAAAAAAGAACAGGTTCTTGCGTCACCATTCCCAATAATCTTCTGTACTCTCTAGTTTTTAAATATTTAATATTGATTCCGTCAATAGTTATTTCTCCTGAGTACACCTCATAAAAATTAGCCAGTAAATTATCTATAGTAGATTTTCCACTTCCAGATTTTCCTAATAAAGTTATAGTTTTTCCTTTTTTAAAGAGAAAGTTAAATTTTTAATTAGAACTAATTTATTATATGTCAAATTTATAAAATGGATTTAGATAGTGTTTGTTCTTTTGAGAGACATTTAGATTTCCACAATACGTTCTGCTGTAGCTTTTCATTTTTGAATATTCGATTTTGAATATTCGATATGGAATTAACTAAATTTTTTGCTGGATTAATAATTTGAAAAATTAATCCAACAAAAGAAAAAAGGATTTCTGGTGCCATTCATTTTTTTTATAAAAAAAGTTTTCCTCCATCCCAAACAATCAAAATCATTGTGAGAGAACCTAGAAATTCACTAACAGGAGAAACTAATTCTTTTTTACGATTTACAAAAAAAAACACAACAACACGAGCGGAAAGTTTTCTTTGACATTCAGATATATTTTCAAAACGTTTTTGCATTTTATTTTCAGCATTAAAAATATTTCTAATTTTTGTAGAATTTAAAGGTTCTTCTATCACAGGAAAAAATTTTCCCAATTGATTTTTAGCTCCTCTCATGAAATATTCATCTAAATACCTAAAGATATTACGAATAAAAAAAGAAAAATGATAAAAAGGCATAAGATTCCAAGCGTTTTCATTTTTCCATATTTATATGAGAAAATTTTTTTTAAAAAAATTAAAAAATGATCTTTATAAGATTTTGAATAATCTAAAATTTTTCCAAGTGCATTCATTTAATTTCTTTAAGTACACTGAACAAAGATAATTATAAAATTTTATAAGTGAACGAATAGCAATAATATCAAAGGTTTATTTCATCTATAATTTTTATATTTTTACCGTAAAATCATGGAAATAGAATGCGGATAAGAAATTTTTTTACGATTTTTATCGTCTCTTTACTTACTGTTATTTGTTTATACTACATTCTTTTTAGCCTTTATGTTTATAAATTAGAAAGGGATGCTTATTTGTATTCTAAAGGAAACTTAGAAATAGAAAAAAAATATCTTGAATCTAAAAAAAGAATAGGATTATTAAAATATAATCATTTTAGTGCAAGAAATAAAGTTTTAAATTTAGGTTTAGATTTAAGAGGAGGAATCAGCTTTATTTTAGAAATATCTGAAAAAGATTTATTAAAAAAATTTTCTAATAATTCCAAAAATCCTGTTTTTTTAAAAGCATTAAATCATGCAGATAAAGAAAAAGAAAAAAATCCTAATGTAGATTATTTTTCTTCTTTTCTAAACTTTTTTTATAGGAATAAAAAGAAAATCCAAACAGATTTTTCTATTTCAGATTTTTTTGTAAATAGATCTTATGTAGATGAAATAAACTATACAGATAGAGACCTTGAAAAGGTTATTAGAAAAAAAATAGAATTATCTATTTCTGATACTCATAACATTCTTATATCTAGAATGGATAAATTTGGAGTAGTCCAACCGAATGTACAAAGAATCAAGAAATCCAATCGGATTTTAATAGAATTACCTGGAATAGAAAATATAGATAGAGTAAAAAATATTTTACAAAAAAGAGCAGAATTACACTTCTTTGAAATATACAATTTTCGAGAAATTTTTCCTTATTTTGAAAAAATAAATAAAATTTATTCAGAAAATGAAAAATTAGAACGATTTGAACCGAATAATTTTTCCTCTGCAAGAAAAACTAGGTCTTTCATAGAAATGTTAAACATTTCCAAAATAAACAAGATGGATAATAATCTTGTTGTAGGATTAGTCCATAAGAAGGAGATGAACAAGATTACCTATTTTTTAAACTCTATGGACGTAGTAGAATATTTACCATATACTTTACGAAATATAAAATTTTTATGGGGATCTAAAACCTATCAATATAATCAGGAAAAATATGTTCCGTTATTTGCTGTAAAAGAAGAAAATAATTCCTTGAATGGGGATATTATTACTAGTGTATATAAATCTTTTGGACCTTTCAACGAAATATTCATCAATATAAAAATGAATCAGGAAGGAGCTAAAAATTGGAAAATATTTACTGAAAAAAATATTGGAAGAAACATAGCTATAGTTCTTGATGATTTAGTTTACACAGCACCTTTTGTAAAATCAGTCATTCCTAATGGAATATCTCAAATATCTGGAAATTTATCTTTACAAGAATCTGAAGATTTAGTAAATGTACTAAGTACAGGTAGATTGCCTACTTCAGTCAAAATAATTCAATCAGAAGTAGTGGGTCCTTCTTTGGGAAAGGAAACTATACGGAAAGGAATATTTTCTTTTTTTATAGCCATTATTTTTGTATTTATTTGGATGTTTTATTATTATATAATTCCAGGATTATATGCTAACATAGCATTAATTTTTAATTTTGTATTTATACTTGGTTTTCTTATTTCCATTAATTCTGTATTAACCTTTCCTGGAATTGCAGGTATTATATTAACATTAGCCATGTCCATGGATTCGTATGTTCTAATTTATGAAAAAATTAAAGAAGATATGAGAAATGGAACATCTATTCGTTCAGCTATACATAATAGTTACACTTTTCAAGGAGCTTTATCATCTATTATTGATGGACAAGTTACTACTTTATTATGCGGAATTATCTTATTTTTCTTTGGAATAGGACCTATTAAAGGTTTTTCTACTACCTTAATTATTGGAATTTTTACCTCTTTTTTTTCTTCTATATGTTTGGGAAAATTATTTTTAGAGTGGCACTTAAATAAGTATAAAAAAATATTCTTTAGAATATGGAATTCTAATAAAGTTTCATGGGATTTTTTATCTAAAAGAAAATTTTCTTATGCTATTTCCTTTATATGCATTTTAGGAAGTCTTATCTCCTTTTATTATAAAGGATTAAATCTTGGAATAGACTTTGTAGGAGGTCGTACTTATATTATTCGTTTTGATCGTAAGGTCTTACCAGATCACATTTCTTTTCTTTTATCCAAATATTTTATAGAAAACGGGAAGCCTTCTTCTCCAAAAGTTCTTCCTTTTGGAGAAGAAAATAAAATGAAAATAGTAACTAAATACAAAATATGGAATGAAAACAACCAAATAGATCAAGAAATTTTGAAAAATGTTTTGGCATTAAAACCGTATTTTCATACGATAGATTTCCAGGATTTTAAAACTATAGATAAAGATAAATCTTTAGGAATATTGTCATCAGAAAAAGTAGAACCTGTTATAGCAAAATATATAACTAAGAATGCTTTTATTTCAATACTTTTGTCCTTATTTGGAATATTTTTTTATATTTTTATCAGATTTAAAAAATGGAAATTTGGTTTAGGAGCTTTGGTTTCTTTGTTACATGATACAATAATTGTACTTGGGTTATTTTCCATATTTCATGAACGTTTTTCTGTTTTAGAAATAAATCAATCTTTCATCGCCGCATTGTTAACAATAATAGGTTATTCTATCAATGATACAGTAATTGTGTATGATAAGATTCGAAAATTTTCAGGGACTGAATCGTTTTCCATAAAAGAAATTATAAACAAGGGGATTAATAGTTCTTTAACAAGAACCATGAATACCTCATTTATTACCATATGGGCTATATGTATTATTTTATTCTTTGGAGGAACTACTATTCGTAGTTTTATGTTAGCTTTGTTGTTTGGAGTAAGTATTGGAACTTATTCTTCTATATTTATCGCATCCTCCATAGTATATGATCTTTCTAAAAAAAAAGAAAAAAAATGATAAATCCTTTATTTATTAGTTTCGAAGAAAGTTTTTTCATTATTCTTATAGCTATTATTATATTTGGCCCAAAAAAAATACCGGATATAGCTCGTGGAATGGGAGAAGGGGTAAGATATTTAAAAAATGCGAAAAATAAAATTCAAAATGAGATGAGACGGAGTAATATAGTAGAAAAAAAAAGATCTATTCTCAACAAAGAAAATAAAATACATTCTTCTTCTATAAAACGTCATTGAAAATGTTTCCTATAATCTTTTATTATTGATTTTTTGATTAATACATTTCCTATATTTTCTAACATTTTTTTCCTCAAAAGAGCATTTAACATTTCTATTTCATGGGAAAAATAAGAAGGTTTTTTAGAAGGAAAAATATGTCTTGATGGTCTTACAAAAAAGACTCCTTTTTCTCCTAAAATTGGTTTAGATGTTTCATATAATCTTAAAGAAGAGGCAGAACCAACCACTTTTGGTTCTTTATAGTCATTAACCATAGAATCATAAAAATTTATTTTGCAATTTTTTCTGATTTTCTTGGAAAAATAAGATGCTATTTCTTCTAAATTTCTAGTAAAAAATTTCCTTTTTTCTATATTGGATAAAAGCCTATTTATTTTTTTTCTTTTAAGAAAAGGAATCAAATTATTTTTTATTTCTTCCATAGAAAATCCTTCTTTTTGAATATTGGAAAGATAAACTATAATATAGTCTTTATTGGAAGTGGAAAAAATATGACAGTCTCCTTCTTTTCTATTTTTATCAAAAGACCAATCAATGATTTCTTTATCTACTTCTGTTTTCAAATCATCTATATCCCATTGAGAAGATCTAACATATTTTAAAAATATAGTTTCATACCCCTCTTTTCTTGCATTATTAATAAATGTATTTAGTTTATGATGTTTATTTTTTCCAAAAAATTTTCTGACACGACTATAAAGTAGATCTTCTGTTTTTTTGGATGGAATAAGTGTTTTTACAATTACAGCAAATTGATAAGCAGGTTTTGGGATACTTTTATCATCTATTCTAATAATATGATAACCGAATTTAGTTTCAGTAAGTCCTATCATCCTCTTTTTATTTTCCGAATCAAAAATATTAAATTTTCCAATAGAATTCTGTTCATTATATTTTAACCATCCTAAACTTCCTTGATTTTTTTTTGCATTAATTAAATCATCAGATTTTTTTATCACTAATTCTTCAAATTTAGATGGATCTTTTTGAAGAATTTTATAGATTTTATTAGCTATTTCCTCCGCTTCTTTTTTAGTTCTCTTATTGGAAGAACGTATAGCCTCTTTATGAGAAATCAATATATGACTAGATAAAACAGAATCAGAAATCATTTTTTTTCCAATAATTTTTGCCATAACATATGTATTGTTTTCTTTTATAGGACTAAACATACTTCCAATTTTATTATTTTTCACAACAAAATTTTGCAAAATAGGAGGAAGATTATTTTTAAAATAAAAATTTGAATCAAAAGGTTTCTCAGACTTTGTTAAAACAAACATATAATTTTTATTGGTCGATTTAAATTTATGAAATAATTTTTCCATTTTATTTTTCATATTCTTTTCATCTTCCAAAGATGGTTTTGATCTACAAATTGCAAAACTAAGACTCCTTAAATTTTCTCTTTTATAAAGAAACTTATGTTTTCTAATAAAATTTTTAATTTCATTTTTTTCTATTAAAAACATGTTATATTTATGTTCTATTTCTGAATAAGGAATAAAAATATAATCAATGATGGAAAAAAAGTTTTTTTCCTTATAATTTAATTCTCCTTCTATTAAAGAAGTATTTAATCCATACATTAACATTTCTACATATTTCTTTGCAAGAATTCTTTTGGGAATACTATTTTTTTCATAAGACCAAACATTCTTTTCTATTTCCATTTGAGAATGGGAAACATGAGATGCATTTTCTAAATTTTTTAGGTATAATTGAAATTTTTTGAGATCTAACTTTCCGAAGTTATCCTGTAATTCTGGGATATAACTATATATAGATTGTCTAGATATAGCATCCCAAAAATCTTTTTTTGTATTTTGTATTCCTAGTTTCATAGCTTGTTGATTTAACAATTTTTCATGAATCAATAAATTCCAAGTTTCCTTTTTTAAATGGGAATCTGATTCTCCTTGACGAAATTGTTTTAAAAATTGAAAACAATCAACATATTCTTTTATAGAAATATTTTCTCCGTTTACTTTTCCAAAAATACTGGATTTTTCAGAAAAAAATTTAAATAGGACATGAGGATCTAATATAAAAGCAAACATGGCTATTCCTATAAGGAAAAATAAAATCCATGTATTTTTTCTAATTTTTTCTAAAAAATTCATCTATAAATTCTTTTTTTAAGAAAAACTTCCTCTATTTTATTTTTAGAAACTTTTTTTATTTCAATATCCCAAGTATCATTAATGATTATTTTTTCTCCATTTTTTGGAATATATCCTGTATGAAAAACAATTAGACCTCCTAAAGTTTCGTATTCTTCGGATTTAGGAAGACTTAAGCTATATTTAGCATTAAGAAAATCAATTTCTAGACGAGCAGAAAATAAAAATGCATTATCATTGAATTTATTTTCCACAAATTTAGTTTCATCATGTTCATCTTTTATATCTCCGAGAAATTCTTCTAAAATATCTTCTATAGTTATCATCCCGGCTGTTCCTCCATACTCATCTAATACAATAGCTATGTCTTTTTTTTTCTTAATAAGGAGATCCATTATCTCTCGAACAGGTGTAGTTACATGAACTAATTCTACGGGTCTAATTATAGATTCTATATTTTTTGGTTTTTTTAAAATTTCCAAATAATGAATATATCCTATAATGTTGTCTATATTGTTTTTATAAATCAAAATTTTTGAAAGTCCTTTTTCCGTAAATATATGACGAATCTTCTCAATAGAAGAAGTGTATATATTAGAAGAAACCATTTCTTTTCTAGGGACCATACACTCTCTTGCCTTTTTTTCAGAAAAATCTAAAGCTTTATGAAAGATTTCCACTTCAGATTCTACTATGCCTTGAATGTTATTTTTTATGTTTTCTGAAACGAAATAACTTAAATCCTCTTTATCAAAAATTTTTTTTTTATCATCTTCTTTTTCTCCTAAAATTTTTAAAAAAACATTAGAAATACAAATAATAGAATTTGTGATAGGATAAAAAATCTTATATATAATATATACTGGAACAATAAACAAACTTAACAATTCATTGGAATACAGGCTAAATATCATTTTAGGAATAAATTCTCCAATTATAAGAATAATAGTAGCGGATACTACTGTTTCTAACAACAAAATGCAGAAAGAATTATCGTGAATTAAAAACCATTTAGAAAGAATATATAAAAATAATTTTTCCATATATATTCCATATATCACCAAAGATATAGTATTCCCAATTAGCATTGTAGTGATAAATTTCTTTGGTTGTTTAATACTTTCAGAAAGAAGTTTAGAACGCAAAGATCCTTTCTTTTTTTCTAATTCTATTTGAAACAAACTAGAAGAAATTAGAGCCATTTCCATCCCAGAAAAAAAAGCAGATAGAAGTATAGTAACAATAACTATACTAATATGAAAAATCATAGGACTTCTTTCATATAGGAAAAATTCCACTAATATTTTTTAGTCTAATTTTTTGAAATCTTCAGACGCCTCCAATCCATTCATTGCATGTAATATTGTTCCATCAGAACAATAGATAACTGTAGATAAGTTATTAAATATTTTTTCCGTTTTCTGTTCCAGTATATTTCCTCCGTCTTTAAAAAATCTCCATTAGGATTCATAATGATTATCTTTCCTTTAAGATGATAAAAGAATTTTTCAGTTGATTTAACCCAATTTGCACTAAGATAAGTATACTTATCTTTTCCTTTTTCATAAAGAAATAATTGCAATCCATTTGGAAACAAAGTATAAATAGGATATTCTTCCATAATTGGAGAATAAATAAAAAACCGAACAAGGCCTTTTTCTTTATATAGAATACTAGTACGAATAAAAACTCTATAAGGAATTTCCTTTCTATTCTTTTTCTTTAGAATTTCTTTTTTTGTTTCAGAACAAGAAAAAAGAGAAAAAAATAAACAAAAAAAATAATACTTATAAAACTTTTTAGTTTTTTACTTATTATTATTGTATTTTTGTTCTTTGGTTGGTATCTTAGCTCAGTAGGTAGAGCAAAGGACTGAAAATCCTTGTGTCCCCGGTTCGATTCCGGGAGATACCATTTAATCAAATGCCTAATTCTTTCTTAACTTCTTCCGTGATGTCTACTCCTTTATTAACCAATACTCCTTTTCCAGGGCTACAATCATCAACTCGTATAATCGTTTGATCTTTATCCATAACTCTGTTAATAGCATTTTCTATTTTTTTATAGATAGGATTTAATAATTTATTTTGTTTTTTAGCTAAATCGTCTGCTGCGTTTTTCTGATATGCGTGAGCTCTAGCTTGTAATATTTCCAGTTCTTTTTTAAGAATTGGATTTTTATTTTTCTGAAATTTTTCCGCTTTTTTATGGAATTCTTTTGCTAATTTTTCCAATGTATTCTCATGATTTTTACTTAATTTATCTAGCTCTTTCTGAGCTTTAGAAAATTCAGGCATTTTTTCCACAAGAATCAAACTATTAAGACAAACAATTTTCTGATTGCATTCCTTGGAATGCAAAAACCTTCCTTTTCCAAATATTCCAAAAAACAAAAAAAACAATAAACAATAAAGAATCGTGTTTTTTTTCATATAATTATTTATTTTGGTTATAGAATGATATCCTAAATATAATTATAAATCTTGACCTATAATGAAATGGGGTTTCCATTTGGATTTAATATTTTTCCCATCTATGGGGTAACCTATATCTATTCCAAAAAACCCTATTGGTAACCAAAAAAAACGAAATCCAAATCCAAAAGATTTTTTCATTTTCAATGGATTAAATTCTTGATAAGAATCACTAACATTTCCTCCTTCTATAAAAAAATTTGTCCATAATTTAGATAAATTAGAAAAATCCTTAATCAAATAACGAATTTCTAAAATTAATTTATTATAAATAATTCCACCATTCTTTGGTGTAATATAATCTGGATCATTTACATGAGAAGAATAACCCCTTAATGGAATATAGTCTATATTTTCTACTAATTTGAAATCCGTCGGATTTTTTACCCCTCCCATATAAAATTTTTGAAATGAAAACAAATTTTTTGTATGATATTTTCCTAACAAACCAAATTCTCCACCTATTTTCATGATCATTTTGTCTATAATTTTTTTAAACCAATAAGAATTGATTTTAAATTTAAAAAACTCTATCCATTCTGATCCACTTTCTTTAAATAAGATGGAATGAGGAAGGGTAAATATACTATTCAATTGTATTTTTGATCCTCTTAAAGGAAAAACGAAATCAGGTTCACCTGAAAATCTTTGTAAAGAGATTAAATAATTCAAATTATTTAATATGAATAAATTTTTCTCATAGGAAAATTTATCATAATTCATGGATAATTCTATTTTAGTGTAAGGGTCTAAAAAGGTTAAAAGTTTATTTAATTTGACGGAAGTCCCTATTCTTTTTAAAAATCCATCATGAGGAATTTTTTCATTGAATAAAGGAATAAAATAAATATCCTCAGTTTGATTTACCTTTTTTTTGGAATACTTTATATTCAAAGAAAGGGAGGTTGGTTTATCTTTTTCTATCCAAGGTTCTGTAAAAGAAAAACCATAAGATTGAAAATATTTTCCAAATTGACAAGACAATATAAGTTTTTGTCCATCTCCTTGAGGAATTGGTTTCCATGATTTTAACTGAAAAAGATTTCTAAGAGAAAAATTTCCAAAGTTTAATTGGAGATTTCCAAGCAGTTTTTCCTTTCCATATCCTCCATACAATTGAATTTGATTAGCGCTTTTTTCTGTTAAACGCCATTCTATATCTACGGTTTTATTATTATTTGTTTGGATATATGGATATATTTTACTGTTGTCAAATAAATTTAAATTTATTAAACGAAATAAACTAGATTTTATTTTTTTAGGAGAAAAAAGATCACCTGGATAAATGTTTAATTCACGTCTAATAACATGATCCTTGGTAATCGTATTGCCCGATATGTGCACTTTATTTATATATACTGGTTGATTTTCTTCTATTTTTATTTCTAAATGAATTTTATTATTTTCGATCATTTTTTCTACAGGAACTATTTTAACAAATAAATATCCTAAATCTAAATAATGTGAAATTATGCTGGAAATATTTGTATTTAAAATGTTATTATTAATTCCATTTTTGTCATAAATATCTCCTTTTTTATAGGATAGTATTTTTCTCAAAAAATCCGTTTTTACAATAATATTTCCTATAAAATCAATATTTCCTAAATAATATTTTTTCCCCTCAATTATCTTAATTTTTATTCCGTAATCTCCCGTTTCATTTTTCCATATAGAATCTAAAATAACTTGAACATCTATAAATCCCATTGATTGATATTTAGATCGAATATTTTTTAAATCTTCTTTTATGTTTTCGTATACAAAATAGGAGGATTTTTCTATGATAGGAATATGGATTTTCTTTCTAGTTTTTTCCATTAGATTGAGTAAAGCATTTTTAGAAAGTGATTGGTTCCCATCAAATAAAATATATTTTATCCCAATTCTCTTTCCTTTTTTTGCATATATATTTAATATGTTTTTGTTATTTTGAATAGTTAATTGACTTTTTATAGACACTTCAGGATATCCTTGTTTGACATAATAGTTTTTAATATCATTTTTAATATTTTGAATCAAATGTTCCGGGATTTTATCTCCTGGATGTATTTTTTGTATAATAGGAAATACCATATTTCCTATTCCTTCAACATTTATTTTATGAATTTCTATTAAATCTTCTAAATCAAAAAATAGATCAATTTCATTTTTAGAGATATTCTTTTTATAAATGGATATCTTCCCAAAAAGATTACTCTTCCATAATTTTATGATAGCTTCATCAACCTTATTTCCAGGTATAGAAATTTCTTCTCCAGGAAAAATATGGGATAAACTTGAAACAAAAGAACTGTTATATTTAGTTTTTCCCATAACATAAATATTTCTTATCTTGGAAGAAGTGGAAGAAAATTCATGATTTTCTTGGTTGAAACGCATCAAATTATCCGTTCTATTTTCTGTTTTAGAATTAGAAGAGGGGATATGCATAAGAAAAAAAATTAACGTAAATAAGAATAAATTTTTTAATTTTTTATCCAACTTTTCCAAAACGGCGTTGTCTTTTTTGATAATTTATTATGGCTTTGAAAAAATCTTTTTTACGAAAATCTGGCCATAATACCTTCGTAAAATATAGTTCTGCATAAGCAGATTGCCAAAGCAAAAAATTGCTAATTCTCTGTTCTCCACTGGTTCTGATAAGAAGATCTACATCTGGAATTTCTTTAGTATATAAATGATTTTTAAAAGAGGAATTATCTATGTCTCCCAAGGATAAGTGCCCCATACAAACTTTTTTAGCTATAGTTTTTGTAGCTCTTAAAATTTCTTCTCTAGCTCCATAACTTAATGCTAAAATTAATGTTACAGATGTATTATGCTTTGTTTTTTTTCTAAAAAAAAATAATTCTTCCTGAATTACATCAGAAAATTTTTCTACCTCTCCTATAGGAATAATTCTTACATTACTATCGTGTATTTCTTCTAAATGATTTTTTAAACTAGAATGAAATAAATGCATTAAATCATCTATTTCTTTTTTAGGACGATTCCAATTTTCTGAAGAAAAAACGTATAGAGTCATATAAGGGATTCCTAATTCTTTACATCCATTTATGGAATCTCTCACAGATTGCATAGCATTCTGATGTCCAAAAGTTCTCAATTGTCCTCTTTTCTCACCCCAACGTCCATTTCCATCCATAATGATGGCTACATGATGAGGAATATTATTTAAATCTATTTGTTCTAATAAATTTTTCATAAAAAATCATAATCCATCATTTTAATCAACAAATATAAAAGAAAATAAAAAGTAAAAAAATATAGACTTCTTATTTTTTTCTCCATTTTTTTAATTTCTTTGATCCATCCCCCACAATAATTTTTCTCGTAAAGTTTTATAATATGTATGTTTTTCTTCTTGAAGAAGATATATGTAAAATGGAGCTTTTTTAATGTATAACTCATTATCTTTTTTTAAAGAAGTAAGTCTAGTATCCATAGATAAAGAATAATACTTTCCACGACTATGTATTTTTAAATGCACTTTTTGATGATCCGAAATAATCAATGGACGGGAAAATAAATTATGTGGAGATATAGGGGTAAGAACAAAATTTTTATTTCCAGGAGTAATGATTGGGCCTCCACAACTTAAAGAATATCCAGTAGAACCAGTAGGAGTAGAAATAATTAATCCATCAGCCCAATAAGAAGTTAAAAACTCATTATCTATATAAGCCTCTATAGTGATCATAGAAACTGTTTCCTTACGGAGGATAACGATTTCATTTAATGCAAAATTAAAAAATTGATTATCATTCATGATAGAGGTTTCTAACCATAACAAACTGCGAGGAATTAAATGAAATTTTTTATGAAAAATTTTATCCATTTTTTTTATAAAAACATCTTTGTTAAAAGTGGCTAAAAACCCTAATTTTCCTGTATTCACTCCAACAATAGGAATTCCAGAATCTCTAATAAAAGTAATAGCAGACAATATGGTCCCATCTCCCCCAAAAGTAAACATTAAACTAAAATCCTTAGTTAATTCCTTATAATGAGAAAAGATAGGGAAGTTTAGATTTTTAAACTCTTCAAAGGAAGATAAAATATTAAAAAAAGATTTTTCAATGTAAATTTCTATAGAATGACTGGACACATAGCCAATGAACTGATTCATGTATGGGATATTTTTTTTTCCAAATTTTTGTCCATATAGGGCTATTTTCATTATAAATAATTAGTTTAAAATAATTTTCTGCAAAAAAACAAAAAGAAGAACTACAAAATTAATCAGTTTATATGTAACCAAAATTGGTAAACGTTGATCTAACAAAATAAAGATTACTTCATTTTTTATTAAATTTGTTTCTCTAAAAATAAAAAATGAAACAATCTTTATTTCCTGCAAAAGTTCTCTTATTTGGAGAATACGGAATAATAGAAAATGCTAGTGGACTTTCCATTCCTCATAATTTTTATCAAGGGACTTTGAAATTCCATTCTAATTTATCTTTTAACAAAGAGTTTTTACATTCTAATTCTCAATTGGAAAAATATTACAAATTTTTGTTGTTTTTGGAACAAAAAAAAAAAAACTTAGCAAAAATTGATCTTAAGAACTTCTATGAAGATATTCAAAAGGGAATTTCTTTTCATTCTAATATCCCTCAAGGATATGGAATAGGAAGTTCAGGAGCATTAGTTGCCGCTGTTTATGATAAATATGCAAAAAATAAACTTTGTTTAAAAAAGAGAAACATAATAAGTCTAAAAAAAATATTTAGCCAAATGGAATCTTTTTTCCATGGAAAAAGTTCTGGAATAGACCCCTTAATTTGCTACTTAAATCTTCCTCTGCTCATTCGTTCAGAAACAGATATTTCTTCCATAGGAATTCCTGAAAAGAATAATTTTCAAGGAAAAGGAGGAGGAGCGATTTTTTTAATCGATTCTGGTTTTCCCAGGAAAACCTCTTCCATGATAGAATTTTTTTTCGTAAAATTAAAACACGATAGTTTTAAAACTATACTAAAAGAAGAGTTTATGAAATACAATGAAAAATGCATTGAATCTTTTCTAAAAGGAGACTTCAAGATTCTACTTAAAAACGTTAAATTACTTTCTACTTGGGTTTTTCATCATTTTCGTCCTATGATTCCAAAAAATTTCTTGAAAATATGGGAAGAAGGCCTTTTTACTAATCTTCATTATTTAAAATTATGTGGATCTGGAGGAGGTGGATTTATCTTAGGTTTTACTCCAAATTATGAAATATCTAGAGAAAAATTAAAACAATATGCAACAGAAGTTCTTTTTCGTTTTTAATAAATGATAATGAAAATGAATCAAAAAAAGATAGAAGAAGAGAAGTTTATCAGATTAAATCATTACTTGTCTAATGCTGGGATTACTTCTAGAAGAGAAGCAGATAAATTAATTCAATCAGGTCTCATAGAGGTTAATGGAAAAATCGTTACCAAATTTGGCACTGTTGTCCATAAAAATGATGTCATCAAATTTCATGGAAGTAGAATAAAAAACAAGAAAAAAATATATATACTTCTTAATAAACCTAAAGGATATATTACTTCTACGCGTGATCCTTTTAACAGAAAAACTGTCATGAATTTGATTCCAAATTTCCAGAATTATAGAATTTATCCTGTTGGTAGATTAGATCGTTTAACTACAGGAGTTTTACTTATTACTAACGATGGACTTATAACTGAAAAATTAACTCATCCAAAATATAAAGTCCAAAAAATATATCTAGTTGTATTGAATAAAACCATCCATTATCAAGATTTAGATAAAATCAGACAAGGAAAAATATATCTGAATGAAGGAAGAGTAAAAATAGATTTTCTTCATAAATATGCAAAAAATATAGTAAAAATTGGATTACATATAGGATGGAATAGAGTAATTAGACGTATTTTTAAAAAACTCACCTATCAAGTAATCAAACTGGAAAGAATTCATTTTGGAGGATTTACTAATAAAAATCTTAAAATAGGAAGCTGGTGTTTTTAAGTAAACAAGAAGTAAATCATACTGTAAAAAATTTATTCCATGAAAAAAATAAGCATAATCAATGGTCCTAATTTAAATCTTTTGGGAAAAAGAGAGCCAGAATTATACGGAACAGAAAATTTTGTAGATTATTTAAAAAAACTAAAAAAGAAAAAAATTTTTTCTGAGATGGACATTACTTATTATCAAAGTAATCATGAAGGAAAAATTATAGATATTTTACATGCTATAGGGTTTCAATCAGATGGAATCGTTCTCAATGCGGGAGCTTATACTCATACTTCTTTGGGAATTGCTGATGCTATCAAATCTATTCCTTCTCCCGTCATAGAAATTCATATTTCCAATATTCATTCAAGGGAATTTTTCAGAAAAAAATCATTTTTATCTTCTGTTTGTCAGGGAACTATTTTCGGTTTTGGATTAAAATCTTATGAATTAGGGGTCTTTAGTTTTTCCTTGTAAAATTTTTTTAAAAATTTCATTAATATTTTGAATATATTGGATAATTTTATCTCTTCCAATTCTATTTTTTATGGATACTTTAAAGTATTTAGGCATTTCAAAAAGGATTTTTTCAAATTCCTTTTTGCAAAATTCTATATTCTTATTAAGAATCCTTGGATGTATTTTATCCGTTTTTGTAAAAACAATGCAAAAAGGAATTTGAAAAATTTTCAATTTTTTTATAAAATGTATATCCGATTTCTGCATAAATATTCTGCTATCTATCAATAGAAATAGATTGACTAAATTTTTTCTATAAAAAATATAATCCATCATTAACTTTTGTGTTTTCTCTTTTTTCTTTTGACAGATAGAAGAATATCCGTATCCAGGTAAATCTATTAAATACCATTTATGATTGATTAAAAAAGGATTTACGAATTGTGTTCTTCCTGGAGTAGAAGAAACTTTAGCTAATTTCCTTCGATTAGTGATCCAATTAATTAAACTTGATTTACCTACATTAGAACGTCCAATAAAAGCATATTCAGGAAAATTAGAAAGAAATAATTGATTTGATTGAATCTTACTTCCTTCAAATTTTACAGAAGTAATTTTCATGATTTAAATTAAATTTAGAAAGCCATTTTTCTAATATTTTTATAAATTCTTGAGGATGTTCCATCATAGGGACATGTCCACATTTATCTATCCAATATAATTCTGAATGAGGCAGTAACCTATGAAATTCTTCCGCGACTTCTGGTGGAGTGACATGATCTTGTTTTCCCCAAATCAAACAAATCGGCTGTTGAATAACAGATAAATCTTTAGACATGTTATATTTCATAGCACTCTTTGCAATATATAAAGTTTTCATCCCTTTCTTTTTATCATTAACAATGTGAAATACTTCATCTACTAATTCTTTTGTAGCTATTTTAGGATCATAAAAAACTTCTTGAGATTTTTTTCTAATATATTCATAATTTTCTCTTTTAGGAACAGCATCTCCAAAAGCTTTTTCAAATAAACCAGAACTTCCTGTAAGAACTACAGAATGTACTAAATCTATTCTTTTTTTTGCTACAATTAAAGCTATATGTCCTCCAAGAGAATTTCCTATTAATGTAGCTTTTTCAATTCCTATTTCTATCAATAATTGAATCACATATTTAGATAAGTTAGAAATATTTGTAAGAAATAGAGGCATGTTATAAAGAGGAAGTCTAGGAATAATTACTTTATATCCTTTTTTTGGGAAAAAATCTAAAAGAGCATTAAAATTACTTAAACCGCCCATCAATCCATGAAGCAATACTAATGGATGACCTGATCCCTCTTTTATAAAATTTTTTTCTTTATTAAGAATGAACATAACATATTATATATCAGAAATACAAAATATTAAGTATTTTCTTTACATCTTTTTTGAATAAGAAAATAAGCAGCCTTTGCAGCCATTTCTTCCGATTTTTTTTTTGAAGTGCCTCTTCCTTCCGTTTTTATTCCACATTCAGATATAGTAAATTCAGAAAAATAAGTGATCACATGTTTATTTCCAATTTCTTCTTTTGTTTCCCTAAAAGTGTTGAAATTTATAATGAATTTATTTTTTTGAGACCATTCTATTACCCAAACTTTATAACTAGAAATTTCCTTTTGTAATTGCGTGATGTTTACATGATAATGTAATATCTTTTTATAGACAAAATTTTTACAACCTTGATACCCTATCTCTAAATAAATAAATCCTATTAAAGCTTCTAAAGTATTTCCTAATATATTCTCAGATATAATGGGTTGATTTTTTTGAAAAAAAACTTTTGTAAGGGTCAATTTTTTAGAAATTTCATTTAAATTTTTTCTGCATACAATTTTAGATCGAACTTGAGTTAACTCTCCTTCTTTTTTCTCTGGAAGTTTTTCACATAAAAAATGTGAAATGATAGAATTCAATACCGCATCTCCCAAAAATTCTAATCTTTGAAAATCTAAAAAATAATTCTTATCCAAAGTCTTTCTTTTTGTCGAAAAACTGTAGATGAATACATCTTTCAAAAGTTTTAAATTTTTTGGACAAAATCCTAATATTTTTTTTAATCTACTAACTAAAATAGAATTTTTTTCCTCTTTTTGAAAAGTAATATCATCAGATAACATCTATTTTCTTAAATAAAATACAAACATTATGTCCTCCAAAACCAAAAGTATTACATATGCTAATTTTCACTTCTCTATTTATTGCCTTATTTTGAGTGAAACTAATTTTTGGATCTATTTTTTTGTCTATATGAAATAAGTTAATAGTTGGAGGTATTATTTTTTTACTTAAAGGGAGTATAGCCGCTATAGCTTCTATAGCTCCTGCAGCACCCAATAAATGACCTGTCATAGATTTAGTAGAATTGATATCAATATTATAGACATTTTCATGAAAAACTTCTTGAATAGCTTTAACCTCCGCCCTATCTCCTAAAATAGTAGAAGTCCCATGTGCATTGATATGATCCACTTCCTCATACCCAATTCCAGCATCTTCTATAGCCGTTTTCATAGCTAGAACTATTCCTTTTCCTTCTGGATGGGGGGCTGTAATATGATAGGCATCTCCAGACATCCCAACTCCTCCTATTTCCGCATAGATATTTGCCCCTCTTCTTTTAGCATGTTTGTATTCTTCCAGAATAAGACATCCAGCCCCTTCTCCCAAGACAAATCCGTCTCTATCCCTATCAAAAGGACGTGAAGCAGTTTTATAATCCTCATTTCTAGTGGATAAAGCGTGTAGAGCATTAAACCCTCCTACTCCACTTTGCGTGATCGCTGCTTCAGACCCACCAGTTACCATAATATCAGCTTTTCCCAAACATATTAAATGATAAGCATCCACAATTGCATTAGAAGATGAGGCGCAAGCTGAAACAGTTGCATAATTAGGACCGTGAAGTCCATAATTCATGGAAATAAAACCAGCCGTAATATCTATAAGCATTTTCGGAATAAAAAAAGGACTGAATCTAGGATTTTTTCCTCCATTTACATAATCCGAAATAGACTCTTCTAAATTCAAAAGCCCGCCTATTCCAGACGCCCAAATTACACCAATACGTTCTTTTTTTTCTTTAGAAAAATTTATTCCACTATTCTTTATGGCTTCAGATGAGGCGACAATCCCATATTGTGCACAAGGATCCAGTTTTCTTTGTTCTTTTTTACTGAAAAAAATATCTGGATCATAATTTTTTAACTCACAAGCAAATTTCGTTTTATATTTTTTAGTATCGAAATAGGTAATAGGTGCGGATCCGTTTTTTCCACTAATAAGAGATATCCAGTATTCTTCTGCATTATTTCCTATTGGGGTAATAGAACCAACACCAGTAACTACTACTCTCTTTAATTTCTTCATCATAAATAAAGAAATAATCAAGGGGTTATTTAATCAGAAGGTATATCCTTTTTTTCCATTTTATTTTGGTTATTTAAGAGATCTTCTATAGCCTGTATAGCTTCACCTACAGTAGTTATCTTCTCTGCTTTTTCATCAGAAATGCTAATATTAAACTCCTTTTCAAATTCCATAATAAGTTCCACTATATCTAAGGAATCTGCTCCTAAATCATTAGTAAAACTAGCAGTAGGAAGAATTTCACTTTCTTCTACATTTAATTTTTCTACGATAAGTGCTTTGACTCTTGATGCAATATCCGACATAGAATCATAATTTTTGTTTTTTCTGGTACAAAATTAGTAAACTTTTGTAAATCCTATATAAATTTGTCTTGGTAAGCAATAGTAGTTAGTAGTAGTAATACAATAGAATATGAGTTCTCTTTCTTTAGAAAATTATGGAATTTTTAATTCTTCAAAAAATTGGCAATTATCTCCGGAAAAATTACAAAATATAATCATTCAAAATGGAATGGGTCAAGAAACAAAATCAGGAGTTTTAGCTGTTAATACCGGAGTTTTCACTGGTAGATCCCCTAAAGATCGATTTATTGTGAAGGATCATATTACAGAAAATAAAGTTTGGTGGGATGAAAAATTCAATCAACCTTTTGATCCAAAAAAATTTGATAATTTATATGAAAAAGTAATCAGATACTTATCTGGAAAAGAACTCTATGTAAGAGATGGATATCTTTGTTCAGATAAACGTTATCAACTAAACATTCGTTCCATTAGTGAATACCCATGGTCAGATCTTTTTGTACACAATCTTTTTTTAGAATTCCAAAATAGAAAAAATTTTACCAGATTGGTTGTTATTATGCGCTCCAGGATTTCAAGCTCATCCAAAAATGGATGGAACACGGAAAAAAATTTTACCATATTAAATTTTCAAAGAAAAATTATCCTGATTTGTGGATCAGGATATACGGGAGAAATAAAAAAATCCATTTTTTCTGTTTTAAATTTTATGCTTCCTACGTATAAAAACGTATTTCCTATGCATTGTGCAGCAAATATTGGGAAGCAGACAAAAGATACCGCTCTTTTTTTTGGATTGTCCGGAACCGGTAAAACAACTATTTCCAACGATTCTAATAGGAAATTGATAGGAGACGATGAACATGGATGGACATATGATGATATTATTTTCAATTTTGAAGGAGGTTGTTATGCAAAAATACTGGGTATTTCCAAAGAAAGAGAGCCGATGATCTATCATGCCATAAAAAAGGGGGCTATGTTGGAAAACGTTGTTTTTAAAAAAGGAACTAAAGAAGTAGATTTTTTCAATGATTCTATCACACAAAACATGCGAATAAGTTATCCTATTTATTTCATAAAGAATATTGAAAAAAAATTATTATCCTCCAATATAAGGAATATTTTTTTTCTAACCTATGATGCTTTTGGAGTGTTACCTCCTATAGCTAAACTAAATAAAGAACAATCTTCCTATTATTTTTTATTGGGATATACTTCTAAAGTTGCTGGAACAGAATTAAATATAAAGAAACCACAGGCCACTTTTTCTTCTTGTTTTGGAGCTCCATTTATGCCGTTACATCCAGTTACATACACAAAAATGCTAATAGAAAAATTAAAAAATCCAAAAATAAACGTATGGATGGTAAATACGGGATTAATATCTGGGGGAGAAACTTTAGGTTTTCGTATTAAATTAAAAGATACACGAAAACTTGTACAATGTGCTTTAGATGGATGTTTGTCTAGAGTTCATTATGAAAGGTATCCGATTTTTAATTTTCAAATTCCTAAATATTGTCCAGGTATTTCTTCTGATATATTAAATCCAAAAAAAACTTGGAAAAATAAGAAACTATATCAAAATCAAGTAGAAAAACTAGTCAATAAATTCATAAAAAATTTTGATACATATAGAAAATATGCGGATAAAAATATTTCCTATGAAGAACCAAAAATAGAACACTAAATTCTAGTTAGTTATATAGTTTACTATTCAAATTCATATATTCCCTTACATACTTTCCAAGTATATCATATTCTATGTTAACAACATCTCCAATTTTTATAAATTGGAGATTAGTTTTTTCATATGTGTAAGGGATTATAGAAACATTAAATATGTGTTGGGTACATTTTATTATAGTCAGACTAATCCCATTTACAGCAATGGAGCCTTTTTCTACAGATAATCCAGATAAATTTTTTTTAGACTTAAAAGAAAATAACCAACTTCCATTTTTTTTTTCTATATCCAAAACTTCGGCTGTTGTATCTACATGTCCTTGTACTATATGGCCATTAAATCTTTCATTAATTTTCATACTACGTTCTAAATTAACTTCATCTTTCATCTTTAAAACATTTAAATTAGTACAACGTAAAGTTTCTTCTGAAGCAATTACGGAGTAAGTTTTTTTTTCTACATCTATAATTGTGAAACAGACTCCGTTATGAGATATACTTTGATTAATTTTTATTATATCTGAAAATGGATTTTTAAAAGTAATACAAAGATTCTTCTTTTGATAATCTAATCCATGTACTTGAGTAGTACATTCTATAATTCCAGTAAACATGATTAAAAATTATTCATAATTTTTTTAAATTAAGATATTTATTTCATATTTATATTATTCATATGATGAATTATAGAAAAAAGAAAATTAAAGTAGGTGTTTCCACAGGAGACATCAATGGGATTGGAATAGAAATTTTTTTAAAAGTATGTCGTAAAAAAAAACTTTTGGATTTTTTTACTCCTATATTATTTGGATCTATCAAATTATGTTCCTATTACAAAAAAATTCTAAATATTGAAGTAAATAATATGCGAGAAATAAAAAATTTAAAAGATATTGTAGATTATAAAATAAATGTTCTAAATATTTGGAAAGAAGATATAAAATTTGATTTGATAAAAATTAACCAAGATTCAGGAAGATATCCTATTTTATCTTTAAAAAAAGCCACAAAAGCTTTGAAAGAAGGAAAAATAGATGTTCTTGTTACAGCCCCAGTTAATAAAAATTGGATGAATTACAAAGGATTTTCTTTTTTTGGTCATACTGAATATTTGCAAAATATTTTAGAGGGGGAATCATTAATGCTCATGATTCATGATACTTTAAAAATCGCCTTAGTTACTAATCACTTACCATTAAAAAATGTCACTCATGAAATTACTGCAAAGAAAATTATAAAATCTATCAAAATTTTGCATAAATCTTTAATAATGGATTTTTCTATAGAAAAACCTAAAATTGCAGTTTTAGGATGTAACCCTCATTCAGGGGAAAATGGATTAATAGGAGACGAAGAAAAAACGAAGATAAAACCAGCTATTGATAGTTTATTTCAAAAACAAGGATTTTTAGTTTTTGGCCCCTATTCTCCAGATGGTTTTTTTGGAAATCAAAATTATCGAAATTTCGATGCTGTTTTAGCTATGTATCACGATCAAGGTTTGATTCCTTTTAAAACACTAACTTTTAATGAAGGAGTTAATTTCACTGCAGGTCTTTCTCACATACGTACATCTCCAGATCATGGAGTAGCATATGATATAGCAAAAAAAGGTATTGCTAATGAAAATTCTTTTGAAGAAGCTATTTTTAGTGCTATAAAAATATTCAAAAATAGAAAGGAATATATGAATGAAAATGGAATATGATCTATAAAATAATAGAAACCATATTCTTTTTTACTTGTAAGATTCCACCTTCTATTTGTATTTCAAAATTTTTTCTATCATAGATAGGTTTCAATTTTAATATTCCGTCTTTTAATATAGAAATAAATGGAGCGTGATTTTCTAATACTTGAAAATAACCATTTAATCCAGGAGCTACAATAGATAAAACTTTATCTTGATAAAAGATTTTTTCAAAATTGATAATTGTTACTTGCATGAGAAAAAAGATTTATGAGGATAACATTTTTTTTCCAGTTTCTATAACTTGTTCAATGGTTCCTTTTAAATTAAAAGCCATTTCAGGAAAATTATCCAATTCTC
Source organism: Blattabacterium sp. (Blatta orientalis) str. Tarazona (assembly GCF_000334405.1). Taxonomy (NCBI): domain Bacteria; kingdom Pseudomonadati; phylum Bacteroidota; class Flavobacteriia; order Flavobacteriales; family Blattabacteriaceae; genus Blattabacterium; species Blattabacterium sp. (Blatta orientalis). The sequence goes on along the minus strand of NC_020195.1, from coordinate 79,209 downwards.
CATCCATGATCATGTTAAAACCTTTAATTGTCTCTTCTATTTTTACAAATTCTCCTTCAATACCTGTAAACTGTTTTGCTACATGAAATGGTTGGGATAAAAAACGTTGAACACGTCTAGCGCGAGAAACTATTAATTTGTCTTCTTCGCTAAGTTCCTCTATTCCTAAAATCGCAATAATATCTTGTAAAGAATTGTATTTCTGTAAAATTTCTTTCACACGTAAAGCACAATCATAATGATTTTTATTTATTACATCCGGAGATAAAATTCTAGAAGTAGAATCTAATGGATCTACAGCTGGATAAATTCCTAAAGAAGCTATTTTCCTTGAAAGAACAGTTGTGGCATCTAAGTGTGAAAATGTAATGGAAGGCGCTGGATCCGTTAAATCATCTGCAGGTACATAAACAGCTTGTACAGAAGTGATAGAACCATTTTTAGTAGAAGTAATTCTCTCTTGCATCGCTCCCATTTCAGATGACAAAGTTGGTTGATAACCAACAGATGAAGGAATTCTCCCTAACAAAGCTGAAACCTCTGATCCAGCTTGAGTAAACCTAAATATATTATCTATAAAAAATAAAACGTCTTGTCCTTTTTTTCCTTCAATATTTTGATCTCTATAGTATTCCGCTAAAGTCAATCCAGATAAAGCTACTCTAGCCCTTGCTCCAGGAGGTTCATTCATTTGTCCAAAAACAAAAGCTGCTTTAGATTCCTTTAAAGCTTCTTTATCTACTTTAGAAATATCCCATCCTCCTTTTTTCATAGATTCCATAAAGGAATCCCCATATTTTATAATTCCGGATTCCAACATTTCTCGTAATAAATCATTTCCTTCTCTAGTCCTTTCTCCTACTCCAGCAAATACAGAACGTCCTCCATGTCCTTTAGCAACATTATTAATTAATTCTTGTATTAACACTGTTTTTCCAACCCCTGCTCCTCCAAATAAACCAATTTTCCCTCCTTTTGGATAAGGTTCTATCAAATCAATTACCTTAATTCCTGTATATAATATTTCTGTATCTGTAGATAAATCCTTAAATGCTGGAGCACGGTTATGGATAGGTCTCACTTTAGATCTGTCTAAATCTCCTAATCCATCTATAGGTTCTCCTAAAACATTAAAAACACGTCCATTAATACTTTCTCCTATAGGCATACTAATCGGTCCTCCTAAAAATTCTACTTCTTGACCTCTTGGTATTTGATCCGTAACTTCCATAGATATACAACGAACACTATATTCTCCAATATGTTGTTGAACTTCTAATACTATTTTTTTTTTTTTGGATAAATTTACGGTTAATGCATCGTAAATTTTAGGAAGAAAAGATCTCTCTTCAAATGAAACATCAATAATTGGTCCTACAATTTTAGTGATTTTTCCTTTTAACTTTTTTTTATCCATGTAATTTTTTTTCTAAAAAAAGATTCCCAGATATAAGGAGTAGTATATATGAATCCTTTATCTTTGTAAAGGTAAGAGAAAAAGATAAAAAATTTTGAAAATTTATTCATTTATTGATGAATTTTCATCCTTTTCTCCATGTGTATTTACACTTGGTTTTTTTGATGGAGTTCATAGAGGACATCAAAGAGTTATTCAAAATTTAATTTTCGAGCAAAAAAAAGAAGAATATTGCTCTGTTTTGCTTACTTTTAATCCACATCCCAAAGAAGTTCTAAATCCAGGAAAAAAAATACTTTATTTAAATACTCTTTCTGAAAGAATATGTCATTTACGAAAAACAGGAATAGAACATTTAATTATTCATCCTTTTACTACAAATTTTTCCAAATTAAGTGCAAAAGATTTTTTACAAAAAATTTTGTTTTCCAAACTAAAGATTAAGCAAATTATTACTGGATATGATTCTCATCTTGGAAGAGATAGAGACGGATCTTCCCATCAACTAAAAAAATTTTCTCAAATTTATGGATTCAAGCTTTATCAAGTAAGTCCTCATAAACTAAAAAAAAAGATCATAAGTTCCACTTATATACGAAAATCTCTTCTAAAAGGAAACATAGAATGGGCCAATAAAGCTTTAGGATATTTATATACCCTTTCTGGATATGTCATAAAAGGAAGAGGGATAGGAAGAACCTTAAATTTTCCAACTGCTAATGTTCAAGTGGATAAAAAAAAACTAATTCCAAAAAAAGGGGTGTATGCTGTAAAAATTAATTATTTGAATCAAATTTATCAAGGAATGATGAACATTGGGATATGTCCTACTATTCACTTATTTAATAAGAAGATAAAAATAGAAGTACATATTTTTGATTTCCATCAAAATATATATGGTAAAAAAATTGATGTCTTAATCGTTCAAATTTTTCGTGATGAAATGAAATTTCAAACACTTCATGATTTAAAAAGACAAATAAGTCAAGACAAAATGAAAATAAAAAATTTTTTTAACCAAATTATTTATTGTGATAAAAAAAATAGATAGAATTATTCAACATTTGTTGTTTCAAGAAAAAGTATGAAAAAAAAATTTCTATTAGTTTCATCGGATAACTTTATTATAGAATATATTAGAAAAAAGTACTATACGGATTTTAGTTATTTTCCTGAAACTTATACAATGGATAAACTTCTTGAGAAAATATCCGGTTTATCTCCATGCTCTGTAAATCAGATTCTTTTTTATTTTTTTTTCTTCTTGAGAAAGGAAAATAGTGTTTTATCGAAAAACTTGAACGATTTTTTGAATTGGGCTCCTAATATTATAAATGATTTTCAAGATTTAGATATTCATCTGATAAATATTGAGTGTTTTTTTTCTTACATTATTTCCACCGAGAAAATGAAAAAATGGCATATCAATCCTTTGGAAAAAGTGGATATAGAAGAAAAAAAAAATTACCTATTTTGGGAGGAAATTTATAAATATTACAACCTTTTTCAGGAGAAACTATTGAAAAAAGGAATAGGTTATAAGGGGTTCCTATTCCGAATAGCTATTTCTCGTCTAAAAAAATTTTTTTCCAAAAAAACGGATATAAAAATAATCTTATTGATTTACAAATTCAATCTACTTCCTGAATATGAAAAACTTTTTATAAAAAAAATTATTCAAATAAATCAAGAGTCTATTCAATTACATAGTATATGCGATATACAGATCAAAAAATCTGATGATTTTTATATCAATCTCCAGGATGAACCAATACTGATTAATAATCAATTAAATAATCTAAAAATCATCAGCGTTTCTAACGAAATAGAACAAGTGAAAATAGTAGAAGAATTAGTTGATAAACTTGTTAAAAACAGACAAGAACTATCTAAAATTGTTCTTGTCTTAGGAGATTCCTATTTAACTTTTCCTTTATTACATTCTATAAAAAAAATTTCAGGAATCTATCCATCTATATCCATAGATTATCCCCTAAAAAATCTTCCGATTCATTATACTTTAGATTCAATTTTTCAGCTATTATTAAAAAAAGAAAAATTAAAAAATTTTTATAAAAAAGATATACTAAGAGTTTTGTTAGATGGATACATCCAAAAATTATTCCTTAAAAAAGATCTTTCTCTTATAGAGAAATTAGAGATAGAAAATTCCAATCTTATTTCAGAAGAAAATATAAACAAATATTTATTCAAAAATAATCTAAATATCATTTTTCAAATCCCAACTCATAATGCTAAGAAAGCTTTTCTTGGTATTATGAGTTTTATTAGAAAATTAAAAAATTTATTTTTCATAAATACAAAAAAACATCTGTTAGAATTAAAATTTCTATCGGAATTAGAAAATTATATGCAAAGAATAAAAATTGTAATCAGAAAAACAGAATGTTCTTTTTTTGGAATAAAAGATTTATTTAATATTTATCAACAATTTATAAAAACAGAAAAAATTTCTTATATACATAAAAATTCAAAAGGAATCCATTTAATAGGATTTTTAGGTTCTTATTTTGAAAGTTTTGAAACCACAATTATGACTTCCGTTAATGAAGGAATTATCCCTCCCAATAAAGAAGATTTTTTTTATAAAACAATGATACCAAATGATATTCGTAATAGATTTAATTTATCTAGTTCTCAAAAAAATGAGAATTTTTATTCTCATCATTTTAGAAACCTTTTGGAAAATTCAAAAAATATTTATTTGATATATAAAAATAAACCTGATGAGCTAAATTCTGGAGAAAAAAGCCGTTTCATTCATCAAATAGAAATGATTTCAAACTTTTCCATAAAAGAGAGAAAAAATCATCCGCTTATTCTAAGTACTAAAATCTCCCCCATCTCTCCTATTGTAATAAAAAAAACAAAATCCATGATACAACGTTTGTATGAACTAGCTACTCATGGTTTATCTCCTTCCTCCATCCATTTGTACAATTATAATCCTCTTCTTTTTTACTACAAAAAAGTACTTGGATTAAACATAGAAAAAATATCTCTTAAACAAAGAATAGGAAAAATTATACACAAAATCTTGGAAGTATTATATCATCCTATTAAGGGAAATTTTATTACTATAGATGGAATTGATACAATGAAAAAAAATTATGAATCTATTATAAAAAAGATAATATCAGAAAACAAAAAAAATACAGAAGAAAGAAATATTTTAATTAATTCAATAGTAAATAATTACATAAAAAATTTTATTTCTTGGGAGGAAAAAAACTTTCATAAAGGACATAAAATTTTTATCAAAGAATTAGAATGCAAAGTGTCAACTCTATTAGATATTGGATCTAATAAAAAAGTTAATTTATACGGAATCATAGATCGTATAGATGAATGTGACGGAACTACACGGATTCTTGATTATAAAATAGGAATATCAAAAATAAATAAAATCCATATTTCTTTAAATAAAAGAGAAAAAATCTTTCAAGATCCTCATTATGGAAATATTATGCAATTACTTATTTACATGTATTTATGGTTTAAATCATTTCATAGTCATAAAAAAAATCCTCCAGTTATAACTCTTGTTTCACCTGAAAAAAATAAAAAAAATTCTATACAAACCATTCCTATAAATTTTTTTCATCAAATTACATATGAAAATTATATAAAAGAATTTTTACCATATTTGATGAATAGAATTTACGAAATTTTGGATCCAAAAATTCCAATAGAAGAAAAAAAGATTAATGATTTTTAATGTATTTTTCTATATAATCTCCCACTTCTTCAGTAGAAGAAGAATTTCTATCATCTAGAATAATATCTGGAGTGCATATTTTTTCTTGGATAGAGCTTTTCACAGCTTCTTCTAAAAGATTTTTTTCTTTAGGCATTTCAAAATATTCTAGCATCATAGATACGGAAAGTATACAACCTAATGGATTTGCGATATTTTTTCCTTTTGCTTGAGGATAAGATCCATGTATAGGTTCAAACAAAGATTTTTTATTCCCAATAGAAGCAGATGGAAGTAATCCTAAAGAACTAGTTAATATACTGGCTTCATCTGATAGAATATCTCCAAACATATTATCCGTTAAAATTACATCAAATTTTCTAGGATTAATAAGAATTTGCATAGCTGCATTATCTATATATAAGAATTCTAAATCCACATCAGAATAATCTAAAGACATTTTTTGAATAACTTCACGCCATAACCTAGATGTCTCTAGAACATTAGCTTTATCTACCAAAGTCATTTTTCTATTACGAGAACGTGCTGCTTTAAAAGACATTTCTCCAATACGTTCAATTTCTTTTTCTGAATACACACAATAATCATATGCTTCTTTTCCATTTTTAGAACGACCTTTTTTTCCAAAGTAAATTCCTCCTGTTAATTCTCGATATATAACAAAATTAACTCCTTCTAATTTTCTTTCTTTTATAGGGGATTTATTAATTTCTGGATAAGTAACTATAGGACGAATGTTACAATATAAGTCCATTTCTTTTCTAAGTTTTAATAATCCGTCTTCAGGTCTCATCCCTCTTGGATAAGAATCGTATTTTGGATCTCCTATAGATCCGAATAAAACAGCATCTGATTTTAAACAACTATCTATAGTTTCTTTTGGCATAGGACCTCCAAACGTTTCTATGGCTTTAGATCCTGCTAAAACCTTTTGATAAGAAAACTCATGGTGAAATCTATTCCCAATTGAATTCAAAGCTTTTATGGCTTGTTTTATTACCTCTGGTCCTACCCCATCTCCTTCGATTACAACAATATTCTTTTTCATATTTTAATGGGATTTCTTTTTTTTCTAAAATTCTCTATGTCTTTTTTAATGGAAACCAAAAAATCTATATCGTCATAACCATTTATAAAACAATTTTTTTTATATGGATGGATAGAAAATTTTTCAGAAATTCCTGTTTCCATTATTGTAATAAGCTGTTCTATTAAATCAACTTTAATATTAGTATCCGGTTTTTTATTAACTAGATCAAATAAATTTTTCAAAAATTTTTCGGATATTTCTACAGTAAGTAATCCATTATTTAATGCATTCTCCTTAAAAATATCAGCAAAAAAACTAGAGATAACTACTTGAAACCCATAATCAAAAAGAGCCCAAGCAGCATGTTCACGACTAGAACCACAACCAAAATTCCTTCCTGATAAAAGGATTTTTCCAGAAAAAAGTGGATTATTTAAAATAAAATCTTTTTTCAAAGATCCATCATTAGAATACCGCCAGTCTCTAAAAAGATTTTTTCCATATTCCTCGCGTTTAGTTTCTTTCAAAAAACGAGCGGGGATAATTTGATCTGTATCTATATCCTCTACAGGTAAGGGAATAGCTTTACTTATTATTACAGTAAATTTTTTCATAGATTATATTTTTTAATGTCTACAATTTTTCCTTCAATTGCTATGATAGAAGCAGTCAAAGGACTTACTAATAGAGTACGAACTCCTGGCCCTTGTCTTCCTTCAAAATTTCTATTAGATGTAGAAACACAATATTCTCCAGAAGGAATTTTATCCTCATTCATTCCTAAACAAGCAGAACATCCTGGTTGACGAAATTCAAACCCAGCATTTTTAAAAATTTGATCTAATCCTTCCTTTTTAGCCTGTTGAATAACTCTTTGCGATCCAGGAACTACCATAACTGTTACATGATCAGCTTTTTTCTTTCCTTTTACTACAGAAGCCACTAATCGGAGGTCTTCTATTCTAGAATTTGTACAACTTCCTATAAAAATATAATTAATGGGTTTTCCAATTAGGAATTCTCCGGATTTGAATCCCATATAATACAAAGATTTTTTTTGTTGAGATTCAGTTGATTTCGGGATACGATCAGAAATTTTCATTCCCATTCCAGGGTTGGTCCCATAGGTAATCATAGGTTCAATCTCTTCAGCATCTAGGACATATTCTTTATCAAAAACTGCGTGATCATCTGTTTTTAATGTGGTCCAATGCTCTAGATGTTTTTTATGATTATTTTTTTTTAAATAAGTATGATTTTTAAGATAATCAAAAGTTATTTCATCTGGAGCTATTAATCCCCCTTTTGCTCCCATTTCAATACTCATATTACAAATAGTCATTCGACCTTCCATACTCATATTTTTAATGATAGGTCCCGTATATTCTATAAAATGTCCAGTCCCTATATCTACACCAAGCTTGGATATCATGTATAAAATAACATCTTTTGGAGTCACCCCTTTTTTTAAAGATTTTCCTTTTAATTGAATTCTCATCTGTTTCGGTTTAGATACTAATAAACATTGACTAGCCATAACCATGGCTACTTGACTAGTTCCAATTCCAAAAGAAATACTTCCAAAAGCTCCATGAGTAGAAGTATGACTATCTCCACAAACTATGGTCATTCCAGGTAATGTTAAACCTAATTCTGGACCAATAACATGAACAATTCCATGATTCTCATGTCCTAATCCATACAACGTTATTCCAAATTTTTTACAATTTTTGATTAATAAATCTATTTGTTTTTTAGAAAGAGGATCTGAAATGGGTAAATGTTGATTAATAGTAGGAACATTATGATCCGCCGTCGCTATAATTTTTTCTGGTCTAAAAACAGGGACCCCTCTTGTTTCTATTTCTAAAAAAGCTTGAGGGCTAGTCACTTCATGTATATAATGTCTATCAATATACAGAACATCTACTCCATTTTCAAATTTTTTTACTATATGTGTTTCCCAAATTTTATCAAACAATGATTTTGACATGACTAAACAACATTTATTCTTCCACTATTATGTAACATGCGTTTTTTCTTAATATTCGCTTTTTCTAAAATAATCTTTAATTCTTTATCTGCAATTTCTTTTTTTCTATCTGCATAACTCAGAAAAATAGAATAAACTAAATCCAAAGAATTTTTATTTAAAGAATATCCCAATTTTTTATAACGATAAGCTAAAGCCGCCCTTCCACTCCTAGCTGTTAAAATAATTGAAGATTGATCAATTCCAACATCTTCTGGATTGATAATTTCATAAGTTTCTCTCTTTTTTATTATACCATCTTGATGAATTCCTGATGAATGAGAAAAGGCATTGACTCCTACAATCGCTTTATTAGCCTGAACTTTCATTCCCGTACATTCAGACACTAAATAACTGGTTTCAGAAATAAGTTTTGTTTTTATATTTGTAAATAAATTTAAATGAGAATTTTGTCTAATGATCATTACTATTTCTTCTAATGAGGTATTCCCAGCTCTTTCCCCAATCCCATTAATGGTGCATTCTACTTGTTGAGCCCCATTCATAATTCCAGATAAAGAATTAGCTGTAGCCAATCCCAGATCATTATGACAATGAGTAGACAATATAATTTTATGAATTCCTTTAACATTTTCTTTCAAAAAACGAATTTTTCTTCCATATTCCTCCGGTAAACAATAACCTGTAGTGTCTGGAATATTAATTACCGTTGCGCCATATTTTATAACTGTTTCACAAACTTTTGCCAAAAATTCATTATTGGTACGTCCTGCATCTTCTGCATAAAATTCTACATCTTCCACGAATTTTTTTGCGTATTGAACCGAAAGTTTTGCTTTTTCTATAATTTTTTCTGGAGTACTATTAAATTTATAACGAATATGACAATCAGAAGTTCCGATTCCAGTATGTATTCTAGCCATTTTTGCATCTTTTAAAGCGTTACCAGCTATTTCTATATCTTTTTCTATGGCTCTAGACAATGCACAAATAATGGGTTTTGAAATAGATTTACAAATCTCTTGTACAGATTTATAATCTCCTGGACTAGAAGTGGGAAATCCAGCTTCAATAACATCAACACCCAAAGCTTCTAATTGTTTAGCTATCCTTACTTTTTCTTTAGTATTTAATTTACATCCTGGAACTTGTTCTCCATCACGCAGTGTTGTGTCAAAAATTTGTATTCTTTTCTTTTCCATACTCATTAGATTATTTGATAATTCCAAAACTATTTTTTCCAAAAAGAAAATCATATCAAATAATTTACATATTTACAATATCTAATTGATAAAACTATTTTATATTTTATTGTCAATCAAAACAAATAAAAAAATATAATTACAATGTCAAATCATAATAAATTAGATCATCTTTTTCTATTGATTCAGTCTTTATCAAAATCAGAAAAAATAAATTTTAAACTTTATGCAGGTCGTATAAAACGAAATAAAAATGCAAAATTTATAAAACTATTTGAAATTATGAGTAAAATACATTGTTATAATGAAAAAAAAATTTTGGAAAACACCCCTATAAGCAAAATACAATTATCCAATATGAAAGCCCATTTATACAAGCAAATTTTAATTAGTCTCCGATTACAACATACTGAAGAAAACTACGATCTACAAATACGTGAATATTTAGATTTTTCTAAAATTTTATACAACAAAGGGTTGTATATACAAAGTTTAAAATTTTTAGGAAAAGCAAAAATCATTGCTAGATGTTATGAATCTAATACCATTCTTTTAGAATTAGTTGAATTTGAAAAAATGATAGAATCTCAACACATAACTAGAAGTCTTTATTCTAGATCTGGAGAATTATCTGTAGAATCCAAAGAACTAATTGAACGAGTTCAATGTCATGACGCTCTATCCAGTCTTTCCTTGGAATTATATGGATTATATTTAAAAGTTGGATACGTAAGAAATGAAAAAGATAAAATATTTATAGAAACCTACTTTCGTACTAACCTTCCAAAATTTGATATCGAAAAACTTAGTTTTTATGAAAAATTATTTTTATATCAAGCTCAAGTTTGGTATCATTATATTAGACAGGATTTTATCATGTGTTATAGATCATCTTGTAAATGGGTGGAATTGTTTCAAAATCATAAAAAAGCAAAAAAAATAGCTCCTGTAAGCTATCTGAAAGGATATCATTATTTGTTAGATACTTTATTTTATTTAAATCACTATTCTAAATTCACTAAAGTTTTAGAACAGTTTGAAAAGGAAGTTCAAAATGAGAAAATAATTTTAAATGGAAATACTAGAATATTAATTTTCATGTATAAATATACTAATCGTATTAATAAACATTATATGGAAGGAACCTTTTCAGAAGGAGTGAAAAAAGTGATTCCTCCATTATTAAAAGATTTTAATAAAATTTATAATCGTTTGGATTCTCATTATATCATGGTTCTTTATTATAAAATTGCTTGTTTGTATTTTGGGAGTGGAGATAATAAAAATACTATTTTATATTTATTAAAAATTATGGAAAATCAAGAAAAAAATATACGACAAGATTTACAATGTTTTGCCAGACTTCTACATATAATCGCTTGTTACGAAAGTGGATTAGATGAAAATATGGATAAAAAAATTCAATCCGCATATAAATTTTTTATTCAAATGGATGATTGGTACATCGTAAAAAAAAAAATTATCCATTTTTTTAAAAATTTAGGCAATGTATACCCACATCAAATTAAAGGACAATTCAAAAAATTGAGAGAAAGACTCCTGAAATATTCTGATCATCCTTATGAAAAAAGAACTTTTTTGTATTTAGATATTATTTCTTGGTTAACTTCTAAAATAGAAAATAAATCTGTGGAGATGATTATAAAAGAAAAATTTATAAAAAACCATTGTTAGTTTATTTCCTTCATTAAGAAAAAAGTTCTAAAAAAAGAATCATAAAATATGAAAAAACGAAATCCAAAAGGGTCTTAAAGATATTCAAATATTCCAGGATGAAATAAAAAAATACACAAATACTAAAAAAAAACTTTATAATTCCACCTATAATATAAACAAATACAGCTACATTGGGTTTTTTATTTATTGTGAACAACGAAAAAAAGAAAAAAAAACTACTGAAAGGCAATAAAAAAATATATATTTTTAACAAAGATAAATCTTTTTCAAAAAGAAGAAAATTACTAACTATATGAATGCAAGCAAAAAAAACAGTTAAAAGATTATAAAGTATAATTTTTTTAATCATCATGGAAAAATTCGTTGAACTGTACAAAACCTAAATAAAATAATGTTATTTATTAATTTTTCACATGAAAAACATTATTGATGAACTCTCCTGGAGAGGATTAATACAAAATAAGGTTCCTGGTGTAGAAAAACAATTAAAAAAGCGTACGACTATATATATAGGTTTTGATCCTACCTCAGATTCTTTACACTTAGGGAGCTTACTTCCTGTTATTATATTGATACATTTTCAAAAACTTGGACATAAATCCATAGCGTTAATTGGAGGAGCTACAGGTCTTATAGGAGATCCGTCAGAAAAAAAAGATCAAAGAATTTTTTTAAGTCTAGAAACTTTACAAAAAAATACAGAATCTATAAAAAAACAACTATCTAAATTGCTAGATTTTTATTCAGAAAAGACAGAATTATTAAACAATTTTAGTTGGATAAAAAACATATCCCTTTTAGATTTTCTACGGAATGTAGGAAAACACTTTCCTATAAATTACATGATGTCTAAAGATTCTGTAAAAAAGAGGATTGATAACAATAAGAATAACGGAATGTCTTTTACGGAATTTTCTTATTCTCTTATACAAGGATATGATTTTCTTTATTTAAACAAAGAAAAAGACTGTCTACTGCAAATAGGTGGATCCGATCAATGGGGAAATATAACTACTGGAATAGAGCTTATTAGAAAAATTACAGGAAAAAAAGCATATGGAATAACATTTCCTTTGGTTACAAAATCTGATGGAATAAAGTTTGGAAAAAGTGAAAAAGGAGAAAATATCTGGTTAGATAGAAAACGTACTACTCCATACAAATTTTATCAATTTTGGATGAATGTTTCAGATAAAGAAATTGAAAAATTTATTAAAATTTATACTTTTTTTTCAAAAGAAAAAATAGAATCTTTTATTTTAAAACATAGAAAAAATCCTGAAAAAAGATTTTTACAAAAAAGAGTAGCGGAAGAAATCACTCAATGGGTTCATGGAAAAAAGGCTTATGAAGAAGTAGTTAAAATATCGCATGTTTTATTTGGAAAAAAATATATCAACGAACTATTACTTTCTTTAGATGAAAAAATATTTTTTTCTATATATGAGAATATTCCACATATGAAACTCCCTTATAAAGAATTTGAAAAAGGAGTTTTTTTATTAGACATTTTGAAAAAAAGCAGTCTTTTTGCTTCCAAAAGTGAAGCAAATCGTGCTTTGAATTTAAATTCCATTTCTATCAACAAAAAACTCATCAAAAAAAATATTCTTATTCATAAAGAAAACTTAATAGGAAAAAAATATATCTTATTTCAATTTGGAAAAAAAACTTTTTTATTATAAAAGTTGAATGAATTTAATATCCAAATTTTTTTAAGATTTTGTAATCTGAACGCCAATTTTTGCATATTTTCACATTTAATTTTAGCCAGACCTTTTTCTTAAAAAATTTTTCTATTCCTTTTATAGATAAAGCTCCTAACTTATTTATATAATTCCCTTTTTTTCCAATTAGAATACCTTTTTGAGAGTTTTTTTCTACATATATAGAAGAAAATATATGTAGAAACATTTCATTTTCCTTAAATGTTTCTGTGAAAATTTCTACAGAATAAGGAATTTCTTTTTTATAAAGAAGAAATATTTTTTCCCTAATTATTTCATTCACAAAAAATCGTTTTGATCTATCACTCAAGAACCCCTTAGGGTAATAAGGAGGATGTTCCGATAATAAACCTAAAATCTTATCCATTAATAAATCTTGATTTATGTTTTTCAATGCAGATATTGGTAATATTTCTGAATGAGGAAAAATTCTATGCCAATAATTGATTGTCTCATATAATATTTTTTCATCACATTCTATTCCAATTTTATCTATTTTATTGATTAAAATAAGAAAAGGTTTATTATTTTTAATATTTTTAAGAGAATTTAAAATAGGAAAATATTTATCGGAAATAAAGAATTTTCCTATTTCCGTTGTAAATAAAACAATATCAGCGTCTTCTAATGATCTTTCTATATATTTCATCATAATTTTTTGCATAAAGAATGCTGTTTTTATCATAAACCCAGGAGTATCAGAAAAAATAATTTGGGCATTATATTTATCCAATATTCCTAGTATTCTATGACGAGTTGTTTGTGGTTTATGTGTGATGATAGAAAGATCCTCTCCTACAAGAGAATTCATTAATGTAGATTTTCCTACATTAGGAAATCCTATAATATTTACAAAACCAGATTTATGTATTAATTTTTCCTTGCACATTGACAGGATCAGATTGTCTAAATACAATTCCTTTTTCTTTAAAAAAATCCACTAATAACCTATGGTTATCATGTATTTTTCCTTTTAATATTTCTTTAGAAAGATTGTTGAGGATCTCGTGTTGAATGACCCTTTTTAAGAGTCTGGCTCCATAATGTGGATCATAACCTTTTTCTGATAAATAATCTATAACTTCATTAGTTGCTTCTATATGAATATTTTTATGAGATAATAAATCAGCAAATTTTTTCATTTGTAATTTGACGATTTCTTTAATTTCTTTTCTGGAAATAGGTTTAAATAAAATGATTTCATCAATTCTATTAATAAATTCTGGTCTCATTATATTTTTTAACAAGTCGATCAAAGCATTTTTTGTTGTTTCCATTCTGTTGATAGACATTTCCGGATCTAAATTTTCCTGAATAATATCTGCTCCTATATTGGAAGTCATGATAATAATAGTATTGGTAAAATTAACAGTACGACCTTTATTATCTGTTAATCTTCCATCATCTAAAACTTGTAAAAGGATATTAAATATATCTGAATGAGCTTTTTCTATTTCATCTAAGAGAATAACGCTATAAGGGCGTCGACGTATGGCTTCTGTTAATTGTCCGCTTTCTTCGTATCCAATATATCCAGGAGGGGCTCCAATAAGTCTGCTTACCGAATGACGTTCCATATACTCACTCATATCTATACGGACCATGTTGTTTTCGTTATCAAATAGATATTCGGCTAGTGTTTTGGCTAATTCCGTTTTCCCCACTCCTGTACTTCCCATAAATAGAAAGGAGCCTATGGGTTTTTTTTCATCTTGAAGCCCTGCTCTAGAACGCCTTATTGCATCTGCAACAGATTGAATGGCATCATTTTGACCGATAACCCTTTTGTGTAATTCTTTTTCTAAAAAAAGTAATTTTTCCCTTTCACTTTGCAACATTTTAGTAACAGGAATTCCTGTCCACTTAGATACAACCTGAGCGATATCTTCTTTAGAAACTTCTTCTTGGATCATTTTTTTTCCTTTATCTTCCTGCTTTTTTAATTCTATTTCAAACGATTTGACTTTATTTTCTTCTTCTTTAATTTTTCCATACCTTAATTCCGCAACCTTTCCATAGTCTCCGGATCTTTCTGCTTGTTCTGCTTCAAATTTGAAATTTTCTATTTTTTCCTTAGACTTTTGGATTCCTTCAACTAAATCCTTTTCCTTTTGCCATTGAAATTGTAATTGAATTTTTTCTTCATTCAATTTTGCTAATTTTTTTCTTAAAAGTACCAATTGTTTTTCATCTTTTTCTCTTTTTATGGCTTCTATCTGTATTTCCATTTGCATAATTTTCCTATGCAATACATCCAATTCTTCTGGTTTAGAATTAATCTCCATCCTAAGTTTTGAAGCTGCTTCATCAATAAGATCAATAGCTTTATCCGGTAAAAAACGTTCATTAATATAACGCTGAGATAATTCTACGGCTGCAATAATAGACTCATCTTTAATTCTCACTTTATGATGACTTTCATATTTTTCTTTAATTCCACGCAATATGGATATGGCATCAGTGACTGAAGGCTCATCTACATATACTTGCTGGAATCTTCTTTCTAAAGCTTTATCTATTCTAAAATATTTTTGGTATTCATTTAAAGTCGTTGCTCCTATAGCACGAAGTTCTCCTCTAGCCAATGCAGGTTTTAGAATATTTGCAGCATCCATAGCTCCTTCTCCACCTCCCGCACCTACCAAAGTATGTATTTCATCAATAAATAAAATAATTTCTCCATCTGAAGAAGTCACTTCTTTTACAACAGATTTAAGACGTTCTTCAAATTCTCCTTTATATTTAGCTCCTGCAATGAGAGAAGCCATATCCAATGAAAAAACTCTTTTATCTTTTAAATTATCTGGAATATCTCCATTAATAATCCGATGAGCTAATCCTTCAGCTATGGCGGTTTTTCCTACTCCTGGCTCTCCAATTAAAATAGGATTATTTTTCGTTCTTCTGGACAAAATTTGTAAAACTCGACGAATTTCTTCATCACGTCCAATAACAGGATCTAATTTTCCTTTAGATGCCCATTCATTAAGATTTTTTGCATATTTATCTAAAGCATTATAAGTATTTTCTTCTGTTTGAGAAATAACATTTCCGCTTTTTTTTCTAATATTTTCAATCAAAATTTTTATCTTGAATTCTGTAATTCCTTGATCTTTCAAAAGTTTAGAAGTCACATCCGAAGTCATAAAAATTCCATAGAAAATATGTTCAAGAGAAATAAATTCATCTTTTAATGTTTTAGCATAATTTTCCGCTATATTGAACATCTGTGTAACTGAATGGCTTAAATGTTGTTTAGTGACTGTTCCACTTACTACTCTAGGATAAGAAGATATAATTCGATCCAAACCGATCATAATTGTTTGATGGGGAACATTTAATTTTTTTAGAAGAAAAGGAATGACATTTTCCTCTTTTTCCAAAAGAGATTTTAAAATATGTGCATTCTCAATTGAAGGTTGATTATTTTTTAAAGCAATACGTTGTGCTTCTTGTATTATTTTTTGAGTTTTTATAGTAAATTTATTATTGAAATTCATAATAAAAGTGGAATTATTAATAGAAAATTAGTTCCATATATTTCTGGATGAATTAAGTTTTTCTTTTCTAACCAGAATTTACAAAAAATTCAAGAATTAGTAGAAAATAAGTGTTATAACTTAGATGTACCTATTTTTTTTACGAAAATATTTATTTTCGTATTATGATAAAAAATGAAGACATTCAATCTATTTCAGAAAAAATTAATAAACTTCAAGAAGTTCTAAACATAGATCAAATTAAAGAATCTATTGAGAAAGAAGAAAAAAAAATTTCAAATCCAAATTTTTGGAAAAATTGTAAAAAAGCTAAAAATTTTACAAAACGTTTGCATGCTATGAAGACATGCATAAAAGATTTTTTTGAATTAAAAAACGCTCTAGAAGAATTAGAAATTCTATTCTCTTTATCTAAAGAAGAAGATCTAGAAAAAGAGGTTAAAATTCAATTAAATAAAACGAAAAACCTTCTGTCAAATATAGAATTTAAAAATCTTCTTTCGGAAGAAGAAGATATTTTTAACGCAGTATTACAAATTTCCTCTGGGGCAGGAGGAACTGAAAGTTGTGATTGGACTTCTATGTTAATGAGAATGTATATTATGTGGGCTGAAAAAAATAAATTTTCTGTAAAAAACATTCATCATCTTCCTGGAGATATCACAGGAATCAAATCTGTTACTTTAGAATTAGATGGATTATATGCTTTTGGATATTTAAAAGGAGAAAATGGAGTTCATAGATTAATACGTTTATCTCCATTTGATAATAATTCAAAACGTCATACTTCTTTTTCTTCTGTTTATGTATATCCTTTAGTAGATAAAGACATAGATATAAACATTAATATATCTGATATTCAATGGGAGACATTTCGTTCTAGTGGATCTGGAGGACAAAACGTTAATAAAGTGGAAACTGGGGTCAGATTACGTCATCATCCTACGGGAATTATTATTGAAAATACAGAGACTCGTTCGCAAATGCAAAATAGACAAAAAGCCTTGCATCTCTTAAAGTCTAGATTGTTTGAAATAGAAATTTCAAAAAAAATGAAAAAAAACAAAATAGAATCCAGTAAAAAAAAAATTGAATGGGGATCCCAGATTCGAAATTATATAATGCATCCTTATAAATTGGTAAAAGACTTACGAACCGGTTATGAAACTACACAAATCCATTCTGTAATGAATGGAGAAATAGATATTTTCTTGAAAAAATTTTTGGTATACAATAAAAAAATAGAAGAAAAAGAAAAAGATTGAAAAAATTAAAAATTTTTAAACCTTATTTTTATTTAACCATAAAATTAATTTTTCTTTAATGAAAATTCGCTATGCAGATCTTATCGATCAAACTTTTGATTTTCCTACCGAGGAATTTTCTCTCAAGAATAATCTTCTAGAATTTCATGGAATTCCATTAATGGATATTATTCAAAAATATGGAACTCCATTGAAGTTTACTTATTTGCCAAAAATATCTAAAAACATACAAAAGGCTAGAAAATGGTTTGAAAAAGCCATTCATTCTAATAAGTATAATAATAAATATACTTATTGTTATTGCACAAAAAGCTCTCATTTTTCTTTTGTATTAGAAGAAGCCTTAAAAAACAATATTAGTATTGAAACTTCATATGCTTATGATATAGAAATTGTGAAAAATCTTTATCAAAAAGGAAAAACAAATAAAAATATTGAAGTTATTTGCAATGGGTTTAAAACTCATAATTACATAGAAAATATATCCTATTTGATTAATAATGGTTTTTATAATACTATTCCTATATTGGATAATTCCGATGAATTGGAAAAATTGAGTTTTTTTATCCATTATCCATTTAAATTAGGAATACGAATCGCTTCTGAGGAAGAACCAAAATTTGAATTCTATACCTCCCGTTTAGGAATAGGATATAAAGACATCATCGTTTTTTACTTGAATAAAATAAAAAACAATCCAAAAGTTGAACTAAAAATGCTCCACTTTTTTATAAATACGGGAATTAAAGATACGGCTTATTACTGGAATGAACTTTTCAAATGTTTACACATTTACGCTAAATTAAAAAAAATTTCTCCAGAGTTAGATATTTTAAATATAGGGGGAGGTTTTCCTATTAAAACCTCTATGTCTTTCAAGTATGATTATGAATACATGACTAATGAAATTGTTTATCAAATAAAAAAATTTTGTCAAGAAGAAAATATTTCAGAACCTCACATATACACAGAATTTGGAGCTTATACAGTTGGAGAAAGTGGAGGAATTATCTATAGAATACTTAGTCAAAAAAGACAAAATGATAGAGAAAAATGGAATATGATAGATAGTTCTTTTATGACTACTCTTCCTGATACTTGGGCTATTAGTCGTAGATTTATTATGATGGCTATAAACCGTTGGAATGATTCTTATGAAAGAGTTTTTTTAGGAGGTTTAACGTGTGATAGTGACGATTATTATAATTCTGAACAGCATATGAATGCCATATATCTTCCTCGTTTTAGAGAAAATCCTCCACTTTATATTGGTTTTTTTAATACTGGAGCCTATCAAGATACCATCAGTGGATATGGAGGAGTCCATCACTGTTTAATCCCACAACCTATTCATATTTTAATTGATCATGATGATCAAAAAAAATTAGTATATAAAATATTTCGTCATTCTCAAAATCCTGAAGAAATATTGAAAATATTAGGTTATTAAGGGGATTAAAAAAAATATTATGAAAAAAAACATTCGCAAAATTCCTCTAAAATATGCAACTCTTGAAAAATCTCAAATAGTACTTATTCCTGTTCCATACGATTATACAGGAACATGGAAAAAAGGATCTAAAAAAGGACCTAAAGCTTTTTTATCTGCATCAGAACATATGGAATTATATGATATAGAAACTAATTCTGAAGTATACAAAAGAGGAATTTTTCTTGTTCAACCTGTTGTAATTTCTTCAAATTCTTCCAGAAAAATGGTAAAAAAAGTTTACAATATTACTAAAAAATATCTTTTAAAAGATAAATTTGTTACTCTCATTGGTGGAGTCCATTCCATTTCCATAGGAAGTATCAGAGCTTTTGGAGAAAAATATACGAACATGAGTATTCTTCATATGGATGCACATGCCGATTTGCGTCCTATCTATAATGGAGATCCTTATAATCATGCATGTTCTATGCATGAAGCCTCTAAAAAATATCCTGTAATCCAGATAGGAATTAGAAGTATGGATATTTCAGAAAAATCGTACATCCAAAATGGAAACATTTTTTACTTTCATGAAATTTATCAAAATGATTTATGGATGAAAAAAGCTGTTCAAAGACTATCTGAAAATGTATTTTTAAGCATAGATATCGATGTTTTTGATCCAAGCATAGCTCCTTCTACAGGAACTCCAGAACCAGGAGGTTTATCTTGGTACAAGACTTTAAAATTTTTAAAAATGGTCTTTCAAAAGAAAAAAATTATAGGTTTTGATATTGTGGAACTTTTACCAAATGAACGAGAATCTTCTACAGATTTTTTAGTCGTTAAACTTTATTATAAACTCTTGTCATATAAATATGAATTAATAACTTATCAATCATGAATCCAAAAATGATCATAACTATAGATGGATATTCTTCTTCTGGAAAAAGTACTTTAGCTCAAGCTCTTTCTAAGAGATTAGCATACTCCCATATAGATACTGGAGCTATGTATAGAAGTATAGCTTTGTTAGCTATTAGAAAAAAAATTTTCAACAGTGATTTATGGAATGTAAAAAATTTTATACCTGTTTTAAATAATATAAATTTCCAATTTAAATGGAATAAAAAATTGAATCAGACAGAAATTTTTTTAAATAAAGAAAACGTTCAATCTGAAATTAAGTCGATAGAAGTGACAGATAAAGTAAGTTTTATAGCAAGAATCCCAGAAATTCGTGAAAAATTAGCAGTGATACAAAAAAAATTTGGAAATCAAAAAGGGGTTATTATGGAAGGAAGAGATATCGGACATAGAATTTTTCCTCATTCAGAATTAAAAATATTTATGAAGGGATCTCTAGATATTCGTGCTCATAGAAGATATCAAGATTTTCAAAAAAAAGGAAAAAAAGTTTCTTATGAAGAAATGCGAAGAAACATTTTCCATAGAGATATGATGGATATTTCTCGTAAAATTTCTCCACTTCAAAAACCTATAGATTCCGTAGAAATAGATAATACATTTCTTAATGTTGAAAAGCAGTTAGATCTTGTACTTCAATTGATAGATAAGATTAGAAAAAAAAATAAGATATGAAACTTTTAAATGGAAAAATTGCCATAGTTACAGGTGGTTCAGGAGATATAGGAAAATCTATAGTGAAAACATTTGTAAAACATGGAGCCTATGTTATTTTCACATACTTTTCATCAAAAAAAAACGCTAAAAAATTAGTGAAAGAATTAGGAAATTCTGTAGAAGCTTACGAAATAGATCTAAAAGATTTAAATTCTTCTAAAAATTTTGTTCAAAAAGTTATAGAAAAATTTGGAAGTATAGATATATTAGTCAATAATGCTGGAATGATAAGAGATAATTTTTTATTTAGAATGTCTGAAAAAAATTGGGATACAGTTATTCGTACTAATATTTATTCTGTTTTTAATCTAACTAAATATGTCATATTTCCTATGATTAAACAAAAAAATGGAAGCATCATTAATATGAGTTCCGTTATAGGAATAACAGGAAATTCTGGACAATCTAATTATGCGACATCTAAAGCTGGAATTATTGGCTTTACTAAATCTATAGCTAAGGAATTAGGAAGAAAAAACATACGTTGTAATGCCATCGCTCCTGGATATATTTCTACGAAAATGAATTCTTATTTCTCTCCAAAAACAAAAGAAAATTGGATAAAGAATATTCCATTAAAAAGACCTGGAATTCCTCAAGATATTGCCAATTGTACTCTATTTCTAGCATCGGATTTATCCAATTACATAACTGGATCTGTTTTAAATGTTAACGGGGGATTAATTTAATTTAAATGTATTCAAATAAAAAGATTGTACAAAGTTTAGGAGAAATACTAAAAGCTAAATCCATATTTCATATAGTAATCTCTCCAGGTTCTAGAAACGCTCCAATAATTATTCATTTCACACAGCATAAAGACTTTAAAACTTATAGTATTGTAGATGAACGTTGTGCAGGTTTTTTCGCTTTAGGAATCGCTCAAGAAATAAAAAAGCCTGTAATTCTTAGTTGTACTTCTGGATCTTCCGTTGTTAACTATTATCCTTCAGTTACAGAAGCTTTTTATCAAAATATTCCACTTATTTTTCTTACAGCAGATCGTCCTAAAGAAATTATAAATATTCTAGAAGAACAAACCATTCATCAAGAAAATATTTTTCAAAACCATGTAGAATCATCTATTCAATTAACAGAAGATGAAACAAAATTAGGATTATGGTATAATGAAAGATTAATCAATGAATCTATTAATAAATGTATTGAAAAAAAAAAACCTATACATATTAATATCCCTTTTTCAGAACCTCTTTATGAAACCACTGAATTTTTACACGTAAAACCTAAAATTATCAATACTTTTCCTGTTAAAAATTGTATTGAAAAAACTAAATATTATCGAAAAGAAAAACATATATGGAAAAAATCTAAAAAAAAAATGATTTTGCTAGGTTTATATAATACAGGAAAAGAATTAGAAAAAATTTTAAATAAATTAAGTAGAGACCCTACCATAGTTATTTTCACGGAAACCACATCTCATGTATACGGAAAATTTTTTTTCTCCTGTATAGATCAACTACTTTTCAGTATGAAAGATACTGAATGGATAAAATTAAAACCTCATATCTTATTAACTATTGGTGGAAATATTATATCCAAAAAAATAAAGTATTTTTTAAGAAAAAATCCTCCTAAGTATCATTGGCACCTAGGAGAAAATAATAGAAAAAATTACCCAGATATCTATTATCGATTAAACACCTATTGGCCTATAGAACCAGAATTTTTTTTCAAAATATTTCATGTCTCAAGTTTAGAAAGTTTAAAATCATCTGATTATCGATATAAATGGGAAAAATTGAGAAAATGTAGAAGAAAAAAAAATAACTGGTTTTTAAAAAAGGAGAAAAGTTTTTCAGATCTTAAAGTTTTATTTTGCATATTCAAATATATTCCTAATCATTCAGTTTTGCAATTAGGAAATAGCACTATAATAAGATATTATCAACTTTTTGATGAAAAAAAACATTCCGTAGAATCTTATTGTAATAGAGGAACTTCCGGAATAGAAGGAAGTGTTTCTACTGCCATAGGTTATGCTGTCAGTAGCAAAAAAAAGGTCACCTTAATCATTGGAGACATAAGTTTTTTTTACGATAGCAATGCCTTATGGAATAATTATATTCCAAATAATTTTCGCCTTATACTTATTAACAATGGAGGGGGGAATATTTTTAGATCTATTTCAGAATATAAAATTCCTGAAAAAATATTCAATTTTTTTGAAACAAAACATCTTTTTACTGCAGAAAAAATTTGTGAAATGCATAATTGGAAATATGAAAGAGTATCAAATAAATTCTCTTTGAAAAAGAGTTTAGATATTTTTTGGAATAAATCGGATATTCCTTGTCTATTAGAAATAGACACTCAAAAATCTAACAATGCAAAAATATTGAAAAAATATTTATCCTATCTTTCTTGATTTTAAAGATAATAAAATATCCCATATAGCTTTTATTCTAGCTAAAATTTCTCTAAACTGTGTTTTGCAATCAAAAGATAGACTTTGAGCGTTAAAACCTATGACATCTAAACCTAAACAATTTCCAATGAATATGGCTCTCTCATTATGAAATCTTTGAGAAATTATAGTAAACTTTTTTTGATTAAAAACTTTGTAGACTCTTAATACAGAATGTATAGTGCTGATCCCAGAAAAATCTTCATATATAAAATAAGCGGGGATCCCCTTACTTATTAATTCTTTTTTCATCATTTTTGGTTCATTATAATTCTTTTCTCTATTATCTCCACTCACGATGATATAACGAATTTTTTTCTGATAAAATAGAAAACAAGCAGCATCTATTCTATATTTAAAATAAGCATTTAATCCCCCACCATGCAAATACTTAGAAGTCCCTAAAACGACTCCAAATGTATTATATGGAATTTTTTCAATATTATCATAGCTTTTTCTTATAGCCCATAAACTAATTCCGAGATAACAAATAACTATGATAAAAACTATAATAAAGAATATACGTTTTATTTTTAGTTAACACAATCGTATTCTAAAAAAGATCGTCTTCTATGATCCATTCTCCCTTTTCTAAAAAAAAATCCACTTGTTTAAATTTTATGTTTTTAGTTTCTCCTGTAATTAGATGACGGATATTAATTCTATTATTTCTTCCTAATTTTTTCCCATTTTTTCCTTTCAAAAAAGGATCTATCATTTTATGATGATTTGGAATACATAAAATATCACTTTTCATTATAATAGACTTTAGAAAAAAAGAAATTACCTGTTTGTTAATTTCATAGACTCTTTCTTGAAATAAATTAAAAGCATTTTGCTTATAAACAATCAGAGGGTCTTTTTGTTCAAAAACGGCATTTTGCACTGAATATCGCAAACTATCCATTTCTCGTAAATGTTCTTTCCATTTTTCATCTAAAAAACACAATATAGTTTTTTTTTCAAAAATAGATAATAATGATAATCCACGACTCTCATAAATTTCTTTTAAGTTAGATACAGAACTAATATTGTTAACGCCATCCGTAAACATAACCTGAATGTGATAATCAGTTTGATCCTTTCCTATTATATTAGATATAACAGGAATAATTTCTTTAAAAACCATTCTTTCTTTTTTTTTCTCATAAAAATCTATAATGAGATCATGAAGATAATTGATACAATCACGTTCTTTATAAGAAAAAAATTCACTCTCTTTTATAGGAAACTCCAGTCCAAAAATTTGGATGAATTCATATTCCAAATTTTTAAAATCATTCAAAGATTTGTTCACCAATATCATATTATCTAATAAAACATAGATCATATTGGAAATATCTAAACTTAACTCTTCTCCACATAAAGCATTTCTACGTTTTTTATAAATAAATTCTCGTTGTTTATTAATAACATCATCATAATCTAGCAAACGTTTACGTATACTAAAGTTATTATCTTCTATTTTTTTTTGTGCTCTTTCTATAGATTTTGTTAATAAAGGATGTTGAATAATATCTCCTTCTTTATGTCCAAAACGATCCATTAATTTAGAAAGTCTTTCTGAATCAAGAAATAAACGAATTAAATTATCTTCTAGCGATACATAAAACTGAGAACTTCCTGGATCACCTTGACGCCCAGAACGTCCTCTTAATTGATTATCTACCCTTCTAGAATCATGTCTTTCCGTCCCTAAAACGGATAAACCTCCATATTTTACGACTTCTTTCGAAAGCTTTATATCCGTCCCTCTACCTGCCATATTGGTTGCTATAGTTACGGATCCAGGGAGGCCTGCTTTCTCTATAATTTCCGCTTCTTTATCATGTAATTTAGCATTTAAAACATTATGTGCTATTTTTCTAAATTTTAAAGCTCTGCTAAGAAATTCAGAAATCTCAACAGAAGTTGTTCCAACAAGAACAGGACGTTTTTCATATTTAGATAAATGAATAATTTTTTCTATAATAGCGTTATACTTTTCACGTTGTGTTTTAAAAACTAGATCTTGTAAATCCTGTCTTTGCATAGTTTTATGTGTAGGGATGACTACTACGTCTAATTTATAGATATGCCAAAATTCTCCAGCTTCTGTTTCTGCAGTTCCAGTCATTCCAGAAATCTTTTTATACATTCTAAAATAATTTTGTAAAGTTATAGTAGCAAAAGTTTGACTAGAAGATTCTATTTTCACTTTTTCTTTAGCTTCAATAGCCTGGTGAAGACCATCTGAATAACGTCTTCCTTCCATAATACGACCAGTTTGTTCATCTACTATTTTCACTTTTCCATCCATAACGACATAATCTATATCTATTTCAAATAAAGTATAAGCTTTAAGAAGCTGATTAATAGTATGTATACGTTGTAATTTTACAGTAAAATTTTTTAAAAGCTTTTCTTTTTCTTTTGTTTCTTTCTCTTTTGAGTAATTTTCTTTCTCTAATTCAGTAATTTCCACGTTAATGTCAGGCAAAATAAAAAAACCTACATCTTCTACATTTTTAGATAGGAATTCAATTCCTTTATCTGTTAATTCTACAGTATTATTTTTTTCATCAATAACAAAATAAAGATCTTTATCTACTTTATGCATTTCTCTACCATTATCTTGTAAATATTGACTTTCCACTTTTTGTAAAAGCAAACGTATTTTCTCTTCACTTAAGAATTTAATCAAGGATTTCTTTTTTGGTAAACCACGGTAAGCCTGAAGAAGTTTAAACCCACCTAATTTTTTTTCTCCAGATTTAATTAAATTTTTAGATTCTTGAAAAAATTTTGTAATTTCTATATTTTGTTGATTAACAATATTTTCTACTTTATCTTTTAATAATTTAAATTCCTCTTTATTATCTTTATGAGGGGCCACTGGTCCTGATATCACTAAAGGAGTACGTGCTTCATCTATTAAAACAGAATCAATTTCATCTATAATAGCATAATTCAAATCCCTTTGAACTAATTCTTCTTTAGAACAGGCCATATTATCACGTAAATAATCAAAACCAAATTCATTATTAGTTCCATAAGTGATATCCGCTTGGTAAGCTTTTTTACGCATATATCCATTAGAAGATGGATAATTATCAATACAATCAACTCTTAATCCATGAAATTCCATTAAAGGAGCCATCCAATTGGCATCTCTTTTAGATAGATAATTGTTTACGGTAACAATGTGGACTCCCCTTCCAGATAGAGCATTTAAATAAGCAGATAAAGTAGCCACAAATGTTTTTCCTTCTCCAGTTGCCATTTCCGCTATCTTCCCTTGATGTAAAACTATTCCTCCCATTAATTGAACATCATAATGGACCATATCCCATATGATAGATTTTCCATATGCATTCCATTTATTCTTCCAAATAGCCTTATTATTTTGCAATAAAACATAAGATTTTTTTTTTGACAATTCCTCGTCAAAAGGAGTAGATTTGACTATAAGCTGCTTTTTTTCTTTAAAACGTTTAGCTGTTTCCTTAATAACTGCAAAAGCTTTGGGTAAAAGATTCATTAAAACTTTTTGTTCGATTCTATAACATTCTTCTTTCAGTTTTTCTATTTTCAAGTAAATTTCCTCTAAAGTACTTATAGAATAAGATTTTTCCTTTATTTTTTTAATGAAATCTTTTTTCTTTTCATAAAATTTTTTTGTAGATTTTTTTATAATTTCTTTAAATTCTTGAGTGCTATTCCTTAATTCATCATCTGATAAAAACGATATTTTTTTTTCTTCTTCTTTTATATGAATGATTAATTTTTTCACTTCTTGAAGATCTCTTTCATTTTTATTTCCCAATAAATTTTTAATATTTTTTAAAAAACTCATTAAATGCAATGATTAAAATATAAATATGAGTCAGATAATTAAAGTTCATATTCATCTCTATTCCAATAAAAATCTTCGTCATCACGTGGATAATCAGCCCATATATCTTCTATGGATTCAAAAACTTCTCCTTCTCCATTTTCTAATTGCTGAAGATTTTCCACGACTTCTAATGGAGCGCCAGTGCGAATAGCAAAATCAATTAATTCCTCTTTTGTTGCTGGCCATGGGGCATCTTCTAAATGAGAAGCTAATTCTAAAGTCCAATACATATATGAATTATATTATATAAAAAATCCTTAAAAGTTTTTTTGCAAAGAAATGATATTTGTTTGATTTTCAAAAATCAATAAACTTTTTCATATACAAGATAAAATTAGTGTATTTAAATTACAAATAATTTGATATTATTTTAAACATATATTAAGATGAAAAAGTTTCCTAGAATTGTATTTATAGGTTCTACTCCTTTTTCTTTTTTCTCTTTGAAAGAATTATATACTCGAAAATATAATATTGTAGGAATAATAACTACTCCTGATCCTCCATTTTTTAGAAGAAAAAAAACTACTTTTCCTGTCAAAGAATATGCTTTAGAAAATCATATTCCTCTTTTACAACCAAAAAATCTTTTAGATTCTTCTTTTTTGAGAAATTTTGCGAGGTGGAAAGCAGATATACAAATTGTTGTTTCTTTTCGAATTTTACCTATAGAAATTTGGTCTTATCCAAAAATGGGAACTTTTAATTTACATGCTTCACTCCTTCCTCAATACAAAGGAGCAGCGCCTATAAATTGGGCAATTCTCAATGGAGAAAAAAAAACTGGATTAACTACTTTTTTTATTTCTAATCAAGTAGATTCTGGAAATATTCTTTTGCAAAAAGAAGTAGAGGTCAAAAGAGATGAAACTGCTGGAGAACTTGAAAATAAATTAAAAAAGATTAGTGGATCTTTAGTTCTAAAAACATTAGAAGGAATTTTACAAAAAAAAATTAAACCTATTCCGCAAAAAATCATAAGTTCTTCATTATTAAGATATGCCCCAAAAATATCTCCTATAGATTGTAAAATTCATTGGGAAGAAACTTCTATAGATGTTATTTATAATAAGATAAGAGGACTTAGTCCTTATCCATCAGCATGGACTACCTTATTTTTGAAGAAAAATAGATTTGTAAGATTCAAAATCTTCTTTGTCAAAAAAATACGAAAAGCACACAATTTTCCAATTGGATTAGTAATCCTTTCTTCCTTGGAAATGAAAATTTCTGTAAAAGAAGGATTTATATCTGTTCTTGAAGGACAAATAGAAGGGAAAAAAAAAATGAATATAAAAAATTTAATTAACGGAATAAAAATAAGAAAAAATCTTTTTGTTCGATAAAAAAGTATTTTTTTACTGCATAACTCCTTTTATCCATAATAAATCTTTTATATTTGTTATCTGAGTAAATAAATGTTTTATAGTTAATTCAATATATATTTCATGAACAAAACAGAATTGGTGAATTCAATAGCTGAAAAAACAGGTATTACGAAAATAAAAGCAAAAAACGTTACGGATGCATTTATTGAAACGGTTATTGAATCCCTAAAAAAAGGAAATAAAGTTACCTTAGTTGGATTTGGTACCTTTTCTGTTGTAGAAAGAAATCCAAGAAATGGAATTAATCCTAGAACAGGAAAAAAAATTCACATTCCAGGAAAAAAAGTAGCTAAATTCAAAATAGGTGCAGAATTAACAAATTTGTAATTTTATTTTTTTCAATAGAAGATAAAGTCGTGTAGTATTTTTATCTTCTATTTTTTATTATTTATTAATCTTTAAGTCATGGAGATAATCTATACAAATTCCATTTATTAGTTTTAGTTAAACCGTAAACCAATCTATCATGAAGTCTATTCGGTTGTCCTTGCCAAAACTCCATTTTATAGGGTTTTACGATATATCCTCCCCAATCAAAAGGACGTTTTATGATATTTTTTTTAAAGAAAGCACTCCACTTTTTATATTGAATCAATAAGTGTGGTTTAGACGGAATAACGGTACTTTGTTTAGAAGCCCAACATCCTACTTGATTTTCTATAGGTCTTCTAGAAAAATATTCATCTGATTGATTTTTTGGTAATTTCATCACATTTCCTTTAATGAGAATTTGTCTTTCTGTATTAGGCCAATAGAAAGATATACATACTTTTGGTCTTTTTTGAATGGATTTACCTTTAAGGCTCCGATAATTTGTATAAAAAATAAATCCCTCTTCAGAATACATCTTCAGTAAAACAATCCTTGTTTCAGGAACTCCGTCTTCTCCTATAGTTGAAATAGACATAGCATTGTATTCTTCGTTGACTTTATGAATATTTTTTTCTTCTTGAAACCATTTATGAAATAATTTGAAAGGATCTAAGGGAACCTCTGCTTCTGTCAAAGTAATTTTTTTATAAATTTTTCTATAATTACTTAAATCAAAAGTCATAATATTTTATGTAAAAAATGTTGATTGATTATATATCAAATAAAAATATATTAACTTTATTACACAAGTAAGTTCTTTATACCTGTTTTATGATTATTGATTGATATGAGGCGTGATAGCTCAGTTGGTTAGAGCGTTGGATTCATAACCCAGAGGTCGGGGGTTCAATTCCCCCTCACGCTATCTATACTTATGTGTAAAGTTAAAAAGTATAACATGCACTTTTCCGTTTCTAGCTTTTCTCTTTTACAAGAATTATATTTTTTACATAAAATTATAAATACTAAATATTCTCTTTTCAAATTCAAAATTTTCGGAAAAAAATTGGTGATCATGGTTTCTGATTCAGAAAATTATTTGGTTACTGCAGAGATACAAGTATATGTAAAAAAAACTTCCGAAGAAAAAATAGCTATTCATCCAAAATTGATGATAGAAATTTTAAAAACTTTTCCGAATGAAACTATTTTTATAAAAAAAGAAAAAAATACGCTCAACATTTATTCTGAACAGGGAGACTACCCTATTCCTATTATCTGTCATGAAAATGAAAATAGACATCATATAACTATTTTTTCCAGTATAGAAAATTTTGAAAAAGGAAAAACTTTGAAAATTACTTTATTTTCAAAAATACTTTTAAAAATTTTGAATAAAACTTTATTTGCTACAGGAAATGAGGAAATAAAACCTGTTATGAATGGAGTCTTCTTTCGATTTTCTCCAAAAGGATCAACTTTTGTAGCCACAGATACTTATAAATTAGTCAAATATACCTTAAAAAATATTAAATCTAATCAATGCATAGAGTTTATCATTTCGAGAAAATCCCTTAGAATACTTCAAAATATTTTATTTAATGAAAAAAAAAGTGTGACTATTGAATACAAAAAAACGGGAATACTCAAATTCAGTTTTGAAACTAAAACTTTCCTATGTGAACTAATAAACGAAAAATATCCAGATTATAATTCTATTCTTCCCAAAAAGAAAGATATCTCATTTATTATTAATCGCCTTTTTTTTTTAAATTCTATTAAAAGAATATCTCTTTTTTCTAAAGAAGAGACAAATTTTATTCGATTTAATTTAAGTGACAATACATTAAAAATTTATGAAGAAAATACAAGAATTTCTATTTTTTCAAAAATTAGATGTAAATACATCGCTGAATATTTTCAAGATAAATCTATAATAAAAATGGGTTTTAATTCAAAATTTTTAATAGAAATCCTATCCTCTTTTAAGGAAGATTTTGTTAGTTTTGAACTCTATAGTTCAAATAGAATGGGTATTTTAAAACCATTTTCTTCTTCAAAAAAGAAGAATCAACTTTAATATTGATTATGTCTATAATAGTATGAGAATCTCATATAATTGGCTTAGAAAATATATTTCTATTGATCTTAGCGCAAAAAAAATATCAGACATCTTAACGGAAATAGGTTTATCAGTAAAAGATGTAATAAAAAAAAAAATAGGAGAAACAGAAGATTCTATTTTGGATGTAGAAATTACCCCTAATCGTTCTGATGCAATGAGTCATTACGGAATAGCTCGTGACTTATATGCTGTTTTAACATTTCGCGGTTACAAAACCCATTTGTCAAAACCAATAATAAGTAATTATCAAAAAGACATTAATAAATATCGTTTTCAAATTTCTATTGAAGAAAAAAATAAATGCAGAAGATTTTCTGGACTAATTCTTTCTAAAATAGAAATAAATTCATCTCCGAATTGGTTAACTAACCAATTAGAATCTCTTGGAATAAAACCAATAAATAATATAATAGATATCACAAATTTTGTGATGAATGAATTAGGGCAACCTATACAGGTTTTTGATATGGACAAAATAGAAGGAAAAATTCTTATAATAAAAAACGTAAAAAATAAGATTTATTTCAATTCAGAAGATAATCGAAAAAGAATCCTAAATGAAAAAGATTTTATCATTTCTGATAAAATAAAACCTTTATCAATAGCTGGAATTATAAATGAAACTAACTTAAATGTTAATATAAGAACTAAAAATATTTTCTTAGGGGGCGCCTATTTTAATCCTGTAGATATCCGCTCTATTGGAATCAGGCACATGATAAAAACGGATGCTAGATTTCGATTTGAAAGAGGAGTAGATCCTAATCTAACAGTATATGCTTTACAAAGAACCGCTCTTCTCATAAAAGAAGTTACAAAATGTAACATTAGTTCTGATATAATGGATATTTATCCTAATCCAATAGATCCTTCGACAATAAAACTACGTTATCAAAAAATACATGATCTTATCGGAAAAAGAATTTCCGAAAAAAACATCAAAAAAATTTTATTACTACTTGAAATAGTTATTCTTGATGAAAATAAAAAATCTCTACTAGTTCTTGTCCCTCCTTATAGAATAGATGTACAACGAGAAGTAGATTTAATAGAAGAAATATTGCGTATTTATGGATTAACCCAAATAAAAATTTCTAAGAAAATACAAATTTCTCCACTTCCAAATTTTTTTTATAAAACAAAAGAAAAAATCCAAAAAACTATTTTCAATCAATTAGTGAATTATGGGTTTCAAGAAATTATAAATCCTCCCATCATAAATAAAAACAAAGATTCTTTATTATTGAATTCTTTTTTAAAAAGAGAAGAAATAAGGATTTTAAATCCTGTAAATAAATCCTATAATTCCATGCGTTCCAGTTTATTATTTGGAATGATAGATAGCATAAAACATAATTATAATAGAGGGAATCAAAAAATTAAATTCTTTGAAATAGGGAAAATTTATTATAAAAGTAATAATCAATTTTTAGAAAAAACCTGTTTAAGCATTGCTTTATCGGAAAAAGATCAAAACAAAAAAAAAATCATGGAATCAAAAAGTTCTTTAAGTTCTTTGTTTTTTGATTTGAAAGGAATTATAGAACAAATTTTTCAGAGAATTGGTATTTTACATTATACTCAAATAAACTCTACTCATCCTTTTTTAAGAGAAAGTATATTCATCAAATATAAAAATAAAAATCTAGTAGAATTAGGAAAATTAAAAGAAGATTTATTCAAAAAACAGGAAGTTTTTTATGCGGAAATAGATTGGGAATATTTGATTTCTATAATTCAAAAAAAAAAAGTAATATTTATCCCCTTTTCTAAATATCCTACTTCAAAAAGAGACTTATCATTCTTAGTGGATAAAACCATTTCCTTTGAAAAAATTTATCAGTTAATAAAAAAAAAGAAAAAAATTAGATCAAAAAAATTAAGATATATGATTTATATGAAGGAAAAGATTTACCAAAAGAAAAAAAATACCTGTACAATAAGTTTCTTTTTTGAAAGTCAAGAAGGAACGTTAACCGATTTGATGATAGATGAAGTCATGAAAAAAATAGATAAATTTCTAAAAAACAAGTTAGGAGCAAAAATTAGAGGAATATCTCAATAAAAAGAAATTCTAGATAAACTGAGATAAATTTCTTAAAATTTTTCTCATTCCGGTTTCTTTTTCTATAATATTTGAAATCTCTTTTATAGGAACTCTTTTTTGTAACATAGAATCTCTATATCTCATGGTTACTGTATCGTTATCTATGGTATCATAATCTATGGTGAAACAAATAGGAGTTCCAATAGCGTCTTGTCTACGATATAGTTTACCAATAGATTCTTTTTGATCATAGACTAATCTATAATCTATTTTCAGATTATGAAATATTTTCTTTGCAATTTCTGGTAATCCGTCTTTTAAAACTAACGGAAATATAGCTGCTTTTACAGGTGATAAACAGGGTGGGAGTTTCAGGACGACTCGTTCCTTTCCATTATCCAATTTTTCTTTCTTAAGAGAAGAAGAATATATAGCAAGAAAAAAACGGTCTAAACCTAGTGAAGTTTCTATTACATAAGGAATATAGTTTTCTAGATTATCTCCAAAAACTCTTAGTTTTTTTCCAGAAAAAAACTCATGTCTTTTCAAGTCGAAATCTCTACGAGAATGGATTCCTTCAATCTCTTTAAATCCAAAAGGAAAATGAAATTCTATATCCGCTCCTGCACTAGCATAATGAGCTAGATGATCATGATTCCGTAACTGATATTTTTTATCTCCCAAATTTAATTCTAAATGCCATTTTAATCTAATTTTCTTCCAATATTCATACCATTTCATTTCTTCTTCCGGAAGAATAAAAAACTGCATTTCCATTTGTTCAAATTCACGCATTCTGAAAAGAAATTGTCTTGCCATAATTTCATTTCTAAATGATTTTCCTATTTGAGCAATTCCAAATGGAATTTTTTTTCTACTAGATTTTTTTACAGAAAAAAAATTAGAAAATATCCCTTGAGCTGTTTCTGGACGAAGAAATAAATCTCCTTTTTCTTCTTTAATCTTAAACATCATATTAAATGAACGAATATTTGTCCAATTATTCGAACCAGATATAGGATCAGAAATATTTAATTCGTCAATTAAAACACGAATATCTAATAAATCCTTTTTTTTTATAGATTTATCTAAACGAGATAATATTTCATCTTTTAGATTCTTTGTGAATTTAAAAGTTTTTGGTGCTTTTTGCATAAAATTTATGTGCTCTCTAATTAACACCTCAGGACTATATCTTTTCTTAGAATCTTTGTTATCCATTAACAATTCATTAAATTTCTCAATATGTCCAGATGCTTTCCAAATATCAGAATGCATAAGTATAGACGAATCCAATCCTACTATATTTTCATGAAGTTGAGTCATTGATTTCCACCAATATTTTTTGATATTATTTTTCAATTCAATTCCATATGGTCCATAATCATATACGGCATTCAATCCTCCATAAATTTCACTGGAAGGAAAAACAAAACCGTAATTTTTAGCATGAGATGCCAAAAAATGGAAAAAATGATCGTTTTGATTCATCTTAATGAAATGAAAATTCAATAAAAATCAACACAAACATAAATATTTTTCCAAATCTAAAGCCGCCATACATCCTGTTCCAGCAGAAGTGACAGCTTGTCGATAGGTAGGATCTTGGACATCTCCTGCAGCAAATACTCCTGGTTTATTAGTACTAGTACTTCCTTTTTCTACAATGATATATCCTCTTTCATCTAAGTTTAATTGATTTTTAAACAATTTTGTATTAGGAGAATGACCTATAGCAATAAACAACCCGCTTATTAAAATAGTTCTACTAATTTTATTTTTAGTGTTAAATATCTGAATTCCTTCTAAAAAATCATTCCCCATAATTTTTGTAATCTGAGAACAAAAAAATATATTCACATTATTTATTTTTGAGATTCGATATTGTAAAGCTTTAGAAGCTCTGAAATAATTTTTTCTAACTACCAAATATACATTTCTGCAAATTTTTGACAAATAACTAGCTTCTTCTAAAGCGGTATCTCCTCCTCCTATAACAGCTACATCTTTTCCTTTATGAAAAAAACCATCACAAGTAGCACAAAAAGAAACTCCAAATCCCAAAAATTTTTTTTCTTTATCCATTCCTAAAAATTTAGGACTAGAACCTGTAGCTATGATAATCCCTTTACTTTCTATATTTTCTTCATTTTTCATCATATAAACACGATGTATTCCGCCTTTTTTATCAGAAAAATCTACTTTCGTAATGGTTTTATGAATAATAATAGTATTAAAACGTTCTGCTTGTTTTTTACAATTTTCCATAAATTCATTTCCACTAATTCCTGCAGGAAACCCTGGATAATTATCAACCTTTGTTGTAGATGTTAATTGTCCTCCCGGTTGCATTCCGACAAATAGGATAGGGTTAAGGTCTGCTCTTGCCGCATATATAGCCGCAGTATATCCGGCTGGACCAGATCCAAGAATTACACAATCCATTATTTTATTTTTCTTTAACATAAAGAATGCTTACTTTGGATTTTACTTATTTTGATTATAAACTTTAGATTTTTATTTAAAAAGTTATTAGATATGTCCGTTTTTTTCTTTTTTATCAATCATTTACATTTAAAAAAAATTCAAAACAAAACTTATGTATTTTGCATGATTCGAAAAAAATGGTATCCCTTTACAAAAGAAGAAGGAATCCGTCAATATATAATTTTTTTTCTAAAAAAAGTAAAAAAATACAGAAGTTCTAATATTCTAGTAGAAGTCCCTTTTCAAATCAATCAATTAAACAAAAGGTTAGACATCCTAGTTCTTTTGAAAAAAAAACCCTATATCCTCATTGAATGCAAAGCTCCGAATATTTTATTAACACAAAAAACTTTCGATCAGATTTCTAGATATAATAAAAAGATAATGGCTCCCTATTTAATGGTTAGCAACGGAATAAAAATTTCGTTTTCCAAACAGACGAATATAATAAAAAGTTCTCATTTTTGAATGATATTCCTATTTCTTAATGAATAGAAGACATATAATCAATTAGATCTACTAATTTAGTAGAATAACCTACTTCATTATCATACCAGGATACTATCTTGATAAAAGTAGGACTCAACATGATACTTGAACTTGCATCAAAAATAGAGGTTCTAGGATCTCCTAAGAAATCTGAGGAAACAACAGCTTCTTCTGTATACCCTAATATCCCTTTTAATGAGGTTTCAGATGCTTTCTTCATACAAGACTTTATATCATCATAAGTAACGCAATTCTTCAAACGAATAGTAAGATCTAATACAGAAACATCAGAAATGGGAACTCTGAAAGCCATTCCAGTTAATTTTCCATCTAAACTTGGAATGACTTTTCCAACTGCATTGGCTGCCCCTGTAGATGCTGGAATAATATTAGTTAAAGAAGACCGCCCTGCTCTCCAGTCTCTAGTAGATATAGAATCAACTATTTTTTGAGTGGAAGTAGAAGCATGTATAGTAGTCATTAAACCTTCTAAAACTCCAAAATTATCATTCAAAACTTTAATGATAGGAGCTAAACAATTCGTAGTACAAGAAGCATTAGATATTATTCTTTGATCCTTTTTTATAGTTTCATGGTTGACTCCCATCACATACATGGGAATATTTTCTTCTTTTGGAGGAGCAGATAATATGACTTTTTCAGCTCCTGATTGTAAATGTAAACCCGCTAAATTCCTGGTTAAAAAAAGACCCGTAGATTCCACTACATAATGGACATTTAAATTCCCCCATTCTAAATTATGAGGATCTTTTTCATTAGTAACTTTTATTTTATTTCCATTTAAAATTAAATAATTTTCATCTTCTATGCGGATTTCACCCTTAAAAGGACCATGAATAGAATCATATTTTAACATATATGTTAAATATTCTATGGAAACTAAATCATTGACAGATACTACTTGGAGATTTTCTCTATTTAAAGCAGACATTAAAACAAGTTTCCCTATCCTTCCAAGACCATTGATTCCTATTTTAACTTCGGACATATTTAATAAATTTTTTATAATTCTTTTACAAATTTTTAACTTTTAAAAAAGTCATAAAAGCAGATGAAGGGATCTCTACTTTTCCTATTTTACGCATTTTTCTCTTTCCTTTTTCTGTTTTCCAAAGTTTTCGTTTTCTAGAAACATCTCCTCCATAACATTTATCTGTTACATTTTTTCTTAAAGCTTTAATAGTTTCTCTGGCTATAATCTTTCCAGAAATAGAAACTTGAATAGGAATGCTAAATTGATGTTTTGGGATCAAAACGGATAATTCTTGACATATTTTTTTTGCCATAAAAAAGGCTTCATTTTTATGAACCAAAAGTGATAGTGATTCTACTTTTTGATGATTAATTAATACAGTAATCTTTTTTAAATCAGAATTTCTATAACCTAAAAAGGTATAATCAAAAGAAGCATATCCCCTAGAAATTGTTTTTAATTTATCACAAAAATCAAATATTATTTCAGATAAAGGCATTTCGAATGTTATCTGAACCCTTTCAGAGGTCAAATAATCTTGATCCCCAATCATTTTTCCTCTTTTTCCAATACATAGAGATATGATACTTCCTATAAAATTTTCTTTAGTGAGAATAGAAACTAATACATAAGGTTCTTCGACTCGTTGTATTTTTTCTACTTCTGGAAAATCTGAAGGATGGTTTACTATAATCATCTTTTTTTTTATAAAAATTCTATAAGAAACATTGGGAATGGTAACAATAACTGAAATTCCATACTCTCTTTT
Organism: Blattabacterium sp. (Blatta orientalis) str. Tarazona; assembly: GCF_000334405.1. Classification (NCBI taxonomy): domain Bacteria; kingdom Pseudomonadati; phylum Bacteroidota; class Flavobacteriia; order Flavobacteriales; family Blattabacteriaceae; genus Blattabacterium; species Blattabacterium sp. (Blatta orientalis). The sequence continues at coordinate 41,646 of NC_020195.1, read as the reverse complement.
TAGACGATCTCTAACAATTTCCATATGAAGTAGACCTAAAAAACCGCAATGAAATCCAAATCCTAAAGCCGGAGAAGATTCCGGACTAAAAGTAAGAGCCGCATCGTTTAATTGCAATTTTTCCATAGAAGAACGTAATTCTTCGTATTTATCAGAATTTACCGGATAAACACTGGAAAAAACCATAGGTTTTACTTCTTCAAATCCACTTATGGCTTTTGAAGCTGGATGTTTAGCATCTGTAATAGTATCTCCTACTTTTACTTCATAGGGATTTTTTATTCCAGAAACTACATATCCAACATCTCCTGTTTCAATTCTATTTTTAGAAATACGTTTTAATTTAAGAGTTCCTATTTCATAAGCACAATAAATTTTTCCTGTAGACATAAAACGTAATTTTTGTCCTTTTTGCATACATCCATTTTTTACTCTAAAATAGGACAATACTCCAGTAAAAGGATTGTATAAAGAATCAAAAATCATTGCTTGTAGAGGTGCTTTTGGATCCCCTTGTGGAGGAGGAATCCGTTTGACTATTTGATCTAAAACTTCCTTAATGCCTAATCCATTTTTAGCACTAACAGAAATAATATCTTTTGATTGGCATTTTACTAGTTCTATAATTTCTTCTACACATTCAGACCTTGAATGAGATAAGTCTATTTTATTTAAAATAGGGATAATCACAAGATTTCTTTTTAAGGCTAAATAAAGATTAGATATCGTTTGAGCTTGTACGCTCTTAGTGCAATCTACAACAAGGAGCGCCCCCTCACAAGCTGCAATGGAACGTGAGACTTCATTAGAAAAATCTACATGTCCGGGAGTATCTATTAAATTAAGTATGTAGACTTTATTTTTATATCTATATTCCATTTGTACAGCATGGCTTTTAATAGTAATTCCGCGTTCTCTTTCTAAATCCATATCATCAAGTAACTGATGTTGGTTCCCTTCTGAAACTGTTTTTGTAAATTCTAACAAACGATCTGCTAGAGTACTCTTTCCATGATCTATGTGTGCAATGATACAAAAATTACGAATATAATCTATTATCATCGTTTTTCGATTTTTATGATGAAAGACCTTGAAGGGATTCGAACCCATTCCATAGGAACCGGAATCCTATATTCTATCCGATTAAACTACAAGGTCTTAAATTTTAAAATTTCTATTGTTGAATAAATCCATCGTTTTTTGTAACCCATTTAAAACAAATGAAAATATTATTTCTACGCTTATTTCCAATCTATTAAATAGACTTTTTAAGTCGTCCTCCTTCCAATTCCCTAATACATAATCTATTTTACTATCCTGATAAAAATGATTTTTAATCCCAAAACGCATACGCGCATAATGAGATGTTCCTAATTCTTTTTCAATACTTTTTAATCCATTATGTCCTCCATCTCCTCCTTTTCCTCTCAAACGAATATTTCCAAAATTAAGATAAATATCGTCAGAGATTACAAGAATATTTTCCAAGTCTATCTTTTTTTTATTCATCCAATACTTTACAGATTTTCCACTTTCATTGACATAAGTAGATGGTTTTAAGAAAAAAAGTAATTTTTCTTTATAAACCAATTTTGAAATAAAACCTAATTTCTTTATCGAAAAAGATAGAAAATATTTTTCAGAAATTTTATCTAAAATCAAAAAACCTAAATTATGTCTTGTTTTTTGATATAGAAATCCTGGATTTCCTAATCCAGTTATTAAAAATTTTTTCATTTTTTTGAAAAAAATCATTGATCCTTCTTTTGGAGGACTTCGTGGACTTTCATTCCTATATCTGCTGGAGACATAACTACATGGATTCCGTTATTTTTCAAAATATCCATTTTGACTTGTGCTGTTTCTAATTTGTTTCCTATAACTGCCCCAGCATGTCCCATTGTCCGACCTTTAGGAGCTGTTTGACCTGCAATAAAACCTATTATGGGTTTTTTATTTTCTGAATTTTTAATCCACCAGTCAGCTGCATCAATTTCTAATTTTCCTCCTATTTCTCCAATCATTACAATACATTTTGTTTCTGTATCTTTCAAGAATAAATCCAAAATATCCGTAATAGTCATTCCAATAATAGAATCTCCTCCTATTCCAATAGCCGTAGAAATTCCATATCCGTATTGTACTATTTGATCTGCTGCTTCATAAGTAAGCGTTCCAGATCTAGAAACTATACCGATTTTTCCTTTTTTATTGAAAACCAAATTTGGCATAATCCCCACTTTAGACTCTTCTGGAGAAATAATTCCAGGACAATTCGGTCCAATCAAGCGTGATTTTTTTCCTTTTAAAAAATTTTTGATTTGAATCATATCCGAAACTGGAATCCCTTCAGTGATGCACACAATGACTCTCATATTCATGCTAATCGATTCTAGAATAGCATCTGATGCGAAAAAAGAAGGAACAAAAATCACACTGACATCTCCTCCTGTATAGGAGACAGCTTCATACATAGTATTAAAAATAGGAATCCCTAAATATTTCCTTCCTCCTTTTCCTGGAGTCACTCCTCCGACTATACAGGTCCCATAATTAATCATTTGCTCAGTATGAAATAGACCTTCTTTCCCCGTTAACCCTTGTACAATAACACGAATGTGTTTATCTATCAAAATACTCATAATAATCTTTTTCTAAATAAATAAAATTGATATTAATTACACAATTATTTTCTAATTCTTTCTATATAAGATTTTCTATCCGTATTTATCTTAATAAATTCTCCAGTATTTATGAATAAAGGAACCAATAACTTGGCTCCTGTTTCTAAAATAGAAATTTTACTGGAAGTATTAATGGTATCTATTTTTCTCACTTTTTCCGTATATTTTACTTTTAAAATAACAGTAGGAGGCATTTTTAAAAATAAAGCTATTTGATTATTATCACTTTTTACATGAAAAAAAATAGTTAATCTTATTCCTTCTTTTAAAAAATCAGTATGATTTTTTATCAGTTTTTTATCAATTTGGATTTGATTGTAGTTGATTGTATTCATAAAATAAAAAATCTCTCCATCTCTATACAAATATTGGTATAAATCAGATACTATTTTTGCTTCTTTTACTCTATGTTTTGCTGAAAAATTATTTTCCAAAATATGACCTGTAATCAGATTCTTCAACTTAGTTCTTACAAAAGCATATCCCTTTCCAGGTTTAACGTGAAGAAAATCAATTATTTTATAGACTTCCTTATTATGTTGTATATGTAATCCCTTTCTAATATTCGTATGCATTTTATCTTAGTTTTTTTTAGTTTTAGGATTCCTGAATTTTTACTATTTTTGCCATAACTTCTGCTTCAACTACAAGTTGATTATTGACATATCCCTTTCCTTGCATATGGACTATCCCCCTTCTTATTGGTTCTAACAAATCTACTTGAAAAACTAACAAGTCTCCAGGAATTACTTTTTTTTTAAATTTTACTTTATCTATTTTTAAAAAATATGTAGAATAATATTCTGGATTTTTTACTTGGTTTAATACAAGAATTCCACCTACTTGTGCAATAGATTCTATTTGCAATACTCCAGGCATGATTGGCTCTTTAGGAAAATGGCCCATAAAAAAAGATTCATTCATCGTTACATTCTTAACCCCTATTACACAATCTTCGGTTAATTCCATAATTTTATCTACTAAGAGAAATGGAGGTTTATGAGGCAAAATTTTCATAATATTTCTAATATCCAAAATAGGCTTTTTTGTTAAATCAAATTTTGGAATATCTTTTTGTGTTTGGATATTTTGAATTAATTTCCTTGCAAACTGTGTATTTATATGTGAATCTGTGTTGTAAGCAATTATTTTTCCTTTTAATTTAACTCCTATTAAAGTTAAGTATCCCATAATCTCCAAAAGATTATGTTTTGCTATTTCGTTAGAAGAAGAGGAAGAACGGGAGATATTTCCGTTTTTTTTTAAATTTTCTTTTTCATAAAGAAAACAGAAAGTCCTTGAATTCGCTATTTTTTTAAATTGATCTGGATATTTTAGTACAGCATTTTGCATATTTATAAATTTAGAATCAAAATCAACCAGGGATACTATTTCTAATTTTTTAGAGGGGGTGGCAATAATCTCTCCTCCTGTTTTTGAATCCGCGTGAGATATAATTTCTTTGATCGAGTAATATCCTCTTTCTGCATTTTGTTCTATCAATCCTGCTTTTTCAATAGCCTCGACAAAATATTTTGAAGAGCCATCCATTATAGGAAATTCCATGTTATCCAATTCTATAATCACATTATCTAAATCCATTCCCATAAGAGCAGCCAACACATGTTCACTAGTACAAATTTTCAATCCATTTTTTTCTAAAATAATCCCACGATCCGTAGTTTCATTGAACAACAATGAAAGATGTGCTTTTATACTAGGTTTTTCTTCTATATCAGTTCTTACAAAAAGAAATCCTGAGTTTTCAGGAGCTGGTTTAAAAGTTATGGTTACGTTTTTTTCCGTATATAATCCTACTCCTTGTAAGGAGATTTTTTTTGCAATAGTTTTTTGCTTATCAATCATAACTTGATGATTCTATCTTTCTAAAAAAATTATTTACTTCATTTTTATAAAAAAAAAATTTTATTTTTCATGTTTGTAAATATATTCAATATGAATTCTTTCTTTAATGAAAGTAAAGAAAAATAAAAAACTTTATGTAATTTAGGGAGTTACAAGTGTTCTTTTCATGAATTTTTTTAGGCGTTTTATTTGTTTCTTAACAGGTTTTATTATTGGTTTGATGATTTTATTATACTGCTCACCTCCTGTCTCTTATTCTTATCATCAAAAAATATTAGATAATAATATAAAAAGGAAGAAAATAATATTTGAAATAAATGAAGATACAATTAGGAATTGTAAAAAAAAATAACATGAACCCTATTTTCATCAAATCAGAGCTTTTAAAGAAAGGAAAAATCATTTTAAAAAAAGATTGTTAAAAACAAAACTATATCCTCTGATTTCTCATATTGAGATAAAAGATAAAAATAGGAAAATAATCTTTGTTATAGAAGAAAATTTAGATGTTATATATATAAAGAAAATTATTTTTTTTAGAAAAAATATAAAATAATATGAAAAGAACTTATCAACCTTCTAATAGAAAAAAAGTAAATGTTCATGGATTTTTAAAACGTATGTCCACAAAAACAGGTCGTAAAATTCTATCTAGAAAAAGAAAAAAAGGGAGAAAAAAATTAACAGTTTCTAATTTTAAAAAATAAAATCATAAAATATCAAATAATTCTATGTCTCCAATTATAGGACAATTGATTCCTTTTAGATGAAATTTTTTTCCATGACAAATGGAATCTTCATAGGAAAAAAAATTAGATAAATCTCCTATATCAACTATCTTTGAAATTAAATCAATATCGTTTTTAAAAAAATTAAATTTTTCTATATTTCTTATCCCTATATCAACTAAAAATTTATATTTTCCTCTTTGAATTTCCACTTCTCTATAAATTTTGTCTAATAGTTTTTTCTTATTTTCAGGTATAGTGAAATAAGAAGAATATTCTTTTTCAAAATCTATTTTTTGGAAAGAAAGAAAATAGAATCCTATTAAGATGGATAAAGCATTATATTTTCTAATTATATCTTTTTTAGGATCTTTTGGATAATTTCCTGCTTCAAAAAGAATACAAGGATAACCCATTTTTTGTAAATTATCTCCAGTAGCTGTAGGATAGAATTCATCTGAAAACCTCCCTATTGAACCTATTTTTGGCAAAATGGATCTTATTTTTTTTTCAATAAAAGCTATCAATCCCATAGACTTTTTTCTTTCAGGAGAAATCTTTGTGTCTTTTTCCTCTTTTACCGAAGGGGATAAAAAGGATAAAATAGCTGGATTAAAATTTTTATTTCCAACATTATAAATACTTCTTTGATCATGTAAATTAAATAAAATATTTGGGTTACTATATTGAATTTCATGAAATAGTATCTGAATTTCTGGAGATTGTAAACGAATAGCATCTCTATTTAAATCAATATTTACAGCATTTCTTCTTTGATATTTTTCAGAACCATCTGGATTTAACATAGGAATAAATAAAATAGTCAAATTTTTTCTTATAAATTTAACTAAATCATGGTTTTTCTCTTTTAGAAAAAAGTGAAGAATATCAAACATGGCTTTTGTTCCCGTTGTTTCATTTCCATGCATTTGAGACCATATAAAAACTTTACAAGTTCCATCCCCCCATTGAATTTTAAAAATTTTTCTATTTTCTATAGAAGTTCCTACAGGAACAATAGAACATATATTTTCATATGTTTTTATCATTTTTAATAATTCAGAGTATTTAAAAATTTTAGAAGAATTAAAACTTTTCTCTTTAAAAAGATTATAATTTTTAAATAAAGAATGTATATCCAAATCTAACATAATCATGAATGATTTTATTTTTTCTTTTCCTAATCTAAGAAAGAGTTAAACAATTTTATTAAAAGTTTTATATTTTCGCAAAAACACAAGTGAATGAGGATTCACATCAAGAAAATATTAACATAAATTCCTAAAATAGGAAAAAAATAATAAAAAAGGAATTATACGTCTGTGAAAACAGCTATTCTATAGCTCCTTTCATTAGGGAATGAACGAATTTTTACTTAATTATGAAGAAATATTTTAAAATAAACTACACGGAATCAGTTCTATTAATTTTAGCATTTACGGGTTTGAACTTTTTTAACATAATTTTTAGAAAATTATTGATTGCTATACATCTACCTGATAGTATGATATTTTCTATATCATATACAATTCCCTTCATTTTTTTATTTATTTTTATTTCTTACCAAGCTCAAAAAAAAAACCTAATCATAGAATTATCATTTAAAGTTTCTCCATGGTATATTTATCTTGTTTTTTTTTGTATGATGCTTTGTCTGATTATACTTAACGATTACGTGACTTCTTTAGTTCCAAAAGATGGCCCATTGTTAGGAAATATGTATAAAGAGATTGAGGATTTCTTAAAAGAAGAATCTAAAAATACAATTCCATTTTTTTCCACTACAGTTTTGTTAGCTCCTATATGTGAAGAAGTTCTTTTTAGAGGAATTATTTTAAATGGGATGTTAAAAAATAAAATACATCCAATCAAAGCTATCCTCTTTTCTTCTTTTTTATTTGGAATAACTCATATGAATCCTTGGCAATTTTTAGGAGGGATTCTTATTGGAAGTTTCATCGGGTTTATTTATTTCACTACCTCTTCTATAATAGACTGCATATTATTACATGTTTTCAACAATGCTTTTGCCATATTTACTGTGTTTTTTTTCATGAAAAATGAAGAAGACCTTTCAAAAAAAATAAATTTTAATTTTTGGTTAATTTTGATAATTAGTTTTATCATAATTATGGGTTGCGTTTTTCTTTTTAAAAAAGAAGAAAAGAATGAAAAAAATTGTTTTTGTTACAAGAAGTTTTTTTAAAGAAAGAGAAATAAAATCTTTTCTTTATTCTAATGCTAATCAATTGAATATTTTATCCTTAAAAGATATTCTATTTCCATATTCCATTAAAGAGAATGGAAATTCTTTTCAAGAAAACGCTTTAATTAAAGCAGAATTTTTTTTTCAAAAAACACATATTCCTTGCTTTTCAGAAGATTCTGGATTGAAAATAGAATGTTTAAATGGAGCTCCAGGTATCTATTCCTCTAGATATCTTCAAAAAGAAAACAGTCTAGAAAAATTGCTTCTTAGTATAAAAAAAAATTCATCCAGAAAAGCAGAACTTTTTTGTGTTTTTTGTTTAAAAAAAATGAAGAAAAAATTATTTTTTGAAGGAAAATTAACCGGACACATCTCTGAAAAAATTATTGGAAAAAAAGGTTTTGGATATGATCCTATATTTATTCCAGATAAACATAAAAGGACTTTATCTCAAATAAACATTCATCAAAAAAACAAGATCAGTCATAGAATAAAAGCTTTTAAAAAACTCATGAAATTCATGAATCATCATCACCTATAATGGATAAAACTTCATTAACAATTTTGGGGTGTCATTCCTCAATTCCAACGGAAAAATTTTATCCTACAGCTCAAATATTAGAGATGAAAGGAGCTTTTTTTCTTATTGATTGTGGAGAAGGAACACAAGTTCAATTAAGAAAAGCGAAAATAAAATTTAACAAAATAGTACACATATTCATATCTCATTTACATGGAGATCATTTTTTTGGATTAATTGGTTTGCTTTCTACTTTTCATTTACTAGGAAGAGAGAAATCAGTATATATTTACGCCCCAAAAGGGTTAAAAGAAATTATAGATGTTCATTTTAAATGGTCATATACACGATTAAAATTCTGTATTGATCATATTGAATTATCTTCTAAAAAATTGGAAAAAATTATGGAAACTGAAAAAGTAGAAGTTTATACCATTCCATTAAAACATAGAATTTACACTAATGGTTTTCTTTTCAAAGAAAAACCTTGTCATAGAAAATTAAATATGAAGGAGATAAAAAAAATTTCTTCTATTAAAATAGAAGATTATAAGAATTTACAACTTGGAAAAGATTTTAGAACCAAAGAAGGGAGAATCATTCCGAATTATCAACTCACATTGGATCCTCCAAAAATCTTATCTTATGCTTTTTGTTCAGATACTTCCTATTATTTTCCTATTATTGAACAAATAAAATATGTAGATTTATTATATCACGAGTCTACTTTTTTAAAAAAAGAAGAAGATAGAGCTATCAAGACAGGACACTCTACGGCTAACCAAGCTGCTTGTATAGCTAAAAAAGCTCAAGTAAAAAAATTATTATTGGGACATTATTCGAATAGATTTCCTAATTTTAAAGCATTTGAAGAAGAAGCAAAAGAAATATTTGATAATGTAGAAGCTTCTGAACCATTAAAAACATACTACCTAGATGAATAATTCATCTCTATTTTTTTAGAGGAAATGAAAGAGATAAAGAGACCAACTATTAAAATAATACATGTCATCATTACAAAATCCTCTATGGTAAATTTCATAGGAAATGGAATTTTTCTTCCAATTTTAAATAAATGATATCTCTCTTGCAAGAGAGATAGAATAAAAGTAGCCAATACTCCAATAGACCATCCAAATACACTGATAAGGACTCCTATATAAAAGAATATTCTTCTAATTCTATACAAAGAATAACCAAAACTCCATAAGAGAAAAATATTCTCTCTCTTATCTAACTGTAAAATAAAAATAGCACCAATTAAGTTAAAAGCCGTCATTACAGTTATTAAACTAAATAAAAAATAAATAAATATTTTTTCTGTATTAATTACTTTGTAAAAAGCTCTTTCTTCTTCTGTACGTGTTTTTATCCTAAATTTTTGACCAAATTTTTTTTTTAAAATCTTTTTTATCTTATCTATATTTTCCTTTTGATGAATTTTTATTTCCAGAGAATGAAAAGCATTTTTCTTAATCAAATTTTGAATATCACAAAATAAATATTTTTGATCTATTTCTTGGTTAAAATGAAAAAGACCTTTTATTCTAACTTTTTTTGCATTAAAAATGGAAAAAGAGTTTTTTTTATAGGAAAAAAAACTAATACTCATAGAGTCTTTTTCTATTTTATCCATAAATAAAAACGGAAAAATGGATGATAGACCTACATATAGATCCAATTTATTATGGGATAAATTTTTATCATTTTTATCTTGGAAGGTTATTTTTTTAAATTGATTCATCACTTCTTCATATTTTGAATCTACTCCTTTTAAGTGAAAAAAATATTTTTCATTTTTATAATGGAAAAAAACTTTTTTTTCCATTGTTTTAGAAAAACACATAATTCCTTTTATTGATCTCATTTTTTTATTTAAAACATTTTCATGAAAGAAGATATCTTTTCCATTAAAAGAAGAAATCATAATATCAGGGTAGTTATTTTGATAGAATTTAATATTTAAGTCTTTTAATCCTGAAAAAACAGATAAAATGGTAGATAAAGAAAATGTAGATATACTGAGTGATATGATAGACAAAAAAATTATGAGGTTAACAATGTTAGTTTTTTTTTTGTAAAAGAAATAGCGTATAGTTATGTAAAAAGAAGTTCTCAAATAAAAATGATTCAATTACGAGAATTTACTACAAAAAAATCCAATTCTGGAATCTTTTTTACACGATATCTAAGTTTTTTAGAAAGTAATTTTCTGTAAAATCCAGATTTGGAACGAATACTTTCAAAAATTTCTTTATCTAAAAAAGGATAGATAGATATATAACTTTTTATTAAACTAAGATCAGGCGTCATACGAATCTTGATTAGAGTAATTAGAAAACCTTTTTTTGTTTCATCTTTCATCAAAATCTCTGCTATTTCCATATAAAATATTGAAGATAATCTTTGATTTCTAATAGAATTCATTTCTATCATGTTAAAAAAAAAATGAAGAATAAAATTTTTTCATCAGAAAATTTGTAATCTGAAAAATATTGTTGTAACATTGTATTTATTTTTAGGTCCCATAGCTCAGTTGGTTAGAGCACCTGACTCATAATCAGGGAGTCGTTGGTTCAAATCCAGCTGGGACCATCTTTTTTGTGACCGGGGAGGGATTCGAACCCACAACTTACAGTTTAGGAAACTGTTGCTCTATCCTATTGAACTACCCAGTCGATTTCATTTATTTAATGAAATAACAGATACAATGGATTTATTTTTAGTTCCCTTTTTAAAAAAAACAAAACCTTTTTTCAGAGCATATAAAGTGTGATCTTTCCCCATTCCGACATTGATTCCAGGATGGTGTTTTGTTCCACGCTGACGAACAATAATCCCCCCACACTTGACCTTCTGATTCCCAAATACTTTTACACCTAATCTTCTTCCTTCTGAATCCCGTCCATTTCTAGAACTTCCTGAACCTTTTTTATGAGCCATTTTTAATTTTTTTAGATTCTTTTTCTAAAAAGGAAATTACTTTAATTTTTGTAAAAAATGGTCTAAATCCATTTTTTACCTTATATCCTTTTCTTCTCTTTTTTTTGAATATAATTACTTTATCTCCTTTTAAATGTTGTAGAATTTCTACTTCTACCTTTATATTTTCTAAAAAAGGAGAACCTATTTTAGGAAAACCATTTTTATAAAAGAAAAAAATTTTATCCAACAATATCTTTTCTCCTAAACTCATAGAAGAAAGAAGAGGAACATAAACGTATTTATTTTCAATAAGTTTAAATTGGGTTCCTTGAATATCCACAATTGCGTATATCATAATTATATAATACCATTTTTACTTTAATAAAAACTTTTCGCTTTCAAAAGTCCTTCCAATAAATAATCTATTTCTTTAAAAGTGTTATAAATAGAAAAACTAACACGAACCATTCCTGACACATTGAAGAAATTCATCAAAGGCTGAGCACATAAATGACCCGTACGAACGGCAATTCCTAGACGATCTAGGATACTCCCTATATCAAAACAATGCAATTTACTCAAATTAAAAGATATAATACTCAATCTTTTTTTATAATCTACTCCTCCATATAATTTGATTCCATCAATAGTACTTAAACGCTGTATAGCATAATTTAAAAGTTTTTCTTTATAAGATTGTATATTTTCTACGCCTATTTTTTCTACAAAATCTATAGCAGATCCCCAAACAATAATTCCCTCTATATTTGGTGTTCCAGCTTCAAACTTAAATGGTAAATCGGAATAAGTTGTTTTTTCAAAACTTACATTTTTAATCATTTCACCACCTGCTTGATAAGGAGAAAGAGCCTCTAATATTTTTTCCTTTCCATATAAAACTCCAATTCCAGTAGGTCCATACATTTTATGCGCAGAAAATACATAAAAATCTGGATTTAAATCTTGTACATTTAAGCTTAAATTAGAAGGAACTTGAGCTCCATCAATCAAAACCATGGCCCCATATTCATGAGATTTATCAATAATGTTTTTAACGGGATTCACAATTCCCAAAACATTAGATACATGTGTTATTGCTACTAGTTTAGTTTTTTCTGAAATTAATAATTCGAAATCTTCTAATTGCAAAATTCCATCTTTATCAATTGGAATAATTTTTAGTAAAGCACCTTTTTTTTTACAAATAATTTGCCATGGAACAATATTGGAATGATGTTCAAGATAAGAAATAATTATTTCATCTCCTTTTTTAATATTAATACTAGATGCTACTAAATTAATAGATTCAGTAGTCCCTTTTGTAAAAATAATTTCTGAAGAATGTTTCGCGTGAATAAAATTTTGGATTTTTTTTCTTACATCTTCTACATGAAAGGTAGCTTTTTGACTTAAAAAATGTAGACCTCTATGAACGTTAGAATTTATCGTAGAATAATAATTTTCAGAAGCATGAATCACTTGCAAAGGCTTTTGAGTCGTTGCTGCATTGTCTATATAAACTAAAGGATTGGAATAAACTGTTTTTTTTAGAATTGGGAATTGACTTCGTATTTCTTGAATTGTTTTTTGTGAAAACATAATTATAAATATACCCCTAATTTTTTTTTCATATTTTCATAAACTAAATTTCTCAATTTTAAAATATTCATAGTTTTTAAGATTTCTTCTAAAAAAGAAAGCAATAATAAAACTTTACTTTCTTTTTCCGGAATCCCTCTTGATTGACAATAAAATAAATCAAGTTCATGAAAACTTCCAACAGTACAACCATGTGAACATTTCACCTCATCAGAGAAAATTTCTAATTGAGGTTTAGCATATATACAAGCTTCGTCAGAAAGAAGAATATTATTATTTTTCTGAAATGCCTTAATGTTTTTGATACACTTATCAACGAGGATTTTTCCATTAAAAATTCCCATCGATTTATTCCATAAAATATTTTTATATAATTGAAAACTATGAGCATTTGAATATAAATGCTCCATTGATGTATGATGATCTACTAATTGCTCCCCTGATAATAGAGAAATTCCATATAAATAAGAAGAAGTAAATTTTCCATGAGAAGAAAAATTCAAATTGTTTCTAATAAACTTTCCTTGAAAAGAAAAGGTATAAAATGAACATTTACTACGTAAATCCTGCTTCACAAAAGTATTATCTATGATGGATAATTCGTCCAAATTATCTTGAATTTTATAATATTCTATTTGACTATTGGAAAAAGCATAGATTTCACTAACAGAATTATTAAACAATAAATGTTTTTTTAAACATTTATGATGTTCAATAATTTTAACAAAAGAAGATTTTCCCACTATAATTAAATTTCTTGGATTTAACATAATTTTCGACTCTATCCCCGTATAGATGTGCAATATTTCTATAGGTCTTTTCAAAAAAAGATTATCAGGAATATAAATATATACTCCATCTTTTGAAAAAATGGTATTTAAAATGTTAAAAGCCTCATCAAGATTAAATAATTTCCCATAAAAATCTTTAATTTTTTTTTCTTCTTGTGAAGCTAGATTAGATAATCTAATGTTATTAGATGTATGAGAATAAATGGATTGATATTTCCCATCAATAAAAATTATAAGAAAAGAATCGTCTAAATAAATCAATTCTTTGATCTTTTTATATTCTAAATCTTTTCTTTGTTGAGAAAGTTTAGAAAAAAGATTATATTCTTGATTAAGAATTGAATTAACATTTGTATTTTTCCATTCTTCATCTGTAACAGATGGGAACCCTTTTTTTAGAAAAATATCTATAGATTTGTGTCGTAAACTAGATATATAGGAAGATTCTCCATGAATGTTTTTTTTCGAACTTGAAAGTGAAGAAAAAATTCTATCTTTTAATAACATGAGACCATCAATTAATTTTCTTTTATTTGATTTTTAATCCAATCATATCCTTCTCTTTCCAATTTTTCAGATAAATTCTTATTTCCTGATTGAACTATTTTTCCATCATACAAAATATGTACAATATAATTTGAAAATAAATAATCTAATAATCTCTTGTAATGAGTAATAATAATCATAGAATTTTTTTCGTTTTTTAACGTATTAATTCCTCGCGCTACAGTCCTCAAAGAATCTATATCCAAACCTGAATCTACTTCATCTAAAATAGATAATAAAGGATCTAACATAGCCATTTGAAATATTTCATTTCTTTTTTTTTCTCCTCCAGAAAATCCTTCATTTAAAGAACGGTAAAAAAAATCTTTTTCTACATTTAAAAGATCTGCTCTTTCCTTCATTTTAAAAAGCATTTCTTTAGCAGGCATTTTACCTAAACCTCGTGCTTTACGAGATGCATTAATCGCTGTCTTAATAAAATTAATTACAGAAATCCCTGAAATTTCTACAGGATTTTGAAAAGAAAGAAAAATTCCAAAGTGTGCACGTTTTTCTGGAGAAAGAGAGATCAAATCCTTATTCTGAAAAAAAATATTTCCTTTAGTTATATGATATTCTTCTTTTCCAGCGATAACAGAAGCTAGTGTACTTTTTCCAGAACCGTTAGGCCCCATAATTACATGAATTTCTCCTGGATTAACTTGAAAATTAATCCCTTTAAGAACCTCCTTCCCCTCTATAGAAACATGTAAATTATTTATACTCAACATATTAAATGATTATTTATTCCCTAATAAATCAAAATCCACTATCCAACAGATCCTTCCAAGGAAACTTCTAAAAGTTGTTGAGCTTCTACCGCAAATTCCATTGGCAGTTTTTTTAAAATTTCACTACTAAAACCATGAACAATGAGAAAAATTGCTTTTTCTGTATCAATTCCACGTTGATTACAATAAAATAGTTGATCTTTTCCAATTTTTGAAGTAGTAGCTTCATGTTCTACTTGAGAGGTAGAATTATATACATTGATGTAAGGAAAAGTATGCGCTCCACATTCGTTTCCTATTAATAAAGAATCACATTGGGAAAAATTACGTGATTTTACGGCTTTAGGAGATATCTTCACTAATCCTCTGTAATTATTTTGAGCTTTTCCAGCAGAAATTCCCTTTGAAATAATAACACTTTTTGTTTTCTTTCCCAGATGAATCATTTTAGTTCCCGTATCCGCTTGTTGAAAATCTTTAGTTAAAGCTAAAGAGTAAAATTCTCCAATAGAAAAATCTCCTTTCAGAACACAAGATGGATATTTCCAAGTAATAGAAGACCCAGTTTCTACTTGTATCCAAGATATTTTAGCTCTTTCTTCACATAATCCACGTTTTGTAACGAAATTGTAAACACCTCCTTGTCCTTTTTTATCACCAGGAAACCAATTCTGAACGGTAGAGTATTTAATTTCAGATTTTTCCAAAGCAACTATTTCTACAACTGCGGCATGTAACTGATTCTCATTTCTTTGCGGAGCAGTACATCCTTCTAAGTAACTAACAAAAGATCCTTTATCTGCAATAATTAAAGTTCTTTCAAATTGACCAGTTCTATTTTCATTAATACGAAAATAGGTAGACAATTCCATAGGACAGCGAATTCCTTTTGGAATATAACAAAAAGAACCATCTGAAAAAACAGCTGAATTAAGAGCTGCATAAAAATTGTCTTTCCTTGAAACTACCGAACCTAAATATTTCTTAACAATGTCTGGATATTTCTTCAAAGCATCACTGATGGAGCAAAATAGAATTCCCTGACTTTTTAGTTGCTCTTGAAACGTAGTAGCTAAAGAAACAGAATCTAAAACTATATCTGTTGCAACCTCAGAAACGTGTTTTTTTTCTTTCAGAGAAATTCCTAATTTATTAAATGTATCTAATAATTCTGGATCCACTTGATCTAAATCATTCAGATTTATTTTCTTTTTTGGAGCAGAATAGTAACTGATCTCCTGATAATTTGGTTTATCATATTTTATATTTGCCCAAGTTGGTTCTTTCATTTTTTTCCATATAGAATAGGCTTCTAATCTCCAATCTAACATCCATGTTGGTTCCTCTTTCTTTTCCGAGATCTTTTGAATAACATTTTCACTTAATCCTACTGGAATTTTATCCGATTCTATTGGAGTATAAAACCCATACTTATATTCAGAACTAGTAAAACTTTCTAATATTTTATTATTTTCTTTCATACACACACTATGATGAAAAACTTTTTCCGCATCCACAAGTATGTTTAGCATTAGGATTTTTAAAATAAAACCCTTTTCCATTTAATCCACCTGAATACTCTAACGTTGTTCCTTCTAAATAAGGAAAACTATTTTTATCTACTAATATTTTCATATCTCCATATTGAAAAAGTTTATCTTCTTTTTTTTGTTTTTGATCAAAAGTCAGCTCATAGGAGTAACTAGAACATCCTCCTTTTTTAACCCCAAATCTAATGAAAGAAATTTCATTAGAAATTCCTTCTTCTTTCATAAGAGAATTCAATTTATTTTTAGCTTGATCTGATATAAAAACCATAATATTTAAATTTTTTTATATGTATATGTTTTAAAAAAAACCTTTGTAATTCCTTTTTTAATTCCCCATTTTTCTGACATCCCTGCATTAATTTCCAAAATATATTTAACCGAAGGATTATTAATAACTTCTATATTTCTCATAGGGGAAACATATTTATTAACAAAAATAACTATGTTAAAATGATCAATATAAACAATATCTAAAGGAATTCGCATATTTTTCATATTCATTTTTTGAATTTTTTCTTTTTTATCTAAAATAAATAACATTCCTCTATCCTCTTTCATAAAAGATCGATACATTAATTCCGTTTTTTTTTCTATTTCTTTATTAGCTAATTCTATTTCAATTTTTTTTAACAAAAAATTTTTATTTTTTATGTATAATTCTCCATGTTTCAAAAATTGAATTTCTAATTGATCTCCTATATCTCGGAATAATTCATCCTCCTTTTCACTTTTTTCAGAAGATAAAAAAAAGAAAAAAACTATTAGAGAAAATAAAATATTCACTTTCTTCATGAAAAAAAATATTTTCTTCTCCTTGAAAAACTAAGAATAATTATTCCAAAAATTACACATGGAATACTTAGCCATTGTCCAGTGTTTAAAAAAAATAAATTGATGATCTCGTTTCCTTGTGGTTCTTTTATAAATTCTAACAAAAAACGAACAGACCAAAGAAAAGTAAAAAAAATTCCAGATATATACCCAACAAGATCTCTTATATTTTTTTTTCGGTATAAAAACCATAAAAATAAAAAAATAAGTAAATAACTAATAGCTTCATATATCTGAGCAGGATGTCTAGGGACTAGATCTCCATATGCAGTATCCATTTGTACAAATTTAACAGACCAAGGAAAATCACAAGGTTTTCCCACAATTTCAGAATTGAAAAAATTTCCTATTCGTATGAAAAAAGCAGCTAATGAAGCTACAATACATAATCTATCACATATCCAAAAAAATGATTTATTTTTATTTCTCAATATTTTTTTATTATAAAAAAAACTAGATAAAATAATTCCTATAGTAGCTCCATGACTAGATAAACCTCTATAACCAATAAATTCATAACCTTTGATCATTCCTAATAAAAGACTGGAAGGATTTTCTCTCACAGGAAGTAAAGCCTCTATCCAATGATCGGAAAAATATGAGAAATCATAAAAAAATACTTGTCCTAATCTAGCTCCTAGGATAGTTCCTAAAACCGTATAAATCAATAAAGGATCTAAATATTTATGATGAATATTATCAATTCGATAAATATATTTCATGACAGACCATCCTACTAAGAAAGAAACAACAAACATTAAACTATAGATATGAATAGATATTCCATTCCATAAAACAAATTTCGTAATGGGATCCCAATTAATATATTTTAACATAATTGTGAATTTAATTTTATTTTTTATTTGATAGGATCATATCCTGAACTTCCCCATGGATGACACCGAATAATTCTTTTAAAAATTATTAAAATAGCTCTATAGAGATTATATGTAGTTAAAGATTGAATCATATAATCTGAACAGCTAGGGATGTATCTACAATGTTTTCCTATCCATGGGGATATTCCAATTTGATAAAATTGAACAATTTTTAATAGGAAAATCTTGAATACTTTCATACGTAACTTTTTTTTATGCATTACAATTTCTGTTACATTTAAAGAATAATTAACCACAACCCGTTAAACATTTTCGTTAAACGATAAATTATCCTATCATCCTATGTTCGTTCCGGATAGAAAATCAGATACTTCTCTGTAAAAATCTATAGGATTATCTACATGAATCCAATGATTTGCTTTTTTACAAGAACAATTTTGCTTTTGGAAAAAGTTTTTGTATGCGAAAAAAATCTTGATGGATAAGATAATCCGAATATTCTCCGCGTAAAAAAGAGCAGGATTATCAAAAATTCCCCCTTGGATCTCCTCTTGAATCAAATAGGAATAATTATTTTCAATTCCTAGCAAGTAAAAACGAAACGCTAATTTTCCATCTTTTTTTCTATAAGTACATTTAGAAAAAAAGGACCGAATCTCTACAGAAGAAATAAAAGATTTTAAAAAAAGATCAAGATCTTTTCTAGTTTTAATAATATCAAAGTCTACATTCTTCAAGACTTGAATAATTTTTTTATGATAAGTGGAAGAATATGACCTAGGACCTATATCTACAATGATGATTTTTTTAGGAATTGACGGATAATTTATAGAAAATTTCATAACAGCTCTTCCTCCCATGGAATGACCTATCAATATAGGATGAATTAAATTATAATAATTAATATATTCTAATAGATCTTCTGAGATAAGATCATAATTCATTTTTTCTGAAAAAAAGCTTTTTCCGTGATTTCTAATATCTAACAAATGTACTTGATATGTTTGAGAAAATTTTTCTGCAAAAGAAATCCAATTTTCTCCACTTCCAAATAAACCATGAAAAACTAAAATAGGCTTTCCTTTTCCAAAAATTCTAGAATGTAATATCATATTTTATGATTTGCTTTATAAATGCGTTTTAAGTAAGTTTGAATAGTATTTTCTAATCCCATATAAAGAGAATCACTAATTAAAGCCTGTCCTATAGAGACTTCTACAAGTGAAGGAATATTTTCAATTAAAAAAGAGATATTTTCTAAATTTAAATCATGTCCTGCGTTAACTAACAAATGATGATTGAGAGCCTCTTTTGCAGTAATAATATAAGGATCAATACAATTCCATCTTTGATTAGCGTATCCTACAGAAAAATTTTCCGTGTATAACTCTATTCTATCCGCCCCTGTACTAGCTGCATACGGGACTAATTTTGGATTCGGATCTAAGAAAATAGAAGTGCGAATTCCGTGATTCTTTAGTTTTTTCACGGTTTCAGTCAATAAATCCTGATAACGAATAGTATCCCATCCGGAGTTTGAAGTAATAACATTATTTGGATCAGGGACTAATGTGACTTGATTGGGCAAAATATCTAATACCAAATTCATAAACTTATTAATAGGCCTTCCTTCAATGTTCAATTCTGTTTTTACAATGGATTTCAAATCATAAACATCTTTATATGTAATATGTCTTTCATCAGGACGAGGATGAATAGTAATCCCATGTGCTCCATACTTTTGAACATCTTTTGCTACCTGTAAAAGATTTGGGATATTCCCTCCTCTTGCATTTCTTAATGTAGCTATTTTGTTTAAATTCACGCTTAGTTTTACCATATTAATAAGGGACGTTTGTAGTGACTTGTGTGACTTTTAAGTTAAATTCTTTAGCAGCTGTTAATAAATGATCAAAAACACTAGCTTGTATTTGTTCATATTTGATGGATTCAGAAGTATTTGTAAAACAATATAACTCTATAGGGAGGCCATAAGGAGTAGGTTCTAAATGTCTAACCATTAACGTTTCCGACTGTGATATTCGGGGATGTTGATGTAAATACTCTAAGGCATACTGACGGAAAAGACCGATATTAGTTAATCTTCTTCCATTAATATCCATACTAACATCAATATTGTTTTCTTTATTAAAACTTTCTATTTCTTTTTGTTTCCTATGGATATAATTCTTAATTAGATAAAAATGTTTAAACTTTTCTAATTTAGCCGAATTACAGAAATGAAATGATTGGATGTTAAATAAAATAGATCTTTTAATTCTGCGTATGTTTTTTTGACGCATTACTTCAAAATTTGTTACAGCAGTAGATATCAAATCATAAGTGGGGACGCTTGTAATCGTTTTATCAAAATTTTCTATTTTTGCAGAAGTTAAGTTAATTTCTCTTACTGTTCCTTCTATACTATATTTATGTATTCCTACCCAATCTCCTACTTTAATCATTTTTGTGGAAGCCATTTGCACTCCGGATACAAATCCCAGGATCGTATCTCTAAAAACTAAGATTACAATAGCTGTTATAGCCCCTAAACTAGTAAGTACTGTAATAAGATCATTTTTTGTTAAAATAGCAATAATGACTAAAACGCAAAATATAACAGATACAATTTTTAATAATTGTGAAAAAGAACGTACAGCTATTGTTTGATGATTATTTTCACTAGTAGCAATTCTCATAATTGAATTAACCACTCGAATTAAAAATTGTAAAATAATCAGAACAAACAAAATGTCGAATATTTTTTCTAGATAGATGATGATCGTCTGGTAATTTTTAAAAAATGGGTTGATTAAAAGATATCCAATTGATAATGGAAAAAAATGAGCTAAACTGTCAAAAACTTTATTCTCATATAAAATATTATCCCAAATAAAATGAGTAGAATTCACTATTCTCCTTCCAATAAAACGAACTCCTCTATTGAATATCCATTCTAAGATAATTAATAAAACACTGAATAAAAACATTTTACTAATTATAATAATAGTTATACTTCCCCATTTTTTGAGATCTAAATAATGGAGAAATTCATAAAGCCATTCATAATATTGAATATTGAATTTTCCTAATATTTCCATAATAATTTTACAAAACATCTATTCTCAACATTAACTTAGTATAAGTTATTTTCAATAATTTTATCCTGTAATTAGAATTTCATATTATTTTTTTTGTCTATATGATTCTTGGTAGATTGAAGAATATAATAGATATTGAATTTCATTATAGGAATATAAAAATTTTGATTCAATTTTTAAATTTAAAAATTATGGATAATGAAGCTTTAATAGATTCTTTTTCAGTTTTTAAAGATGAAAAAAACATAGATAGAGCAAGTCTAATGGCTATTTTAGAAGAATCCATACGATGTGTATTAAGAAAGAAATACGATTCTTCTAAAAATTATGATATTATTGTAAATCCAGATCAAGGAGATTTAGAAATATGGAGAAATCGCATAGTTGTTCAAGATGGAACGGTGAAAGATGTTAATAAGGAGATAGAATTATCTACAGCACGTAGAATAGAAATAGATTTTGAGATAGGAGAAGAAGTCACGGAAAAAGTGGAACTTAAATCCCTTGGAAGAAGAGCTATTTTATCTTTGAGACAAAACTTGCTTTCCAAAATAAATGAATACGATAATACCAATATCTATAAAAAATTCAAGAATAAAATTGGGGAAATTGTTAATGTCGAAGTATATCACATTTTACCTAAGCAAATTATTATGAGAGATGAAGAACAAAATGAAATGGTTTTGCCTAAACAAGAACAAATTCCAAACGATTTTTTTCGCAAAGGAGATCCTGTTAGAGCATTAGTAAAAAGAGTGGATTGGAAAGACAATAAACCTTTAGCAATTCTTACCAGAAAAGATGATTCTTTTCTAGAAGAACTTTTTAAATTAGAGATTCCAGAAGTATCTGAAGGTTTAATTACAGTAAAAAAAGTAGCACGTATTCCGGGAGAAAAAGCTAAAGTGTCCGTAGATTCCTATGATGATCGTATAGATCCAGTTGGTGCTTGCGTAGGGATGAAAGGGTCTAGGATTCATCCTATTGTGAGAGAATTAAAAAACGAAAATATAGATGTTATTAATTACACTACTAATATCCAATTATATATAACAAGGGCACTAAGTCCTGCTAAAGTTTCTATGATGGAAGTGAATGAAGAACACAAATATGTAAATGTATATGTAAAATTGGAAGAAATATCTAAAGCAATTGGAAGGGGGGGCGAAAACATTCGATTAGCTAGTCAATTAACTGGATATAAAATACACATATTTAGAGATTTTCCTTATGAAGATGACGTAGAATTAACAGAGTTTTCTGATGAAATAGAACCGGAAGTTCTTGAAAGATTTCACAAAGTTGGTTTAACTACTGCAAAATCTGTTTTAAATTACAGAAATAACGATCTAAGTAAACGTACGAATCTTGAAGAAAAAATTATAAATAAAGTGGTTTCAATTTTAAAAAAAGAGTTTGAGGAGGAAATATATAATAATTAAATACATGATACATGATTTTTTTTTACCTAAATTTTTATTTTTTTTCTTATGACTGATAAAATCAGATTAAAAACAGTATTAACTAAATTCAATATTTCTTTGCAAAGAGTCGTTAATTTTTTACAAAAAAAAGGAATTGAAATAGAAAATAACCCTAATGCAAAAATAGGAGAAAAAGTCTACAGATTTTTAGTTCGAGAATTTCAGACCTATAAAGAAATACGAGATGCTTCAGAAAAGCTTTTTACAAAAAGAATAGAAAAGGAAAAAATAAAAGAAGAATTATTAAAATCAAAAAATTCTCCTCAAATTATTCGTGCAAAATCAGAAAATTTAATTGAATTTAAAAAAATAGGAAAAATAGATATTGATGCATTAGAAAATACATATGGAACAAAAGAATATGCTAAAACTAAAGAAAAAAAAGGAGAAAGAAAGAAACCATTTATAAAATCAAAATCGATAAAAGAAAAAAATATCAAATACTTTGTAGATAAAAAAACAGAAAAATCCATTCAACATAATAAAGATAAACCTGAACACATAGATACTATTTACCAAAAACTAGATGGAGTCATGTTAACAGGAGATAGGATTGATTTATCTCAATTTGAAAAAAAAGAACAAAACAAGAAAATAACATTAAAAAAAACGCAAAGAATTAAGAAAGAAATTATTGTCGAGGATATAAAGAATACTTCTATGAGAAAAAAACAGGATAAAAATAGAAGAAATTCTTTTAAACATTCTTTCTATCCTGAGAATAATAAAGATAAAGTGGAAAAATATAAGACTAAGAAAAATTTACAAAAATCAGGAATTACAGATGAGCAAATTGAAAAACAGATTAAAGAAACTCTAGAAAAACTTTCCTCAAAAGGAATAAAATCAAAAGCTTCAAAAATTAGAAAAGAAAAACGTCAATCTAAAAAAGAAAAAAGGATTCTACAAAGTGAAATAGAAAATAAAAAACAAGATAAAGTCCTTAAAGTAGCTGAATTTACAACCGTCAATGAATTAGCATCTATGATGAATGTCAATGCAACGGATGTGATTGTCTCCTGTATGTCTTTAGGCATTATGGTAACTATGAATCAACGATTGGATGCAGAGATACTAACACTAGTGGCAGATGAATTTGGATATAATGTAGAATTTGTTGGTTTAGACTTAGAAGAAGCAGTGCAAGATGATGAGGATTTAGAAGAAAATCTAAAACCAAGACCTCCTATTATTACTGTGATGGGGCATGTGGATCATGGAAAAACTTCTTTGTTAGATTATATTAGAAATACTAATGTTATTGCTGGAGAAGCTGGTGGAATTACTCAACATATAGCCGCTTATAGTGTAGAATGTCCTAATCATCAAAGCATCGCTTTTTTAGATACTCCAGGTCATGAGGCTTTTACAGCAATGCGTGCGAGAGGGGCACAAATCACAGACATCGCTCTCATAGTCATTGCCGCGGATGATCAAGTAAGACCTCAAACAAAAGAAGCTATTAGTCATGCTCAGGCAGCAAATGTTCCTATAATATTTGTGCTTAATAAAATAGATAAGATAAATTCAAGACCTGAAAAAATTAGAGAACAATTGGCTAATTTAAATTTCTTAGTTGAAGAATGGGGAGGAAAATACCCTTCCCAAGAAATATCCGCAAAATTAGGAACAGGAGTGGATAAATTATTAGAAAAAGTTCTTTTGGTAGCTGAACTACTAGATTTAAAAGCTAATCCGAATAAACCTGCTGTAGGTACAGTAATAGAAGCCTCTTTAGATAAAGGAAGAGGTTATGTAACAACTATGCTTTTACAAGGTGGAACCTTAAAATTGGGAGACTATGTATTAGCAGGGATCCATCATGGAAAAGTAAAAAATATTTTAGATGAACGGGGAAAATCCATTTCATTAGCAGGACCTTCTAAGCCGATTACTATACTTGGATTAAATGGAGCTCCTACCGCTGGAGATAAATTCAAAGTTTTTAAAGATGAAAAAGAAGCTAAACAGATTGCTTCCAGAAGAGAACAATTACAAAGAGAACAAAATATACGAGCTCAAAAGCATTTGACTTTAGATGAAATAGGTAGACGTATAGCCCTAGGAGATTTTAAAGAACTAAAAATAATTCTTAAGGGAGATGTAGATGGATCTGTTGAAGCTCTAGCTGATGCACTTCAAAAATTATCTATAAAGACCATTATGGTAAATATTATATATAAAGGAGTTGGTCAAATAACAGAGTCTGATATTTTATTAGCTAGCGCTTCTGATGCTATTATTATAGGATTTAATGTTCGTCCTAATCATGGGGCTAAAAATATAGCAAAAAAAGAGGATATAGAAATACGGACTTATTCAATTATATATGATGTGATCAATGATATAAAAGAAGCCATGGATGGAATGCTATCCCCTGAAATAAGAGAAAAGATATTAGGAAATGCAGAAATAAGAGAGATCTTCAAAATTCCAAAAACTGGAACGATAGCTGGATGTATGGTAGTAGAAGGAAAATTATTACGTCAAGCAAAAGTAAGATTAATTAGGGAAGGGATTGTAATTCATAATGGAGAGTTTGCTTCTTTGAAACGTTTTAAAGAAGATGTGAAAGAAGTTTCTAAAGGATATGAATGTGGACTGGGGATTAAAAATTTCAATAATCTTAGACCTGGAGATCTTGTAGAAGTTTATGAGGAATTATCTACTAAAAATCATAAAAATAGTTGAAATGCACTATTACAGAACACATAATTGCGGAGAATTGTGTAAAAATGATATTGGAAAAAAAGTAATTTTATCTGGATGGATTCAAAAAATAAGAAATTTAGGTTCCTTAATTTTTATAGATCTTAGAGATTTTTTTGGAATTATACAACTTATTTTTTCAAAAAAGTTAATCAATAAGATAGAATTAAGAAAAGAATTCGTCATTAAAATCAGTGGAGAAGTAATAAAAAGAAAATCTATAAATCAAAAGATCCCTACAGGGGAAATAGAAGTTTTAGTTTCTAGACTAGAAATATTAAATCCTTCTATTCCTATTCCTTTTCTTATAGAAGATCAAACAGATGGAGATGAAGAATGTCGGATGAAATATAGATATCTTGATATTCGAAGAAATCCTATAAAAAATAATTTAATCCTTCGTCATGATATTTCTCTAGAAATAAGAAATTTCCTTTCTAAAAACGGATTTTTAGAAATAGAAACTCCTGTATTGATAAACCAAACTCCGGAAGGAGCTAGAAGTTTTGTGGTCCCGTCTAGGATACATTCTGGAATGTTTTATGCCTTACCTCAATCTCCTCAATTATTCAAACAATTATTGATGATAGGAGGCATAGATAAATATTTTCAAATAGCAAAATGTTTTCGAGATGAAGATGCTCGTTCAGATCGTCAAATAGAATTTACACAAATAGATTGTGAGATGGCTTTTGTAGATGTTCATGACATTTTGATTTTTTTTGAAAATTTTATTAAACATCTATTTAAAAAAATGAAAAATATTGAATTAGAATCTTTTACATGCATTTCTTATTCTGAGTCCATGGATCTGTACGGAACAGATTCTCCTGATTTACGTTTTGGAATGAAATTTGTGAAACTCAATGAGTGGGTACAAAAAAAAGGAATTGAATTTTTCAAAAAAAATGAATTAACAATAGGAATAAATGTTCCAAAATGTAGTCATTATACATGTAATCAAATTTATTCAATTATAGAAGGTATAAGAGAACCAAAAATAAACCCTGAAGAAATATTTTGGATAAAATTCTTTACGGATAAGACAATACTTTCTTCAAAAAAATTATTAAGTCATGAAAATTTAATGAAACTCATAAAATGTTTTAAAGCAAAACCTGGTGATTTACTGTTCATAATTTTTAGGAAAAAAAAACAAACAAGAGCGAAACTAAGTAAATTACGTATAGAAATGGCTCATCATTTAAATTTAAAAAATCCTCAAGTATTTAAACCTTTATGGATTATAGATTTACCGCTTTTTGAATGGGATGAAGAATCCAAACGATATAAATCTTTCCATCATCCTTTTACTAGTCCAATAAAAGAGGATATTCATTTATTGGATAAGAAAAATTCAGGATATATTCGTTCCAAATCCTACGAATTGATTATTAATGGAATGGAGATTGGAGGAGGCTCTATACGTGTTCATGATAAAAATATACAAGATTCAATATTTAAACATTTGGGGTTTTCAATAAAAGACATAGAATCAGAATTTGGTTTTTTAACAAAAGCTTTTGAATATGGGGCCCCACCTCATGGGGGAATTGCTTTTGGATTAGATAGATTAATAA
This sequence comes from Blattabacterium sp. (Blatta orientalis) str. Tarazona, assembly GCF_000334405.1. Taxonomy (NCBI): domain Bacteria; kingdom Pseudomonadati; phylum Bacteroidota; class Flavobacteriia; order Flavobacteriales; family Blattabacteriaceae; genus Blattabacterium; species Blattabacterium sp. (Blatta orientalis). Next base: position 14,953 of record NC_020195.1, on the reverse strand, counting down.
CTATTTTAGAAGGAAAAGAAAATATAAAAGATTTTATTGCCTTTCCAAAAAATAATTCTGGAAGAGATACGATGGTAAACACTCCTTATTTTTTAAAAAAGGAAAAATTAAAAGAATTGCGTTTATAAAATTTATCCATTCGGATAAAAATTTTTATACCTCAAATAAGATTCTTTATAAACAGAAATAGCTACCTTTTGATTCTTCCAATCTCCAATTTTTACTTTCTTATTTTCTAGATCTTTATACACGAGAAAAAAATGTTCAATTTCTTTTTTAACATGAAATGATATTTCATCAACATTGTTAATTGTATTATAATTTGGATCAGAGATAGGAACACAGATAATTTTTTCATCTTCGCCTTTTTCATCAGTCATAAAAAAAATTCCAATGGGTTTTACTGTAATTAAACAACCTGGTATTGTAGGTTCTGTTAAGAAAACTAAGACATCTAATGGATCTCCATCTTTTGAAAGAGTTTTTGGAATAAAACCATAGTCTGTTGGATAGCTCATAGGAGAATATAAGACTCTATCTAAACGAATTAGATTATTTTTTTTATCAAATTCATATTTATTTCTACTTCCTTTAGGAATTTCTATTAATACATCAAAACTTATTTTCATATTATTTTTGTATAACAATTAAATTTTTCTAAATATAAGGCTACTTTTTTAACAAACCCTCCTCCCAAAACTCCATCGATTACTCTATGATCATAAGAATGAGATAAATAAATTTTATGTCTTATCCCAATAAAATCTCCCTCTGAAGTTTCTATTATAGATAATTTTTTTTGGATTAAACCTATTGCCATAATAGCCACTTGTGGTTGATGTATAATAGGAGTTCCAAATAGATTTCCAAAGCTTCCAATATTACTGATTGTATAAGTTCCTCCTTGAGTTTCTTCAGGTTTTAATTGATTAGATCTAGCTCTTTTGATTAAATCATTAATAATTTTTATTAATCCTCCTAAACTATAGGAATCTGCATGTTTAATCACAGGAACAATCAAATTACCATTAGGTAATGCGGTAGCTAATCCTATATGAATATTTCTCTTTTTTATAATATTAGTTCCATTAACAGAAATATTGATCATTGGAAGATCTTTTATAGCTTTAACTACACATTCTACAAAAACGGACATTAAGGTTAATTTTTCTCCTGTCTTTTTCTGGAAAGACTCCTTTATTTTATCTCTCCATTTGACAATATTTGTCACATCTGCTTCCACAAATGAAGTCACATGTGCAGATATGTTTTTACTTTCAATCATATGAGTAGCCGTAATCTTACGCATTCTATCCATCTCTACGATTTCCTCATGATTCTGACTGTTATAGGAGGAGAACAATGCATAATTAGGAGATATGATTCTAGTTTTTTTCTTTAAATGAAGAAGATATTTCAGAATGTCCTTTTTAGTTACACGATTTTTATATCCGGTCCCTTCTATAGTATCTAATTCAGATGAACTGATTCCTTCCTTATGAGCAATAGCACGTACAAGAGGAGAATAGAAACGTTTACATGGAGATTCTGCTGCATAAACATCCTCTTCAGGAAATATTTTGAATGTTTCTTCTGTTTCTAAAATAGCTATAGAACTTCCTATCTTAGCCACTTCATTTGCAGAAAACAATTTTTTTTTCAATATTCCATTTACAGGAGAATAAATTTCAGAATCTACCTTATCCGTAGCAATTTCCACTAAAATATCTTCTTTTTTTATAGAATCTCCTTCGTTTTTTAACCAACGAATGATAGTAGCCTCAGCTATACTTTCCCCCATGGCTGGAAGGGTCAAATTATACTCGGCCATCTAAATATCAAAATTTATCGTTTTATATTATTTTTGTTAAACAAATAACCAAATCAAAAATAATAAATTCATTTTAAAAAATGAAAATTCTTTCATTAAATCAAATTAAAAAAATAGATCAATATTGTATTGATAACGAAGATATTTCTTCTATAGAATTAATGGAAAGAGCAGCAAAAAGTTGTTTTTATTGGATCATGAATCACTTCCATACACTTCATAAAGTGATAGTTTTAGCAGGAAATGGAAAAAATGGAGGAGATGGTCTTGCTTTGGCTAGAATGTTATATCAACATGGAGTTAATATAACTGTATATATCCTTTATATTTCTAATCATTTATCTCCAGAATTTGTCTTAAATAAAAATAAGATATTCAAATATGGAATAGAATTGAAAAAAATTAAGAAAGGAGATCCATTTCCATTTCTAAATAGAAATAGTATACTTATTGATGCGATTTTTGGAATCGGATTGAACCGTTCTATAAATAAATATTGGAAATCATTTTTTCATTTTATCAATGATAAAAAATTTACATCTGTTATATCTATAGATATTCCTTCTGGAATTTTTATGGAAAAAAATAGAGAAGATTTGGAAGTTATTATTAAAGCTGATTATACATTAACTTTCCAAGTTCCAAAATTACCTCTTTTTTTTCCAGACTATGCGGATTATGTTGGAAAATGGGATTTATTGAACATTGGATGGAAAGATGAATATACAAATAATATTCCTGTAAAAAACTTTTATCTAGATAAAAAATGTATTCAGTTCATATATAAAAAAAGAAAAAAATTTTCCCATAAAGGAAATTTTGGTCATGGACTGCTTATTGGAGGACATTATGGAATGATTGGATCTATGGTTCTTTCTGCAAAGGAGTTTCGAATTGGAATAGGAAAATTAAGTGTATATATCCCACGTTGTGGATATCAAATCATACAAACCATTATTCCGGAAGCAATAGTTAATACAGATTTAAGAGATAATTTTATAAGTAACATCCCTAATGATATTCCTGTTAATGCTATAGGAATAGGAATGGGAATGGGTAAAAATCCTATAACAGCATATGCTTTAGAATCTTTCTTTCTTAAGAAGAAAAAAAAGAAAACTCCTATGGTCATAGATGCCGATGCTATAAATATCTTATCAGATAAATTAAGCATATTAAATTTTATTCCGGAAAATACTATTCTTACTCCACACCCCAAGGAATTTCATAGATTATATGGTCCATGGAAAAATGATTATCAAAAATTGGATAATTTAAAAAAATTAGCCAAGAAACATACTTTTTACCTTGTATTAAAAGGAGCACATACAGTCATTGCTACTCCAAATGGAGACCTATATTTTAATAGTACCGGAAATCCAGGAATGTCCACCGCAGGTAGTGGAGATGTTCTTACCGGAATAATTACAGGTTTATTGGCTCAAGGATACTCTCCAAAAGATTCTTGTCTTATGGGGGTCTATTTACATGGATTATCCGGAGATTTAGCTTCTATAGAATTAAATGAAGAATCTCTAATAGCTGGAGATCTCCTAAATTATATAGGAAAATCTTATCAAGAGATAAAAAAGTAATATTTACGTCATTCTTTATCCAGATTTAAAAATATAGGAAAGATTATTCGTAAAATTTATTGTATTTCAATTATTTTTCTATGAAAATTAATAATTCTCCCTTTTGATAACTTATTTCTATTAGATTTTCTATAGCTTCATTTCTAATTCCTATCCGTTTACCTATTTTTAATAATTCCTTACTTATCGGATATTTTAGACCATGAGTAAGGAGTCCTTCTACTTTTGGAAATGGAAAGAGAGATATCTTTTTATTTTTTTTCTGATAAAAAATATTTTTTTTATCAGAAAAAAAATAAGAATGATAATCATCATGAAAAATTAAAGATAACTTTCTTTTATATTTCAAAGCTGTAGATAAATTTCCCAAAAAATGATCTTGTTCTTTTCCACTAGCTCCCCAAACATTCACATTTAAAAAACCTTTATGATGTATGATTTTCAAAGCTTTATCAAAATCAGTATAATTTTGATCATTCGTTTCAAAAAAATTACTTCCTAAAGGAATATCTTTTTTTAAAAGAGAGTCTAAATCTCCACTAAGATAATCTATCTGGATTCCCATTTTTTTTAAATAGTAAAAAGCTCCATCAACCGCAAATATTTTTTTTATAAAAAAAATTTTTTTTACAGAAAATATCAGGCGGTTCTCCATTAAGAAATAATTCTATTTCTGGACCTTTAAAACGATGATTCATTTTTCTTTTTTATGGATTTTTACAAAATAATTTCCCAAATAAACTTTTTTTACCATAGGATCTTGCATTAATTTTTTAGGAGGTCCATCTTTTAAAATTTGCCCTTCAAACATGAGATAAAGACGATCTGCTATCAGAAAAGTTTCTTGAACATTATGATCAGTAATTAATATCCCAATATTTTTTTTTTTAAAGTAAAGAATAATTTTTTGTAATTCTTCTATAGCTATAGGATCTATTCCAGAAAAAGGTTCATCTAAAAGAATAAATGTAGGATTTATAGCTAAACATCTAGCAATTTCAGTACGTCTACGTTCTCCACCAGAGAGAATTCCTCCCTGTAATTTTCGGATATGCTGTAATCCTAATTCTTCCAGAAGTTCTTCCGTTCTTATTTTTATTTCTTTATAGGAATTTTTTTTCATTTCTAATATGCATAAAATATTATCTTCTACAGATAGTTTTCTAAAAATAGACGGTTCTTGTGCTAAATATCCAATTCCTTTTCTAGAACGTTTATACATGGGATATCCAGTAATATTTTCTCCATTAAGAAATATTTTACCTTGATCAGGTTGAATCATTCCTACAATCATATAAAAAGAAGTAGTTTTTCCAGCTCCATTTGGACCTATAATCCCCACTATTTCTCCGCGATTTAAACGAATAGAGACATCTTTAACCACATTTTTTTTTTTATACTTTTTGTATAGATTTTTAGTTATCAAAGTCATAATTGATAATTTTTTTTTTTAATCAGTTTGATTATTAAATTGCAAATTTAATTTATGATATGAGAAATATTTTCTTTAAGTTAAAACAAGAATGTTTTTTTATTTTTTTGATGTTGATAATTTTCTGTATTCCTTCTCATTCATTCACTTTTGAAAAGATAGGTGGAATTACAGCTGTCATAGGAGATGAAATACTCTTAGATTCCGAATTAAAACATTATTTAAATTCTAATAAAAAAATTCCCCCTTGTAAAGGATTAGAAAATTTGATAATTCATAAGTTGATACTTTATCATGCAAAAAAAGATCCGAGTATACAAATAGATAATCAAGAAATCCAATCAAACAAAGAAGAATTTTTAAAGAAATTTAATAGTGATTTTTCCAAAAATTTATCTTTGAAAGAATTGACTGAAAAAATTAAAAATAATCAGTATATAGAGAAGTTTTATCAAAAAATGAAGGAAGATATTGAGATATCTCCTGAAGAGGTAAAATATTTTTTTAATAAAGAAAAAGAAAAACTTCCTATTGTTCCTAAAAAAATTTGTGTTTCTTATATGATTTTATCTCCAAAATTCAGTAAAGAACATCGAGAAAAAATTGTGAATTTTTTAAAAAAAATAAAAAAGGAAATACATTCTGATAAGGATTTTTCCATGAAAGCTATTTTATTATCAGAAGATTATTCTTCTGCATTCAAAGGTGGTCTCATTAATGGAATTAAGAAAAAAAATATATCAAAAGAATTCGAACGAATAGTTTTTTCTTTAGAAGAAAAACAAATATCTGAACCTTTTGAAACAGATTTAGGTTTTCATTTAGTTAAGTTAGAAAAAAAAAGAGGAGAAGAAATAGATATAAGACACATTTTAATACAACCTAAATATACGGAAGAAGAATTACGAAAAGCTAAATCATTTGCATATGAAATTAAAAATCGTCTTATAAATCATGAAATTTCTTTTGAAACTATTTCAAATGAAAGACCTCTATTGCACAATGGAATTGTGAATCATTCTGTATGGAAAAAAATTTGGGTTGAAGAAAATCAAATATCAAAAAATTTGAAAAAAACATTACAAAATTTAAAAGATGGAGAAATTTCTGAACCTTATAAAGAAATTGTAAATGGAAAAGAAGTTTTTTTCATAATCAAATTATTAAAACGTAAACCTTCTCATCCTATTTCTTTTAAAGAAGATTATGCTCAATTAAAAAATTTAGTCATGAATATAAAGCAAGAAGAAAAAATCAAAAATTGGATAAAAAACCAGTTAAAAAAACTTATTTAAGAATAGAATATCCTTGTCCAGGGAAATAATTAAGATTACTTATTGAATAAACCTGCATAATATCCATTTAATTGAATTAATTCCTTATGACTTCCTTTTTCTACAAGATGACCTTTGTTTATCACTAAAATTTTATCAGCATTTTCTAACGTAGAAAGACGATGAGTGATAATAATTGAAGTTTTATTTTTAGTTAAACGATCTGTAGCATGATAGATCAATTTTTCCAATTCTTTATTTAAAGATGCAGTTGCTTCATCTAAGATCAGTATAGAATAAGGATGCATTTGTACTCTTAAAAAGGCAATCAATTGTTTTTCTCCAAGTGATAAGATCCCTCCTCTTTCTTTTACAATGGATTTATATCCGTGAGGAAAAGATGTAATAAAACCATGTATTCCTATTTTTTTTGCCATTTCTTCTATTTTTTCTACACTAATTGAAGGATCCCCTAAGGTAATATTATTGAGAATAGAATCATTAAATAAAAAGGTATCCTGTGTAACTACTCTTATATGAGATCTTAGATTTTTTAGTTCAATATCTTGAATACAATGTCCATCAATTATGATTTTTCCTTTTTTTATATCGTATAATCTAGAAATTAAATGTGTTATGGTAGATTTTCCAGAACCTGTAGATCCCACTATAGCTATTTTTTCTCCAGGTTTTATTTCAAAAGAAATTCCTTTCAAAACTGTTTCTCCATCAATATAGGAAAAATAAACATTATTAAATACAATATGTCCTTTTAATTTTTTTATTCGTATGTTCCCCTTATTAACAATCATCTCTTCAGAGTTTAATATGGAAAATAGACGTTCTATACCAGCTATTCCTCTTTGTATAATGTTAAATCTATCTGCTATTTGCCGCATAGGGCGAAAAAGAAGATAAATAAAAAAAATAAAAGCAATAATTTGTCCAGGTTTCACATTTTCACTTTCCATAGCATGAAACCCTCCATAAAATATTACAATACTTATTGTAACTGCAGATACAAGTTCCACTATTGGAAAAAAAATAGAAAAATAAAAAATAGTTTTAAAATGTGCATTCATCAATCTATGATTGATAGATTTAAATTTTAAATATTCTTCTTTCTCTTTATGAAAAAGTTGTATAATAGACATTCCTATGATATTTTCTTGTAAAAAACTATTTAAACGTGAAGTTTGTACACGTTCTTCATGAAAAGTTTTTTTCAATGTGTTTTGAAAAAAACGAGTAATAAAGTACATAAAGGGAATTGTTAAAAAAACTATAAAGGATAACTCTTTATGCACTGTATACATCATAATAATGATCATCATGATTCTTAAAACATCTCCAGATACAAGTAGGATTCCATCATTAAATATGACAGTAATAGTTTCTATGTCTGAAACAGAATAAGAAACCAATTTACCAATTGGGGTCTTACTAAAAAAAGAATTATTGAAATGTAGTAATTTTTCAAACAATTGAATTCTAATTGTTTTGATAACATTTTGGGCTAATATATTAGATAGATATAATAAAATAAAATGAAATATACTTTCTAAGAAAAGAAGTAAAATAATCCATATTAAAATATTTTTCAGACCAAAAAAATCCTTATAAACTATATGAACGTCTATAGCCTTTTGTATCAATTTAGGACGATAAGCAGATATAAAAGATATTAATATAGAAATCCCTACTGTAACTATTAATATAAGTTTATAATTTAAACTAATTTTTAAAAGTTGTTTTAAGGAAGATTTTTCTTTTTTTAAATTTTTTTTCATAGAAAAATGTCTTCTGGATAAAGAATTTTAGTAAGAAATAAACCACATGCAGGAACGGAAGGACTACTAAAAGTATTAGGATCTTTTAACTCTATAATTTCTATAAATTGATTTATGCTAATTTTTCCTCTTCCCACATCAATCAATGTTCCAATTATGGATCTAACCATATTTCTTAAAAAACGATTAGCTTCAATAGTAAAACAAAAATGAATTTTATTTCTAGACCAATCAGCATGATATATATCACATATATTATTTTTTTTATCCTTTCTCTTTTTACAAAAAGAACTAAAATCTTTATATTTCATTAAAATTTGAGAAGCTAGATTCATTCTTTGAATATCTAATGGATAGAAACAATGCCAAGAAAAATCTTGAAAAAATGGATTTTTTTCACTTTTCAAATAATATTTGTAAGTACGTCTTAATGCATTAAATCTTGCATGAATATGTTTTTTAACTGGAAAAATATTGGAGACATAAATAGATTTAGGCAAAAAAAGATTTAATCTCTTAACAAAATTACTACTTATCTTTTCTTCAAAATCAAAATGTGCAAACATTTGTTTGGCATGAACTCCTCTGTCTGTTCTCCCCGCTCCCACTATATTTATAGAAGTATTTAATAATTTAGATAAACAATATTCTAATTGTCCTTCTACAGAATTTACTTCACTCTGAATTTGCCATCCATGGTAAGATTTCCCATTATACGATAATTCAATAAAAAATCTCAATTACATTTTTTTAAAAAAACATCTTAATTTTCTTACTTTTTAAGATTGTTCAAAGATTCTATAATAATAGAACATCCTTCTTGAATTTCTTTTTCTGTAATAGTTAACGGAGGGGAAATCCGCAAAGAACTACTATGAAATAAAAAACGAAATAAAATTAATCCTTTTTTTAAACAAGATTCTAATACTCTATGAGTATAATTTTCATTTTTCAATTCCAAAGATAAAAGAAGTCCTTTTCCATGAATATTTTTGATTTGATCATGAACTAAATATTTTCTTATCCATTTTTCTTTTAGAAAAATATCATCCATGATGTTAGACTCAATAAGTTGATTTAGTGTTGTTAAAGAAGCAGAAGCCGCTACAGGATTCCCCCCAAAAGTGCTTAAATGACCAAAAGGAACATGATCAGAAAAAAATTTCATGATTTCATCAGAGGACATAAATCCACTTATAGGCATTCCTCCTCCCATTCCTTTTCCCATTATCAGAATATCTGGAACTATTCCATAATGTTCAAAGGCAAAAAGTTTTCCTGTTCTTCCAAATCCTGTTTGGATTTCATCCAATATCATTAAAACCTTTTTTTCTTCACATTTTTTTTTTACTTCTTTGAGAAAAGAATTTTTAGGCAATCTAACTCCAGAAGAACATTGTATCGTTTCTAAAATAACACAAGCTGTTTTTTCTGTAATGGAAGAAGCTAATTCTTCTATTTTATTAAATGTAAAAAATTTAATTAGGGGAAGTAGAGGCCTGAAAGACCTTTTGTAGTTTTCATTCCCCATAATACTCATAGATCCATGAGTGCTCCCATGATAAGCCCATTTACAAGATATGATTTCTTCTCTTCCAGTATAACCCTTAGCTAATTTCAAGGCCCCTTCTACAGCTTCCGTTCCAGACGTGACTAAATAAGTTTTCTTTAGCGGATATGGAGTATTTTCTGCTAGACTTTTACAAAGTTTTACACATGGTTCCTGTATGAATTCCCCATAGACCATAGTATGTAAATATTTTTCTACTTGTTCTTTTATGGCTTCTTTTATTTTTTTATTTCCATGTCCGAAGGTATTGACAGAAACCCCTGCAACAAAATCTAAATATTTTTTACCATCTTTTCCGTAAATATAATGACCATCTGCATAATCTACCCTAATTTTCATAGGATGAGGAACCACTTGAGTCTGATATTGCATAAAATCATTTTCTAATCCTTTCATAAGAATTTAATTGTATTTTATTATTTTTTTGATTTCTTTTTTTTCCAATAAGCTTTCTCTTCGATATTTTTCCATTTTTTTATGGATAAGATATTTTTCATTTTTAGGTTTTTCTTTTTCTATCCAGGAAAAGTTAGGAAGAAAAAGAGGCTCCTTGTAATTGGTCTTATGCAAAAAGAAGAGTTCTGAATTAGCATTATTTATGCAGGAAATTTTTTTGATTTTTTTTCCTTTCTCTAAATCCACGTCGATCATCCCACAAGAAGATTTATTAATTATTTTCTTCATATTCCCCTTATCCTGAAAAAAATAAGGAAAAATAATACTTTTCACATTTCCTTTAATCAAAATTTTTGATAAAATATTTTTTGGATGAAAAAAACCTATCATAATTTCTCCTTGTATTTGATTAAATTCATTTGAATTTATTTTTTTTATGTAGAAGGCATTTTTAAAAATTTTCAAATAATCTAATAAAAAATCTTTTTTAAGATGAATAGATATAAAATCTCCAGAAAATTGTTGGTTATTTATCCAAAAAATGGGATTTCCATAAAAATGAATGGAATTATCTAATTTTTTGTATATCAAATATTCACATCTTCCTTGAAGGTTTTCATTCAGAAAAAAACCTTTAACAGAAAAAACTTGAATTAAGTATGCAGAATCATTTTTGAAGTATATTTTTATAGCATCCGAATAAAGAAAGATAGAATTATCTGCAGATATTTTTATTACAGACACGGGATGGTTTTTTAAAGAAATTAATCCGGAAACAAAATCTAAATATCCATCACCTCCTATTACATAGGATTTTTCTTTATCTTCTAAAAAGACATTTTTGATAAATCCATATTTTTTCTTTTGATCGAAAAAAAAATAATCTCCTGCTACAATTTTTCCGTTGTAATGAATGCTACAATATTTTTTGGATAAAAAAATTTCTTCTTTGGGCAAAAAAGATCCTTCTTTTGTATAGATAAAATTATTTGTATTATTCCTTTCCATTATAATAGTAGGACTAGGAAAATTTATTTTATTTTTTTGGAATAGATATTCCATGGCATTTGAATATACTGTATATTTTTTACTAAGGATTAATTTTACTTCAAATTTTAGTTTTGCCTTTTTTTTTACAGGAAAAAAATCTCCTTCCTTACTATAGAGAGCTGAATCTTTATAAAAAACAAAACCGCCTTTTTTATAAGAAATCTTTTTAAGATGCAGATTATATTCTAAAATATTAGTAGATAATTTTAATTCGTGGAAAAATAAAACGACGTTTTTGATAGCCTGAAAAATTTTTTTCCTAAAATTATAATTAATTGCATTTGCTGTTAGTTTTATATTTTCTTGAAATAAAACTACCCTACCTAAAACCTTCAGGTTATTGCTATTTCCATGATATTCTATTTCATGAGAAAATATTTTGTTTTTATCTGATTTTAATTGAACATTTCCATATCCGGAAAATAGATTACTTTTTTTGTAATAGATAGCTCTATCACAAAAAAGATCATATCCATTATGTTGAAAATGAACACGTCCTATGAGAAAAAAAGCATTTTTATCGTTGTTTTCATTTTTTTGTATAAAATCGGCATGAATTAGTTTGATTTGTATTTTTTTTTTTCCTTTAGAGTTCCCTTTATAGAAAAAAAGTAAAATGAATCCTAATAAAAAAAAATAATATTTTGAATTCATCTTTTTTTCAATTCAAAAATCAGGAAAATAAAATCTCCATTTTTAATTTTTTTTATATGCTATTAAGGATATTTCTATGTTCGCATTTTTTGGCAATCCAGAAACTTGAATAGTTTCTCTAGCAGGGTAATATTCTCTTGGAAAAAATTTTGAATAGGAATAATTTATTTTTGAGAAATCTTCCATATTTTTTACAAATAAGGAAGATTTTATAACGTTTTGAAAATCGATTCCAATTTCTGAAAGAATAATTTGCAAGTTTTTCATGACTCTTTCCGTTTCCATTTCTATAGTTTCATCAACTAATTTTCCAGTATCTGGATCAACGGCTATTTGTCCAGAAATAAACAGAAAATTTTCTATTAGGACGCATGTACTGTATGGTCCAAAAGAAGATATTTTTTTGATGAAAATTTTTTTTGGCTTCATATTATTTTTTATTAATTGGTTTCCTTATACTGTATAATGTTGCTTAAATTTGGATCTTTTATTCCAATAAAAAAAGACCAAAAAGGAGTTTTCCCCATGGGGGACCAGTTAAAATTCATTTTGAAACTTCTTAAATCTCTGTAAAAGATTATGTTTGCAAAAGTTATTCTTTTTTTGAAAAGATCATAATCCGTGTGAATCTCTATCTTCCAATATTTGGTTAAACCTATAGATCCATTTATACTTAAAAAATTGTTATTTAATGAATAAGGTTTATTATTATTGTTTTTATTTTCATAATTCGAATGAAAATCAATTCTTAAATCCAATGGAATTGGATATTTCGCATAATTATCCTTATCGAAAAGAAAGCATTCATAAGAATTAATTCCTTCTTTTTCATACAAGAAATTCATTTGATTTTTTATCAAATGATAACGAAGTGAAAAATCGAATTTGAATTTTTTTTTATCCAAAAAAATTGATTTACAATTTTCTTTTTCATAGAAATCTATTCTCCCTTCATATTTTATTCCTAAATATTTCGTAAAATCTGTATATCCTGCAAAATAGAAGTTTTCCAATTTCAAGAATTCTTCCTCAAAGACATAAGAGGATTTCATTTGAAATGATTCAAGTATTTTTATTTTTTCATATTCTCTATTATTCTTTATTTTTAATTCAAAATTATTATCTAACGTTAGATGGATTCTTTTTTTAATAGAGTTTTTCTCCTCCTCCTCCTGATGAATAAAAATAGGAAAAAATGATCCAAAATTGAAAGATAGCATAGGTTCCATTTTATATCTCAATAATAAATACCTTTTATTCATTACAAATATCCTTTCTATAGAAGGAAATAATACATCCATGGATATATTTATTGCTTGAAATAAAGATTTACAAGAAAAAAAATACCAGGTAGAAGATCCTTTATAATGAATTTTTGGAGAAATTTTCAAATTCAAATAAGGATAATAATGAACAGGAAGAATATAATAGGTGGATAAGTTTATAGTGTTATTGATTTCAGTTTGAATATCTGTTCTTTTTTCTATTTTATTTTGATAGATAGAATTAGATGCCGAAACTTTATAATCCATAACGAATTGACGTAAAAACGGATTTTTATTTAGAAAAAAAGGTTTTTTTCGAATGGATAGATTAATTTTTGGAACTTTTAAATCCGTCTCTCCTTTCTGTAGGTTTTGAATCATATAAGTCTCGATCTTTAAAAAAGATTCTTGAAATTTTTTTATTAAGCTAATATTAGAAATATTTACTTCCTTATTTATGGATGAATTTGTTTTTTTAGTAAATTGATTATGATAATTCATATCTGCATTAAATTTTATTTCAGAATTTGATTTAATATCTTGATTATGTTTCCATTTTAATTGATAATCAAAATCTTTTTTTGATATGGATTGATAATCAAAAAAAAGGAATCCATTATCTCCATATTTTAATTTATATTCTATTTCTGTTTTTAATTTCCATTTGTCAATTCCATATATAGAACCGTTAATTCTACAATTGAAATAATTGGAAATAGGAAAAAAAATTCCTATGTTTTCTATAGAAATTTTCTTGTTCTTAATTCCAAATCTAGGAAAAGGAATTCCATAAGAAGAAATACTATCAGGGATATATAAAAATGGAAACACTAGAGGAATTGGAACTCGATACAAATAAAAAAATACAGGTCCGGTAAAAATAGATTTTTTTTTATGAAAATATTTCAAATAATTTGTTTTCAGATAAAAATCTGGATATATCTCCTTTTTTTCTATAAATAGTGGATCTGCGGTATATATTACTTTTTCCATTAAACTATAATTCTTTTCTTCTTTTATACTATTGGCTATAATCACATGATCTTTTTCTTGGATATAGATTTCCTTAGCATTCCACTTTTTTTCACCTAAGTCTAGATGAAAAAGTCTGTAAATAGAATATTTTCTATCTCCTTTTTGGATATAAATTGGATGGTTTTTTTTTCCTGTAGCGTGTATATATCCTTTTTTCCAATTGAACTCTATACTATCTGCTTCAATTTTCGTATCAAGATATTCTATCAAAGCATTTCCATTTAAATAAGATTTTCCTTTTTCTACATTATGTTCTTGAATATTAGAACGATACTTGACTACATTTAAAGGATTTTCCTTATCAAGTTTCTCTGTCTCTATCTTTGATTCAGAAAAAGATATAGAATTATTATTTTCCTTTCTTGCATAACTAAAAATAGGGAATAAAAAAAATAAAAATATTATGGTCCTAGGAAACTGAATTAAATTTCTATAACTCTCTATGAAAAATGCTTTACTTAACATTAACATTTTAGAAAAAAATCCTAATCAGGAAAATATCAATCATCTTATTGGTTTTCCCCTATTTTTTTCAATTATATTCTTCTTGTTTTAAATTTATCTGCACAAAAACCTAATATCTCTAATAGAGTAATATGAAATACGGGATGATATTTTCTTGGTGATATTTCACACATAGGTTCTAGAGCGAATCTACGAAAATGGAATAAAGGATGTGGAATAGTTAAAATAGAACTGTGCATTATAAGATGATCGTAAAACAAAATATCTATATCTATTTCTCTATCCTTGTACTTTCTTTTTTCATAAGAATCATTTTTATCCGTAATAAATTTAGATTTTCTTCCGAGTCTCAATTCAATATGAGAGATTTTTTCCAAAATTTCCATGGGCGAATACAAAGTTTTTATATGTAAAGCCCTATTATAAAAAGTGGATGTATTTTTATTCATATTCCAAGCTTCACTTTCAAAATAAGAGGATTTTTTAATTACTTTTCCTATTTCTTTAGAAATTAAGACTAAAGATTCTTCTAAATAATTTTTTTTATTATTCTTATTGCTTCCTTGTAATAAGAAAATATCATGTTCTTTCAACAA